>UQIL01000011.1 GCA_900541025.1 uncultured Collinsella sp. | reverse complement strand
AAGAGGAGGGCATTGACCTTCTGGTCATGCCCGACGATTGAACGTCAGATTGCCGCTTAGGGGCGTTTGCAGCGTCGACCGGTCCGTCGTTCGTTAGAACGACGGAACCAAAGGTGGAGCGTCGAGCCGTTACGCGGTTTGGTAAAACCGCGTAACTTACATGACCATAACGTAGCGCGATCCCACGTAGTACTGCTTACCCATCAGGACCGGCTCGCCATTGGGGCCCGTGAAGCCGGCACGCAGGTTGAGCAGCGGATCGTGCGGAGCAATGCCCAGCTCGGCCGCCTGCTCGGTATTGGCACGAACGGCCTCGACCGTGCGGTAGCCAACCGAGACAATCGGCGTTCCGCCAACACGCTCGACCTCGGCAAAAATCGACTTGTCCTCAAGATCGGCCGTCAACAGCTCGCGGTAGGCATCAAACGGCACAAAGATGTTCTCCTCAAAGATGGGCTCGCCGTCGGCCGTACGCACGCGCTTGATATGCAGCAGCAGCGCATCCTTCTGCAGGCCAAAGAACTCCATCTCGTTTTGGCGCGCCGGAACGATCTGGCGATCGATCACGTGCGCACCGGCCTTCATGCCGTTGCCGGCACACAGCGCGGTAAACGTCTGCAGCGTCGAGGCGTGAAACTGACGGTTGATGTGCGGCGTGGAGACAAAGGTGCCACGGCCCTGCTGCTTAACCAGGTAGCCATCGGAGCACAGCTCCTCGACAGCGCGGCGCACCGTAATGCGGCTCACGTCGTACTGCTCGGCTAGCTCAAGCTCGGACGGAATACGTTCCTTGGGTGCATAAACACCTTTCTCGATCGCATCCTTGATTTCGTCGTAAATCTGCTGGTAAAGCGGTGCATTTTTGGGCGCAGGCATATCTAATCACTCTTATCGAAATATCGAAATAACTAATACGTATATAACGTCTAGTTTCATATTACCTCATAATGATAAAACGATACACCCTCCCTACCAAAAAGCGACAGCTTCATTTTGGTAGGTTTTATCTGGGCAAACGAGAGCCTCTCGAAAGCAACGGGGCTTTCGGGGGGGCTCGTTCGGATGGGTTGCGCAGGACCGGCAAAATGCCAATACCCTACTTGCCGTCGTCCTGCTGCAGGCTGTCCTGTTCGCTGAGGCGCGCCTGCCTGCTGGCCATGCGTGCGGGCTTGTCGGGATCGGGAACGGCCGTGGGCATGGGCTCGTCGACATGACCACCCCACCAGCCGCCCACAAAGTTGAGCGTGTGGAACACGTTGATCACGGCGCCGGGATCAACGTCGCACACCAGCTTGATAATGTCCTGACTCTCGTAGGTCGAGACAACGGTGTTCAGCAGGTACATCTTTTCGCGGCTATATCCGCCGACGACCTCGGCGCAGCTAATGCCGTGCTGAAAATGGTTTACGTAGGCAGTCATGACCTCGTCTGCCTTACGCGTCGTGATCTGCAGCGTCACGCGATCGTAGCGACGATAGAAACTGTCGATGGTCTTGGTCGAAATAAACTGGAATACGATGGAATACGCCGCCTTGTCCCAGCCAAACATAAAGCCAAAGATCGCCAGGATAAAGCAGTTGAAACCAAAGATGACGCCCCAGATGGTCTTGCCCGTGTGGTTGGAGACCCACAGCGCGATAAAGTCGGTGCCGCCGGTGGATGCGCCGGATTTAAGTGCGATGGCAGCGCCCAGACCCGAGACCACGCCGCCAAAAATGATTAGCATGATCTTGTCGCCCAAAAATGGAGCGAAGTGAAAGACGTTGAGGAACAGCGACGAGAGCACGACCTGCATCATCGAGAAGATGACGAAGCGCTTGCTGATGCCGCTCCAGCATAGGAGCGCCACGGGGATGTTGAGCGCGAGCATACCGAGCGAGATGTCGATGTGAACGCCGCCCAGCGAGGTAACGCGATCGAGCAGGACCGCAACGCCGGTGAGGCCGCTCGGAAGCAAGTCGGCGGGCTGAATGAACGCCTGGATCAGGAATGTCTGGAGAACGGCGGAAATCGTGACCGCCACGGCAGTAATAGCGCGGCGGACGATGGTGAGGCGGCCGAGTACGAGCACTCGGTCCGTGAGCTGATCGATGGCGTTCGCCACGCAGGCTCCTTTCGAAGGCAGATGTAGTTGTGGGGTATGTCCGCGATTGTAGCATGGAGCGTGCGGGGGCGCTTCAATTCACCCTCTCTCGACAACCAAAGCGGGACCAGCAACCCCACGACCAAAGGCCCAAATTACAAGTGAGTAGACTTTACGCGACCTGCAAAGCACACCCAAAACCGCCACCCCTGTGACCTGCGGTTTTACTAGAGCAGATGCGCTTTGTGCTCGTCCTGCACCAAAAAGTCTACTCACTTAATCCGAATCGAAGCCAAACGGATCCAAATAGATGACAAATTAAGCCAATCAGCAGCAAAAGACGCGTGAATCAGTGCTTCTCGCGGCGGATTAACGCTACAAAGCGGCCAAAATTTCGGTCAGATTATCGATAACGGCATCGGCTCGCGATTGATCGAGGTTGACACCCTCGTGCGGACGCAGCGCCAGGACGCGGGCGCCGGAGCGCTTGCCAGCCTCGATGCCCAAAGGCGAGTCCTCGATAACCAGGCACTCGGCAGGCTCCACCCCCAGCGCCTCCATGGCACGCAAGTAGATCTCGGGGTCGGGCTTAAACGCACTGCACTCGTGACCGCTGATGGTGTAGTCCAGCACGTCGGCGATACCGGCAATCTCCACCAGCTCGTCGATCAGCTCGCGATAGGACGAGCTCGCGATGGCGCACTTCACGCCGCGCTCATGTAGCTCACGCATCACCGGTTCCGTCTGCTCGTTGAGCAGCTCGGCATACGGAACGGGGTGGTCCGGGCTATAGACCTGCTTGTACTCCACGCGCAGACGCTCGCGCAGCTCAATATCGTCGGGCACCAGCGCCTCCCAAATGGCGGGCTCGTTAGACCCCGAAAGATCGGGGATCTCGTCAAAGTGGAACCCCTTCTCCTCCATAAACGCCACGCGGCGACGGTTGTAGAACCACTCGGTATCGACCAGCACGCCGTCCATGTCAAACAGCACTGCTTTGATCATACGCATCTCCTCCCACCTGCCAAAAAGAGACAGGTTTATTTTGGTAGGTTTTATCTTGGGTTTTGCGACGCGACAGGCGTGCCCTCCCCAAAGCAAAAAAGGGGACGGGGCGCAAACCCCATCCCCTCTCAATCAACCCGTAAGGTCTACTTACTTGTGATTAGTAGGAAAGCTTCCACATGTAGCGACGCATGGTCAGCGGGTGCTGACGGGCCTCGGCGATCTGGTTGCCGTACTCGCGCATAACGGCGAGGTGCAGCAGCGGGTTGAAGTAGGTGACGACGCTCGCGGGCACGGCGTCAGCCAGGCCGTAGTCCTTGGAGTCGATCAGAGCGACCTTGGCGCCCATGCGCTTAAGGAAGGTGAGGGCGCGGGCGTCCATCGGACGGGTAGCGCCATCGGACATGAAGAAGACGTAGGGCTTACCCTCGGTGGAAACCTCGAACGGGCCGTGGAAGTACTCGCCGGTGTTGTAGGCGGCGGCGTCGATCCACTGCATCTCGGTGAACAGGAAGGCAGCGTGAGAATAAGCCATCTTCTCGGAGGCACCGGAAGCCATGAAGTAGATCATCTTGTCGTCCTTGAAGTCCTCGGCGAACTTCTTGGCGAGTTTCTTGCAGGACTGAGCGGCGTTCTCGCAGAGCTCGAAGACGTTGGTGAGGCCGGTGATCATGTCCTCGTAGTGGTCATAACCCTCGGTCTGCTGAAGGATCTCGACAGCAAGAGCGATGGCATAGCCAGGCTTCTCGCACTTGGCAGCGAAGTTGGCGTGGAAGCCGTGAACGATGACGTAGTCAGCGTCGACGGTCAGAGCGGAGCCAGCCTTGTTGGTGAGGGAGACGACCGGGCAGTTGTGCTTCTTGGCGGTCTTGTTGGCCTCGACGGTCTCGGGCGTGGAGCCACCCAGGGAGCAGGTGATCACGAAGGTGTGCTCGTTGACCCAGGAAGGCGTGTCGTAGTTGAACTCGTTAGCGGTGAAGATCTGAACGTTCAGCTTGTCCGTGTTGTTGGCCAAGAAGTACTTGGCGGGGTAAAGGTCGGACATGGAGGCACCGCAGCCGACGAAGGCGACGCTGTGGATCTCGTGGTTGGACAGGACGTCAGCGACGATCTGCTTAGGGAGGTTAAGGTCGATCTCGTACATCTGACACATTCCTTTCAATTTTTGCGGCGCCACATTGCCGGGCGCTCGCAGGGTTACCGTGGTTTGGACCGAGTCGCCGGTCCGTTGAGGATGCGACAAGGGGACTGTCCCATTGTCGCATTTTGGGAATGGAAGCCTGCCTGGGGTATGGGATGCCAGGCAGGCCCCCGGGGAAAAGCGGTTAGACGCTTGGTCGCGACTAGGCCAGGATGCCGGCCGCGGAGAGGGCGATGCCGCCCACGATGGCGATCACGAGAAGCCAACCGGTGTTGACGTTCTTCTTGATGAGCCAGTACATAAGGCCAGTGAGGCCAAGGGAGATCATCTGGGGCATCATGCCGTCCAGGATGTCCTGGATAACGACGGTGCCCTCAGCGAACTGCAGCGGGGTGGTGGCGCCAATCAGCGTAGCGATCATGCCGCCCACGGACATAAGACCCACGATGCCGCAGACATACATGAGCTTTTCCATGAGGTCGCCGCCCTGAAGCTTGCTCAGGTACTCGTGGCCGCCCTGATAGCCCATCTTGGCTGCGAACCAGGTGATCAGCACAGAGGGGACGATGGAGATGAGCATGGCCAGGATCGGGCCCATGATGGAGCCCTGCTGAGCCAGCTGAACGCCCAGGCCAAAGGCGATAACGCGGATGGTGCCCTGGAAGAAGGAGTCACCGATGCCGGAAAGCGGACCCATGAGGGAGGTCTTGACCGCGTTGATCGAATCGGGATCGAAGTTCTCGGGATCCTTGGCGTACTCCTCCTCCATGGAGGCGGAGAGGCCCAGGATGAAAGCGCTCGTCTGCGGGGTGCAGTTGTAGAACGCCATGTGACGGTGGTAAGCCTCTTTCTTCGCAGCGAGCTGCTTGGGGTCGGACTCATCCGGATAGAGGCGATCGAGCGTGGGAACCATGCCGTAGAGGAAGCCCATGTTCATCTGACGCTCGTAGTTCCAAGAGGCCTGGATGGCCCAGGAGCGCCAGAAGAACTGGCTGACCTTCTTGTTCAGGGACACGTCCTTGGTTGCGGTTGCCATAGTGTGTTCCTCCTTAGTCTTCGTCGTCTTCGAGCGGATCGTAGTCGGAATCAACACCGGCGGCTGCATGGGAACCGTTGAACTTGAAGCCCATGAAGACGACAGCCAGGCACACACCGATCAGAGCGACCGCGATGACGGACAGGTTGAGGTAAGCGGCGAGCAGGAAACCGATGAACAGGAACGGAGTCATACCCTTCTTGATCATCATGGTGAGCAGCAGGGCCAAGCCGTAGGCGGTCATGATCTTGGTCGAAACGTTAAGACCAGTGGACAGCCACTCGGGAACCATGTTGACGATGGCCTGAACCAGGTCGGTGCCAACAAAGACGGCGAGGAAGATCGGCAGGAAGTACATGATGGCGTACAGACCGGAGCCGGCGCAGATGTGCATACGGTAGGCGGTCTTGAACTTACCGTTATCGATCGCGCTATCTGCCACATGGGTGAGGGCGGCGATGATGGAACGGAACACGATGCCGAGGAGCTGACCCAGGACGGCGACCGGGATGGCGATCGTCATGGCGGTCTCGGCGGAAGCATCGGTCAGGCACGCAAAGGCAGCGGCCACGATGCCGCCCAGGACCATATCGGGCGGAACGGCGGCGCCGACCTGCACCAGGCCCATGGACACGAGCTCGACGGCGGCACCGACGGCAAGGCCGGTGGGCACATCGCCCAACAGCAGACCGACGAGCGTAGCGCCAACGAGGGGCTGCTCGAAGTTAAGACGACCGAGCAGGCGGGAGTCCCACATGCAGAACACGCCGACGAGGCCGACGAGCACCGCACTGATGAACGTATTCATACCCTTCTCCTTTCAGTCAGGCAAAAGCCTGGTTGATTACAGCTTGGCGTCGATGTCGACGCTCTGATACGTAGGGGTCTGCTGGACGTAGAGCTTGATGCCCATGTCGAGCAGCTGGTTGACGTCGGCCTTCTGGGTGGCGTCGAGGAAGACGGAGCTGTCCTTGCCGCCGATCTGATCGGCACCGTCGTGGTTGGCGGTGGCGCCCAGGTTGATGGCGTCGAGCTTGTAGCCCTGGCAGAACTGCAGCATCTCGGCAGTGTTGCCAAAGACGAACATGACGCGCTCGCCGAGGGTGTTGAGCTTGTCCATCTTGGCGAGGGCACGCTCGACGGTGAAGACGTTCAGGCGCACGCCCTGGGGCTTGGCCAGCTTAAGAGCGCCCTTCTTGATGTCATCGTTGGCGGCAGCGTTGTCGACGACGATGATGCGCTCGGCCTGAACCTTGGTGGTCCAGGTAAAGACGACCTGGCCGTGCAGCAGACGGTAGTCAAGACGTGCGAGGACGATCTTGGCGGGACCGGAGCTGTGACGGGACGCCTTGGCCTTCTTGGCGGGAGCCGCGGCGGCCTCGACCGGTGCGTTGGGGTTGGTCAGACCGGTGCGGGCCTCGTTGATGAGGGCCGCGAGCTCGGCGCCCTTGACGGGGACGGGGCTCATAGCGAGCGTGAGCGCCAGCGGGATGTTGAAACCGCTGATCACCGTGAACTTCGTGCCGTTCTTGGAAAGCTCGACCATGCTGTTGTTGACCGAGCTGCCGAGCATATCGGTCAGCACATAGACGGTGTCGTCCGCGTTGAACGTGGCGATCATAGCCTCAACCTTATTGGTGATGGGCTCCTTGTCGTCACGAGCAAGCGACACGACGTGGACGTTCGACACGTCGCCGAGAACCATCTCGAGCGTGTCTTTGGCGCCTGCGGCCAGGCCGCCATGAGATGCGAGAATGATCTGATTCATCTTGCCTCCTCCTTTTCGTTATGGTCATTATAACGTCTTATACGTTGCTTATATTGCTAATTAGTATAAAGACCGTTCGCGGGTGAAAATCGACCGTTGACGGGTTTAACGTACTTGAAACGTTGGGGCTGGATAGGCAGGCGCTGGCTGGATAACCCCAGGTCAGACGCCGCACACAATCCTCTATCGCACGAAGTACCAGGGGCTTTCCTGCACGGTGGGTTCCAGCGCAATGCCGGTGCGTTCCTTAAACAGATCCATGTCCTGCGATTTCTCCGTCCACCACGCGTTGGGCTTAAAGGTCATGCTCTCAATGACATGACCGACAAACACGCTGTTGCGCAGCTTAGAGAAGTCGGTATTCATAATCAGGATGGACGCGAGCACCAGCACGATGCCCAAGACTTTGATCGCGCCGGCGGGCTCGGCGTAGACACCAATGCCCAACAGTACGGTGACGACCGTCTCGAATGACATTACGACGGGAACTTTCGATGTCTCGAGCCCCATGGACAGACCCTGCATATATAAGATGTAGGCCACAGCTGTGGGGATGAGTCCAAAGCCAAGGAACAGCAGCAGCAGCTGTGGCGACATTGCCGCGGCGACATCCGGCCACGGAGCCGCGATAGCCGCCATAACCGCACCGCCAAAAACAAAGCCCCAAAACGTGACAGCCAGCGGGTGGACCGTCTTGGTTGCTATCCGGCTAAACACCGCGAGCGACGCACCACAAAGGCCTGCAATCACGCCCGACGTGACGCCCCAAACCGAAAAATGAAAACCAGAAAGGTCGCCATTGGTCACTGCAAGCACGCAGCCAACGATGTTGAAGACAATGGCAACGAGCTTGTTGGGGGTCACGTCCTCGCGATAAAGCACGCGACCGAGCACGACGCCAAACACCGGCGAGGTATAGAGCAGCACCGAGGCCGTGGACATGCCGACCTCGCCCATGCACTCGTAATAGCAGGTGTTGGCGGCGGCCAGACCAACGATACCGACAAGTGCGCAGGGAACAAGCTCTTTAGGGCTTGCCTTGAACAGGGCCAGGGGACCCTGAGCCACGGTAGACCCCTCACCCGGACGGCAGCCCATAAACATCAGGACCGGCGCCAAGATAAGCGCTCCGACCAACAAGCGAAAGGCAGCCATGCTCTGGGACGAAACGCCCATGGCCGAGATGCCGTTTACAAAGATTCCGATGCTGCCCCACATAAGCGCGGCGACCAGCACCAGCACGTAGCCCAGATTGCTTTTCTTCAACGCAGCCTCCTCGATATTGTTTCCAATATGTTTCACACTACGTTATAGTCGTTATATACATTTTTCAAGACACAAATCGGCGAACGAGGAAATGATTCCCAGGAGTGTCCCCAAGTGCCAGCACAAAAGGAACGTCCCCAAGTGCCGACCACGGCAACGCCGACGTTTTGGCAATGTCAGCGAGCGCCCGTCATTTGAGCCAAGGTGCCGTGAAATGAAAAGGCGCTGACCTTCTGGTCGCGCCTTTGAAATTGAACGGCAGATTGGCCAAATGCCGGGTGCGCAGCGTCGGCCGGTCCGCCGTTCGGTAGAACGGCGGAACCAATATCCCCTAGTAATCCAGCTTCCACATGTAGCGTCGCGTCATGTAGTCCTTGTGGGTGACGGCAGAGAGCGCGCGCATGTACACGTTGTTGAGAATCGGGGCAAAGATCAGGTGGTTGAAGTATTCGCTCACGCTGTCCTTGATGTCATTGAGGCCGAGCTCCTTGGCGTCGAGCTGATAGACGCGCTCGCCACCGTACTGGTTGACGAAGCGGATGCCGCGCTCGTCGTTGCAGCGGCTGCGGCCGACGCTGATGAGCTGGAACAGCGAGGTGCGCTTGTCCAGAATCTCGAAGGGGCCGTGGAAGAAGTCGCAGGTGTTGATGGTGCAGGAGTCGATCTGCAGCATCTCCTGCACGTTGCAGATGCTAAAGACGTAGGCGGCACCAAAGAGCGGGCCCTGAGCCATGACGTTGATGCAGGGCTTGTCGGCGTTCTGCTCGGCCCACTTGGCAGCGAGCGGACGAGTGTACTCGACGGCCTTGCGATAGATAGGGTCGACCAAGTCGAAGGCGGCCATGGCGGTCTCGTACTCGGCATAGCCCTCGGTCTGCTGCGTAAGCTCCATGGCGATCATGGTCACGACGGCGGAGTTGGTGCGGCCCATGCAGGACTCGTCGACGGCCAGGCTGTCATACTGGATCTTGTAGTCGCAGACCTCGGTGAGGCCGGACTCGTCAACATAGATGGCGATGGTGCTGGCGCCGTGGTCCTTGGCGACCTGTGCGGCGACGATGGTCTCCTTGGTGCCGCGCATGGACACGACGACGGCCAGGGTGTTCTCGTTAACGTAGGCAGGGGTTGCGTGCACGAACTCGTTGCTGGTATAGCTGGAGCTCACGACCTGCGTGGCCTCGTGCTCCATAAAGTACTGGGCAGGATAGTTGCCGCCGTTGGATCCGCCGGCGCCAATCCACACGACGCGCTTGATGCCGTCCTTGTCTGCCTTGTCAGCCAAAACCTGGGAGACGACGTCCTTAACCTGTTCCTGAGTAGTCATCGCGCATCAGCCTTTCTTCTCGTTTGATGCTCTCGATGGCATACAAGTTACATACATGTTTTGGTTATGTCGACTAGTTGTATGCTATATTTGTCTTAGAAATTTTGCTGATGCGGTTTTTGATAATTGGCTACCAGCGGTTTTGTTGTCGTATTGAATACATGCCTGATTAGATATTCATACAAGTTAGATACAGGTTGATCGCATGAACGCTTCATCTAAAAAGAAACTGAGCCAGTACGAGCGCTTGGCGGGCATGTTGCGCGACCGCATCGCCGCCGGCACCTACGCGCGCGGAGACAAGCTGCCGTCCGAGATGGAACTCATGGACGAATCGGGGCTGTCGCGCAGCACCGTACGCCATGCCCTTAAGGTGCTCGTTGATGAGGGTCTGGTTCGAACCGAGCGCGGGCGCGGCGCCTTTGTGGCCGACACGCCGGCACTCCACGAGAACAACCTGGTGTTTTCGAGCTATACGGCGCAGGTCCAGGGTCAGGGCATGAAGCCCACCACGCGCACGGTGGACTCGGGCTTTACCAAGGCGGGCGGCAGCATAGCCAAGTTCTTTGATGCCGCCGTGGGCAGCAAGCTCGTCAAACTTGTCCGTCTGCGTTATCTGGACGATGCGCCACTGTGCCTGGAGACCACCTATCTACCACCGAGCTTTGAAGCACTCATCGACCGCGATATCAACGGTTCGCTCTACGCCACGCTGCGCCAGGAATTCCATCGCGCGCCGGCACAGGGACATAAGACCTTTGAGGTGTGCTATGCCTCGCAAAACGAGGCGTTTTTGCTCAACGTTGAGCGTGGGCAGGCGCTGATCCTGATCACCGACTACGTCTACGACACCGACGGCCGCCCGCTCCATGTCTCCAAGCGCATCCAGCGCACCGACCGCGCCAAATACACCGAGCCCATCGGCTAACCTGCCAAAACCACCACAAAGGGGACAGGCACCTTCGTGGTGGTTTTAGGCGAGGAGATCGGGGAACCAGGTTGGCTTAGGCTGGTTGGGCGTGCGCTCGGCAAGGACCAGCTCCATCCAGCACATGTCGTACCAGCGGCCGAACTTTTGGGCGCAGCGGTCAAAGGCGCCCACCAGGCGATATCCCATATGGGCATGGAAATCCTGACTGTTGTGCGTTAGATACTCGTCGTCCTTGTCGTGCGGCACGGCAATGAGCGCGCACATGTTGGTGATGCCCATCGCGATCAGGCATTGCTTGAGCGCATCGTGCAGCTTGCGGCCCAGCCCGCCGTGGCGCACGTCGCGCGCCAGGTAGATCGATGTCTCGACCGACCAGTCGTATGCCTCGCGGCTGTTGAGCGGACTCACATAGGCATAGCCCACCGGACGCCCGTCCAACTCCATCACCAAATACGGATAGCGCTTGAGCGTACGCTCGATACGCCCGGCGAACTCCTCAACGCTCGGCACCTCGTATTCGCAGGTAATCGCCGTCTGGCGCACATACGGCTCATAGATGGCAAGCAACGCCGGCGCGTCTTCGGGCGTCGCCAGGCGAATCGTCGGCTCGGACATCTCGGTCATACAACCCTTCTCCCCCAAAAGCAAAGGCCGCCCTGCGCCAAATCCAAGCGCAAGGCGGCCTCTCGTCATTACATCAGGCTACAGGACAGCCGCCAGCGCGTCGATGTCCTCCTGCGTCGTGGCCCAGCTGGTGCAAAAGCGCACCACCGTGTGGGTCTCGTCGTACTTTTCCCAGTACTCAATCGAGGCATGCTCGCGAATGCGGGCCATGTCCTCGTTGGGCAGAATCACGAACTGCTGGTTGGTCGGCGTCTCCAAGAAGAACTGGTAGCCGCGCTCGTGCAGCACGCGACGAAGCGCCTGAGCGGTCTCAATCGCCTGGCGACCAATCTCAAAATACAGGCCGTCGGTAAAGAGCGCCTCAAACTGCACGCCCGTCAGGCGACCCTTGGCCAGCAACGCACCGTGCTGCTTAATGCGCGGAATGGGATGCGCCGGAGCGCGCATGCCGCAAAACACCACGGCCTCGCCGCAAAGCGCGCCGCACTTGGTGCCGCCGATGTAGAACACGTCACACAGCTGCGCCAGCTCGGGCAGGGTAATGTCGCACTCATCGGCCGCCAGCGCATAGGCCAGGCGGGCGCCATCCACAAACAGCGGAATCTCGCGCTTCTGGCACACCGCGTGAATCGCCGCGAGCTCGGCCTTGGAGTACAGCGTGCCGTACTCGGTCGATAGGCTCACATACACGGCACCCGGGAACACCGTGTGCTCGTAGCTCTCGTTTTCGTAGAACACCTGGATATAGTTCTCAAGGTCCTCGGCGTGCATCTTGCCCTCGTAGCCGGAAATGGTGAGCACCTTGTGGCCGCCAAACTCGATAGCGCCCGCCTCATGGCAGGCGACGTGGCCAGTCTCAGCAGCAACGACGCCCTCGTACGGCGCGAGCAGCATGTCGATCACCGTCGCGTTGGCCTGCGTGCCGCCCACCAGAAAAAACACGTCGGCGTCGGGCGCCTGACAGACCTCGCGGATAAGCTGCTTGGCACGCTCGGTGTGCGCATCGGTACCGTAGCCGGGCTGCGGCTCCATGTTGGTGTCGACGAGCGCCTGCAGCACTGCCGGATGTGCGCCGTGGGAATAGTCGTTGTTAAACGCGAGCATGGCAATCCTCTCTAGCCGGGCACGGGCCCGATGATTCAAACGGGGCTATTGTACGCCGTTGGGATAGGCAACGCGCGCGGCAAGGCACTCAAGCGCCAACACCAGGGCAAAGCCGCAGCTCACGTCGCTCAAAAAGTGAGCTCCGATCACGATACGACCAAAGGCGACGAGTGCCGAGACCACAGCCGCCGTCCAAAAGACCGCCCGGCGACGCGAAGGTTTTTCCTTAAAGGCCGCTGCGGGAAGCCCGGCGAGCATAAGGCCGATCGCCGCGTGCGCCGTGTGTCCGCTCGCAAACGACTTGAAGCCGTCCTTGATCACGCCAGCGGCGATATAGGTCCACTTGTCGGGATTGCCGATCACCCACCACGGCTGAAAATTGAGCCCCGGCGTCACCTCGATCACGCGCATGCGCGGGCGCGACCACAGCGGCTTGACGATCACGTTGAGGATAATGGCCTGAGCGACCCACACGGCAAGTACCATCAACGCCCAGCGCGTGAGCTCGTCGGGCGCGGTGTCGCGCGTAAGGCGATAGGCAATAACGTTAACCGCAATGACCAGCACAAACGTCAGCACCAGCTGAAACGCGATGAGCTTGCCGCCGACGCGCAGCGATCCGATAATCTCGTAGCCGACCAGGCACACGTTGATCAGAACGCCCAGCGCGGCGAGCCACTTGCTCGCCTTGGAATCGGGGCGTACCGAGCGCACGAGCATGACGCCCGCGACGCTCGCCGTCAGCTCGAACGGCAGCTCGCCGGCCGCCTCGACAAAGCGACCGTACATGCTGCCGATGTTGAACAGCGCACTCGAGATCTGATAATCAAAGAAGCTGCCCACGCCCAGACAAAGGCACAGGACAACCGCGATAATGGCGACATCTTTCTTATAGATGTATCCGAACATGCTTTCCTTTCGATGGAACCAGAGTGCCCAAATGGGGCGTTTGCAGCGTCGACCCGTTAGTCGTCGTCGCTCGCACCCAACTGCTGCAACAGCATGAGTGCCGCGGCCACGGGGCCGGTACCGTCGTTGGCGTCGAGACCGCGACCCAGGCCGCTGCCCGCGCCGGCGCCCGCCTTGTAGGGCACCGACAGTTTGCGGCTCTTGGGGAAGTTCACCGCGCCATAGCGGGTCTTTAGCTCAAAGGCCACCTTCTTGGGCACGTCGACGCCCAAAAACGTGATGCGACCGCCGCTGAGCGTGACGCTCTCGAGCCCCAGGCGCTCGCCGCGAATGCGGATTCGTGCGCGATTGAACAGGTTGAGTCCTGCCAACGGCAGCTCGCCATGCGCGGCCTCGGTCTCTTCCTGCACCTCATCGATGCTCTCCAGGTCCTCGGCCGCTGCGAGCTTGCGGTACACGAGCACGCGCTGGTCCACCGCCGGCAGGTACTCCTCGGACAAGAAGTAGTCGGCCGGCAGATTAATACCCACGCTCGCCGCTTCCACGCCGGCGTCGTCATCGCCGCGCGCCTCGGCCACAGCCTGGCCCAGCATCTGCGTAAACAGGTCAAAGCCCACGCTCGACAGGTTGCCGTGCTGCTCGGCCCCCATAAGCGAGCCGGCGCCGCGAATCTCCAGGTCGCGCATGGCAATGCGCATGCCGCTGCCCAGGTCCTGGAACTCGGACAGTGCGGTCAGGCGCGCCGTCGCCTCCTCGGTGAGCGGCAGCTCGCCGGGGAACATAAAGTACGCGTATGCCTGCGTGGCAGAACGGCCCACACGGCCCTTGAGCTGGTAGAGCTGTGCCAGACCCAGACGCTGCGAATCCTCGATGATGAGCGTGTTGGCCGTTGCGTTGTCGATGCCGCTCTCCACGATGGTCGTGGCGATAAGCACGTCGATCTTCTTGGTCGCGAACTCGATCATCACGTCCTCGACCTCGCGCGGGCTCATCTTGCCGTGCGCCACGCCCACGCGCGCCTCGGGCGCGGCCTCGTGCACGCGCGCCACGGCGTCGTCGATGGTCTTGACGCGGTTGGACACGTAGTACACCTGGCCGCCGCGGCCCACCTCCAGGCGAATCGCCGCACTCACCACATCGGGGTCGTACTCCCCCACGTGCACGATCACGGGACGACGCCCGGTGGGCGGTGTGGTGATCAGGCTCATGTCGCGCACGCCACTCGTGGCCATCTGCATGGTTCGCGGAATAGGCGTTGCCGAGAGTGTGAGCACGTCGATTTGCTCGCGCAGGTTTTTGAGCTGCTCCTTGTGCTGCACACCAAAGCGCTGCTCTTCGTCGATGATCACCATACCCAGGTTCTTGGGGTTCACATCGGCAGAAAGTAAGCGGTGCGTGCCGATCAGCACATCAATCGTGCCCTCGGCAAATGCCTTGAGCGCGCGCTTTTGCTGCGCCGGGGTACGGAAGCGGCTGAGCACCTCGACCTCCAGGCCAAACGGGGCAAAACGCTCAAAGAATGTCTCGTAGTGCTGTTGGGCCAGAATGGTCGTGGGGCAGAGCACCATGACCTGGCGGCCGGAGTCCACGCACTTAAAGGCCGCGCGCAGGGCGACCTCGGTCTTGCCGAAACCCACGTCGCCGCACAGCAGGCGGTCCATGGGCTTGGGCGCCTCCATGTCGGCCTTGATGTCGGCGATGGCCTCCAGCTGGTCGCGCGTCTCGTCGTAGGGGAAGCTCTGCTCCATCTCGATCTGCTCGGGCGTATCGGGCGGACAGGCGATACCGGTAATCGACGAGCGGCGCGTATACAGGTCGACCAGGTCAAACGCCAGCTTTTTGGCATTCTTGCGCGCCTTGTTGGTGGCCCGCGTCCAGTCGGCGGTGTTGAGCCTGGTCAAGCGCGGTTTATCGCCGTCGGGACCAACGTAGCGCGTAATGCGGTCAACCTGCTCCAGCGGCACGTAGAGCTTGTCGCCATCGGCGTATTCCAGCAAAAAGTAGTCGCGTTCCTTGCCGCCCACTTCCTGACGCGCGATCTCGCTAAAGAGCGCGATGCCGTGGGTAGCGTGCACCACGTAGTCGCCCGGCTTAAACGGGAAGGTGATCTGCGTAATGTCAACCTTGCGGCGGCTGCGCGCGCGGTTGGCATCCATGCGGGCGTTGAGGTCGGCAATCGAGAACACGGCCAAATTGGCGTCGGGCACCACCACGCCCTGTGGCAGGGCAGCGTCCACAAAGGTCACGCGCCCGCGCGAGATGGTGGGCACGGCGGCGCCGGCGGCAGCCTGCGCGGCGCCCGCCTCGAGCGAACGGGCGTTGAGCGCATCGGCCTTTCGCTCGCGAATGGAAGCATGGGCCTCCTGGCGTGCGGCACGGTCGGCGGAATCCGCCGCTGCCACGCGCACGCGGTCGCCGATGGCGCCGGCGTTTTCGGGCGCCGCGGTCAGCGATTCCTCAAAGGTAATGCCCTCGTCGCCAAAGGTGAGCTCCATCGACTCGCGCGCGCCGCGGTCGGGGATGGCAAACACGCAGGCATAGCGCTTGCCCACGACCTCCTGGATGCGCGTCATAAAACGGTTGTCCGAGCCTGCGATGGCAGGCTGCTCAATCTTGAGCTCGGCCGTCACCGCACCGCCGGCGCGGATGAGACTCACATAGTTCAGGCGTTGCTGGGAACCAAAGTCGAGTTGCTGGGCACGCACGTACAGGCCGTCCAGACGGTCGACCCCCGCCTCGCCGGCACGTGCCTCGATATCCTCGTAGGCGCGCAGGCAATCGTCGAACAGCGAGCGCGGCTCGGACAGAACCACGAGCGCCTTGCCGCTCACATGCGATAGCGGGCTCACGGTCTGGCCGTACATCACCGGCAAAAAGCGGTCGAGCTCAGGCGTGACGATGCGCGCATCCACCATCTCGAGCAGCGCCGCCAACTTGCTGTCGTCCTGGCTGGCGCGGTAGAGCGCCACATGCATGTTGTGGACGGCCTCGTCGGTAAGCGCCAGCTCGCGGCACGGGAAGATCTCGATGCTGTCCTCGTTGCCGATGGTCTGCCCCGTGGAGCTCACCATGCGGCGGATACGATCGATCTCGTCGCCGAAGAACTCGATGCGCACGGGCGCTTTTTCCTGCGCGGGAAACACCTCGACGGTGTCGCCGTGCACACGGAACAGGCCGGGCGCGTCGGCGGCGCCGGCATTGGTGTAGCCCATACCCACCAAGCGCTGCGGCACCTCGTCAAAAGGAATCTCCTCGCCCACCGCGAAGGTCGTGGACTCCCAGTAGCGGCTCTCGACTGGCGGCACGCAACGCAGCAGCGCGCGGGCCGAGGCGACCATGATGCAGTTGTCGCCGCGCACGATGCGCCCGAGTGCCTCGCAGCGCTGGGCTACCACGGCGTCGTCGGGCGCCTGCTCGCGCCAAGGGTAGTCCTTGCGCTCGGGAAAGCGGCACACGTGCGCCAGGCCCACATAGGCGGCCAGACTGCGTGCGGCGCGATCGGCCGCATCCTCGCCACTCACGATGTAGACCGTGGGGCGCGGACGACGCGCAAACTGGGCGGCGGCCATAAGCGTTCGGCCCGACTGAGACACGGCCAGCGTCACGTCCTCGCCAGAATCGAGCCCGGCCTCGACGGTCTGCAGCGCCTCGGCAGTGTAGAGCTGCGCGGCTATACGGTGAATGAGCATGCTGTTCCTCCGGCATTGCAACGCCAAAAGCCCGCCGAGGCAAGCTCGGCGGGTCGTTCGTCAAATTCGTTGCCTGTCATGGTAGCGCATGGAGAGGACTCCAGCTCAAGCGTACGCCCAGCCCCGCAACAAAAACGCCAGATAGAACTGGACTCGCCGGCTTCGCCAAAATCTCCCCGTCACGTCAAACGCCGCAACCACGGAAGGCTCCCCAAGAAACGGCTATTCCTCAAAAAAGCTCGCAACGTTCAAACGGCTCGTCCACTCTCCTATGGTGTTGGCAAAGCCCACACGTGTGTACACGCCTGCAAAACGGCCGCGATACAGATACAAGCCTTCCATATTAGAAGCGGGCGCAAAACCAAGATCATCCACAAGTCCTTTGGGCGCCTCTCCTCGATGCGGCCCATCGACAAGCGTTCCGCGCAAGCAGGGAGTCTGATACTGCTGAGCATACTCCTGTACAATCGCCCCAGCGGCCGCAGCACGAGTAAGCACCTGGGACCATTCCTGTTCCGTGGCATCCAAACCAGCGACAACGCCAACCGCATTGTAGCCGCCGCACGGCTTGACGATCCATCGGTCCTTTTCGGCAAATCTCGACAACTGGGTGCTTTCGTCCAAAATCTCGGTATAGGGCACATGCTCCCGTACAAACGATTGCTCCTCCGGGCTCAACAAGGACTGCCCGGCTCGAGACCACAGAAATGCAAATACGGTCTTAGTCGCACACGGCCACGTTCTAAATCCCCCGACGATGCACGCAATCCCTTCTTGAGCCGCCTCAATTAAGGCCGAGCGTCCATCGCACGGCTTATCCCACAACTCGCCGGTCACCGCGCGCCGCCAGACGCAATCAATAGGACCAGCGGCATCGCACAGGCACCTAGCACCGCTTTCGCCTTCGCCAATCCGCAGGTCGCGCACATCCGCAAAGCGTGCGGCTACACCCCGCCGCCTCATAAGGTCGACAAAATGAGCCGCATCTTCCGAGTCGATGCTTTCCGAATAGTCGACGATTGCCACCGAAGCGGGACATTTCTTTGATTGCGGTGCATAGAGCCCCTCGTCAACGCGGGCCCCGTCGTCCAATCGTGCACTATCCTCGGTGCGGCGAGGATGGGCCAGCTTCCACTCTGCATAGGTCTCAAACAATGCATCTATCCAGTCGTCGCACAAATCGTACTGCCGAAAGCCGGGGTGGTCGGATGCAAACTCCTCAAAGGAAGGCGTCGTTCGCACTGCCTGACAGACCGCATCGGTCACTACCATTCCGGCACTGCCGTCGGTATTGAGCTCGCAAAACGTATACGAACCGGTGTCCTCGTCAAGAAAGATATCAACGCGCGCAAGGGGGATCTGGCAATCATAGCCGGCATCCATAGCGCACAGGTCAGCAAAAGCCGGATCCATGCGAAACCACGCGCGCACGGAGGCATCGGAACAAAACGCCCGCGTCACCTTGTCCATAATGCCGTACATGCGCTCGGACGCCTCCTTAAGAAGCGCCGTCATATCCTTGTCGAATATCTTTGGCGTCAGAGCCCAGGGCGCAGGGTCGCCATGGTAGAGCGCATGGGTTTGAGACAAGTATTCGTCGCCTTTGCGACGACCAGGCAGGTCGCCTTCGCGCGTGCGCACGATGCGTTCAAAATAATCTTCGAGCTCTCGCGTCTTCGATATTGCCACGTTACCCTCCATTGCTTGATTTTTTGCTCATGCTACGCCAGCACGCCACGACTTCGGCGCGCTTGAATAGGCTTCTAAATTAGCAACACATTTTTGCATGGGGCGGCATGAGGCAACATATACTCCTGCTCAAGCGTACGCCCAGCCCCGCAACAAAAACGCCAGACGGGCAAGCCGCCTGGCGCTATCAGAGTGAGCTATACGCCGAGTCTAATCGTAGACGCCCATTTTAAGCAGCATGAAGGTCGGGATGCCGTCACCCTGCGCGACGCGGACCGTGCAAGTCTCGGTACGGCCCATGGATGCGTCCGCTTGAATTGCGGCGATGAACTGGTTCTTTGGCAGGCCGTAGGTGCTCTCGGGGATGTCGGAAGGAAGTAACATGCCGCCAGCACTGTAGACCTCATAGGTGAGCTCGTAAATGTTGTCGCCAAGGTCAGTCGTGCCCGTAACGATGGCACACGGTGGGTTGTAATTTCCCTGGCCATATTCCTGTTTCAGATACAAGTACCCGTCATGCGCTTCGGCCGAATCAGGAATCGCCTGCCCCTCCGGCGTTCTGTCATAAGTCATATCGGCATCGGAAAGCGTCAGACCCGTCAAGCGATTGAGTTCCCTATTGATCACATCAGTCGCCACACGCTGGCTATTACCGTTGTCATAGTCGCCTTTCTCGATTCGATACGGCGCGTTGTCAATAAAATGGCACCAGATAAACTTAACCAGCTTGTATTTCTCGTCATCAGAAAGTCCGTCAGTCGAATCGAAGCCGCCCGTCTGATACCAGTCCCGATCGAAGTGCTCCTCCGTAAAGTTCGACAGGAACAGGTTTGCGGCGGCATAGGTTGCCTGGTCGTTAAGGTCGACTTTTACGCTGCTGCTCGTCTGCTCGGTCTCTTCCGGCTCTTCTTGCTCATCGGCAGGCTTCTCCTTGGCGCTTCCCTTGTCCTTGTGCTCGGCTGAACCCTCGTCGGACCCCAGTACCGTAATCTGCGATGAGTTGCCCTGCCCAAGCGGACCCAGCACGCCGGTCAGCGCCAGAGCGGCACCGCCGGCAACGAGCACGCCTACCACGCACATGCCGACAATCACCGCGCGCTTATGTGACTTCTTCTGCACGGGAGGCATCCCTGCCGCCGGCATCGATGCGGGCTCAGCAGGCGCGGCCGCCGGAGAAGCGGCGCCCATGCGTGCCCCGCAGTTCGTGCAAAAATCGGTTCCGTCGGGCATCTCGGATCCACACTTGGTGCAAAACATATTCGGGCATCCCCTCACAACAAACGGCATCTGTCGCCATCATATTGAGCCTTCGCAGCCCAAATGTGTTGCGCAACATTGGTCGCCGTCTTCGGGTGCCGGCAAAACGTGTCGGGCCCTACCCCGTCACGCGCACGCTGGGGCAAAGGTCTGCCAGCGGGCACTCGTCGCACTTGGGCTTGCGGGCATCGCAAATCTCGCGGCCAAAGGTAATCCACTGGTGATTGACCGACTCCCAATACTCGTGCGGCAAAATCTTGAGCAGATCCTGCTCGGTCTTGAGTGGCTCTTTGGCGTGCGTCTTGGGACTCAGCATCAGGCGGTGCGCGATGCGGTTGACGTGCGTATCCACCGCGATGCCTTCTACGATGCCGTACCCCACGTTGAGCACGATGTTCGCCGTCTTGCGCCCCACGCCCGGCAGCTTTACAAGCTCCTTCATGTCGGCCGGCACCTCGCCGCCGTAATCGGCGACGATCATCTGCGCGGCCTCCACGGCATGCTTGGCCTTACTCTTATAAAAGCCGAGTGACTTAATGGTGTCCGCCACGTCTGTCACGCTTGCTCCGGCCATGGCCTCGGGCGTGGGCCACTGGGCAAACAGTTGGAGTGTCACCTTGTTGACCTGCGCGTCGGTCGTCTGAGCCGAGAGCAGTACCGCAATGAGCAGCCTAAAGGGATTCTCGTGGTCCAAGAAGCACTCGACCGGGCCATAGCGACGGTTAAGGCGCTCGCACACCTCGATGGCGCGCTCGCGTTTGGCGGCATTGGTCTCGCGTGGCATAACGACTCCTCGGCTCGGCAGAAACATAACTTCACGGAAACGATTGTCCCACGTACGGGGGCCTTAAGCCTCCAAAAATGCGCCGGTCTGGCGGCTCCACAGGCTTGCGTATTCGCCGCCCGCCTCGACAAGCTGCGCATGTGTGCCGTCCTCGACAATCTCACCGTCCGCCAACACCACGATGCGGTCGAGCGCCGCCACGGTGGACAGGCGATGCGCCACCACAATGGAGGTGCGCCCGCGCATCAGGTTCTCGAGCGCCTCCTGCACCAACGCCTCGGACTCGCTGTCCAGGGCAGACGTCGCCTCGTCGAGCACCAGAATCGGCGCGTCAGTGAGAATGGCGCGGGCGATGGCCACGCGCTGGCGTTGGCCGCCCGAAAGCTTGACGCCGCGCTCGCCCACCATGGTGTCAAAGCCACGGGGCAGGCGGTCGATAAACTCCAGGGCATTGGCCAGGCGCGCTGCCTCGCGAATCTGTTCGTCGGTGGCATTGGGGCGGCCGTAGGCGATATTCTCGCGGATGGAGCGGTGGAACAGCAGCGCCTCTTGCGGCACGTAGGCAACCTGGCGGCGCAGGCTCTGCTGCGTGCAGCGCGAGACGTCCTGGCCGTCCACGAGCACGCGGCCGCCCTGTACATCGTCCAGGCGCAGCAACAGCTTGGTGAGCGTCGTCTTGCCCGAGCCTGATTTGCCCACCAGGCCCACGCGCTGGCCCGCCGCCACATGGAGCGTCAGGTCGTTGAACACGCTCTCGCCCGCCGCGGCGTCACGGTATGCAAAGCTCAGGTGCTCAAAATCAATCGCGCCCTCGGTTACTTTGAGCTCAGGGGCGTCCGGGTCGTCTGCCACCAAACGCGGCTCGTCCAGCACGCGCGTCATCTCGGCCGCATCGCCCAAAGCGCGGTTGATACGCTGCATCATGGAGCTTACGTAGTTCAGGCGCATGGTGAGGTTATAGGTGTAGGTAAAGATCATGACGAGCGAGCCGGCCGAGACGCCAAACCACGCATTACCGCCCGCCACGAACACACTCACCACGGCCATGGTGATGACGATAAGGCCCGAGGTCGTAAAGTTGCGCTGCATCATGGCGTGCATCGAGACCGTCTCGGCGTCGCGCGCGGCGCGATCGGCGGCGTCGAACAGATCGCGTTCGAAGTCCTCGCGCCCGCAGGTCTTGACGGCCAAGATGTTCGTGACCGCGTCGGAGAGCACGCCCGAGAGCTTGTTCTGCGCAGCGGACGTCGCGGCCGAAAGCGGCATGATGCGCTTGTACATAAGCCAGACAAACGCGATGTAGACGACCATGATGCACACCAGGATCACGGTAAACGTCGGCACCACCGGGGCAAGTGCGGCCACGGTGCAGATGACCGAGGTGATGGTGGGGATGAGCGAATACACCGTCACGTCGACCAGACCCGTGTAGCCGCTCATAAAACGGCTTGTCTGGCTCACAAGCGATCCGCCAAAGCGGCTGGTATGGAATGTCATGGATTGGTTGGAGAGCGTGTCGAAGCACAGACGCGCCAGGTGATAGTTGCCTGCGATCTCGAGCTTGTAGACGGTGTAGTCCTGTAACTTGGAGAGGATCTGACCCACCAGGTTAACGAGTACGAGCGCCAGAATGTAAGGGCCAAAGACCTCAAACACCTTGTCGCCCGCCACGGGGCCGGCCTGGACGCGGTCGACAATGAGGGCCATCACATAGGTATTGGCAAACGTCAGCAAAAAGATGTAGCCCGCCGACGAGAACACCGAGAGAAAGACAATCAGCGGCTGCGTGCGCGTCACACCCCAAAACCGCCGCAGCGTGCGGCGCACGGTGGAGCGGCTGAGCGGGCTGGTGCTTCTCTGAGACATGGGCTTCCTTTCGCATCTGATAGGGCGAAACGCCATTGTTGCACATTGAAGCGCACTTCAGGCAAGCACGATGCGAAAAGCGGCGGGGCACCCGCGTTTACGCCGGCGACCCACCGTCCGTTGCGACTAGTCCTCGTCTTTTTGGTCTGCGAGCAGGCCTGCGGACTCCAAGCCCAAAATCGCGTCGGCTTCCTCAGCATCCTCCAGCGCGTCGATGTCCTTGAGCTTGCGCTCCATGACGTTGGTGCGCGTGGTAATGATGCCCTCGACCGTTTTGCCCGCGGTCTCGATCTGCTGCTGGGCGCGGCGCAGCGCCGCCTGATAGCGCGGCAGCTCGGCCTTGACTGCGGAGAGCACGCGCAGTACGTCGTCGGTACGTTTTTGCAGCTTAAACGTCTGGTAGCTCATCTGCAGGCTGTTGAGAATCGCCGCCATGGTGCTGGGGCCGGCCACGTTGACGTGATAGTCGCGGCCCAGGGTCTCGATAAGCCCGGGACGGCTGACGATCTCGGCGTACAGGCCCTCAAACGGCACGAACATGATGCCAAAGTTGGTGGTCGCCGGCACGCTCAGGTACTTTTCGCAGATGTCCTTGGCCTCGCGTTTCACCATCATATCAAGCGTCTTGCGCGCTGCGGCGACGGCCTCAGCATCACCAGACTCCTGGGCGTCGAGCAGGTGCTCGTACGCGTCGCCCGGAAACTTGGAGTCGATCGGCAGCAGCACGGGATCGCCCTCGTCCACCGGCAGCTTGACGGCAAACTCAACGCGCTCCGAGGCGCCAGGCTTGGTGGCAACGTTTTCCAGATACTGGTCGGGCGTGAGGATGTCCGCCAGGATTGCACCCAGCTGCACCTCGCCCAAAATGCCACGCGCTTTGACGTTGCCCAGTACGCGCTTAAGGTCGCCCACGCCGGTGGCGATAGACTGCATGTCGCCCAGGCCCTTGTACACGGCCTCGAGCTGGTCGCTCACCTGCTTAAACGATGCAGACAGGCGATCGTTGAGCGTACGGGAGAGTTTCTCGTCCACCGTCGCACGCATCTGATCGAGCTGCACGTTGTTGTCTTTGCGGATGGCGCCCAGCTGAACATCGACCGTCTCGCGCACCTTGTCCAGGCGATGCTCGATGCCCTCGCGATTGGCGCCGAGCTGTTGGGCCGTCTCGCGGCGCAGGTCATCCATCCGGTCACCAGCTTGCGAGAACTCGCGTGTGATGGTCAGGTAACGTTGCTGCTCCACGGCCGCATCGGTCGTCTGCTGCTGCGCGATGGCATTGGCCGTGCGGCGGGTTTCGGCCAGCGTAACGTTCAGGGCATCGAGCGCGTTGTTGGCCTGCTCGAGCGCTGCCAGCGTTTCCGCGCTACTGTCGCCACGCTCCCGCAACTCGGCACGCAGGCTCTTGAGCTGGAGGGCACAAGCCACAGCAACCCCCACCGCCACCAAGGCGATCACAACAAGCACAATATCAATAGCAGACATAAACTCCGCCCAACAAACCCAATCGAGCACCAATCAAAACCGCGATCAATCTTACCCCGCCACACGCACCGGGCGGCCGGCCCCTTCTTGGGTGCCCCTCTCCTCCGCATATTCCATAATGCGGCGCGCCGTCTCCCTGCTCACCTTTGAGTCATCGCCGGCCAAGTATGCGTATACGTTTCCTTTATTCAGGTGCAGAGCACGGCAGAGGCCATAGCGCGTTACGCCCGATTCCTCCAATGCTTCCAGTATTCTTTTTCGCATCAGGGCGTTGATCCTTCTGTTCGCCACCGGCTTTTCCTTCACCGCTCTATACGCACGCCAAACGTTGGCATAACGATTAGGAAGCTCACTTTTGGCGCATAAAGATATTATGCTACCCGCTTGACCGTACAAGGACAAAACGTCTCGGTAATCCTCTTCCATCCATGAGCCCTCGGATAAACCCAGAACGTATTCGGCTTTTCCTTGCGCCAAAGCAAGCAAAAACAGAGGCTCCGCCACGCGCGGCGCAACCGTCGTCGCCTGCTCAACCAGCTTTCTAAAACTCAGTGACTGCTGTCCGGATAGCTCTCGGCAATAGCCTTTTAAGAATCCCTCAAAGGTCAGATTCAACCGAGCACCTCCTTATATTTCTTATTATTATTCATCTTCAATAATACTATTTAGTCACACGGCTAGATCCGCAAGATGCAAGGATTCCGCTCGTGGCGATAATCCTTGCATCCAAGAATACCCGTGGTGGCGAATGCTAACTCTCCCAGCCGGCGCGGATTGTTGTTATGACATCGCCTAGGCGCTGGCCGAGGGCTGACAGATGTTGGAGCACCTCGTTGGGCGATGCGCCGTTGAGAATGCACGTGAGGGCATATGAGGCCAAGAAGATTGCCGCAAGTCCTAGCTGAATGAGCACGATCATCGCCAATGTGCGCAGGCGCTGGCCCACGCGGCGACGACGCGCACGACGCTTGTCGAACGCGAGCTCCTGCGCATATGAATCTTGCTGTACGGAATAGGCCTCTGGTGCCGATTCGCACCCGGGCACGGCTGCAGGTACAGCAGCGGGCACGACGTTTTGCACGGGCGCCTGGTTGGCAACCCCTTGCATTTGCATCTCTATAAGCCGCCGCTGCTGCCGCAGCATGCGCTCGGCTTGTTGCTGTGGGGTCTCAAGAAACAGGTCCATGTTGGCCTCCAAAATCGGAGCGTTCGACGCTTACGACCAGCATCCCGCACCGCCATGACCGCGACAACGCAATCGCCGGCAATAGCCACAAAGTTTCTTTTGCTCAAAAGCTGTCGAAAAGCTCAACAACTCCCCTACCAGCACTTTCTCTGAGCTTTTTTCGCCAGCAATCTTTTGGCCTTCCACCCTTACGCCAACTGACCAAAATCTAACCAAAAGCTTGACGAAAATTGTGGAGACCGGGACCCCACACAAAAAGTGCCGCCCCAAAGGGGCGGCACACAAACCAATCTATTAGCCAAAACTCGTTGGCAAGCCCGCGTCGTCAGACCCGCGGCGCATGCCTTTGCCTCGCGTGACTCTGCGAAGCCGTGAGCGAGAGGGAAAGGGATGCGCCGCGGGTCTGACGTCCGGAGCGGTGAAACCAGCAGTTGCCCTGCGCTCCGTGGTCGGTGAGGACAGACTACATGCCCGCGAGACCGCGGGCGGCGGTGGCGCACATAAACGCCAAGGCTAAAATCACGAGCGAGCCCGCAATGTCTGCCAGCACGCCCATTGCACGACGCTCAAACAACCAGCTCTCAAAGTGCGGGGCGACGTTGCGCCAAACACGCCACAGCAAGATGCCCATACCGATGACGCCTGGGATATTGAGCAGTAGGATCTCGGAGCACAAAAGACCGATCAGGTTGCCGGCGGCAAAGCCCGCATCGCCCTCACAGTATTTGCGGTAAATCATGTACAGCATGTACGCCACAAACGGCTGCAGGCACGCCGAGATAAACGTAACCACCATCGAGGGGTCTTGAGAAAAGACATCGGTGAGCTTATCCACACTCGTAGCATCCTTAGAGGCCAGGAACAGACCGATGACCACCACGGGCACCACGCCCAAGATAACCTCGACCATCGTAAACAGCTTGGCGGTCAGGTCCTCACTAGCCGTATTGAGGTGAGGCGCCCACTCAGGATGAGCATGTGCACCGACCTTCTTGTCCTTCTCGGCACGATCGGCCTTTTTGCCCTCGGCAACCCGACGACCAGGATCCTTGCGAGTTCCCGCAGCAGCAACCCGAGCCCGAGACTTCTTACCCATAAAAAACACCCCATCAGGTAGTAGATAAACTAAAAGTCGCTACCCAGTGTACCCCACCCATGAACGGGGCCGTCCCAACCAGTCCCCACATAAAAACGTGCCGCCCCATAAGGGGCGGCACACAAACTTTAATATCAGCTTTTCAGTAACGAGCAAGCGACGACCCAACGCCGGGGCGCAGGGCGGGGAAATACCTTTGCCTCGCGCGACCCTGCGGAGCCGTGAGCGAGAGGGAAAGGTATTTCCCCGCCCTGAGCCCCGCAGTCCACATTCGTATCGGCGCTAGTAGTTCACCACCTGCTCCTCAAAGTACGCCTTCGGGTGGTTACACACCGGGCACACCTCAGGCGCCTCGGCACCAACGTGCAGGTGCCCGCAGTTCAGGCACTTCCACACCTTCACGCCCTCACGCTCAAACACCTCGCCCGACTCGATGCGCTCGACGAGTTTGTTGTAGCGCTCCTCGTGGGCCTTCTCGACGGCGGCGACGCCACGGAACTTCTCGGCGATCTCGACAAAGCCCTCCTCCTCGGCGGTCTTGGCGAACTCGTCGTACATCGTGGTCCACTCGTAGTTCTCGCCCGCAGCGGCGTCGCGCAGGTTGTCCAGAGTGCCCGGAACGGCGCCGTCGTGCAGATACTTAAACCACAGCTTGGCGTGCTCGGACTCGTTGCCCGCCGTCTCGGCAAAAATATTCGAGATCTGAACGTAGCCGTCCTTTTTGGCCTTGGATGCATAGTAGCGATACTTGGTGTGTGCCTGGGACTCACCGGCAAAAGCGGTCTCGAGGTTCTTCTTGGTTTGGGAATTCTCAAAATCCATAGGTGTACTTCCCTTCAACGCATGCCGCCCACAGACTTTGAGCGGCCTTGCTTTAAGGATGCCCTCATGCCGAGAATTTAAACCTTACAATCCCGTTCTTCAGATTCGAGTGAGCTACACACTCAGCCAACGATCGCCCTCGGAGCCGCAAAAGCCCTCGCGCTCCAGATCGGCAAGAATGCTTGCGACCAGCTCGCGCTCGACCGGCTCTCGGCCGGCTGCCGTCTCCATCTCGTTAACGCCTGCAACGGCTTCATCGAGCGTAATACCTGCCGGTTGTCCATCGCGCGCTGCCAGCAACATACGCACGATATGCGCGCGCTTTTGGCGACGCGAGCCCTCAAACTTGGACTGACGACTATAGCCCGCCGACCGCCTGGACGGATTGGGCAGCGTCTTCTTAAGATACGCGCCGTAATCCAGCAACGCGTAATACCACGCGCGCGGCGTGTCAGCATCGTCTTGAGGCGCGGCAAAGGGCGCAATCTCATCCGCCGCCGCACCAGGGGCCGCTGGACAGGCGGCTTGGATCAGCGGCACCAGCTCGCGATCGGGAACGGCCGGCACATCGGGAAAGAAATGATGCAAAAAGACCGTGCGCACATTGGTCTCTAGATACACGCCTGGAAGATCAAACGCAAACGAACGGATGCCCTGCGCCGTTGCCGGGCCAATGCCGGGCAGAGCGACCAAGTCACGCGTCTCACGCGGAAACTCCCCGTCCCAGTCCTCTACAACGCGCTGAGCGGCCCCATGAAGCGCCAGAGCGCGTCGGTTGTAGCCCATGCCCTGCCAAGCGTCCAAAACATCGGAAGGCGCGGCCTGGGCAAGCGCCTGCACAGTCGGAAAACGATCGAGCCACACCGGCATGCGCGCCTCCACACGCGGCACCTGCGTTTGCTGCAGCATGACCTCAGAAAGCCAAATGATGTACGGATCGCGTGTGCGGCGCCACGGAAGGTCGCGATAACGCAGGACCCCTTCCGAACGAATCATCGAACGAAAGGGGTCCTGAATCATGGCTATGCTCCTTATGCGGCGCTATTCCTCCCGGTAAGCGCACGCGCAGGTGGCGTACTCGGGAAACGCTTCGCGGTCGGCGAACTTGGGATCGACGGCCGGGAACTGGCGGTGAGCGACGATGTCGCCGAGCGAAACGGAATCGAGGTAGTCGCGCATCAACGCCTGGGCTCCGGCCCACAGGGGATGATAGCAGCACGCGCCCATGCGCGCACAGTCACCATCGGGCGCGGTGCAATCGTTCATAACCATAGGACCCTGAACGGCCTCGACGACCTGGCGGATAGTGACGTCGTCCGGACTGACCTTGAGACGCATGCCACCGTGGACGCCGCGCAGGCTCTCCACAATACCGGCCTGGACCAAACCGTGCTGAATCGAGCGGGCAAACGAATACGGGACATTGACCTCTTCGGCAGCGGTGCGAACAGAAAGCAAACGCTCCGGATCCTCAGCAAGCATCGCCAGCATACGAAGGGCGTAATCAGTCTTCCTCGATATGTCCATTTTTCCCCTTTCAAGGAATACGAACAGCTCGAACGAGCTCCGGGGCCGAGCTTGTGTCGAGACGCTAAATGACCGCCAGGACATCCAAATGGTAAATCGGATATCCACTGAGTGCCGCGCTTGGAGCGAAATGCATCAGATGCGGCGCACAGTGCAATTTAGTATAACCTAACCCCCTGTCTCGTAGAACAGGTGTTGCGCAACAAAGCTGTTGTTCAGACAGATATACTTATTAGATTTTACTTGCGTTCCCGAAGGCGCGGGGATTCTGGGCGAAGATGCACCAGGGCGATCGTTCTATCGAAACAAAGTGCATCAAACGCAAAAAGCCACGTCCGAAGACGTGGCTTTAATTGCGTTGGCGGGAAGTACGGGGCTCGAACCCGCGACCTCCGACGTGACAGGCCGGCGCTCTAACCAAACTGAGCTAACTCCCCAGGCAGTCGTTCGCGTTTGTTTCCGCTCGCGTGCGCTGCGGAGATTAGTATACACAGAAGTCTGTCCGGCGCGCAACAATTTTTTTTGAAAAAATTTTTCGGGGTCATCCGGGAGGGTCTCCGGGGCTGAGGGCGGGGGTTAAGTTTGCTGCTCTACAGTCCTGCGCAAGACGGAAAGCACATTAAGTGCTTTCCTTTGCGTGCGGAACTCGCGACAAACTTAACCCCCGCCCTCAGCCCCGGAGACCCTCCCTGCCGTCACTTTGTCCAAACAGTTCTTGCTCCTCGCCGCTTCCGCGGCTCGAGGTCCCCGTTCTCCGCGGTGGGGTTGGTCTGATTATTCTTGTTGAAACTCCGCCTTTGGCTCATAAAAAACGGGAGATGCGATTTTACATCCCCCGTTTTTGTTGTGATTACTCTAGGTCAATAAACTTAGTGCTTAGGATCTTGCCGTCTTTTACTAGCATTCTGGCCATGGTGGGGCCTCGGGTGCCTCTGGGGTAGCTGGCGCTGCCCGGGTTGAGGACTAAGCAACGGCCCACTTGGGCTTCTTTGGTTACGTGGGTGTGGCCGTTGATGGCTACGTCTACGGATCCCACCGGAAGGTCTTCGCGGTAGTGGGCTACGGCGAATTTGAGGCCTTCGTAGGTAAAAAGCGCAAGACGGTCTACATCGGGGCCGTAGTCGCGGTAGTAATCGTTGTTACCCAGTACGGCCCGCACGGGGGCGATGGTGCATAGGTGCTCGTAGTCCATCTCTGACGTGAGGTCGCCGGCGTGGATGATCAGGTCTGCGCCCTCAAGCTCATCCAGGAGCGCAGGCGATAAATAGCCGTGGGTGTCCGAGATGATGTCGATGCGCTTGGCGCTTGCACTGTTCATGGGATCCCTTCCGCAAAAACCGATTCGGCAGATACATACAAAAAAGGCCCCACGGCTCCGCAGACGATGGGTCTACAGGGCTGCGGGGCCAGTGTGCTAGAGACTCAGAGCCTTCTTGAGCGGCACGACGCGGCGACGCGAAACCGGAACGCGTTCGTCGACGCCCGTAATGCCCAGCTGGATGGCACCCGAGGGCACCGTCTCCACATCCGTGACGCACGCCAAGTTGACGATATAGCGGCGGTGAACACGGAAGAAGCCAAAGTCGCAGAGCTTGGCCTCAAACTGCGCCAGCGAGGTCGTCGACAAAAAGCGATCATCGACGGTATAGATGCAGGAGTAATCGTCCTTGGCCATGATAAAGCGAATATCGTCCACGGGAATGAGCACCTTGCGGCCGCCCTTTTCCACCGGGATACGCTCGATGGTCACCTTGCTGTCCGTAACCGGCTTGGCGCGTTGCATGACCTTCTCGATCGCGCGATCCAAGCGAGCTTCTTCGACCGGCTTCATCAGATAATCGACGGCATCCACGTCGAATGCCTCGACCGCATGGTCACTATACGCAGTCACAAACACGATCGCCGGCGGATTTTTGAGCTTATGCAGCGCCTCGGCAAGTTGCAGGCCCGAGGCACCGGGCATCGAGATATCGAGAAACACGACATCCACGCGACTTTCCATAAGCATCTCGATGGCGGAGCGGACGCTCGACGCCTCCGTGATCGTGCCGATCTTGCCCGTTTGCTCGAGCAGGAAGCGAAGCTCCGAGCGAGCCGGCGCCTCATCATCCACAATCATCGCACGCAGCATAGGGATAAAACCTTTCGTCAACTAACTACGCCGGGCATCCGTCGCATGACGTTGAGCCCGTAGCCTTTTATTTTACTCTTGAATGTCGAAGATGCTCTCTGACAAATCAAGATGAAGGAGCACTTTGGTGCCCTTGCCCGGCGCCGATTCGACACGCGTATAGGAGTGCGGCCCATAAAAGCGATGGATGCGCTCCGAAATATTGTGCATGGCCACACCGGCGCCGCCACCCTGGGGAGAGCTGGCGTCGGGACGGGCAGAACGCTCGTCAAACAGTCTGGCGGCGGTACCCTCATCCATGCCCACGCCATTATCGGCCACGGCAATCAAGATTGCATCCTCGCCGTCTTGGTGAACGGTCACGTCGATCCTCAGGGCGTCGTCATCGCCCATACCATGACGTACGGCGTTCTCGACAATCGGCTGGATCACGAACGCCGGCACCAGCGTATCTTCCACGTCCTCGGACACATCGAACGTCGCAAGCACGCGATCCTCGCCAAAGCGGGCCTTCTCAAAGGTAAGGTAGCGCTTGGTCTGTGCGACCTCGCGCGAGACCGGAATAAGCGATCCCGAGTTGTCGAGCGTGGCACGATAGAACGATGAGAACTCACGAAGCAGTTCGCGGGCCCGCAGCGGGTCGGTGCGCGTAAACGATGCAATGGTGTTCAGCGTGTTGAACAGGAAGTGCGGGTTAATCTGCGCCTGCAGCGCACGCACCTCGGCGCGCGCCGTGAGTTCCTTTTGCACCTCGAGCTCGTGGATGGCGAGCTGCGTGGACAAGATCTCGGCAAAGCCCGAGGCAAGCGCATACTGGGTACGGTCGACGGCGCGCGGGGTCTTGTAGTAGAACTTGAGCGTGCCGACGGTACGATCGCCCACCTTGATGGGGGCGATAATGCCGGCGGGGACTTGGTTGTGCGAGCCGTCCGAGCCCACGACATCCACCATACGGTTGAACGACTGCACGATGCCATGTTCGATAACGTAGCGTGTGGCAAGCGTGTGGATGGGAGTATCGGGCAGCAGTTTTTCCTCAAACTCGCCCGCGCAGGCAAGCACGTTGTCCTCGTCGGTGATGGCCACCGTCATGGCGCGCGTCTCGGGCAAAATGCGCCGGCACACCAAACGCGCCGACTCCTGCGTCAGACCGCCCTTAATGTCCTCGAGCATGGCCGAGGCCACCGAGAGCGTCTCCTCGGTGTACTGGGAGCGCACCGAATCGGGATTGAGCGTCAAAAAGATAAAGATGCACAGAAAGATGCACAGCAGCGCGCAGGCAATCACCGTGGCGATCGGCTCGATACCGGTCACCAAGGCAAAAATAAAGTACACCAGCACACAAATGGCGCAGGCAACGGCAATGATGCGAAAGATTGATATTGAACTATCGCGCTGGGCGCGGCGGTCGATCATTCGGCCCCCTCCAGGATACTGATCAGTTGTGCGTCACGCCAAAGCCCGTCCATGATCTTGGGCCAAAAGCTCTGGAAACGCAGGTAGCTTGCAGCGTTTTGGCGCGCATAGGCCTTTGCCTCGTCGATACCATGGCGCCAGATGCGCAGGTAGCCCTCATGCTCGCGGGTAAACACGCTGCGGACCATAGCGGTCTTGCGCACGCGGTCGTCGAGCTCGCGCGAAATCCACGGGCCCGGGTAGGGCATGAGCGATGCCGCCGTAACGGGAATGAGCTCCTTTTGATGCGCGGCGAATGTCAACTTGGCCCGTTCGTAGTACCAACGGTATACATCCTGCATAAAGCGCGGTGAGCGCTTTTCGGACTCCGGAGGCAGATGGCGCACGGTCCACTCGTTATCGAACCACACGTCGTAGCCAAACATGCGCATGTTAAAGAGGTAATCCAAGTCCTCGCCGCGGGTGATAAACGGGTCAAAGGCCACACGCGTAAAGGCGCGGGCGTGCAGGGCCATCAGGCCGCCGCACACGTAGTTGGAGCGCGAGATGCGGGTGCCCGAAAGCGCCTTTTTCATCCAACGGTTGAACTCGATGCGCTTGGTCCACCAACGATGGCAGATGCCCGCCTTGTCCGTGGGAGCCAGCGGCGAGCCGTCGCGATCGTAGAAATAGCCGCTCTTGACCAAGATCGGCAAGCCCTGACGCGTCTGCTGCCCCAACGCATAGGTCGCGCGCTTCATAAAGTCGGCGTCGATGACAGTCTCATCGTCATCCAAGAAGATAACCGCGTCATGCCCCAGCACAGCGGCGCAGGCTAGCCCCATATTGCGGATGGCACCGTAGCCTCGCAGGCTCACGCACTCGCCCGAACCCTTGGGCGCGATCTGAGCAACCCGGTCTGCGATGCGCGAGGCCTGGGTGTTGGTGACAACGGTGACCTTGAGCGTGGGATGCGCGTCGACAATCTCGTGCACGCGCAGCGACACATCGGCTGTGGCAGAAACGGGACAGACCACCAAAAGGATGATGCGCGGGATGTCACGTACCTGCTCAAGCGAGGCCAGGCAGCGGTCGAGTTCGGGATTGTCGGCGTTGAGTCGCGTCGAATGGTCATAGGTGCCAGGGGCGTTTGCGCAAGCGTCATCGCCCGCCCAATACGTTGGAATCACGACTGTGGCGTTCATGCCTTACCCTCCCTGCAACACAAAAACGGGACGCCGCCAAACACAGGCGACGCCCCGCGACCTAGCTGATTCCATCATACCCACTTGGGCAAATCATTGCTCGCAAGTCGCAATGTTTATTGCGGATAACCCCAAAAGAGTACCGTGGACAGGCACAATAGCCGCTCGCTCCTATGCGGCATGCTCTGCTGCCCGAGTCATGCGGGGCAGGCGAACCAGCAGCATAAAGCCAACGATCAGCAGCACGCCAATAGAAAGGACGCCCAGCGACGGGTTGCCGGTCAGCGAGGTAACGACCGACACTAGGAAGGTACCCATGACGCTTGCATAACGACCAAAGATGTCAAAGAAGCCGTAGTACTCGTTGGACTTTTCCTTGGGGATAATGCGACCAAAGTAGCTACGGCTGAGCGCCTGCACGCCGCCCTGGAACAGGCCGACCATAATGGCAAGCACCCAAAACTCAAAGGCGGTCTTTAGGAAGAACGCGGCGAACAGCACAATGCCCATATAGGCGGCGACTGCCACCAAGATCATGTTGAGCGTGCCCACGCGGCCGGCGAGCTTGCCGTAGATGATGGCGGACGGAAAGGCCACGAACTGCGTGACGAGCAGCGCCAGTACCAGCTGGGTCGAATCGATGCCCAAGGCCGATCCGTAGCTGGTTGCCATGGAAATGACCGTGTGCACACCGTCGATATAGAAGAAGAACGCGATCATGTAGACCAGCACGGTCTTGTTGTGGGCGATCTCGCGCATGGTGTGTCCGACCTCGGAGAACACACCGCCCACGATGTGGCCGATGGTGTCCTCGGGACCGCGCTCGCGACCGTACTTTTGCTTATAGGTGCGAATGAGCGGCAGAGTAAAGATGAGCCACCAGGCACCAGTGATGATAAACGACAGACGCGTTGCCAGCATGGTGGGGACGCCAAGAGCGGGGCCGCCCATGATGAGCGCCAGGCAAATGATGAACGGCACGGTGGAGCCGATGTAGCCCCAGGCATAGCCCGAGCTGGAGACGGCATCCATGCGCTCGTCGGTGGTGATATCGGGCAGCATGGCGTCGTAGAACGTCATGGACGAGTTAAGGCCGATGGTGCACAACACGTAGACGGTCAAAAATGCCATGGCGGACATCGGGATGGCCTGTGCCAGGCAAAGCACCAGGCCGGTCAGGAAAAAGCCCATGAAGAACTTGATCTTATTGCCCGCGTAGTCGGCAAGTGCGCCCAGAATGGGCATGAGCATGGCGATGACCAGCGAGGCGATCGTCTGTGCATTGCCCCAGGCGACCACCAGGTCGGCCGAGGAAGCGCCGGTATTGATGGCGTTAAAGTAAATGGGCACCACCGAGGTATTGAGCAGCACGAGGGCCGAATTGCCCACATCATACATAACCCAGTTACGCTCGAGCTTGGTGTATTTCATGGACAGGGACCCTTCGTATTCGCCCGATATGCAGTTAGTTCATCGTACCCCAATTGTCCAGAACCGCCGGTAAGGATTCGGCAAAGGGGCACGCACGGGCCCTATTCCTCGCGGTCGAACTCCTCATCGGCATTGAGCACGCGACCGCTGTAGTTGACGTGACTGGTCACGGCATCCATGTCACCGGTCTCGATAAAACGTGCGACCGTGCACTCGTAATCGCCCAGCGCGCGATCAAAGACCTCGGGGAAACTCTCGTTCGAGACCTCGTCGGTAAAGGGATTCTTCCATGTCAGATGGCCCAGGTTACCGGTGCGCTCGGGCAACTCCGTCGTCACGCGATGAGCAAGGCCGTCGAGCAGCGAGTAATCGTGCACCAAGCCCTCAACCAGCGAGATCGCGCGCGTCTTTGCGGAGCCGGCCGGCTCAATCGCGCGGTAAAGTCGCTGCATATTGGCAACGGCAGCACCGTACTCCCCCGCCGGAATGTCAATGCCGTACACGCGTCCGGCAACATAGCTCATCAGCACGCCGGCCACGCGATTGATGCGATCGGTGGTGACGATCTCGCCCGCCGGCGGATAATCGTCGACCGTAGCGCCATCGCGTTTAAGCTGCAGCATCAGCACATCCAGGTCACTCTCGATCACGGCATGGACCTGACTGCTCGAATTCTCAAGCTCTGAATCGGACTCCACGATGCCAAACTGCTGCTCATAGACAAAAGGATGGGCGTTGCGGTCGAGCACGTAATGAGACAGCAGGCCCAGCGCAAAGGCGCGACCCAAGCTGGCGTCGCGCGGCAGCAGATGCGACACGCCGTCGCGCAGGCACGCGAACTGGCGAGACATGCGCGACCGATGCATGACCTGCGCCAGCAGCGTGCAGTCGGAAACACGCGGTGTCAGAATGTGAAAGAAAAACGGGTCGGGGCCTTGGTTGCCCAAGATAAAGGCAATGCGCTCTTCATCGGACGTGATGACGCCCTGCGGAAGACGGTCGATGCTTTCCTCGCCAAACAGATGATGGGTGATAAGCGCGGGCATAATGATCCTTTCGATTTCATTCGATGCCACCCATTATGCCCACCGCGCGCCCATGCCAAACCTGCGATGGTAAACGACGGCACGCAGACCGTCTACGCAAGCCCCAAGTGTGCTTTAACCTCGGCAGCGCGACGGCGGGACACGGGCACCGTCGAGGTTACGCGATCGAGCCTGAGCTCCATAAGACCCGTGGAACCGATCTCGACATTGTGCACGTCTTCCAAATTGACCAGATAGCTGCGATGAACGCGAATAAAGCCCTCGGAGACCAAGCGACGCTCGAGCGAAGAGATCGACTCATTGATCAGGTACGTTCCCTCGGCGCAGATGGCGTTGCAAAAATCGGCGCGCGCCTCAAAGTAGCAGACGTCTGCGGCGGGAATGAACACCTTTTTGCCCCCGCGGTCCACCGTCAGACGCAAAGGCTGGCGCGGAGCATGGATAACACGACGGGCACCCAAGGCTGCCTCGATCTTGTCGAGTGCCTTTGACAGGCGTGCGTCCTCGACCGGCTTGACGACATAGTCGACCGCATCGAGGTTATACGCATCAGCGGCAAATTCGGCAAACGCCGTCACAAACACAACCACCGGCGGCGTCTTTAGGTTCTGCAGCGTCTCGGCAAGCTCAATTCCCGAGCGACCGGGCATGGTAATGTCTAAAAACAACACGTCGGGCTTGTTCGACAGAATCGACTCCACGGCTTCGGTGACATTGCCCGCCTCGGCAATCTGACCCACACGCGTATCCTTTTCCAACAGATAGCGTAGCTCAGCCCTAATGGGAGGCTCGTCATCAACCACCAAGATGTTCCAGCCTTCGGACATATGTGCTTCCCCTCTTTTTCTCTCAATCCAACCGCGTGCTACGCCGTCAACGGCGCCGGCTCATGCGGCTCGCCGTTCAGCTCGACGATGACCTGCGTTCCCACGCCCTCCTGAGACTTCACGCGCATGCCGGAATCTTCTCCGTAAAAGAAATGGATGCGCTGAAGCACGTTGAAGAGCGCCAGGCCGCAACCTCGCTTGACGGAGCCGTCGGCGGTAATGCTCTCGGGCTCCTCCAGGCGATGTTGCTCAAACAGATGCGCGCAGACTTCTTCGCTCATACCGATGCCATCGTCCTCGACGATGATCTCCAAACCGTCATCGGTCTCGAAAGCCCTAACATGAATAGAAAGCGGCTCGGTCTCGCGCTGCGCGTGCTTGATGCAGTTTTCGAGCAACGGCTGCAAGATAAACGGCGGCACCATGCAATCGCGCACCTCAAAGTCGATATCGACCGAGACGCGCAGACGGCCGTCGCCATAACGAGCCTGCATAAGATTGATATAGCGAGTGCCCTGTTCCACCTCGTGCTCGAGCGTTGTGAGGGTATCGGAATCAGAAAGCGTCTGACGGTAGTAGTTGGAGAAGTCGATCAGCAGCGACCTGGCCTTGTCCGGCTCGGTACGCACGAGCGACACGATGGTGCTGATGGTGTTAAACAGAAAATGAGGATCGACCTGCGATTGCAAGGCGCGCAGCTCCACGCGGGCCGTAAGCTCGTCCTGGCGCTCGAGCTCAAAGCTCGCAAGCTGCGTGGAAATGAGGTCGGCAAAGCCCGAGGCAAGCGCCGTCTGGCGCATATCGATGCTGCTCAGACGGGGATAATACAGCTCGAGCGTGCCCACGCAATGCCCGCGCACGGTAAGCGGTGCGACAATACCGGCGCGCAGGCGCGGAAAGTAGCCACCTGTCTCGGTCGAGGCATCGCGCGAGAACACGCTTTGCTCACCGCTGTTGATCACGTTGAGCGTAGTCCGCAGCACCACCGGGGTGCCCGCGGGGCATTTTGCCGAGTCCTCGCCCCAGCTTGCCAACACCTGCTTGCCGTCGGTAAAGCAGATGGCAGAGGCGATAGTTTCGGACAGGATGATCTTAGAGGCGCCTAGGGCAGCTTCGGGCGTAAGGCCGCGCGACGTGTAGGCGAATATTTTTGAAGCGATGGCGAGCGTGCGGTCGGTTGCGCTCGATGTGAGGTCATCGGGAACGACAAAGACGTACGAGAAGAAGAAGCACAGCATGACCAAGCCGGCAATGACGACAACGGCCGGAACGGGATTGGGATTATCGGTTAGATCCCAGATGAGCAGCAGGATAAGCAGCGGAACGACAATACCGAGCAAGATGGCTTGAACCACATGCTGAGCGGTACGAAAGACCTTGGTAGAGTTGTAGCTCTTGCCCAGAATCAGCCTGTTTAAATCCACCGTCATCCCCTTTTATCTATCGCACCCATAGCAATAAAGAGGGCCGCAAGCGACCCTCTCCATTGCATTATGCAATCAAATACTGTGTTTTACATCCAGTCGTCGATGAACGGTAGTTTAGGCGCTGTATTTGTTGGCCTCGCCAAAGGTGCCCGCCTCGACGATCCAGCCGTCCTTCATGATAACGTCCATGTTGTCGGTGTTGAGCACGTGGATGTCGGCGGCGACGTCACCGTTGACGACCAGCAGGTCGGCGCACTTGCCGGCCTCGATAGAACCGGTCTCGTCCTCGATGTGGCACATCTTGGCACCGTTGAGGGTGGCGCAGGTGATGGTCTCGACCGGGGTGAAGCCGATCTTGTCGACGAACTCGTACATCTCCTCGATGGAGCAGGTGCCGTACGGGGTGACGAAGGAGAAGGAGTCGGAGCCGATCGTCATGACGACGCCGCGCTTCTTGGCCTCGCGCAGGCAGTCGTAGTTGCGCTGCAGCTCCTTCTCGACCAGGGTGCCCTCGTACTTGTCGTGCAGCTCGGGGACGTAGACGGGCGGATAGGTGGCGTACCAGGTGGGCAGGAAGGCGATCGTCGGGGTGAAGAAGGTGCCCTGCTCGGCCATGAGGTCCATGGTGCGCTCATCGATATCGAAACCGTGAATCAGCTGCTCGCAGCCAAAGCGAACGGAATCGTAGGCAGCGGCGTGGTTGTTGTAGCAGTGGCTCCACACGGGGATGCCGACCATCTTTGCCTCGTCGACCACGGCCTGGATCTCCTCGGAGCAGTAGTGCTGGTCGCGACCGGAGTCCCAGCGCCAGATGCCGCCACCGGTAGCCCAGATCTTGATGGCATCGGGGTTCTCGCGCAGGCGACGACGGACGGCCTTGCGCAGATCCCAAGGGCCATCGACCTGGTCGCCCCAGGGATGGGATTCCTTGTTGAGCTCCTGGGTGCAGTGGTGGGAGTCACCGTGGCCGGCAACGCGGCAGAAGCCGAGGCCGGTGGCCAGAACGCGCGGGCCCTTAAAGACGCCCTTGTCGATGCAGTCACGGATCTGGATACCAAAGCGGCCGATCTCGCAGACGGTGGTGAGGCCGTGGGTGAGGCAGTCGTAGGCCTGCTTGACGGCGACGGCCTGCTTCTCGAGAAGCGGCTGCATGACCCAGTCGGTGTCATCGTCGGTCAAGTTGCCCGAGAAGTGCAGGTGGGTGTCGATCAGGCCGGGAAGGACGGTCTTGCCGGCGGCGTCGATGACCTCAACGCCCTCGGGAAGGTCCTGCATGGCGCCGGCGTACTCGATCTTGCCGTTGTCGTCGACGAGAACGAGGGAGTTCTCGACCGGCTCGGCACCGGTACCGTCGATGAGCTTGCCGCCAACGATTGCATACTTAGTGGACATGGTTCCTCCTTATGGATCCATATAGTGGGCGAGGCCGTGTTGGGTTAAGGCCTCACAAAGCTACCCAAGTGGCGCCGGGTTCGGCGCGCGGAAGAGAGGGTCCCGCGCACCTGATCCGCCCCGGCTCGGCGTTACTTTTTGCGGTAATTGGTGAAAGCCATGAGGGCCAGGCCAATAGCCAACCAGCCGATCACGATGCTCCACTCCACCATGTTGAGGGAGGCGGGAGAGAACGGAATCACAAGCAGGCCGATGATGATGGCGCAGGCAGCGATAGCGAGGGAGATGCCAAACTTGCCACCGGGCACCTCGTAGGGACGAGGCAGGTCGGGCTCGGTGAAGCGCATGCGCAGGCAGGCGAGGGCGACCATGCCGCAGGAGAAGATGAAGGCGAGAGCCGACACGTTGGTCAGAGGGATAAGCATGTTCTTGCCCAGGAACGGACCGACGACGGTGATGACGCCCAGAACAACGCAGGCGAGCTTGGGAGCGCCGGACTTGGGGTCGACCTCGGCGAACTTCTCGGGCAGCTGGCCCTTGCGGCCCATGGCGAGCATGATGCGGCTCGTTGCGCCGTAGAAGGAGTTCATCGGGCCCATGGGTCCAAGCGTGGCGATGACGAGCATGGCCAGGTACAGGAGCATGTTGATGCCCTTGAGACAGGCAAGCGCGGGAACCGGGCTCTTAACAAACTCATGCCAGTCGAGAATGGTACCGAACGAGTAGATGCAGACCATGTAGAAACCGCCGGCGGCCAGCAGGGCCAGGGAGATGATCTTGCCGAACTTGTTCCAGTTGAGGCCCTCGGCTGCTTCCTCAGCCTGCTGAGGAATGGTGTCGAAGCCGGCGTAGAAGAACGGGGTCAGAACCAGGACCGACACGATGCCGGCAAACAGGCTGGTGCTCTCGGTAGCGGCCTTGCCGCCGCCAGCGCCGGTGACCTGGGAGAACACGGGCATGGCGTTGTCCGGCGAGCCGGTGAACAGCGAGACGCCCATGGCGAGCAGCATGCCGCAGAGCAGGGCCTTGGTCAGGAAGGCCTGGAGCTTGGCGGCCGAGCTGGCGCCGCGGAAGTTGAGGAAGATGACGTAGACTGCAAAGCCGAGCGCGATCAGCGTCGGGAACAGGTAGACGTCGGCCCCCAGGATGGTGTAGAGCTTGACGGCGCGCAGCCACTCAAGACCGGGTAGGCTGCCGAACATCTCGGACACGAGGGTCGAAATGGCGATGGCCTCCCACGGGCACAGGATGCCGTTGCCCAGGGCCAAAAGCCATCCGGTGATGTAGCTCAGTGTACGGCCAAAGCTACGATCGACATACTCGACGATGCCGCCCGAGATGGGGATAGCAGCCGTGAGCTCACCGAAAACAGCTCCGACGGGCACGAGGAAGATTGCACCCAAGAGGAATGCGATCATAGCGGGAACGGGACCGCCGCCCACGACCATCCAGTCGCCGACCTGCAGAACCCAACCGGTACCGATAATGGCACCAAAGCCGATGGTGAAGAAGTTCCAGAGCGAGAGCGTTTTCTTCATGCCGCCGTTATCCTCGACTGCAACTTCTGCGTTCTTGTCCGCCATTGTTCCCCTCCTTTCCTTTTTGACGCCCTTGGCGTCACCCCTTGCGCGGTCCGTTTTGCCGCGCGCTTTTATTCCATGGCTTTAAGATACGGCCTTGGCGCAGCAGCGCCGCTCGCAGCTCGACCGAAGGCAGAACTGCAAAACGAGCGGCACCGTTTTTGGGACGAACGGCACGGTTTGCCGCTCATTGTTGTCGCCCGTCCGACGGGCGTACGCTCATCGGACGCATATAGAGATGTTTTTGAGGCCGTGTGTTTTGCGCCTTTCGTACCGTTTGCCGAGCTTTTGACGCGCGGACCCATTTGTTGCACATCTTTTTTGTAGGATAGACAGGTTATACATGAGACAAGGCGGTACGAATGGCATACGGATACAACGACGGTGATCAACGGCGACAAAGCGTTCGCCTTGCTGGCCGCACCATGCCAACGCCCAGAAGCACCTCCGACAACGACAACCCGCAGCGCCCCCAAGAGCAGCTCGGGGCTTCTTCGCGGCAACAAAGCCGTACCGTGCAGCAGTCAGACCGCGTGAGTACGAGCACACGCCAACGCCAAACCGACACATCGCAGCCACGCCGCTACGATCGGCATAAGACCGACTACTACGTCAAGCGCTCCTTTTCGCGACCTCAACGCGATCGCGGCAATTCCGCCCCTCACCCCGCGTCGCACACCACAAGCCACGCGCTTCCGGCCCGCCGCCTACGCCTTGCGCTTTGCTCCATCGCCGCCTGCCTCGTCTTTGTGTTTTTGGGATCCTGTATCTCCCACGGATCAGCCGGTCTTGAGCCCACTGCCGAGGACAAGCTGCTTAAAGCTCCCGTCGCGCCCGGTTACTCCTTTGCGTTCTCGACCCCACGCTCGCAATGGCAGGCCGGCACCATGCCCCACATCTACCAAATTGACCCCGCATGGTCGGAGCTGCCCTATGCCGGTGGCACTATTCGCGAAAACGCTTGCGGTCCTACCTGCCTCACCATGGTCTATATCTTTAAGACCGGCCATACCGATAAGACGCCGGTCGATATATGCGCGCTGGCCGAAGCCGACAACTACGCCCCCACTGGTGCCACCGAGTGGTCGTTTATGACAGGCGGTGCGTGGCAGCTGGGGCTCAACGGAACACAGCTCTATAACGATCGCGAATCGATTACTCAAGCACTTCGCTCGGGTGCGCCCGTCATCGCCGCAGTGCGCCCCGGCACGTTTACCAACGTAGGCCACTATATCGTGCTCTACGGCATCGACGATGCCAACCAGATTGGCGTCTACGACCCCAACTCGGCCAGCCGCAGCGCCCGCCGCTGGGGCGTGGTGGAGGTCCTCAACGAAATCGAAGCCATGTGGGCCTACTACTAGTCATTGGGCACTCATTGGGGACAGACTTAAATGAGTGGTCGTCGGGGACAGTCTTACGGACGCCGGCCGAGAGCAGACGAAAAGGGCCATCCCGAACTGCTTGGAACTGCCAGCACGGAAAGCGCATCCTGCTTTGGGGCCCAATAGCGGGATGCGCTTTCCGTTAGCGGCCCGTTTGGGAAACTAGGGACCGCTTTTCGACAAAAATCCGGGATGCATTTTCCGATTGAGGGCCTCAAGGGAAACCGCACCCCATGTTGGACGCTCATTCTGGGATGTGCTTTCCGCAGTTGATCGATGCGGCCTTTAAGGACTGTCCCAAGCTGCCGGCAGGAAAGGAACGTCCCCAAGTGCCGGGTTTCCGCAGCCTGCAATGCTCCTCATGAACAGCCGCCTCAATAACAAAAGCCCCCGCGGCCGAAGCGGACCGCGGGGGCAACAGACCTGCAAGAGTTAACTCAAGTCCTCGCCATTTGATGCAATGACCTTTTGGTACCAGCAGAAGCTGTCCTTTCGGTAGCGATCGAACGTGCCTTTGCCCATATCATCGGCATCAACATAAACAAAGCCATAGCGCTTCTTCATCTGCCCCGTCGAGGCCGACACCAAATCGATACAGCCCCACGGCGTGTATCCCATCAGGTCAACACCGTCCTCGACAATTGCATCGCGCAGCGCAAGAATATGCCTTCGCAGGTAATCAATATGATACGCATCGTGGACTTTGCCGTCTTCCAGCGCATCGAGTCCGCCCACACCGTTCTCAGCGATAAAGAGCGGAAGATGGTAACGATCGTGGTAGCCGGCAAGCGTCACGCGCAAACCCAGCGCATCGATCTGCCATTTCCAGGCAGTCTCTTTATCCTTGAGGTACGGATTGCGCAGCGTCGGGAACACGTTGCCCTCCGCCTTCTCGGCGATCACCTGATCATCGGCGCACACCAAGCGCGAGCAATAGTACGAGAACGAGATGAAGTCGACCGTATGCTCTGCCAGATACTCCGTATCGCCCGGCTCAAAGGGCACGTGAACACCCTCTTTCTCGAGTGCACGCAGCTTCCAAGCAGGATAGGCGCCCGCAGCCATCACGTCTGTGTAGAAGTAGCGGCCGCGGTCCTCCTCATACGCAAGCCATACGTCCTCGGGCGCACAACGGTACGGATAGGTCGCACCGGCAGCGACCATGCAACCCACCTTGTTTGCGGGATCGATCTTGTGCAGAATCTCGACAGCGCGAGCGCTCGCCATAAACATATGGTGCGAGAACGCCGCAGTCACGGCTGCACGGTCACGCTCATCCTCGAGCGTGACACCCGCGTTGAGATAGGACAGCGCCACGCTGTTGATCTCGTTGAACGTAAGCCAATAACGCACGAGGCCCTGGTACGCGCGTCCGACGGTCTCGACGTAGTGCGCATACCGCTCGATCATCTCTCGGCTTTGCCAGCCACCATAGCGCTCGACCAGAGCCAACGGATAGTCGTAGTGCGACAGCGTCACAAGCGGCTCGATTCCATGCTCGCGCAGCGCCTCGAATACCTGACGGTAAAACTCCAAGCCCTCGCCGTTGGGCTCGGCCTCCATCCCTGTGGGAAAAATACGGCTCCAGCAAATTGAAAGACGCAGGCACTTAAAGCCCATCTCGGCAAAGAGCTCGACATCCTCGTGCCAATGATGGAAGAAGTCGTTGCCCCAGCGGCATGGATACAGCCTGTCCGGATCGTCCACGGGCTTTTGCCTGCCAAACATTACATCCCAGCGGTCGGAACCCTGTGGGATCAGGTCGGAGTGCGACATGCCGCGGCCGCCCTCGTTCCAGCCCCCTTCGGCCTGGTTGGCGGCGAGGGCACCACCCCACAAAAAGCCCTCGGGCATACCGGCGGCAGACGTTCTGTCAAAGTAACTCATGCTACTCAGCATCCTCGGCAGAAGCTGCCGCGGCGTTCTCCTGCTCCTGAGCCAGGAGCTGGTTATCGTACACCTTAAAGAACGGGTACCAGACCACAGCCATGACCACGATCAAAACGATCGTAAACACCCAGATGCGCGGGTCGAGGCACTGGACAAAGCCCTGAACGAAGATGGGGAACGTGCCGCTCACCAAGATGTAGAAGTTAGAGACAAGACCCAGTGAGACCGCACCCCAATACAGCAGGGCCGAGATCATGCCGCCTAGCACAAACGGAATCATGAGGATCGGGTTGAAGATGATAGGCGCGCCGAAGATCGCGGGCTCGGAGATACGGAAGAAGCTCGGCACGATCGATGCCCTGCCAAATGCCTTGAGCTGCTGCGACTTTGCCCTAAACGCGCAGAGCGCCACAAAAGAGAACGTATTACCCGTGCCGCCGATGAGGTTGATGGCCAACGACATGAGCACCGGGTGGAACTCAAGCGGCTGCCCGGCAGCATAGAGCGAGGCGTTGGCGGCAAAGGCGGCAAGCGAGACCGGGGCGGTGATGGGCATTACGATCATGTTGCCGTGGACGCCAAAGCACCAAAACAGCAGCGTCATGAAGCAGATAAGCAGTGCGCCGGGCACAGAGTCAACTGCGACGGAAAGCGGGGCAGCGAGCAGCTTCTCGATAACCGAGGGGATGGACAGCGCGGGATCGATCATCTGGATCAGCAGGTTGCCGCCAAAGAAGATGAGGATGTTGGCGAGCATAGGTACGATGGCGCCAAAGGTTTCGGACAAAAACGGCGGCACGCCATCGGGCATCTTGATGGTGATGCCCTTGGTCTGGCAGAAGCGCGTGACCTCGACGGAGACCAAGGCAACGATGATGGCGGTAAACAGGCCCTGCGCACCCAGATAGGTGCAGGGGACCGCCTGGAGCACGGACTCGTCAGCAAGCTGGTAGTAGGACGACGGCGCCGCGGCGATCAGGAACATCACCAGCGAGGTCATGCCGGCGTTAAGCTTGGGCATCTTGTAGGTGCCCGCCAGGTTATAGGCGATTGCGAACGTCACGATCACCGACAGTATGCCCATCGTCATATTGAAGGGGATGAGCAGCGTGAGCTTATTGGCCGTCGCAAAATCGAGCCAAGGGCCAAAGACGGACCAGAACCCGCCCTGCGCCACCAGGTCGGCCGTGACCGGCGGGTTGGCGAGGATCATAAAGACGGCAGATACCAAGATGAAGCTGATCGCGCTCATAAAGCCCTTTTGCATGGAGGCAAAGTGGCGCTCGGTGCCGCAGAAATTGGCGATAGGGGTCAGTTTTTCCTGAAGCAGGGTCATGAACTTCTCCATGGTCGCCTCCTAACCCAACAGCGACTGGGCGAGTGCCAGCACGTTGGCGGCGTTGCCCATGCCGTAGTCCTGTGCGGGGATGACCGCGGTCGGCTTACCGCTCCCCTGCTTGACGGTGTTGAGCTGGTAGGACACCTGCGGCCCCAAGAGCAGCACGTCATAATTGGCGCACGTCTCCTGATACTCGCCGATACCCACCGCATCGATATCGAGCTCGATGCCGTTTTGCTCCGCATATTTCTCGAGTTTCTTCATCAGAATGCTTGTAGACAGACCAGCTGCGCAAACAAGAAGGATCTTCATAAGGGATTCCCTTCGCATTGATTGGTTGAATAGTCACCGCACGCCGCTAGGCGTTCTTGGTTGCAGTGCACTCATACAGGCAGATCAGCTCCTGCACGAGCTCCTGAGCAAGCATGGAGCACATGAGGTGGTCCTGAGCATGGACCAGCAACACATCCACCGACAGATGCTCGCCCGCTGCCTCAGTCGAAAGCAGCTGCGTTTGGATGTGGTGAGCCTTGATTCCCGCATCCTTTGACTGCTTCATGAGTTTGGCGGCGGCGTCAAAATCCCCCGCTTTTGCCTTTTCAAGGGCTTCGAAGGCAAGGCTGCGTGCCTCTCCCGCTGCAGCGACCAGCTGAAACGAAACCATCTCGGTTCCCTGATCGTCCATAACGGTCTCCTCTCCCGTGATGTTTGGTTTGTACTTGAATATTCGAAACGCCTATCTCCCGCCCGCAATCCTCGAGGTTTATTGCAGGTAGACAGACAGGGTTATCGACAAAAGAAGTCTTAAGCCGTATGCGCTTGCACAAGCGCCATCAGCTCATGCCAGGACCGGCGCTCGCGTAGGCGCTCGACCCCCTGGCGGTCCATAAAGATCTCGGCGAGCAGTGAGCTCAAGATCCGCGCCTCATCGCCGCCCGACCGGGCAAACGACACCATAAAGACGATATCGACCTCATGGCCGTATTCGTCCCAAAGAATGGGATGTTCGAGCAGGCCCACGGTAACAAAGGCCTCGGCGCTCAAGGGATGCATCCCATGGGGCATGGCTACCCCATTGCCAAACGAGGTGGCACTCGCGCTCTCGCGCTCGGCGACCTCTTGGGCAAACTGGGCATCGACACGGCCGCTCTCGACGGCGCGCTCGGAGAGATATCGGAGAACGGCCTGCTTCGACGACGCCTCAACGCGGTTGAAGAACAGGGCACGGCTAAAGAAAGAGCTTACGGAGTCCGATTGCGCAGTGTCGTCGCTCAGCACCTTGCGGATAGCGTTGACATCGCTCGTCTCCAAGAAGAAATCGGCCTCGCGGACGGGCACGGGCAACTTGACGTTGAGCGGCACCGTTGTGAACACGTAGTCGATGTGCGAAAAATCGAACGTCCCCACGCGGGCGACATCGCATGTCTCAATCGAATCGATATACATGCCAAACTGCTTGCGGTACTGGTGCTCGAGCATACGGGCGCTTCCCGCTCCCGAGGCGCACACGATCAGGATGCGCTTGCGACGCGGCTGGTCGGCTTGCTGCTCGAGGGCCAGGGCAAATGCCATGGCGATGTAGCCGAGCTCTTCATCAGAGGGCTGGCTGCCAAAATGACGCTCGAGTACCTGCGAGGTGCCAGCTGCCATCGAATAGGCCAACGGAAACCTCGTCTTGATATCGGGCAGCATGGGGTTATCCATATGCATGTGATATTCAAGGCGATAGCCCAGAGGGCCGATATGCCGAGCAAGGTTCATGCGAAGTTCAAGATCGCCGCTAAAGTCAAACCTAAACTCATCGTTGACCGCACGTACCATCTCGGAAGCAATCTCCCACATCTCGTCCGAGATAACGGCAGAGCCCTTCTCGGGCACGCCCGTGCCCCTGCCGAGCAAATGGATTGCGATAAAGGCAACCTCTTCTCGGGGCATGCTCACGCCCAGGGCATCCTTGATGTTTGCGGCAATCTGGAAAGCCGCGGCGTATTCGCGCGTTCCCTCCAGTTTTTGAACGTCCGATTCTGCAGCTGGGACATAGCAGCCCTGCTCGATGCGGCCAAGAGCAATGTAAAGATGCATGATGAGATTGCGGGATGCCAGCGAGCTCACCGTGACGGGCGAGGCCGTCAGGGCATCGTCCACACATGCGGCGATGGCCCGCAGGCGCTCGGCGAGCTTTGCATCGTCGGTGTCGGGCAACACGGGCCTCACCAGCGAGGCCAGGCACAGGCGCCGTTGCGACTCCCCGCCCGCAACGCGGATTCCGTAGCGTGGGCGCTTTTCGAGCGTTAAGTCAAATTGGGCGAGTTTCTGCTCTACCAGACGCATGTCATTGGACAGAGTTCGCGCCGAAACGTAGAGTAAATCCGCATACTCCTCAATCGTCACCCACTGGGACCGCATGAGGAGGTCGTTAAGAAGGAAGGACACACGGCCGTCGCGCGTATCAGGAATGCCCGGATGGGCCTGAGCCGCACCGTCTAGCAAGCGAGCAAGCTCATCTGCACGTGCAACATCGATACGATACTGCCCCTTGCTGCCAACGATGCGTGCAACCCCTGCAAGGTTGTCGTTTGCGCGATGGATATAGTTTCTCACGGCGCGCTCGCTTACCTCGAGACGCTTGGCAAGTACCGCGACAGCGACAGGCTGAGCGTCCTCGATCATATTTACAAGCTGCTTGACGCGAGCATCCATGTCCTCCTCCTTTCCCTGCGTCTAGTCTAACGCGGTAAAGAATGACACTCCACGTCGCGCTCGTTCCGCCAACTCGGAACAGGTTGCGGGGAGTCCAGCCGAACTTATAGGGAGCACGGAGAAAGGACCCGAAAGCCATGTGCCGGTGTGAGATGCGCTTTCCGCAGTCATTGGGGACAGACTTAAATGAGTGGTCATTGGGGACGCTCTTGTTTGACTAGTCATTTAAGAACGTCCCCAACGACTAGGTGAATAGCAAAAGCCCCGCAGCCGGAGCGGACTGCGGGGCTCATGAAGAGAGGCTAGTTTGTGGGCGCTTTGCCTGGCGCCCACGAGAGAGGCAACAGAGTAGAGACTACTCGTGGATGCGGGTACCGGAGAGGCCGGCCATGGTCTCGGCGGCCTTGTCCAGGGCGCCGATGATGCAGGTGCGGCCCTTGCGGGAACGGGCGAACTTGATGGCAGCGCGAACCTTGGGCTCCATGGAACCCTTGCCGAACTGACCCTCGTCTGCCAGGCGCTCGGCCTCGTCGGCGGTGAGGTCCTCGAGCTCCTCCTGGTTGGGCTTGCCAAAGTTGATGGCAACATGCTCAACGGCGGTCAGCAGGAACAGAACGTCAGCATCGCAGTCCTCGGCCAGCAGCTCGCCGCCCAGGTCCTTGTCGATGACGGCGGGAACGCCCTTGTAGCAGCCCTTGTTCTCGTAGTCGCGGACGACGGGAATGCCGCCGCCACCGCAGGCGATGACGATGAACTCGTTGTCGAGCAGGTTGAGGATGGAGTCAGCCTCGACGATCTTCTTGGGATCGGGGGAAGCGACGACGCGACGCCAGCCGCGGCCGGAATCCTCGACGAAGACCTTGGAGGGATCCTCGGCCATGAACTCCTTGGCCTGCTCCTCGGTGTAGAAGGGGCCGATCGGCTTGGTCGGGTTCTTGAACGCGGGATCATCCGGGTCGCACTCGATCTGGGTGACGACGGTGGCGGCGTGCCAACGCTTATAGCGCTTGTGCATCTCGCGGCCGATGCCCTGCTGCAGGTGATAACCAATGTAGCCCTGAGACATGGCGCCGCACTCGGGCAGCGGCATCTCGGGGGTGCCGATGGCGTCGTGGGCGGCGGCGAAGGCGTTCTGGATCATGCCGACCTGCGGGCCGTTGCCGTGGGTGATGATGATCTCGTTGCCCTGCTCGATGAGACCGAGGAGAGCGTGGGCGGTGTTGCTCACGGCCTCGATCTGCTCGACGGGGTTGTTGCCGAGGGCGTTGCCGCCAAGGGCGACGACAATACGATCGGGCTTACCAAGAGGCTTAGACATTGCTGGAATCCTTTCTGTAAAAGGCCTACAACCCATTAATAACCCGCGTCCGTGCGATACGCGAGTTTATTAAGGTTTATATTCTCTTTATCGCTCATTTTATTCATTTTGAAAATAGCAGAACGGTGAACGGTCGTTTTTATCCGCTCAGCGTACAGAACTCCAGCTCAGACATATCTACGTAATTTACGTGCGACTTTATTTAAATGAAGCGAGGATTATGTTGGATTATGCAAACTACATCTCTGCTAAACACAAAACGGACAGCGCAATATCTTACTCGCGCTATACGAGATTCTATGCACTTATAAGTCAAGTATGCACCACTGCAAAAACAAGGGGCTTTTCATCCAGCAAAAGGAATAAAGAAGCGCTCCGAAAAGGCGGCAACAGCCAAGTCCCCCATCCATCCCCAAAGTGGCGCGAGGTTTCGCGGCAAAGCCGCGAAACAGCGAAAGGAACGGGATACCCGGCCAACTACGTCCTTCATCCGCCCACACAATCCGAGGACATAGTCGTAGCAGGATCTGAGGGCTGACCTTCGCGGACACTCCGCAGGACGAAAGAACCCCCGCTGCACGTAGTGCGCAGCGGGGGTTCTTTCATGTCCGAGGACGTCCGCGAAGGTCAGCCCTCAGATCCTGCGGTGGGAGACCTAGGCCTCGTTGTACACCGTCTTGAGCTTCAGCAGGTGCTGATAACGGTCCATAGCGGCCTGCTCATTCTCCTTGAAGAGCTCCTCGGCGCGCTCGGGGAAGGATCGCGTCAGCGAAGCGTAACGGGCCTCGTTCATCAGGAACTCCTGATAACCGCCCGCGGGCTCCTTGGAATCGAGCGAGAACTTCTTGCCGGCAGCAGCCTCGGGGTTGAAGCGGAAGAGGTTCCAGTAACCGCACTCGACAGCCTTCTTCATCTCGGCCTGGCAGTTCTGCATGCCGCCCTTCTTGATGGAGTGCATCTCGCAGGGGCTGTAGCCGATGATGAGGGACGGGCCGTCGTAGGCCTCGGCCTCGTGAATGGCCTTGAGGGTCTGAGCCGGGTTGGCGCCCATGGCGACCTGCGCCACGTAGACGTAGCCGTAGCTCATGGCAATCTCGGCCAGAGACTTCTTCTTGGTCACCTTACCGGCAGCGGCGAACTGAGCGACCTGGCCCAGGTTCGAGGCCTTGGAGGCCTGACCACCGGTGTTGGAGTAGACCTCGGTGTCGAAGACGAAGACGTTGACGTTGTGGCCGGAAGCCAGGACGTGGTCCAGGCCACCGAAGCCGATGTCATAGGCCCAGCCGTCGCCGCCGAAGATCCAGAAGGACTTCTTGGTGAGGTAAGCCTTGTCGGCGAGGATCGCCTTGGAAGCGTCGCAGCCGCACTTCTCGAGCTCGGCAACGTAGGCAGCGGCAGCGGTCTTGGAGGCCTCGGCGTCGTTGACGGAGTCGATCCAAGCCTGGCCGGCGGCCTTGAGCTCATCGGACGGACCATCGGCAGCGATGATGTCCTGGGTAGCGGCGATCAGCTTGTGCTGAACGGCCTCATAGCCAACGGCCATGCCCAGACCGTGCTCGGCATTGTCCTCGAACAGGGAGTTGTTCCACGCCGGGCCGTGACCGCCCTTGTCCTTGCAGTAAGGAGCGGTGGCAGCGGGGTTGCCCCAAATGGAGGAGCAGCCGGTGGCGTTGGAAATGAACATGCGGTCGCCGGCGACCTGGGTCACCAGACGTGCATAGGCGGTCTCGGCGCAGCCGGCGCAGGAGCCGGAGAACTCCAGGTAGGGCTGCTTAAACTGGCTGCCCTTGACGTTGGCCGCGATGAGCTCCTTCTTCTCGGAGACGTTCTCGACCATGTAGTCCCAAACGGGCTGCTGGTCCATCTCCTGTTCGGTGGGAACCATCTCGAGGGCGCCCTTGGGGCAAACCTTGACGCAGTTGGTGCAACCCATGCAGTCGAGCGGGGACACAGCCATGGTGAACTTCATGCCCTTGGCCTTGGGACCCATGGCGTCGAGCGTGCGGGTAGCCTCGGGCGCGGCGGTAGCCTCGTCCTCGGTCATCGCGAACGGACGGATGGTGGCATGCGGGCACACGTAGGCGCACTGGTTGCACTGGATGCACTTGGTCTCGTCCCAGTGGGGAACGACCACGGCGACGCCGCGCTTCTCGTATGCGGAGGCGCCCAGCTCAAACTGGCCGTCGGCGCAATCGACAAAGGCGGAAACGGGCAGGCTGTCGCCATCCATGCGATCGATGGGCTCGAGCAGGTTCTTGACCTGCTGGGCGATGGCGGACTTGGTCTCCTCGGAGAGCTCGACGGGAGCGGCATCCTCGGCAGTTGCCCAGTCGGCCGGAACCTCGAACTTACGGAAGGCGGTAGCGCCGGCATCGATGGCCTTATGGTTAGCGTCGACGATGGCCTGGCCCTTCTTCATGTAGGACTTGGTAGCCGCGTCCTTCATGTACTGCAGGGCGTCCTCGGCGGGCAGGACCTTGGCCAGCGCGAAGAAGGCGGACTGGAGCACCGTGTTGGTGCGCTTGCCCATGCCGACCTTGGCAGCCAGATCGATAGCGTCGATCAGGTAGACGTTGACGTTGTTGTTCGCGATGTAGCGCTTGGCCACGGCGGGCATGTGCTCGGCGAACTCCTCGTCGCTCCACTGGCAGTTGACCAGGAAGGTGCCGCCCGGCTTGACGTCGCGGACCATCTTGAAGCCCTTGACGATGTAGCTGGGGTTGTGGCAAGCGACAAAGTCGGCCTTGGTCACATAGTACGGCGAGCGGATCGGAGAATCACCAAAGCGCAGGTGCGAGACGGTGACGCCGCCGGTCTTCTTGGAGTCGTACTGGAAGTAGGCCTGAACGTACTTGTCGGTGTGGTCGCCGATGATCTTGATCGAGTTCTTGTTGGCGCCGACGGTACCGTCGCCACCCAGACCCCAGAACTTGCACTCGATGGTGCCGGGGGCTGCGGTGTTGGGCGCATCCTCGGCCTCGGGCAGGCTCAGGTTGGTCACGTCATCGACGATGCCGATGGTGAACTCGCGCTTGGGCTCGTCCTTCTTAAGCTCCTCGAAGACAGCGAACGCGGACGCGGGAGGCGTGTCCTTGCTGCCCAGGCCGTAACGGCCGCCGACGACCTTGATGCCCGTCTTGCCGGCCTCGTAGAGAGCGGAGACGACGTCCTGGTAGAGCGGCTCACCGATGGAACCCGGCTCCTTGGTGCGGTCCATGACGGCAATCTTCTTGACGGTCTCGGGGAGAACGTCGACAAAGTGCTTGATGGAGAACGGACGGAACAGGCGGACCTTGACCAGGCCGACCTTCTCGCCGTGAGCGTTGAGGTAGTCGATGACTTCCTCGAGCACGTCGCAGAAGGAGCCCATGCACACGACGACACGATCGGCGTCGGGAGCGCCGTAGTAGTTGAACAGGCCGTAATCGGTGCCGAGCTTTTCGTTGATCTTCTTCATGTAGCCCTCGACGACGGCAGGGAGCTCGTCGTAGACCTTGTTGCAGGCCTCGCGGTTCTGGAAGAAGATGTCGCCGTTCTCGTGGCTACCGCGGGTATGCGGGTGCTCAGGGTTGAGCGCGTGATCGCGGAAAGCCTGGACGGCGTCCATGTCGCACATCTCGGCCAGATCCTTGTAGTCCCACATGGCGACCTTCTGGATCTCGTGGCTGGTGCGGAAGCCGTCGAAGAAGTTAAGGAACGGGGTCTTGCCCTCGATGGCGGCAAGGTGAGCCACCGGCGAGAGGTCCATGACCTCCTGGACGTTGCCCTCGGCGAGCATGGCGAAGCCGGTCTGGCGGCAGGCCATGACGTCGGAGTGATCACCAAAGATGTTCAGGGCGTGCGAAGCGACGCAACGCGCGGAGACGTGGAAGACGCCCGGGAGCTGCTCGCCCGCGATCTTGTACATGTTCGGGATCATCAGGAGCAGACCCTGAGAAGCCGTGTAGGTGGTGGTCAGAGCACCGGCGCCCAGCGAACCGTGAACAGTACCAGCTGCACCCGCCTCGGACTCCATCTCGACGACCTTGACCGGGGTGCCGAAGATGTTCTTGCGACCCTGGGCCGCCCACTGGTCGACATGGTCGGCCATCGGGCTGGACGGCGTAATGGGATAGATTCCCGCTACCTCGGTGTACGCATACGAAACATATGCGGCCGCCTCGTTGCCGTCCATAGACTTAAACTTACGCGCCATATACCCCTCTCCTCTCATATAGGTATACAGGCCCCGGCGATCGCCGGGATATTGGCGTGATGGGATTTTCGCTGTTGCTTCCATCATCTGGCAGGCAGGCTGAGCAGCAGGTACATGGCGTGGAGAGAAGGCATGCCGAGGCGAGGAGGGCTGCACGCACTCCACAGGCCCAGCTGCCCGTCTTGCACATGACCGAGCGCCGCAAAGGCCGCATGCCGGATGCTCCCGGGCACGCCCCGGCGATGGGAGGCACCCGCAACGGAAATCCGCATGCGGGTTTATTGTACCCCGCCGCCAAGTGTAATTTCGACAAATATAGGTGGGCGGTAAAGGTTTACCTCGGGTGACCGCCAAGGGCCAAAATGAACGCTTCGTCCCCGGGCGATTGGCCCTGGCGCGCCATGGAGTGTCCCGGAGTGCCGGCATAAAAGGAACGTCCCCATCTGCCGACTAGAGGGCGCCGACGCCGAGGAGGATAGCGTAGGTGGTGGATTCGCCAAGTCTGAGCTCGTCGCCGGGGTTGAGCTGAGCGGAGCGGCCGGGCTCGACCTGGATGCAGACGTTCGTCGCGCCGTTTACCACCACGGTTCCGTTGGTGGACGACAAGTCCTCGACGTGTCAGATATTTTGAGCATCGCACCAGATATGGGCATGGCGGGCCGAGACGTCGTCGGTGATGCCGCCCTCCCCCGTTGCCAGCGCGCCGATCTCAACGCCTTCCTCACTCGGCTGAATCCAGCGCGGGACGCTCACCACGTAGCCGTTTTGCACGCACAGCAGTCCCAGCGGATGCGCCGGCGCGACCTCGTGCTCGCCCGCGACCGAAGATGTGCTCAGCGAGCGCGGCGTCGACGTGTCGCCGCCACGGGTCGCATGAGCGCGGCGGCTCGCCCGACTTGGAACTAAGGCGGGCGTGAGAGCAAACGGCATAGGGAACGAATCTTGCGGATGTACTCCTCGACGTCAGGCAGGTAAGCCCCACGAAGTCACCGGGGAGGCCCAAGCGGCCCGGCACCACTTCCAGATTCTGACCAGGGCGAGTCGTTCGCCGGTGGCTGAAGGCTCGCTCCCACCCAAAAGGGGAGATTCGCGTTGTTCCCCAATCGCTCTCGCATCTTTCATTTTGCTCGAGGTGGGCTATAAAAACTTTCCTGGTGAAAGGCGGCGATTGGTTTCCTTTCTTTCTAGAGGAGCGCGCCTGTAATCTGTTTTCATCCTAAATCAAGTTAAGATCGGACCTTCCAGAGGCAAGTCGACTCAAACTGCGAGGCTCCATGTTGGAATAAAGAGCGCTGTCGAAGTGCCAACAACACAAAGCTTGCCAGTCTCAAATAGAACCTTTTGGGAGTCCGATTGGGCCGCACACCGAATCCCCGCTGGTGGTTTTTTATAGCTGCGCAACAATAAACAAGGTTAGTGCCAGTCCAGCATGAAATTGAGGAACGTATGCATTTTTTCTCAGTAAGTGATCGTCGTTACTGCTTCGATGAGGTCACTCGCAATTGCTTTCAGGTTGACCAAGCATCAGAAGATGCGCTTCGCATATTTGAAGCATCGGGAAGAACGGTCAACTCGAAGTTGCTAACAAAGTCACTTGCTGCGAAAGGCTACGACCAAACGACCATAGCAGAACTTGAAGACGACATTGATGAGTATCAACGATTGTCTGAGCGGACTTTCTTAACAAAAGACACGCCTCGAAAACTTAGATCCATCGAACTCCACGTTTCACATGCATGCAACCTTGGTTGTAGTTACTGTTTTGCCGGTAAAGGAGATTATGGAACGTCTCCTCTGCTGATGACAGACGAGATAGCCTTCAAGGCGGTCGACTACCTCGTCGCAAGTTCATCGGAAAACGAAACGCTTGCGATCGTCTTTTTTGGTGGGGAACCCATGATTAACGAGCCGCTGATATGGAAAACGGTCGACTATTCAAAAAGAATATACCCCAATAGAAACTTTACCTATTCTATTACGACCAACGGAACGCTTTTGAATGACACTGCTGTGAATTCTTTCAAGGAGCACGGGTTTTCTGTTCTGATTAGTCTCGATGGTACAGGATGCAAGCACGATGCATCGCGCCCGTACAAGACGGGAGGCGGCTCTTTCTCCGATATCGACAAAAACGTTCGTCGTTTTTCCGAGTCGTTCCCCTTCGGCGCAAGAGCGACCTTAACAAATAATAACTGTAACCTTGTTGAAGACTATCTTCAGTTTAAAGAGATGGGCTTCAGAAGGATTTACTTCTCGCCCGTGAGCTCATTCGATGAGAATATCAAACTCGACGAACACTCATTAAACAAAATCAGGGCGGGCCTAATAGATTTGGCGGATCAATATCTCAAACAGATTGATCAAGGGGAAAAGCCCTTGTTTAGAACATTGAAAACTGCAGTTGATTTGATTATGAGCAACAGGATCGCCTTTGTCGGATGCGGGGCTGGCAGGCGTTTTATTTCCGTGACTCCCGAAGGGGACGTATACCCCTGTCACAGGTTTGTCGGGATGATGCGATTCAAAATGGGCAACATCGTCACCGGAATTGACGAAACTAGGTATATTGAAAACTGGAGTCAGGGTGTCGAAAAAAGAATTGACTGTACGGACTGTTGGGCTCGGTCTTTCTGTGGTGGGGGCTGTAGCTGGGAGGCTGCAGACGAGCACGGCTACTTGCCCAAGAGTCTACACCCTGCATCATGTGAATATAGAAAAATGTGCTACGAGATGGCTTTTGACCTTATTTCCCGCCACTCATCTTCGCAGGAGAAAAATCAACGAGAAGCTACTGTATCGGAATAAGCGGTTCAGCGCATTGCTGTCACCATTGTGGAGGTGTTCGTTCTTCTGATTACCGTCTGCGAAGCTTATTGCTACGTTCGCCGAAACCATTCTAGAAATATGGTGAACTAGACATCTTGGTTTGTTATACACAATATTGAGGTTTTTCTGCACTCAAAGGGAGGTAGTCGTGAAGCATATTCATCCGATTAATCCAGGAAGTGGCGACGAGGCAGGCGTGAAGCCGATGTCTTTTGACTGCCTCTTGGGCATTACTGACATCTGTACTGTTTATGATAAAGCAGATGGCTGTGGTGCATACGATTACTGCGACTATGACATGGATGGCGGCAGCATCTGCGTTGTAGATCACTGTGGCATTGATCAAACGTAGTCTCTAATTGGATTAAGGTGAGGAGCTGTTATGAAGCATATCCATCCTGTTGGTTCAAATGAACATCCTCCCGTTGAGCCTTGTTGTCTTGGAGTTGATATATGCAATTTTTACGACATCGCCGAGTGCCCTGTTGCGGATTGGTGCTATGTCGATAAAGAATCAAGCTGTGTTTTGCCAGCAGATTGGTGCGATCCAGTTGACGAGTAGTTTTGTGGCTAGGAACTATTTGGTCCAATTCAGAATAAGATGGGAACAAATACCAAAATCTCGTGTCTGGGAGGAGTTATGCCATTATTGCAAGGTCTCGTTGGATTAGCCTTTATATTTGCGTTATATCTGGCACCTTTTTTAATTCTATTCTTCATTATCCGACTCTTTCTTCGGAGAAAATAGGAGTGTCACGCAAACATTAGCGTAGCTTTCTTCCAATATGAGCCGAGCATTGGCAAGTGGAATAAGAAGCCCGACCGTTCGCATATGAAAGTGATCGGACGGGCTTCTCTATTTAACCCGGGCCGCCACCCATAGCGGCTTTCCAAGCGTATTCTCAGTGCAAAGCAATCGTCAGTTTAATCCTATGCGCTGATACCGCATTTCATTTGTTCGGCTCGAATTCTACGGCCTGGCAACCCTCGCACTCTCCGGCAAATGGATTGAACGCGAAGGCAGAGATGATGTGTGCGTGGACATCGAGGCTGCTGTAGGCAACATACTGGGACATGGACCCCCGCTGCGCGTGGTATGCGGCCCGGCATATTCATTGCCGTCCAACCCCGTGTAGTTGCAGCAAAGGGTGGAACCTCAATGCTCAGCTCATGTTGTCCGTGGGACACGAGAATCGTAAGTACACTTTGGTGCGATTCTCACGCTGATACTGAGCCACCTGGAATAAGATACGTCGCGACAACACTTCGCTTCACCTCTGTCTCGACAAGATGACGTAGACTAAAGTTTCCTTTAGTAAGAGAACGAGAACTATATCTGAAAGCGTTGCGATGACGTGAAGGCACCGAGTCCGAACCGCCTGAATGCTACGTGCATCTGCATCGCCTTTTTGTTATCTCTGCCAGTTGGGTAGCACTACACTTGTCATCATTTACCCTGGTACATGCTGCCTAAATCCACTACCCCTTCTACCGCGCCGACCATCTCGTCATCGTGAGAGACAACGATGATCAGCTGGCTTTGCTTGTTGCGCTTAACATAGGCCGCAAGCTCGGCGCGGCTTACAGCGTCTAACCCAGTCGTGGGCTCGTCGAGTACCAAAACTGACGACTTGCGTGAAATCGCCGACCATAAGTACACTCGGCGCAGCTCACCGCCCGAAAGCGCGGAGCAACGTTTCCCGAGCAACTCCTTCACGCTGTTTTCCAGCGAAAGTAGGCCATCTACACCCCGGTGATAGGAAGAAAAGGGCGTGTCGAAATACTCTAACAGCTCTTTCACCGTTTCGTCCGGCGCGAAGCACGACTGTGGGCAGCACGATATCTCTCTCGCACGTATGTAATCCAAGTCGCATTCTTCGATTGGCACGCCGTTGTATTTTACTTTGCCTTTCGATGAGTATAGCCCGAGCATCAAGTAAAGAAGTGACGTCTTGCCTCTTCCGTTTTCCCCAACTATGCAATATGTACCAGGACCGGAAAACTTGAAAGAAAACCCGCCGAGGACCTCTCGGACAGATCCGTCTGGAAGGGCAACCGAGAATTCCAAATCAGATACCGAAATGTCATTTATTTCATCGAGTTTAGCTAAATCGGTCCGATTCCACCCCGATCTCTCCTTTTCTCTCGTCGCGATAGCCGTCCTATCCCATGATGCTTTGGCATCTTGATAGGATTTGAACAATGACATCATACTTTTCAAAGTCTTAAAGAGAACCGCGAAGTATGTACCGATGATAGTGTACTCGCCTATTGACATAGTTCCGTTAATGATTCGTACTCCGGAAACAACAAGTATCACCGCTTGAAACAACGCTGCGAAAAGACCATCGAGCGATGTCAGAGAATATGATAGCTTTCCGGAGCGCAAAACTTTGGGAAAATAGCTCTTAAACCCAGCGTCGAGCGCTTGTTCGCTCTTGCCGTACGAAGATGTCAGTTGAATGTTGAGAATCTGATTAAGCTGCGATGCAATTGCGGCGTAAAAGGCGCTGTCCGCCTCTTTCTTCTCATACGTGACCCTATACAAAAGTTTCCTCAACCCAGTAATTACACAGAAATACACGATGAGGAGAATGATGGAAAACACCGCGAGAGTTGAATCAATTGACCATATGATAAGCAATACGATGGGAATGGCTACAATGGACAGCGGCGCACTGATAAAATTCGCCAAAACGAAGGATGAGACCACGCTGGAGTCGGAAATAATCCGTTGCGTTGTATAGGCTGGATCGATGGTCCGACTCACCAAGTAATCGTCTCTTTCAAAACGCAAGACGGCCTCCCTGAGAAGATCAAAGGAAAGTCTCGTGGTTATGCGAATGGAAAGTGTTCCTGCAAAATAAGTAAAGAGGGTGGAGAAAACTCCTATTGACGCAACCAGGAGCGCGAAGAGTACGGCGTCTCTTTCGCTGCGGTTACCGAGAAGAAAATCTAAGAATTTCCCGTTCACGTATGGCATGGCATAGGAGAGAGCGGTTCCAATCACCGTGATAGCAATGAAGACGAAAGCCCCTTTTGCTCTGATGAACCTCGAGAGAACGCATCGAATCAAGGAAGGCCCCAATCTACCCGCCACAAAACATCAATCACTGATACCTTACACCTCAACACAACAGGAGCGAAGATTTGCCAATGAGACTGCTTTAAGATTGCCTTGGGCCAATACGATCTCAAGCTCTTCCTACAAGAGAGTCGGAATCGGACATCTCCTCCGACGAACCTGGCAATCGGGCGGTTGAAATATCTTTTTCAACCGCCCGATTGCCACAATAGATTTGAGCATCCGCCCACAAACGTCCGCGTTTTATACCCATCAAATCCTTTGCCTTTTGTCGTCTAGACTAGAAAAATCGCTCGAAATAACGCAACCGGCCTGCTCGCTTGAAGAAACCTAAGCCCGTAACGTAGATGTGCAAACTTCCGAAACGCCTTGCGCGGCATAGTGCGTATAAACTTCGTCAACCGCCTCAGAAATATCTGAGTATCGCGCCGGGTCAAAAGCATACGATGTCGCAGCTATACCCTGCACCCATTCGGAACGCGGATTAATTGAATAGCCACACAGCATCATCATACATGCATCTAGACCTGATTTCCCAAGTATCCGACGTATTGATGAGAGCATCGCGGGTCGCCCCTGCACCATCGTCGTCACCCCTATTAGCAGTATTTACCGTTTTTCTCTAAATGCGTATCGCCACCCTTAAGAATACGAAGTGTTTTATCCAGACCCGATTGTCCTCCATCTCAAACGAAGGGATAAGGAATCTCATCCGGAATCGGCAGTAACGGAGGATTCACAACGACAAGCGAAAAACATGAGTCATCTCTCAGAGGGGAGTAAAGGCTCCCCTCAAGCACCCTAGTTTCGTCATCCAAAGAGTTGATGGCAGTGTTTTTCTTACAAAGGTCGACAACAAAAGGGTTGATTTCTACAGATGTTACATCCATGCCACAGTTGGTAAGTATCAGGCCCTGTATTCTGGGGCCAGAACACAAATCGAGAGCCTTCCGTGCGCTCTGCGGTGTAAGGCGCCAATCTCAGCAAATCTGTCCCACAATACTGCGCTGAAGAACAAGACGGAACCCCTGAGCCAAACTCCCCTATACCTTATTAAGGCTAAGACAGGCAAGTTCACGCACCCGGCATATTCCAGAATAACATCCTATTGTTTTAGATGCTCTACAAGCATGAACAGCCGCGAATCGGAAAGATCTTCTAGTTTCGCCCCGACTGACCGCCAAGGGCCAAAATGGCCCCTCCATCCCCGGGCGACTGGCTCTGGCGCGCCGAGGAGTGTCCCCAAGTGCCGGCAGAAAAGAAACGTCCCTATCTGCCGGCTAGAGGGCACCGAAGAGGATGGCGTAGGTAGTGGATTCGCCGAGCTTGAGCTCGTCGCCGGGATTGAGTTGGGCGGAACGGCCGGGTTCGACCTGAATGCAGACGCGCGTGGCCCCGTTTACCACCACGGTTCCGTTGGTGGACGACAAGTCCTCGACGTGCCAGATATTTTGAGCATCGCACCAGATATGGGCATGGCGGGCCGAGACATCGTCGCCGACGTCGGTAATATCGCCCTCGCCAGTGGCCAGCGCGCCAATCTCAACACCCTGCTCACTCGGCTGAATCCAGCGCGGGGCGCTCACGACAAAACTGTTTTGTACGCGCAGCAAGCCCAAGGGGTGCGCCGGGGCGGGTTCGCGTTCGCCCGCGGTCATCGACATGCCAAGCGAACGCGGCGTGGATGTGCCTCCGCCACAGGTCGCGTGCGCGTAGTCGATGGCATAGTTCACCGAGGACCGCACATCCGCCGAACAACCGACGGCGACAAACAGCACCAGCACGGCCTCGGCGCGCTCGGCGGGCATGAGTTCCGCCGCCTGGGACAGGCGATCGAGCGCGTTGCGATAGAGATTCGTGTCCTGGTGGCACTCTTCGAGCGCGCGTACCATCGGTTCACCTGCAGGACCGCACACCATATTGATCACAGCCGTGGAGTCCATGGGATTGCGCTGGCGCAGGGCCAGTTGCGACATAATACGCGCAGCCGAGGTACCGTATTCGGCAAAGTAGCGATGCTGAAGCGTGCCGACCGGCGCGCGAACGATAAAGCGGGAAACCCAAGAGCGATCGGCGGCTCGGCTCTGCGGGCTGCGGCCGTCGGCGAGCGGACGGGACGAAAGCACCAAGCCGCACAGCTCGATATGGCTCAGATGCGCCGCGCGCTTAAAGATGTCAAACATGGCCCCGCATGGGGTGAGCTCAACTTGAGATGCCATGACCTAGGCCTCCTTAGTCGTAGAAATAGAATCGGACGATACTTCGACAGGTCCGCCAAAAGTACGGGCAGCTGCGGCTCCACCGGCAAGCGGAGTCGCCATCTGGGCTTTTGTGCGTCGCGGTGCCGAAACGGGAAGTTCAAAGGCAAAGCCCATCGCAAGCAAAAACCACGTAAGCGTATAGGTCGCAACCAGAGCGGCAACAAGGCCGCCCATCACGGCGCGTTGGGAAAATACGCTACATGCAGCCACAACCAGCACCGGAACCTCGCAGGCAGAAAGCGCAAGCACACCCTGCAGGAAGCCCGAGCGCCGATCGCGCGCAAGCGCCCCCGCGGCAACGCCGGCTATGCCTGGCAGCGCCAACGCCAGTGCGGCAATAATACCCGGTAGCGACCCAGACCACACGAGCGATCCCAAAGTCGCCGTCACGCGAGCGCCCGACGCCAGCAGCGCGGCCGAAACCACGATCACAGCCCAAACCACGCCACAGACGACCGTCGCGCCGACCATCAGCGCGCGACGAACCGCGCGGCCAGACGCATCCATGGGGCACGGCGTGAGCGGCTCGCCGCGGAGCGAACGGCCGACATTTTGCGCATAGTGGTCACAAAACGCTGAGAGCGCCGCCTCGACCGCCGCCGGCTCGGGACGATCTTTTTGATGGCTGGACAGACAGGCCATCACCACGTCGAACAGCTGGGCATCGACAAACGCCAGCGCATCGCGTAGCTCTTCGGAATCCGGCTCAAGCCCTAGCTGCTGGGCCTGCTCGGCCGCGGCGAGCGCCACATCGGGCTCACGACGAAGCAGCTGAGTCAAATCACAACCGGGCGCATGGGCACCAATGGGATAGTCGGGCCGCGTGTCCATCTTGAGACGGTAGGGGCTCGCGATGTCGCGCGTCTTTTTGCGCGAACCCGAGGTGCCCGAAGTGCTCGGCGCGGCTTCGTATGGCGCGACGCCGGCAATGAGCTCGTAAACCGTGCTTGCCGCGGCATAGACGTCGATCGCCGGCGACATACGCAAAGCGCGCAGATCGGGAATATCGTCGGTGAGCATCTCGGGCGGGGCATAGGCAACCGTCGCGCGACGCAGCGTGGCATAGCGCTCGGTAAAGGATGCCTTGCCGCCGGTACCGGCCACGGCCGACGCAGGCTCAAGCGCCAGCGACGAGCCAAAGTCGATCAGGCACAGGTCAAAGGTGCCCTCGGCAAGCTGCCGGTCAAGCGGTAGACGCGCCGTGCGCACCATAATATTAGCGGGCGAGATATCGCGATGGACAAAGCCCTCACCCACCAGGCTCATACGGCAGAGCAGATCGAACAGGTCGCGACCCAGACGCGCCGCCACAAGCGGCGACAGGCGTCCGGCATCGTCCACGGCGAGTCGCGAACGCAAGCGGGCAAGCGTCTCGCCCTCGACCCATTCCATGACAATTGCAGGCACACCGTCGACCTCGCCCCAGCCATAGAGGCGGGGAAAGCCCTTAAGGCCCGAAAGGGCGCGATGGCATTCGTATTCCTCGCGAAACGCCGCCTTGAACTTGGCGACCAGCGCCTCGTGAGCGGCATCGTCGTCAAACTCATCGCGCGTCGGCAAGATGAGCTGCTTGAGTGCCACGGCCTCGCCTTGGGCGTTGACGGCACGCGTCACGCGGCCGATACCGCCACGGCGCATGGTGGCATCGTCGGCAAACAGCATCGTAAAACGACGCAGATAGGCAGGCAGTTCGTCCTGACCGAGCGCAATGGCCGGCTCAAACCCGTCGACACGCGCCAGGCGCAGGCCGACCATGGGATCGCGACCGAGCGATTGTGGTGTGGTGGATGCAAGATCGGTCATCATAGGGCAAGCGCCGCCACGTTATTGTTGAAGTTACCGAGCGCGACGTCATCATCGCCGTAATGGCCGACCCATTGACATAGGTTGGTGTAACAGCCCCACAGATTGGCATACTGCTGATACCACCTTGACCGGGGCGAGAATGTCTGACGACCGAACTCAGCTCGAATAACAAACATCTCCCCGACCAGGCTGTCGCACGGTCTGGGATCTCCCGTAGAGTTATAGGTCGAGACCACGTCATTGGCACGAGAAACATAGCCGTCGAGCATGTTGTACTTGGTCACAAGCGGTAGTGTCGAGAAAGTTGGTGTAAGGGCCCTTGCGGCCCCTGTGTCCGATATCC
>UQIL01000010.1 GCA_900541025.1 uncultured Collinsella sp. | reverse complement strand
GCGCCCTTGAAGTTGAACGTCAGATTGTCCAAATGCGGCCCGCGCAGCGTCGGCCGGTTACGCGGTTTGGTAAAACCGCGTAACTACAAAATAAGCATCGCGTCACCAAAGCTGAAGAAGCGGTAGCGCTCCTCGATGGCGGCGGCGTAGGCATCCATGATCTGGTCGCGAGTGGCAAGTGCGCTCACGAGCATCATGAGCGTAGAGCGCGGCACGTGGAAGTTCGTGATCAGCGCGTCGACCACGTGATAGGTCGAGCCGGGCATGAGGTAGAGCTGCGTTGTCGCGTTCTCGCGCACCACGATGTCGCCGCGGCCGAGCGTGTCGGCCCCGTCCTCGCGGCCCTCAAAATAGCGCGCCGTCACAGCCGGATCGGACACCGGCGCGTCCGCGTCAAACGCGCTCTCGAGCGAGCGCACCGCGGTGGTGCCGACGGCGATCACACGATGATCCTCGGCCTTGGCCTTGTGCACGGCATCGACAACCTCCTGCGACACGTGGTAGCGCTCGGTGTGCATCACGTGCTGCGTGGGGTCGTCCTCCTCCACCAGACGGAAGGTATCGATACCCACCTCGAGCTCGACGGCGGCAAACTTGGCACCCTTGGCCTCGATAGCGGCCATGAGCTCGGGCGTAAAGTGCAGACCCGCCGTGGGAGCGGCAGCCGAGTGCTCCTCCTTCATGGCGTAGACGGTCTGGTACTTCTCGGGATCGCCCTCGTAATCGGTAATGTAGGGCGGCAGCGGCACGTGACCGGCGGCGTGAATGGCCTCGTCGAGCGTGCGCGGCTCGCCGGCGGCATTGCAGCCGGCCGGCTCAAAACGCACCAGGCGGCCGCCGCGGCTATCGGTGACAAAGTCGACAACCTCGGCCGTCAGCACCACGGGAGCCCCCTCGGGCGCATGGGCGCCACCGGCGCGATACTCAATATGAGCACCGGGCTTCAGGCGCTTGCCCGGCTTGACCAGACACTCCCAAACGTGACCCAGCGGGTCAACATCCTCGCGGCGCTTGAGCAGCAGTGTCTCGACCACGCCACCCGAGCCCGCCTTGCGACCGATAAGACGGGCCGGCATCACGCGCGTCTTGTTGATGACGAGCACGTCGCCCGGCTCGATATAGTCGATGATGTCGCGGAAGATGCGGTGCTCAACGGTACCGCCATGCTTTAGCGGCGTTCCCGCCTGAGAGCCCTTGCGATCCACCACCAGCAATCGGCAGGAATCGCGCGGCTCGGCAGGAGCCTGGGCAATCAGTTCCTCGGGAAGGTTGTAGTCAAAATCATCGGTACGCATAGACACGTCGGATACTCCTTATATAGCTAAAGTCCGCTCTACATCCTAGCAGGCTGACGTCCCAAATGAACTACTTTTTGGCGGCTTTGCGCTCGTCGCGGATGCGGGCGCGGTCCATGGCCGCCTCGACAGCCGAGAAGCGGCAACCACAGTAGTTCTGCCGATACATGCCCAGCTCGCGCGAACGGCGTGTCGCCTCGGGGTAATACGGACGAAAATCGCGAATCACCGGAGTGAGACCGCGGGCGGCAGCCAGACGCTCCAACACATCATTGCAGGTTTCGAACAACTGATACGGCGAGACGGCGAGCGTCGTACCCACAAACTCAAACCCACGCTCCTGGGCCACGCGGCACGCCTCGGCCAAGCGCAGGGCATAGCACGCACGACAGCGACGGGGCCGATCGGCACCCAGCGGTGCCACGCCGGCCTCCCAGCGCTCACGGTCCTCCCCCGCCTCGATAAGCTCGATGTCGCCATCGGCACACCACCGGCGCAGCTCGTCCAAACGCCGCTGCCATTCATCGTGCGGCTGAATATTGGGGTTGGTCCAGCAGATTGTGGGCTCAAACCCTTCCTCGCGCAGCAGGCGGACCGGCTCAAGCGAGCATGGTGCACAGCACGCATGCAACAACAACGGCTTCATCGACATCTCCTCACCCGAAAAAGCGCACGCCGAAGGACGTGTCCTCGCAGGCGACAATGCGGCGGTCGCGCAAAATGGTCCGCACGTAATACCAGTCGCCCACACAGCCTGACAAATGCAAGCCGGCCGCCAGATAGCACAGCAGCGGATAGCCCGAAAACGCAAACCCCAGGGCAAGCGTTGTCGTCACAACAGCCGTCGGTGCCAGGCAAACCGCCATGTACCGCCGGCGCGAATACACAACGCCCTCGGCGCAGGCATAGATCATCGCCGTCTCGCGATTCGCCCCAAAGGTCACCTGCGCGCCCGCAGGCGCCAGCAGCTTAAAAAACACACCGTGCACCAGCTCGTGCACGGCAAATGACGCCGCAGAAACCGCAGCCAAGCCGACTATCCAGCCCACGACAGCCATCCAGCCGCCCGCGTCAGCCGCATCCAAGTCTGCAGGCCCGCCCAGCAGCATAAACACCGGCACCAGGCACACGGCAAACACGCCGACTACGACCATCCCCCACACGAAGCAAGCGTGCAGAAATTCCTCGTCTTCAAACGCATGTATGTTGGAAATCTCATTCATAGCATCTTAGGATAGCGCCCCTGCCACGTACCCGTCCGCATGTGCGATAATGTCGAACGATATGCACGAATTGACCACCGCGTCGCCAGGCCTTGCGCCCGGCCGCGCTCTCACCATATGCGAAGGAGTCCCATGGCATCCAAATACTCCATGAACGACCGTCCCAGCTGGCCTCGCCGCGCCATCGTTACCGCCGGCGAGCCCTACGGCAACAAGGGCCTTCACTTTGGCCACGTCGGTGGCGTCTTTGTCCCGGCCGACTTCTTCGCCCGCTTCCTGCGCGACCGTCTGGGCCGCGAGAACGTCATCTTCACCTCGGGCACCGACTGCTATGGCTCGCCCATCATGGAGAGCTACCGCAAGCTCAAGGAGAACGAGGGCTACGACAAGTCCATCGCCGAGTATGTCGAGTCCAATCACTCCCGCCAGGCCGCGACCCTCAACAACTACAACATCAGCTGCGATATCTACGGCGGCTCGGGCCTTGAGCCGGCTGCGCAGATTCACAACGAGGTGACCGCCGAGATTATCGAGCGTCTGCACGAACAGGGCACCATCTCCAAGCGCTCCACGCTGCAGTTCTACGACGCCAAGGCCGGCACGTTCCTCAACGGCCGCCAGGTGATCGGCCGCTGCCCCATCCAGGGCTGCAAGTCCGAGAAGGCTTATGCCGACGAGTGCGACCTGGGTCACCAGTTTGAGCCCGAGGAGCTCATCGCGCCCAAAAGCCAGCTCACCGGCGAGGTGCCCGAGCTGCGCCCGGTCGACAACCTCTACTTCGACCTGCCGGCCTACCTCGACTTTATGAAAACCTATACCGCCAAGCTCGCCCAGAACCCGCAGGTTCGCTCCGTGGTCTCCAAGACCATGGAAGAGTGGCTGCTGCCGGCCCAGCTCTACATCCAGAACAAGTTCCGCGAGGCCTTCGATGCCGTCGAGGATCAGCTTCCCGAGCACACCGTGCTGGAGCCCGAGGGCAACAAGAGCAGCTTTACCGTCACCTTCCCCAGCTGGAAGGAGCGCGACGATGCCCACGCGGTGCTCGCCAACGGCGGCGTGCGCTTCCGCAGCGGCAAGGCGCTCGTACCCTTCCGCATCACCGGCAACATCGACTGGGGCGTTCCGGTGCCCGAGGTCGATGGCGTCTCCGACGTCACCTGCTGGTGCTGGCCCGAGAGCCTGTGGGCTCCCATCAGCTATACGCGCACCGTGCTCGCACGCGATGCCAAGGCCGCCGGCGTGACCGAGGGCGTCGCCGCCCAGGATGCCGCCCTCATGGGCGAGCCCGCCGCCGATTCCACGCAGGTCCCCGCGCCCACCTACCAGCACAGCTCGCTCGACTGGCGCGACTGGTGGTGCTCGGATGACGCACAGATCTACCAGTTCATTGGCCAGGACAACATCTACTTCTATTGCATCGCGCAGACCGCCATGTGGGAGGCCCTGGGTTGGAACCTCACGCAGAGCACCGTCAGCGCCTGCTACCACCTGCTCTACATGGGCAAAAAGGCAAGCTCGTCCTCGCAGACTCCTCCCCCGCCGGCAGACGACCTGCTCAACCACTACACCTGCGAGCAGATGCGCGCGCATTGGCTGTCGCTCGGCCTGTCCGAGAAGCCGGTGAGCTTTAGCCCCAAGGCATACGACACGCGCGTGACCGGCAAGGACAAGGACGGCAACGAGGTGCGCGCCTGCGACGACAAGCGCGTTATCGACCCCGCCCTTAAGGAGAGCGCCCTTTTGACCGGCGTGTTCAACCGCCTGGCCCGCAGCTGCTTCTACGGCGTCGCCGTCAAGGAGGGCGACGAGAGTCCCTATCGCAACGGTTGCATCCCCGCCGGTGCCGCTTCTGACACCGTGGTCGAAGCCGCCCAGCAGGCAGCCCTCGCCTTTGAGCAGGCCATGTACAAGTTCGAGACGCACCGAGCGCTCGCTGTGTGCGACGACTACCTGCGCGCCGCCAACAAGCGCTGGAGCGATGCCTCCAAGGCCGCCAACAAGCTCGAGGGCGAGCCGGCCAACGCCGCCATGACGCAGGCCCTCGTCGACGCCTTTACCGAGCTGCGCGTAGCGACCGTGCTCATGCACGGCATCGTGCCGGCCGGCTGCGAGCTCATCTGCGAGTACTTCGACGTTGACCCGGTCGCCTTCTTTAGCTGGGATAACATCTTTGCCTCCACGGATGAGTTTGTGGAGAGCCTGGGCGAGAAGCCCGGCGAGCACCGCGTGAAGCCGCTGCCCCCGCGCTTCGACTTCTTTAGCAAGCACGAGAGCCAGTACTAAAGCACGCCAGCAGCGGCGTGCCCGGAAAGTAGTCAATTTGGGACGGGAAGGAAAGACGGATGTCCAAGCCGCGTCGTCGTAAGCAGAAAAAGCAGGTCAAGGCCGAGCTCAAGCTCAGGCAGTTTGCTGCTACCGAGCTTTCCGACCAGCTTGCCGCCCAACACTCCGCCGCCGACCTGCCGCGCTTTATGGTCGACACGGTCGCCGGCGCCTATGCGCCCGCCGATGCCAAGCTCATGATCGAGGGCTTCGGCGCCGCGGCCACACGTCCGGTCACGCTGCGCGCCAACACGCTCAAGGCGACCGCCGAGGACATCGCTGCGGCGCTCGATGCCGCCTGCATCGCCCACCAAACCGTTACCTGGTATCCGGACGCCTTTATCCTGCCCGAGGCCCAGGTTTCAGATCTGTGGGATCTCGACATCTACCGCGACGGCAAAATCTACCTGCAGAGCCTGTCATCCATGATGCCGCCGTTGGTCCTGGGCGCCCAGGCAGGCGAGGACATCCTGGACATGTGCGCAGCCCCCGGCGGCAAGACGACGCAGATCGCCGCCCTCACCCAGGGACAGGCGCACCTCACCGCCTGTGAGATGAGCATTCCCCGCGCCGAAAAGCTCGAGTCGAACCTCCATCGCCAGGGTGCCAAAAACGTGCCCGTCATGCGCATCGACGCACGCGAGCTCGACGAGTTCTTCCGCTTTGACCGCATCCTGCTCGACGCTCCCTGCACCGGCACGGGCACCGTCATCAGTGGCAACGAGAAAAGCCTGCGCGGCCTCACCGAGCAGTTGCTGAGCAAGTGCGCCCGCTCGCAGCGAGCACTTCTGGACCGCGCCATGGGGGCCCTCAAACCGGGCGGCACGCTCGTCTATTCGACTTGTTCGATCTTGCCGCAGGAAAACGAGGACGCCCTGCAAGAGGCCCTCGACAAGCATATGGACTGCGAGCTCATCCCCCTCGACGGCACGCCAAGCGAAAGTGAAGCACGACGCACCCAGGAAGCTGGTGAGGAGCCGCGCATCGAGTCCAACGCTCTGACCGAAGCCATTGCCGCGGGTCAGGTATCGGCCATCGTCAACGGCCTGCCCGGCACGCTCACCATTCCGCCTAGCCGCGACTTTGAGGGCTTCTACATTGCCCTGATCCGAAAACGCAGCTAGCGCACGGATCCAAAACTCAACAAGCTATTTCTGTGCGCGTTTGCCCTGCTGGTCGCAATGCTGTTTAAGCATCGCGCGCTCCTTGCGCTCGGCCCTTTTGCCCTTGATGGCCGTGACCACAAAGTAGATGACCGCGGCGGCAACGATTGCGCCCACACACAGGCCAATCGAGCCCAACATTGCCGAAAATTCCATACCGCGTCACCTCTCTTTTAAACGGGACTTTCAAGATAGCACCTCGATCCCCGCCACCACAGCTCCTTCACGTTCGCCTGCCCTTCGGTCTAACGGATGGCGCGGCGGGGAAAAATCAACTCGTCAAACGATTTAGCATTCGCAATTCCGGCTGCATCGTGCCGGCCGTCGTCACACAGAATCGAGTCTCCATGGACACCCTCAACGACCTAAACGAGCGCGTCGACGCCTTTGTCGGCACCAGCTCCTTCGACACGCCTGCCGCGGCAAACGACCAAGCTCCCATCGATGTGCCCGCCGAGGTTCACGAGGACATCGTCGCCTCGGTCGATTTCTCCGAGGTCGAGCTCGCAGACGAGTTCACCGAGCCCCAGGTAGCCGTGACTCCCAACGGACTGCTCCCCATGGAGCCGCTGCCCATCGACGGGCGTTTGCGCAAGGCGGCCCTCCGCATGCCCGACGAGATCGAGGAGGCCAGCGGCTTTACGCTCTTCGGCCGTCGTATCAAATCGCTCATCTACACCACCGATGTCGCGGTTATCCGCAACTCCAACGCCGACGCCGTCTTTGCGGTCTACCCTTTCACGCCGCAGCCCGCCATTACGCAGGCACTGTTGACCGTCGCCGAGTGCCCGGTCTTTGTAGGCGTGGGCGGCGGAACTACGACCGGCAAGCGCTCCGTGCAGATGGCAGCCGTCTCCGAGATGCAGGGCGCGGCGGGCTGCGTGGTCAACTCCCCCGCCACTGCCGAGATGGTCGAGCACATCACCAACATCGCCGACATCCCCGTCATCGCCACGGTCGTACGTTGCGACGATGATGCGCATGCCAAAGTGCGCGCCGGAGCCAAGATTCTCAACATCGCCGCCGGCAAAAACACACCCCAGGTCCTGCGTGAACTGCGCGAGCACTATCCCAACCTGCCGCTCATCGCACCGGGCGGCAAGACGCCCGAGAGCATTCGCGAGACCATCGCCGCCGGCGCCAACGCCATCATCTGGACGCCGCCTTCGGCCCAGCAGCTACAGGCCGACATGATGCAGCGTTATCGCAAGATGAAGGAAGACGCCACACCTGTCATCTCGCGCGACGATGTGCCCATTATCGACCAGGTCGCCGCCGCCGAAGTCAGCCAGGTCGAGAACATGAATCCCGACGTGCCGATTCCCGACGAAGTCATCGAGCGCGTCGCTTCGATCCACGAGCGCGTCGAGGAGCATCGCGCCAATCGCGGCCTCAAGCCGTCACTGCACGGCTTTTTCTTCCGCGGAAAGAAACGCTAGCCGCAACAGCAAGGCCCGCCCCACAAACGTGAGACGGGCCGTTTTCGTTTGAGCAATCATGCAGCAACGTGATGGGGCAAATTAATCCACGCGCTTGTCGCCCATAAAGAAGAGCGCCACCGTACCAGGTCCGGTATGCGAGCCAATCAGAGTACCGATGTCATTGATCTCAATCTTGCCTTTAAGCTGCGGAACCTGTTCCTCAATCAGCGCCGCAACTGCCTCGGCATCCTCGCGGCACGCCGAGTGCGACATGATGCACTTACCCGAATAATCCGCACCGTCCTGCACGTGTGCCATCATGGTCTTGGCCATCTCGGAAATCGCGCGCTTCTTAGTGCGAATCTTCTCACGTGGCGACAGCTTACCTTCGCAATCGACCGTCATAAGCGGGCAAATCTTAAGCGCCGTGCCGATGATCGCGCTCGCGGCCGAAATGCGACCGCCGCGCAGGTAGCTCGACAGATCGGTCGAGAAGAACCAGTGGTGCAGGTTGAGCTTGTGCTCCTCGATCCAGGCAGCCGTCTCGTCGAGTGAAGCCCCACTATCGCGCACATCGGCGGCATATTCCAACAACAGGCCAAAGCCCGAAGACGCCGCCAGCGAATCGATGACGCGCACCTTGCCGCCCTCGGGATAGCGATCCGCAAGCATCTGCGCCGCGACGCAGGCCGATCCATACGTGCCCGAAATACCCGACGACAACGTCAGGTGCAGCACGTCTTTACCCTCGGCAACAAACGGCTCCCAAAACTCCTCGTACTCACCCACGCTCACCTGAGACGTCTTGGGCATGGCGCCCGCGGCAATCTGGGCAAAAAACTCGTCCGGCGTAATCGACTGATACAGATCGTCCGTATAGACAACATCGTCGATCTCGTAATGAAAACACACGACAGGGATATTGCGCGACGCAAAGAACTCACGGGTTCGATCGGCGGCGGATTCACAGGTCAGGACAAAATCACTCATATGAGGCTCCTTACTCATTGCTGCGCAAATTATCGCACAGTGAGCCTACATGCGGTACATATGTCCACTATTTACCAAATCGAACCAAAAATAGTGAACATCTTTACCACCATCGTCTCCACCGACCCGACGCATAAATATCTGAGAAAACACCCTCTGTCGTCTCCACCCGACCAACACATCTACCTTCACTAAATCGATTTACCAAACCGTTCAGCCGACAATTCAGCCGCTGGCGCAAAATCGAAACAAAAGCGGCGCATACTGGTAAACGTTTGACGCTGTTTATCAGTTTTACCAGCCCCATCGGAAGGTGTTTCATGGTCGCATTCGATCGCAACTCGCAAGACTTCAAGTATCTGCGCCTGCTGTCGAGACAGTTCCCCACCGAACAATCCGCATTTACCGAAATTATCAACCTCTCGGCCATCCTCAACCTACCCAAGGGCACCGAGCATTTTATGAGCGACGTGCATGGTGAGTACGAAGCCTTTATGCACATCCTCAACAACTGCTCGGGCGTCGTGCGCGAACATGTCGACGAGATCTTTGGCGACACGCTCTCCTTTGACGAAAAGGGCGAGCTGTGTACGCTCATCTACTACCCGCGCGAGAAGATCGACCTGGTCCGCAGCCGGCGCGAGGACTCGCCAACCTGGTACAAGACGATGCTTGACCAGCTCATCATGGTCGCTCGCTCACTTTCAAGCCGCTACACGCGCTCCAAGGTGCGTAAGGCCATCCCGCGCGACTACGCCTACATCATCGACGAGTTGTTGCACACGCACCCGGACGAGAACAACTATCGCGTGCGCTATCACGAGCGCATCGTGGAGTCCATCCTAGAGACCGCCAGCGCCGACGACTTTATCGAGTCGCTCGCCTCGCTCATCAAGCGCCTGGCCGTCGACCACTTGCACCTGGTGGGCGACATCTTCGACCGCGGCGGCGGCGCGGCCAAAATTATGGACCGTCTGCTCACCTACCATTCACTCGACATCCAGTGGGGCAACCACGACCTGCTGTGGATGGGCGCTGCGGCCGGTGAGCCCGCCTGCATCGCCACGGTGTTGCGCAACAACCTACGCTACGACAACTACGAGATCCTGGAGAACGACTACGGCATCTCGCTGCGTGAGCTTGTCGCCTTTGCCGATGCCACCTACACCGCCGGTGAGTCCATCACCCCGCTGATCAAGGCCATCAACGTGCTGCTCTTTAAGCTCGAGGGCCAGATTATCCAGCGCCACCCCGAGTTCGATATGACCGACCGCCTGTTACTCGACAAGATCGACCACGACACCGGCACGGTCACGCTCGCCGACGGCAGCGTGTGGCCGCTCACGACCAACGACTTCCCCACCGTCGACCCGGCGGACCCCTACACGCTCACGTCTCAGGAGCAGCACATCATCGACAAGCTCGTGTCCGAGTTTGTAACCGCCGATCACCTGCATCGCCATATCGATTTCCTCTACACCCACGGCTCGATGTACAAGGTCGCCAACGGCAACCTGCTCTTCCACGGCTGCGTTCCGCTCAACGAAGACGGCACCTTTAACAGCATGAACTGCCTGGGCACCTGGCACGCTGGCCGCGATTATCTCGATTTTTGCGACCACATCGCCCGCCGCGCGTGGCGCGTGGGCGACCGCGATGCCCTCGACTGGATGTGGTACCTGTGGATTGGCTTCAATTCACCCGCCAGCGGACGCCTGGTGCGTACCTTTGAGCGCGCCTATATCGCCGATAAGAGCACCTGGGTCGAGCCGATGGACCCGTACTTTACGCTTACCAAGTCGCCCTCGGTCTGCGATGATATCATGCGCGAGTTTGGCGTCGCGCCCATGGCATGCTCGCCGACCGGCCACATCATCAACGGCCACACGCCCGTTAAAACCACCAAGGGCGAGCAGCCCATCCGCGCCGAGGGCAAGCTGCTGGTCATCGATGGCGGCTTCTGCCGCGCTTACCATCCCAAGACGGGCATCGCCGGCTATACGCTCATCTCGAGCTCGCGCGGCTGCCGCCTCAAGTCGCACCGGGCCTTTACGACGGTTGCCGAGGCACTCACGCGCAACGTGGACATCGAAAGCGAGACCAACCGCTTTGACCAAGCAGACCGTCGCCGCATGGTGAGCGACACCGATACTGGCGCCAAGATTCGCAGCCAGATCCAGGATCTGCGCCAGCTGCTCGATGCATATAGAAACGGTGCTATCGAAGAGCGCGTCTAGCCCCACCCGCGGGGATTGGCTAAACTTGCTGAGTTTGTCATCCCCACGGCGTCCCCGCGCCACCCTAAGGCAGGTACCATGCAAAAGCTCCTTGCGCAGATCATGAAATTTGGCGTCGTCGGTGTCATTGCCACGGTTATCGACTTTGGCATTATGAATCTGCTCCACTACGGTCTGGGCCTCAACATCCTAATCGCCAACACCAGCGGCTTTATCATCTCACTCATCTTTAACTACCTCGCAAGCATGAAGTACGTGTTTGCGCACAAGGAAGGCATGAGCCGCCGCCGCGAGTTCATCATCTTTGTCGTGCTGTCCGTAATCGGTTTGGTGCTCAACGACGGCATCGTGCTGGCGCTCAACGCCGGCCTGGGACTCGAGGCCAATATCGCCAAGATCTGCGCCACCGCGCTTGTCATGGTCTACAACTTTGTGACCCGAAAAATCTTCCTGGAGGGCGACGAGACCAAGTAGCTCGAAACCCCTGCAGCATTACGGCGCCCACGGACGACGTGCACTCAGCGCAGTATCGTCCGTGGGTGCCGCTCGTTTACGGGCAAATTTTCAACGTTTGCGAATTAGCTCTTGAAAATTTGGCGAGTTCATATAGTTCTTGGCAAAGACCTTACGTTTCCCTTGTAAAAGCTCTAAAGTATCCTCTGCTCGATTCATCAACGCATTGGATGTGATTACGTGCGCAAGGCGCTGGCACAACCTCATACCAAGCAGTTCCTCAAGTTTGCTGTCGTGGGTCTTATCTCCTTTGGCATCGACTGGGGCATGCTCATTGCGCTCGTCGAGCTGTTCCACCTCGACTTTTTGATGAGCACCACGGTTTCGTTTATCACGTCCGTCGTGGTCAACTACTGGCTCAGCATGAAGTACGTGTTCGACCACCGCGAAGGCATGAGCCGCAAGCGCGAGTTCACGATCTTCACCATCCTGTCGGTGATCGGCCTGGGCCTCAACGACCTATACATGTTTGTGGGCGTCACGTTTTTGAGCATCGGCTACCAGGCCATGAAGGCCATCGCCACGTTCCTCGTCACCTGGTACAACTACTTCAGCCGTCGCTTCTTTCTCGAGGGCGCACGGTCGTAGTCGATTCGCTATTTGCTTGAATGTATAACCGGTTGGAATTCCCATTCCAACCGGTTTTTTTGTTTGCCGAAAGACCCGGCGACCCAGTCCCATTCGCATGAAAAACGGGCGGCCCGGATGTCTGTCCGAACCGCCCGTCTGGCGCGCTATGTCGAGGCCTCTAGCCTGTAACGTAATACCAGACCACGTTGTCGCCGTTGGAGAGAACGTAGTTGCTGCAGGCCGTCATAGGCGTTGTGCCGTTGACGGAGTACATCCAGCCGCTCGTGCCGCCGTACTGTTTCTCGGCCAAACCACCAATCGCGGAGACATACGTGCCGTACGACGAGCCATGTGCGTTGACAGAAAGACCCAGCGCGCACAGGGCATCGTAGACGGTAACGCCTTCGTTAAAGGTAAAGGTGCCACCAGAAGACACAGGATTGCCCACAGCGCTCGATGTGACCGAAACCGTCACTGTTACGTAGCTGGACTCCTGCGAGCCGCTCTGGCCGCCCGAGGAGGCGTTTCCACCATTAGAGGATGAGGCTCCATCAGACGACTGGCCACCGCCAGACGCATTGGAAGTATCACCGGCTCCCGTATTTTGGGCAGCGGATTTATCGCCAAACTTCTTGCCGTCCTGGTCCTCGGACTTCTTGTTATCCGAGTTCTTGTCCGATTCCTTGTTTGAAGACTCGGAATCGTCCTTGGACTTGGACTCATCTTTTGCGTCATTCGATGACTTGGAGTCCTCGGAACTGGCCTCGCCCGAAGCCATAGTCGAGCCAGACGCCTTGGTGTCCTTGGTGACGACGCTCTCCCCCGTCACGGCCTGAATGATCCAGTCGATGGACCAGGCGCCGCTCTCGGAAGGATGGACGAAGCCCAGCGAGACGACGATCAGAATGGTGCACGCGGCAGTCAAAACGCCAAGGAGCGCCTTGCGACGAGGGGCGGACGCCGCCGAAGCGGCGCCCTGTTGCTTTGCATCGTCGAACTGAATGAACGAGGAATCTGGTTGCTTGGGGTCAGCGTCCTTGGATTTATTGGACACAGCCCTCACCTACCGACGTTTGGTGAACACGAACACGCCGACGATGGCGAGACCGATGACGCCGGCGGCAACGCCAACAATGGCGAGCGGGTTGGTGCCAGCCTCCTGCTCGGAGGCACTAGAGGACTTCTTAGCAGTGGTCGTGGAAGCAGCACCCGTATCGGACTTGGAATCGGACTTCTTGTCGGACTTGCTGTCCTTCTTGTCAGACTTCTTGTCAGACTTCTTCTCGTCCTTCTTATCGGACTTATCGGTGTCCTTCTTGTCGGACTTGTTGTCCTTGGTCTCGGTCTTGGTCGACACCGTCGTCTTGGTCGTCGGCTTATGACCCGGGGCGATAGCGCCGCCGGCCTGCTGGCCCTTCGTGCCGGAGCCGGAACCCGTGCCCGTGCCAGCACCGGAACCGTTGCCAGCGCCACCGTTGCCACCATTAGTGCCAGAACCACCATTGCCGCCAGGGTTAACAGCATTCTTGGTCCACTTGGCATACAGCGTCAGATCGGCCGTCACTGGCGTACTGAAGTCATACGCCTGCGTGCAAGCCTCATCGGTGAACCAACCGCCGAAAGTGTAGCCCTTGCACTGTGGCTGAGTCGAGGGCTCCGTCGCCGCCTTGCCTTCCTTCACGCGTTGAGAATCGGGCATCGCCGCATCCTTACCGTTGGCGTCGAACGTCACGGTATAGCGTTTGACCCTTTGGCCATTACCCTTGACAGCAAACAGCTTGCCCGAGTCATTGACATAGTAGAGTGAACCATCGGATCCGACCGAAATAGAAGCCATGCAGTACTGCTGGTCGCCCGCCACGGGCGAATAAAGCAGTTCGGCCTCGTCATCGCCAATACGGTAACGATAGATGCCGCCCGGGTTGTTGTTGGACGTAAAGTAGACGTACGTCTCGCCATTCTGGACAGAAACGACCGGCTGCGACTTTACATCACCGCCGCCCGAAGCCCCCTGACGAATATAGCTACCGTCCGCCTTGCAAATGGAATAGTCCACGGAAAGCGTCTCGGCATCAATCACTGCAAGCTGACCGTAGTGATACGTGTACTTGTTCTGATAACCGCCCATAAAGGATTCGGTCGATGAGCCTCCGACCACAATCTTGCCGTTGGCCAGCACCGGCGTCGAGGTCGAGCTGCCACCAAACGTCACCTTGCCAAGCTCAGAAAGGGTTCCGTCCGTTCCAACCGAAAGCTTATGCAAAACGCCATCAGCGCTCACGACATAGGCAATCGATCCATCGACCAGCACCGTCGTGCGCACGCGCTCGGCAATCTTGAGCGACGCAACGGTCTTTCCAGTTTCGGGGTCGACCGTGCTCACCGTACCGGAATCATCTGCGATGACGCCATAATTGCCCGAGAACGCCAAGCCGGCCCAGTAATAGCCCTTGCTGTTCTCGTTCTTATGCTGCCACATAACCTTGCCATCGGAGATGCGCACGCAGAGCAGGTAGCCGTCGCTCGAGTCGGACCAGCTGGCCGATGCCGTCCCAAAGTAGGCAAAGCCGTCACGAACCGTAATGGACGCAAGAGACTGCTGAGCACCATCGGGGCCAGCAGGCAACTCATCGGTTACCCAAACCGTCGCCAGAGCATCAACCGTCAGCGCCTGCAGGCGACCGCTCGAAAGCGGCACGAGCATCACGCCGCCAGTGTATACCATACGCGAGGTCGAATCGATCTTTGCCGCCAAAGGCGATTCGGCAACGGTCTCACCCGTGTCGACATCTTTCTTGAGCAGCTTGGAACCAACGGCCACGTAGAGGTAGTCACCGACCAGCAACGGGTCGGAAATACCCTTGCTCCATTCGTTCGAGCCCTTGAGCTCGCTCACCCATTTTGCCTCAGCGTCTTTCGTGGGCACAGGAGCGTCGGTTACTTTGTCGGCGCTCGTATAACCAGGCCAATCGCTATCCCAGTTAGGACGTGCGGCACCCGGGTCAACAACAACACTGTCGACGCCGGGCACAGTATCGCCGGGAGCAAAAGCCCAGACGATTTTGTCGCCAGACTTGAGCACATAATCGTTATCGAGCTGAGACCCAGGAACGCCGTTGACAAAGAACGACCATGCACCCGACAGCTCGATGCCATCAAGCGGAGATACGAGACTATAGACGCCCCAATAGCCAAATTCGTCGTACATTTTTGACTTTATGCCAAGGGCATCGAAGTAAGCAGCGGAGGCATCCTTGATCGACGTGCCCTTAACAAACACCTGGATCGACGGGTTCGTCCAACGCTGAGCTATCCCGGTCTTTTTGCCAATAATCTCCATCGTGACGGAAACCTGCTCGGGCGCGGGGTCGCCGTACTTCGAGTAGCACCAGACGACGGAGTCGCCGTCCTTGAGCGTGTAGCCGCCCGCGCCGACCTCGGAGGCGCTGCCGTTGACGAACAGCTGCCAGTACGCGCCGGTCGCCGAGTCGTAGCCGAGCTTGCGGTCCTTATCGAAGGGCGACGTGATCGTGTTGAGCGCCCAGCCCCAGGTGCCGTTGGGATCATAATCGGTGGTCAGGCCGGCCTGCTTGAAGAGCTGCTCGGAGAGGTCGGCCGCGGTCGAGCCCTCCTTCAGCGTGATCCGCTGCGCGGCGGCCCAGGTCTGCTGGGCGCCCTTGGCGTCGGTGCCGACGACGGAGCACGTGGCAGAGACATCCTGGCTCTCGGCCTTGGCAGGCTGAGTCTTGGCCTCTCCAGCGGCAGAGACAACGGCGGCGTCCTGCTTCGAGGCATCGGACGTCGATGCAACCGGCGCCTCATTGCCTGCAGCGCTATCGTCCTCAGTCTTGTCGGTAGGGCCCGAAGTTGTCGCGGCGGCATCTTGCTCGGCAGTGCCCCCATTCGCCACCACGCCGCTCGCATTGAGGTCGGCAGCGGGGCTTGTCGCGGACTCACCAGAGCCGTTCTCGTCCGGCGTCGCAGCCTGAGCCACAGCCTCGGCAATGCCCTCGGCCCACAGCTGAGCCGGCGTGGTGCCAAAGGCCATCGCGAAGGCCAGGAATGCCACCAGGCCGCGCTTGGCTACGCCGCGCGCAATTGCGCCACGGCGATGCGAGACGCGCTGGCGCTCGTCCACAAACATATCCATTTGTCTCCCATTGTCTGTACTTGGAGCGTTGCCTTGAGGCTGCCCCACGTCATCGCGCATGTTGCGCTCGAGTTCCCCCATCGGGGTCCCCCCTTCCCTCCAGAGCCCTATGCACACCGGCGGCATACGCCGCAGCCGCATGCAAGATGGGAGGCGATCCGACTTAACCTTAACGACTCGGGCACGTCGTCCGATCTGCGACGCGAACATCCCGAGCCAAGAGGAATTACGGTTACTGGTACAGCCGGGGACTTGCACCCCAATTCTCCCAAACGCGCAGGTAAACCGCGCATTCGTGCGTCTCCGCACCACCATCTAGGCCATCGATTATTACCGTCAAAATGGTATCACACAAAAGGGCCTCGCACGCAGGCGAAGCCCAAGGTAAAAGCTATTGTTTGCGATAGGAAAATGCGGTGACGGTCGCGGCCTCTAGTGCTTGCCGCCGTGACTGTTGAGCCAGATATTGCGGCCCAGCATAAGCGCCAGCACCAGTGCGCTGACGTAGCCCATAAAGCCAATGACCGGGATACCAAACACAACCGGCTCGATGCGCGCGTAGTACACCACCGACGAACCGATAAACAGGCCAGCAATCACAATTGCCATCGACATACGGTCGATAATTCCGCCCAGCTGTCGCAGCGCCTTATCGCTGCTCATGATCTGCGTGTTCACCTTAAGCTGGCCGCGCGTGAGCATGCGCGAAGCCAGGCCAAGATACTCGGCCGCCTCGAGCGAGCCCTTCGCCGCGCGATAGCTGCTCGCAGCAAGATCGCGCCCCATGTCGCGCACGCGCGTATAGGTGCTTTTCTCGTTTTTAATGTGCGTTTGGATGATCTGGATCATGTTGACGTTGGGCATGTACTCGGTCAGCAAACCCTCGAGCGTCACCATGCCGCGCGCGAACATCGTTACCACGCTCGGCAGCTCAACGTCGTTTTTGCGCGCCAGGTTTAACAGCGAGGTCAAAAACTCGCCGATATCCAGATCCTTCAGGTCAAGGCCTGCAAAGTCAGCCACGATAAAGTCCAAATCGGACAAAAAGGCCGAATGATCGAGCTCAGCCGAGTCGCCACGCGTCACGGCGAAGCGCATGAGCGAATCCTTGAGCTTGGGCACGTCACCCTCGGCCACGGCGAAAATCATGTCCTTGACGATACCGCGATCGTGACTCGACATGCGTCCGACCATGCCCAAGTCGATAAAGTAAACGATGCCGTCCTTGAGAATAATGTTTCCCGCATGCGGGTCGGCATGGAAAAAGCCGTCATCGAGCACCTGCGTCGAGTAATCCTCTACGATTGCGGCACCGATCTTTTCCAAGTCATAGCCCTCGGCCACCAAGCGTTCAGGATCGGCGATCGAAATGCCGTCGACGTAGTCCATAACCACCACGTGCTCGGTGCACAGGTCCAGATAGGATTTAGGGCACGTCACGCCATGAACGCTCTTATGGAACTCGTAGAAGTCGTTGAGGTTTTTGGCCTCGGCCAAAAAGTTGGTCTCCTCGCGAAACGAGGTCCACAACTCCTCGACTACGCCGTGCAGGTCAACGAATTGATCGGTGTTGACGAACTTGGAAACGATACGCACCACCGAGCGGATGATATCGATGTCCTGTGCCATAACCTGCTGCGCACCGGGGCGCTGCACCTTAACGGCCACGTCCTCGCCCGTCACCAGGCGAGCACGATGCACCTGCGCGAGCGAGGCGCTGCCAAGCGGGTTGGGGTCGATCGCGTCAAACATCTCCCCCAGGCGCAGGCCGTATTCCTCTTCTAGGCAGCGAAGCACCACCTCGTACGGCACCGGCTCCACGTCGGAGCGCAGACGACGTAGCTCGTCGCAAAAGCGTTGCGGCAAAATCTCGGACCGGTTGGCCAGAATCTGCCCCATCTTGACGAACATGGGGCCGAGTTCCTCAAGCAGGCGGCGCAAACGAACCGGCGTGAGGTTATCCCACACACGGTACTTTTTGACCAGGCGAACAATCTGCCCGATGCGTTCGCGACGACCCGCCGGCGTGAGCTGGTATTCCTCGTCCGGCGCCATCGCGTCGGGCTCCTCGGGGACCATATCGACAGCGCGCGGCTTCTTGCGAGCGCCCGAGACGGCGGCATCGACCTCATCGACAACCGCCGCCTCGTCACCCAAGGGATCTAGATTGTTGTAATCGGTGGTGGAATCTGCCATCTGCGCTGCTACTCGGCCTCTTCGGTATCCTTCGCATCGTCGGGCTCAACGGACTCGACGGGCACCGAGGTCACGTTGTCCTCGACCGAATCGACGATGTCGCGCACATGGGCCAGGAAGGCCGTGCGCTCGGGCGCGGTCATAACGCGGACGCGGGCAAGGATGAGTTCGTCGAGCACGCGCTGGGCCGCGGTCTCGCCCTGCATGCCCAAGCGCTCGGTCAGATCGGAGATGGTACCACCGGCCTGCTCGAACATGTCGGACACACTGCGGGCGATATCGGGAGCGCCTGCGTCCTTGCGCACCTGCTCGCCCTTGGTATTAAGGTCGTCGAGAACCTTCTTGCCGCCTTCGACAGCAACGGCGGCAGCGCCAAAGCCCACGTTAATGGCGCCGTTAACAAGCTGATCGAGTTTCATAACCATGGTTGTCTCCAATCACAAACAACTGCATTGGCGTTCTTGTACCCAAGATTGAGCGAAAGCGACAAAGCGTTTTAGCGCTATTCAATCGACGGGAAATCCCTACCTCACGTTGTCGTTCATCGCGAAAGAGTTCTTCATGGCGCAGCTCGTGGTGTAGAGCACCTTGCCCAGTAGAGCATCGGTCTCTACGCGAACACGCTCGGCAAACTCCTCGTTGGCGCGTACAAGCTCGGCAGACACCTCGGCCTCGGGCAGAGCGGCTACGGCAGCATCGACGTCATGGATCTGCTTGTGGCCCATGCCACCGACCTTCTCCTGGTAGTCCTCCACAGCGCGGCCGCACTCATGGAAGCGGACGTCGGCCAGCGCGCCGATCAGGCGGTTGGCCCAGTAGAAGTTTTCGGACGTCACGCGAGCCTGCGTGTCGGCATAATACTCGGGCATGGTCTCGACGTTGGCGTACAGCGGAACCAGCGCGTTAAACGAGTTGGAGCCAAAGGCCATCCACTGCACGGCGCGGTAGGCCGGCTGCGCATAGGGGCGCAGCTGCAGCACGGCGAGCTGGCTGTTACGGTTGATGCCGATGGGACGATAGGCGCCGCGTGTGGCGGGCGTACCCTTGCTGCCGTAGCAGTCGTACTCCGTGCCCTGGTAGTGGCTCGAAAGCACGTACTTGATGTCCTCGATGGTCACCTTGCGCTCAGGCACGCGGCTCCAGGGGATGTCATCGCTCTCGGGCGTGTAGTCGGCCTCGGGACCGTCCCACACATCGCTGGGGTTAAGGCAGCGCTGCATATACCAGGCGCGCGGCGTGTTGTAGACGTGGTCGCTGTCGCTGTGCGAGCCAAAGGCCTCGCGCGGGTTGAAGACCGCGGCCGGACCGTCGCCCTCGACGCCCAGCGTCAGGTCCAGATGCCACTCGGCCATCCAGGAGCGCAGGTCGGCGGAGCACATGTGGTCGGCCTGGGCGCCCTCGGCGTCATCCAGGTCAAAGCTGTCGATACCCAGCTGGTTGGGCATGGTCACATAGGCGTCATCGGGCACGCGCTTGGCAATCCAGTGGTGGCCGCCGATGGTCTCGAGCCACCAGATCTCGTCCACGTCGCTAAAGGCGATGCCGTTGTTTTCATAGGTGCCGTAGCGCTCGAGCAGGTCACCCAGGATACGCACGCCGTCGCGGGCGGACTTGGCATACGGCAGCACCAGGGTCACCATGTCCTCCTCGCCCAGACCGCCGGGCTGTGCCGGAACATAGCCGTCCTCGCCCTCGTTGCCCTTGGCGGGCACGTAGTCGACGAGCGGGTCGGCGCCGCGAACGCGCTCGTTGGTGGTGAGCGTCTCGGTTGCGGACATGCCCACATTGAGCTCGTTGAAACCGGCCTCGGCCCAGATGCCGTGGCCCGGGACAACATCGGGGACGCTCGTGTAGCGCATGGGGTTATCGGGCAGCTCAACGGTCAGGTGACTCAGGACGCTCGTGTAGACGCGCGGCTGCTCGTCGGGATGCACCACGCGCATGCGCTTGGGCTCAAACACCCCGTTGGACGAGTCCTCGTTGCGGGCGACAAGCGTCGACCCGTCGTAGCTTGCGTTCTTACCGACCAGAATCGTTGTGCACGGCATGCGCATCCTCCTTGAGCGAAGAAATCAAACGATAACAGTGTATCGCTTCGGCGCAGAAAGGGCGAAACCGCCGCCCCGGCAGCTCCTGTGGTCAAAAAATGCCAAATATGAGTACTGTCACCAATTTAGTAGCAGCAAATTTCCTTGTAATGAGTGCTGAAGATCCCTATTTGTCCAAAAGCGAGACAGCGTTATTCCCCATAGGTTCAATAAAATGGGTTTCCTAACGAGAATGAATATCGTTAGGAAACCCAAAAGACGTAAAACATATGTGACTATCATGGCAACAGTACTCATATTTTGCGCTTTTTGACCACGTGGTATATGGCTAACCCCTCAAACAGCCCAAAACGCCTATTTCGATGCGCGCTCCGCCGCCTCAATCACGTGTTTGGCGAGAATTGCGGTGGTCACAGCCCCCACGCCGCCCGGCACGGGCGTGATGGCGTTAACGACCGGCTCCGCAGCATCAGAATCGACGTCACCCACCAGCTTGCCAGCGGCCTCGTCCCAATTAATGCCAACATCGATGATCGTCTGGCCCTCGCGAACCGCATCCACGCCAATCGTACGTGCGCGTCCAACGGCGGCAACCACAATGTCGGCAGCACGGCACTCGGCAGCAAGGTCGTGCGTATGCGTATGGCACGTCGTCACGGTCGCATTGCTCGCCGTAAGCATGGCGGCAACGGGACGGCCAATCACCAGAGACCGACCGACCACAGCAACCTTAGCTCCATCCAGCTCAACGCCGTAATGATCCAGCAAAGCAAGCACGGCTTCGGCTGTGCAGGGGGCAAAACCCTCGCCGCGCCCCGAAAGCGTGGTGAGCAGCGAAGCCGGCGTCATGGAGTCAACGTCCTTGGCGGGATCGAGTGCCGAGGCAACCGCGTCCTCGTCAAGGCCGGCGGGCAGCGGGCGGAACATCAGGCAGCCATGAACAGCGGGGTCGGAATTGATGTCCTCGATGGCCGCCAACAGCTCGTCCTGCGAAACATCGGCGGGAAGCAAAACGCGGCGAGCTTCAATGCCAACCTTCTCGCAGCGCCTGAGCGCACCGCGCTCGTAGGATAGGTCGTCCTCGCGTTCACCCACACGCACGATAGCCAACGTCGGAACAACGCCCCGCTCGCGCAGGGCTGCGCAGCGAGCAGCAAGTTCCTCAGTCAAAGCGCGAGCGACGGGAGCACCCTTCAGCAGTTCAGCCATGGCTATCCTCTCTTCCTTGCAGCGTCGGCGGCGCGGCGCGCCAGCGCATCGGCGCGCGGCAACCACGTGTCGAGCAGCTCATCGCACGCGGTCTCGAGCTCCTCGGCGCGCGCCCGGTCCTTCATAGACGTGGTGTTGGCAAAGAGCGTCAAGCTCGCGCCCTGCATAGCGGAACGGCAGAACACGGCGCCGCACGCCACATCGGACAGCAGCTGACGCGAACCCTTGTCGGCCATGTCCTCGAGCAGCGCCAGCGCACGCCCGCAGGCATCCATAATGCGATACGGCGGCATAGCGGCCACATGCAGCGCATCCTGAATCGCGGTCGCTCGAGCCGGATCGTCACGCGGAATACCGTACGCCGCGGACACCTGCCCATAGGCACGAACGTCCTCGGCAACCAACTCGACAAGCTCCTGGGCCAGCTCATCAGCATGGGCAAACGCACGCGTCAGGTCATCCGCACGATCAGCAAGCGCGGGATTGGTCGCACCGTAGCGGGCAACCATTCCGCACAGCGAGGCGCCCAGCGCGCCCACAAAGGCGCTCGCGCTGCCACCGCCGGGAACCGGCTCGCGCGCGGCCAGCGCCTCGGCAAACCCGCGGCAGGTCTTGTCCATCATCTCTTGGCTCATACACATGCACCTTCAAGTCATATACATCGGTCGGGTGGCAACCGCCGACCGACCGCATCGATCACGTAATGGTGCTAAGTCTAGCCCATAAGCACATGAGCGTCAGCGCACCTGGCCATCGCGGATTTCTATGGCACACGATAGGCGGCAGCGACACAAACATGGGACACATGGCCCACCTTTCGAGACTCCCGGGCAGCGGCAACTGGGGCATACATATAGGTAAGGAGCCCTATGTTGGGGCAAGCTCATCACGGCGCCGGACGACGAATGGAGGAATAACCGCACAGTAAACAAAGGCATCATGTGCATGCGTAACCGCCGCCCCAGCGATCCGCGGCGCACGATGTCCCTGGCAGACAAGGAGGACGCCACCATGAAGAAAAAGACCCTATCGATTCTTTCCCTTTGCATCGCCCTCTTTGCCGCATTTGCCCTTGTCGGCTGCGGCGGGAGCGCATCGGGCGGAAGCGGCAGCACCGCCAAGAGCGAGAGCAGGGAAAAGGCCCCCGTCGCCGAAAAGACTGACTTTATCTGGTTTAAGGTCGAGATGCCCGAGAGCGTTGGCGTGAGCGACTCCGCTGGCAAGAATGCCGACAAGGTCCAGCTCACTTTCCCCGAAGACGAGAACGGTTCGGCCGATCGCTTTATCCCCGTTTGGAAAAAAGCGCTGACGGCCGAGGAATCCCACGCCGACCAGGCGGAAAAGAAGAGGGATACGTTCCAGTGGAAGGATGGCGGGTCCGTCGAGTATAACGGCAGGACATGGCTCGTCGGAACGTACGAGGACAACAGCGGCGTCTCAACCATGCTTTTTACCGACGTTGAGCCGGGAAGCGTCTACGTCCTCATCTCGAACTTCGATCTGCATAAGAAAGAAGCCGAGGCGCTCCTCAACTCCATCGAGTTTCCCGATGACATGGCGAAGGCAGTTGCCGAGGCACGCGAAGTCGAGATTTCGAGCATCGAGATCAAGCATTAGGGGCTCGCACGCAGCATCGCATGCGCAGTCATTAAATGATCGGACGCCCAGCCAGGGGAGGATTGGATCGGCCGGCCCTCCCCTCTTTTACGCCCGAGCATATTGCCACTTGTCGGCGCAAATCAGGCCCCCAGAATGGGACACATGGCCCACCTGAACGAGCCGCCCGCGCGTACAGTAAAGGCAGGTAATCCATGGGCGGTTACAGATCGAGGAGGACACGACCATGAAAAAGAAGGCCTTTGCGATTCTCACCCTCTGCATCAGTCTCTTTGCCGCAGTTGCCCTGGTGGGCTGCGGTGGCAGCGGCGGCGCTACCGGAAGTGGCGGTGGCGGCGGAGCAGAAAAACCAGCCGTGGATATGAGGACCGACTTCATTTGGTTTAAGGTCGAAGTCCCCGAGGGCGTCGAAATCACGGACGTCGCAGGCGATACCGCCGACAGGGCCCAGTTTAAGTTCACCGAGAGCGAGCATGCCAGCGACCGCTTCATCCCCGTCTTCGATCCTGACAAGAACGCCGATGAACTGTTTGACTACGAGGCAAAGTGGAAGGCCAACTCCGGATGGACCGAGAGCGATCCCGTTAAGTACAACGGCAAGACCTGGCGCAGCGCCTACTTTACGCACTCGGGCGGCGTGACGACCGAGTACTTCACTGACGTTGACGGCGGCAGTGTGTACGTGCGTATCGACAATGTCGAGGAGCACAAGGACGCCGTCGAGACCATGATGGAGTCTCTGGAATTTGCCGACGACATCGCCAAGGCCAAGACCGAGGCCATGGACGTTAAGCTCGAGGATATCGAGATTAAACGCTAAGCGACTGGCGAGCGCAGCGGGAAACACGGGCGCAGCGTAAACAAGCGACGGTATCCCAGCGCTTCGTACCAAGGGAGGGCCGGTAAACCGACCCTCCTTTTCTTATGCCGGTAGCCGACGAACGCGAGGACGCCGGACGCCGGAACCGCCCCAAATGTGGCAACAGTACGAACACGACAAACACCCCAACACGTCCGCCCACCGATTTATTGCGCCGAGCAGACAATTAAACCAGCATCTTTAAACATCTGGTCAGTATAGTGACCAAAACTATCGCATAACCGCACTCTGCGAATGGAGAAGTTATGACCGAACACCATGCCATCAGCCGCCGAGCGTTTACGCTGGGCCTAGGGCTTGCGGCGTTGTCACCACTTGCAAGCCTGCCCGAAACCGCAGCGCCGGGCATTCCCCTGCGAGCGGCATTTGCAGACAAAACGCCCGCACCGTCGGACAGCCTCGACAATTTCGTCATTCGCCTTCGCCCCGCGGGCTATTATCGCACCGCGAGCGTCAACCAAGACGGCAACGTTCGCGGCAACGTCTGTCACCTGTTTAACGACGGCACGTCCAGCAAGCTCATCCTTGAGAACGTAACGACCAAGAATGACGATACAAACTGGTACGCCATCCGCACCTTGCTCAATTTCGAAGAGCATAAAAAGACGGGCTACAGCATTTGGTCGGTCGACGACGACTCGGACAAAGATGGAAAGGTCATCCACGTATGGGGCGGCGAGTATGACAACAAGCCCAGCCGCGCTTTTGCGTTCGAGCGTCAATCAAACGGAACCTACATCATCCGAGACCGCACGGTCGAGAAAGAAACCGAGAAAAAAGACATTAAGTACCTGGCAATAGAATCGAACGGCAAAGACCAGGACAACAATAAGATCTGCCATAAGAGTAAGAGCATTCCGTGGGAGCTCGAACTTATCGGTTACGACATGAAAAAGAACGATGCCACGGTTAGCAGCCTCGACTGGATCACGTACAGCAGCTACGTCGACGGACCATGTTGGATGAAATACGTCGACGACAACAAGTTCCTCGACGAGCTGAGCATCCCGGGTACGCACGATTCGGGCACCTGCAGCGTGGACAACGACACTGAGCCCCAATCCTCGCAAGTAAAATGCCAGCAGGATTACATTCCCACGCAGTTGCTCGAAGGCATTCGCTATTTTGATATCCGGCTCGGAAAGGGCGATGACCCCGGCATCGACCACGGGATTTTCTACCTACTCAAAAAAGACGGGAACTATCTGCATCTCTCCGATGTCATAGGCTACTTCAAAACGTTTTTGAACGAAAACCCGTCAGAAGCGCTCATCATGCTCGCATCGCGCGGCAACGATGAGGCTACCGACGAAAGCATAACGACGGCCTTCGCCAAGGTTATGGCCGATAACCCCAACCTGTTCTACACGTCGAGCCACGTCCCCACGCTGGGCGAGGTGCGCGGAAAGATCGTCCTGCTGCGTCGATTTGGGCTCGCCGGCAACAGCGTAAGCGGCCACACGTGGGGCCTCGACCTCACCCAATGGGATGACAAGATCAAGGCGCATTCCGGGCAGTCGATGTGTCTCGTCCAAGACGCGCGGGGATTTGAAGCCATAGGGGAAACGGGCAATGAAGAGCCCTATTGCACCAAGGTATATGCCCAGGACAAGTACAAACTCACGGGAACCGACAAGCTCAGCTGGGTCGATAATGCGCTGAAGGAAACGACCGGGCGCACGCGCAACAAGGTGGACGTCGTGGACGATGACGGGGCCAAGGTGCAAGTCCAGGAGCGTTGCTGGTCTATCAACTACACCAGCTGCACGGGCTTGTCGCACGGAGGCAATCCTTTTACCTCGGCACGAGTAGTCAACGAGCATCTGTATAAGAGCCCGTACATCAATCACAGCGGCACCGAGGATACAAAGTCAGATTACCTCAAGCACATTGGCATCATCGCATCCGACTTTGTTGATGCGGCGCTGGCCCGGAGCATCTACCAGCGCAATTACGATTACGATACACAGCACAAGCAGACAGCTTCGTACTACCTCCCGACCCGCATGCGCATGACGTACGGCAACTCGCTGAGCGACGCCTCGCTCCAGGACGGCAAGACCGTTGGCGAGGGTCATTTCCGCCTCGTCGACAGCAGCAACGTACTCAACGTGGCGGCTTCGGGCCATGCGTTTGCCATCGAATATGTGGATGTCGACGCCCTGGGCAACGAGACCGTTACGGGGCTGCGGGGCTCCGTGCCCATCGATATCGATCCACGCGCGCTGACGCCCCATTTTGAGGGACTCGAAGGCCTTAAGGCCGGCGAAGACGTGCGCGCCAAGATTGCGGCATCACTCGAGGGCAAGCTCGAAACCGATGCCTGCACGGCCCATCTCGAGTTTGTGCACGACGCGAACGGCGCTCCGGGCACAACAGCAATGGCCGAAGGCGAAACATTTGCCGCAGGAACGTACTGGGTGCGCGTGAACGGTCTCTTGGGCGACGCGGCGCAGAACTACACGCTCGCCAGCGACGGAGCCGCAAGCTTTACCGTAGCGGCCTCGGACGGTGCAGGCGGCGCCGGCAGCGGCACCGACGGTGGCACGGGTTCCAACGCAGGCAGCGCCGACAAGAACGGCAAGGGCAACAAGAGCAAGGGCTCGGGCGGAAAGCTCGCCAACACGGGTGACGGCTCCGGCGTTGCCGCCGGGCTCGCTGCCGCCGCCGTGGCGACAACGGTCGCAGGTGCAGCAATGCTTGCCAGTGACCGCGACAATACCGAGGACGTTAACGAATAGGCAAGCCGGCCTTTTAGACACATCGACTCAATCGGGGGCGCAGGATACCGTTCTGTGCCCCCGATTTTTACCTTGGCCCGAACGCCGCCATAGGCTACATCACCGAGTTCAGCGCGTTCACAAACTCCTGGGCCTTCGCACGGCTGCTCAGACTAAAGACGCAAGCAGTCAACAGCCTGTTACGCAGAAAAACATCGGGGCCTTTGATTCTATTGACACCCGTAATGTCCTTAAGATAGACAATTTCGGTGTGCTTGCCACCAAAAGTACCCTTCTTGAGCACCTCGATACGGTTGAGGTAGACCTTGACGTCTTTAAACCTGCCCGACCCTTTGTCCTGGAACAGCAAGGTGTTGTTATCCATGCGTGTCACTCCCATGGGGTTCGTTAAAACTGTCTCTATGGCCACATTTTAGTCACTTCGGGAATCCTGCACGAAGGCGCTAGGCGACATTGAAATTCGAGTCCGCGCGAGGCTTTAAGATAGACATGATCGGCTGCATCGATGCGACTGGAATATTCTAGGAGCACGCCTCGCATTATTCGCCATTAGAGGAGGTCTTACCTGGTTTACGTATGGGAATTCGAGTTCTTTGATTCGGACGGCATTGAACTTCCCGTGCCAGACTTCGAACATGAGCCGCGACACGGCGGCAAGATTGTCGCTGTAGCCGTCAGCCGCGAACTCGGCGACATTCCCGCCGTCACCGCAGCGGATGCCGCGCGTATGCTCGGTGTTAGCTTAGTACGGGTGTCACAACTGCTAAATGCAGGACTACTGGATTCATGGAAGGATGGCACCAAGCGCATGATGTCCAAAGCCTCCATCGAGGCACGACTCGCCGATACACCAAGGGTGGGACGCCCCAAAGAGGCCCCCGTTGCCGTGTAAGGCGATGCCGCTGTGGACTTTCATCACCTGACATGCATGGCAGCCAGGAACGCTCGATTCGGGACTCACTGCGCCCCGAATCGAGTTGGGCCCATTGCTGCAGGCTGATTCGCATCCCCGATCCCAAGAAAACAGAAGCGCCACTTGCTTCGTTGAGCCCCAACATCCGACCCCGGCTCCCCCTCGTATCCCCAGCGGCATTTCAACTCCAGGATATGTCGCGATCATGCCCGGTCATCCATGCAAATGGACACCACTCTAACACTGGGGTCAGATATCCCCCGCTGCGGCGTATAGGGTAAAATCTTGTCTGCCGCGGAATCCGCCTGCGGGCAACGCTCCGATCTCCGATTGGGGTGAAGCCTATGAACTTGTTTCTTGAAATCCTGCGCCTCTCGATGTATGTGACCGGCATTGCCCGGAACCTCTACTCGATCTGGCGGGAATATAAGCAGTAACGGATAGCGAAGGGAGTCATAAAAAAGGGCCGGTTGCAGCCGGCCCTTAAGACACTTGTACCTGCGTTGCCCGCGCTTCCAAAGTTGACCGACTGAGGAGCGGGTTCCGCGGCACAACCTGATTTTACCCGGTGGGGCGGCTCTTTTGCAGCCGCTCCACTGTTTATTTACATCTGGCACCCTCAAACAATCAGACGGCAGCCCGCACTCCTGAGAGCCGCCCCGCACCCTCGGCCATCACGTTACGGCAACAACCGGCGCTACTCCCCTACTTCCCAAATAGCGCACCCAGCAGACCGCGGCGTTTGGGCTTTTCTTCTCGGTAGGAACCCTCGACGGCGGCTGCAACCTGGCGCGGTTGCTCGCCGCCTCCACGGCGCACGATCTGGTACAGAAACGGCGACTTAACGTATTTGACCTCGATGGGCGTGGCGTGCACGGTGCTCTCGCCGGACAGATGAAGGCTCAGGTTGAGCGGCGCCACCACATGCGTCTCGCGCTTGTCGCTAAACACCACCGCGGCCGCGCGGCCCGTCTGGCCGTTCACAGCGATGCGCACTTGCTCGCCGTCGCGGCTGTCCGTCGCCGGACGATCGACAAAGTAGACCGGCACCATCACCAGACCGTCCTTATGCTTGCGGGCCTTGCGCGCCCAGGTTCGGATGCTCTTTTTATTGAGCCCAAGCACCGCCTCGGCATCGTTGCCGACAATGTCGAGCGCCAACTTATCAATGACCACCTGGTCCTTGGTAGACGCATCGACGGAGACAACGCGAAAGTCGCCTTCCTGCATGGCGGGATCGAACGGACCGACCTTGGCGAAGTCCCACGGCTCCAAAATGCCCATAAGGCGAACATCCAGATAGTTTGCCCGCGGATACGCCCAGTCGAGCACCTCGTAGTACACCAGGGTTTCCTTGCTCAGGCCCTTGCCCGGGAAGCTCGCCATCATACGCAGGTCCGCCAGCGCCATGGGGAAATAGAAGAGCATCATGTCGTTTTGAATCGCGTCTTCCACGTCGTGCCCGGCAAAGGCATCCGGGTACTGGCGCACCAGCTGCAGCGCGTTGGCACGTGCCTGCTGCGGTGAGATTTCGCAGGGAATACCCTGCTCCGGCACATACTCCGCACCCACGCCCATGGTCAGACGTTTGCTAAACGTACCGGGCTTGAGCAGGTCGGCAATGCCGATCTTGTTGCCGCAGGACGGGCACTCAAACACACGCTGCGTTGACTCGCCCTCAAAGGACGCTCCGCAGAAGGGGCAAGGAATGCTCACATGCGTGGCCTCTTGGAACTCCTGCGCCGTGCCGCGATCCTCCCACAGCAGATGTTCCAGGACCGACTGATTGCGCCAGTGCGAATTGAAGAAATACCAGTCCGGGTCCTCCGGGCGCTCGAGTTGCGACACATGCGTGAGCTTGAGCAGTCCATCCACCACCGTCAACGGCGTATGGCGAATGCCCAAAGCGCTCTTGGGCTCTCCGGCGTCCGCCTGCCACGGAATGACCACGCCGCAATAGGCGCACTCAAAGCTGCGCTTAGCTTGGTGCGAGTACATAGGGCCGCCGCAGTTTTGACATTTAATGGCCAACATCTCGTCCATGGAAACGTCCTCCTTTGCACAGGGGCTGTCGACATTAAGTATGTCGAGCAAACTGGCACATGCCCATACCCATGTGGCCCAAAATGGACCACCCAGGCAGACGAGAAGGCTCGCTCGTTAGCACCGGCAGACCATTGCTGCATTTTCTGAGCATCGGTGCACAGCGCCTCCGCGCGAGCTACACTATCCCCTTAAACATGATTGTGAGGACGACCGCTATGCTATTTGTAAATCGGCTGGTACATACGCTTGTTCCCGGCAGCGAGGGCGAGCCGGTCGATGCATCTTGCCGCACCAACGCGGGCTTCGCCGCAAGCCTCATCTGCATTGGCCTCAACATCACCCTGTGCCTGGCCAAGGGCATCGCGGGCCTGCTCGCTGGCTCCGTCTCCCTCATCGCCGACGCTTTCAACAACCTCTCCGATGCCTCGAGCAACATCGTGAGCCTGCTCGGGTTCCGCCTCGCCAGCCGCCCGGCAGACGAAGGCCACCCCTATGGCCACGGCCGCTACGAGTACCTCGCCGGCTTGTTTGTCGCCGTCCTGGTTTGCGCCGTCGGCATCAACCTGATCCTCGAGTCGGTCACTAAGATCATCAAGCCCTCCCCCACCGCCTACACGCTGGTCTCCCTAGCCGCTCTCGTCTTGTCCATGCTCGTCAAATTCTGGATGGCCGCATTCAACCGTGCGCTGGGCAACCGTATCGATTCCGAAACACTCATCGCCACAGCACAGGACTCCAAAAACGACGTCATCACCTCGGGATCGGTCCTGGCCGCAGCGCTTATTTCGCAGACGACCGGCTTTGACCTCGACGGCTGGGCGGGCCTGGGCGTGGGCGTCTTCATCTGCATCAGTGGCATGGGCCTGGTGCGCGACGCCATCAGCCCGTTGCTGGGGCAAGCGCCCGACCCCAAGCTCGTCCAGGCAATCCGCGACAAGATCATGTCCTATCCGCAGGTCTTGGGCACACACGACCTGATGGTGCACGACTACGGCCCCGGTCGTCAGTTTGCCAGCGCCCACGTGGAGATGCCCGGCGAGGGCGACGCGTTTGAACATCACGAGATCCTGGACACCATCGAGCACGACATCAAGCGCCAGATGGGCATTGACATCACGCTGCACTGCGACCCCATCGCGACAACCGGCGATGATTTGCGCGGCTGGGTCAAGCGCGGCATCATGCAGATCGACCCCGCACTCTCCATCCACGACCTGCACGAGCACGACGGGTTCGTTTCGTTTGACCTAGTGCGTCCCGACGGCTTTGATATATCCGACGAGGAGCTGCTGGAGCTCGTCACGCGCATCGTGCACGAGCGCCGGCCCAACGTCTCGTGCGTCGTCACATTTGATTCGGGCTTCAGCTCGCCCGAGCGTCCGGCCGAGCAGCTGTAGCCCGCTTAACAGCTAGTTTCCCTGCGCGCCCGAGATACCGTTTTGTAGGGCGTTCCAGGCATCCGTCGCCATGTCGCCCAAGTTCTGCGCGGTATTGCCCAGGTTTTGTGCCGTATCGCCCAGCTCTTGCGCCTTGTCTCCCAACTCCCGTGCCTTGTTGCTCAAGTCCTCCAGCGTATTGGAGCTCGAGCTGTCGGTACCGCTTTGGCCGTCGGACGAGTTGCCCGAGCTGTTCTTGTGCGTGAGTTGAATTTCGAGGTTGCCGTTGCCGTTATAGTAAGCAGAAGTAACGATCCAGTTGGCATCGACGACGGGCGTTGAGCCATCATCAGTCAGGACCACGGCATTCGAAAGATCGGCGCCGCGCGACTTAAGGAGCTTCTTGGCGTTGGACCAGTACTGCCCCGGGATATCGCTCAGATCGACGGTGCTAGACGAGGCGGACTCGGTTTGCTCGGCAGCGGTATCGGCCGTTGAACTCCCTCGCTTGTTGAGCATGCCCGACACAATGGCAAACACAACCGACAGCGCAAAGAAGATCGCCAGCACGATGAGGATCTTCTTGATCACGCTCGACGAACGCGACGGCTTCTTCTCCTCGTCCTCGCCATATTGCGGAATCGACTTGGGGTACTCGCGATACGGCTCGCGCGACTCGTAGCGAGGCTGCGCCGTGCGAGGCATATACGTCGTCTGCTGAGGCTGCGGAATGGGATTTTGCGGCAGGTCATCATAGGGATTCGGCGTCGAGGCGGCATAAGAATCCTGCGGCGCGTAATCAAACGGGTCCGGAGCTGCGTTGCCATAGGAGCCTTGCGAAGATGCAGCGTAAGAATCCTGCGCCGCGTCTCCATAGCCCATAACCCGGGTGGGCTCGGCAGAAGGCTGCGTCGCGGCGGGGTCGGTATAACCGGGGTTGGGAACAACGCGGGTCGCATCGGCGCTATCGCCAGCCTGCGCGGAACCGTAACCGCCCATCACGGTTGTCTTGTCCTGATCCATGCAACGATTCCTTTCCGTCGCGCGTGAGCATCAAGTTATCCATGCATTCTACCCGCGCAAAAGCCTATGATGGGCAGAGCCCGTCGGTATCTACAAGACATGCGCGACAGGTGGCAACAAGCGAATCGAGGAACGTCATGGCAAAAAGCAAGCTCATCAAAGATACGACGCGCGCCGAACGCGAGGAGATCATTAAGCTGGCACTCGCGGGTTGCGGCAACGGCAGCTGCGATAACTGCGGAAGCTGCAGCTTGGGGGCTGGCGACCCCTACGGTACCTACCAGCCCTACATTGACGGCGAGATGGAAATCGCCGATATCAACATGATGGTCGCCGAGCGCAACGCCAAGCTCTTCGGCCTTCAACGCGGTTAGAAAACAAAAGCCCCGCCGGGCCTTGGGGGCACGGCGGGGCGGGCAGGCAGCTAGGGGCAACAGGCCTAGAACAGGCCAGTGATGTTGCCGTCGTTGTCGACGTTGATGTTCTCGGCCGCGGGAACCTTGGGCAGGCCGGGCATGGTCAGAACGCTGCCGGTCAACGCAACCACAAAATGAGCACCGGCGGAAACCTTGAGCTCGCGCACGGTGATGCGGAAGCCCTCGGGAGCGCCCAGCGCCTTGGCGTTGTCGCTAAAGCTGTACTGCGTCTTGGCCACGCACACCGGTAGGTTGCCAAAGCCGTTCTCGCGCAGCTCGGCGAGCTGACGCTTGGCAGCCGGCGTAAAGTCAACGCCGTCGGCGCGGTAGACCTTGGTGGCAACGGCCTCGAGGGCGTCGGCCACATCGGCACCGTCCTCGTAGGCAAACTTGAGCTCGCTCGGCTGCTCGATCAGGCGCATGACCTCATCGGCCAGGTCGAGCGCGCCCTCGCCACCCTTAGCCCAAACCTCGGACAGCTTAACGTTGACACCGAGCTTCTGGCACTCGGACTCGATGAGCTCGAGCTCGGCCTCGGTGTCCGTCGGGAAGCGGTTGATGGCGACCACGCAGGGCAGACCGTAGACATTCTGAATGTTGTCAACGTGGCGCAGCAGGTTGGGCATGCCGGCCTTGAGGGCCTCGAGGTTCTCCTCGTTGAGGTCGGCCTTGGCAACACCGCCGTTGTACTTAAGCGCGCGGGCAGTGGCGACGACCACGACAGCGCTGGGGCGAACGCCCGTCATGCGGCACTTGATGTCGAGGAACTTCTCGGCACCCAGGTCGGCGCCGAAACCGGCCTCGGTAATCGCGACGTCGCCAAAGCGCATGGCCATGCGGGTGGCCATGATGGAGTTGCAGCCGTGGGCAATATTGGCGAAAGGACCGCCGTGGACAAACGCGGGCGTGCCCTCGAGTGTCTGAACCAGGTTGGGTTTGAGCGCGTCCTTGAGCAGGGCAGCCATGGCACCCTGAGCCTTAAGGTCACGGGCGCGGACGGGCTCGCCGGCATAGCTATAGCCGACAACAATCTCGCCCAGGCGCTCCTTAAGATCGTTGATGCTCGTGGACAGGCACAGGATCGCCATGACCTCGGAGGCAACGGTGATATCGAAGCCGTCCTCGCGCGGCACTCCCTGGGCCTTGCCGCCAATGCCGTCGATAACATGGCGCAGCTGACGGTCGTTCATGTCGACAACGCGCTTCCAGGTGATGCGCTTAACGTCGATGCCGAGCTGGTTGCCCTGCTGAATATGGTTGTCGAGCATGGCTGCCAGCAGGTTATTGGCGGCACCGATGGCATGGAAGTCACCGGTGAAGTGCAGGTTGATGTCCTCCATGGGGATGACCTGGGCCCAACCGCCACCGGCGGCACCGCCCTTCACGCCAAACACGGGACCGAGCGAAGGCTCGCGCAGGGCCACGGCGCTCTTGACGCCGCGACGACGCAGACCGTCGGCCAGACCGATGGTCGTGGTGGTCTTGCCCTCGCCTGCGGGCGTGGGATTGATAGCGGTCACGAGGACAAGCTTGGCCTGGTGATCAGTTGGCTCGTTGAGCAGGGAATAGTCGACCTTTGCCTTGTCAAAGCCGTACGGAATCAGATGCTTAACGTCGACGCCGGCGTTCTTGGCCACCTCGGTAATAGGCAGCGGCGTAACAGAACGTGCGATTTCGATGTCAGTAGGCATGGGCGGTCCTTTCGTTACCGGATGAGAAAAAGACCAATCCAGCATAGCACGCACGCGCAATAGTAAAACGCCCGTAACCGACGAACGGCGATATGTTTACCCGATGCCCAGCGATAGCCTACAGATGCGCTAAAACAAGCCCATTCCTACAGGGTCGGCTCAATTCCTAAATGCTCGAATGTGCGCAGGGTTGCCTGGCGACCCTGCGGTGTGCGAATCATCAAGCCGCATTGCAGCAGATAGGGCTCGTAGACATCCTCAAGCGTACCCGGGTCCTCGCCCACCGCGCTGGCAAGGGTCGTCAGGCCCACGGCGCGGCCGGAGAACGTCTTGGCAAGCGTCTCCAAGATACGAATGTCCATCCAGTCCAGGCCAAGTTCATCGATCTCAAAGAACTCGAGCGCCTGGCGGCAAATATCAAGCTCAATAGGCCCGTTGCCGCGCACCTGCGCATAGTCGCGCACGCGCTTGAGCAGACGGTTGGCAAGACGCGGCGTGCCGCGCGAACGCGAGCCGATCTCGAGCGCGCTGGGATGGTCAATCGTCACGCCCAGGATGGTCGCCGAGCGTGTCACAATCTGGGCGAGTTCCTCGACGGTGTAGTAATCCAGACGATACGAAATGCCAAAACGGTCGCGTAGCGGGCCGGTCAACATGCCCGAGCGAGTCGTTGCCGCCACCAGCGTGAACTTGGGGATATCCAGGCGAATCGAGCGTGCAGCCGGACCCTTGCCGATCACAATATCGAGGGCAAAGTCCTCCATCGCAGGATACAGGACCTCCTCGACCGAGCGGTTGAGGCGGTGGATCTCGTCGATAAACAGCACATCACCCGGCTGCAGGTTAGTCAGGATGGCCGCCAGGTCGCCGGTGCGCGCGATGGCCGGACCGCTCGTCGTCTTGATCTGAGCGCCCAGCTCGTTGGCGATAACCGTAGCCAGCGTGGTCTTGCCCAGACCCGGAGGGCCCGAGAAGATCACGTGGTCGAGCGTCTCGCCGCGGCTCTGCGCGGCCTCGATCAGCACGCGCAGGCTCTGCTTGATATGCTCCTGGCCGCAGTAGTCATCCAGGCGCTGGGGGCGCAGGGTACGGTCGACATCAAGGTCCTCGGGCGTCAGCTCCGAGCCCACCATGCGCTCGCCATGCGCCATGGATGCCGCCGGCGAGTTGCCGGGCGTCGCCCACAGGTCCTGAGAGTCATCGGCTTCCCACATCACGCATCCATTCCGAGTCGCTTAAGCGCCGCGCCGAGCAGATCCTCGACACGCATATCCTGCCCATCATACCCGCTCAGGGCAACATCGGTCTCCTGCGGGCTAAAGCCCATGGAAAGGAGCGCCGCACGGGCGTCATCGATCGCCGAGGGAGCGGCGGAGGGAACCGGCATCGCAACCTGGCCGGGAATCACGTCGACCGGCACAAAGCCCTTGTCCTTGGCAAAGGTGCTCTTGAGCTCCAAGATGAGGCGCTGCGCTGTCTTTTTGCCCACACCGGGCACCTTGGCCATGCCCTTGTCATCCTCGGCCATTACCAGGGAATACAGCTGTCCCACGGTATAGGTGGAGAGCACGGCGAGCGCCAAGCGCGGACCGACGCCCGAGACGGACACGAGCCGATCGAACATCGTGCGCTCGTCCTTGGAGGCAAAACCAAAGAGCATCATGGCGTCCTCGCGCACCTGCATGCGCGTGTAGAGGCGAACCTCGCCGCCGGGCGTCGGCAACGTGGCCGCGGTGCTGCCCGAGATGCCGAGCTCAAAGCCCACGCCCGACACATCGACAACGGCCGAGCTCATCGTGGCCTCGACAAGCGTTCCATGGAGCTGGGAAATCATCAGTATCCGGTTCCTCTCTGTTGATAGAACTCGCCACCGGTGAGGGCACGGGTGCGGCTGAGGTTTACGTGGCAGATGGCGCAGGCTAGGGCATCGGCTGCATGGTCGGGATGCGGGTCGTGATCGAGCTGTGTGAGCGTACGAACCATATACGCGACCTGCCGCTTATCTGCAGCGCCGGTGCCCACCACAGCCTGCTTAATCTGCATAGGCGTGTACTCGCCAATCTCGAGCGCGCACTCCGAAAGAGCCACGAGTGCAGCACCGCGGGCATGCGCCGTCGGGATAGCCGAGCGAACGTTGGCGCCAAAGTAAATGCTCTCGATAGCAGCGGTATCGGGGCGGTAGCGCTCCACGACACCCTTGAGGTCGCGGGCGATATGTGACAGGCGCACCGCGAGCGGACTGCCCGCGCTGGTCTCAATACAACCGTAGGCACGGCAGCGAACCTCGCCGCGTCGCTCCTCGATAATCCCCCACCCCGTATGGGCCAAACCGGGATCGATACCCAAGATAACCAAGCCAACCTCCCCTCGCCACAAGCACAGCGCAAGACAAGGCCCCGCGCACTATTCACGAACGTCTGTTCTAGAATAACACAACAGGGCCGAGGTGCTTAGTTGAAGTATCGGGGTTGGGAGCGAATCCCATCCCATAGTTAGTTTTGGCTAAAGAACGGGAACTGCCTCGGATCCACCGGCGGTTGCGGCATCGGCGTGCCCTGGGGACCACCCTGCGGGCCACCCTGGCCGCCCATCATCTTATCGATGGCGTCCTGGACCTCGCCCTCAAACTTCTTCATGCCCTCGTGCAGGCGGCGCTGGCCGTCCTCGGAGCGCAGCTCCTCCATCTGCTCGGGCGAAATACCCAACAGGTCACCCAGTATGCCCATCATCTCGCCACGCATGCGCTCGCTTGTATCCTCGTCGGCAAAGCGGTTCACCTCGGCGCGCGCCAGCGCATCGACCGTCATGCGTTCCTTGCCGCTCAGCCCCAGGTCGGACCATGCGAGCATGTACGGCCAGGCGCGCTCGACAAACGAACGGGCCGAGACGATCGGCGCCGTCGGCAGCATGCGGCGGGCGGCCTCGCCCTGACGCACGAGCATCAGCAGCAGCGAGCAAGCCTCGGGCTTGCCGGCGGACATCGGGATGTCGTCGAAAGGTCGGTTGCGGTCCACGTGCGCCTCGAGCGTGCCATCGACCTCGCCCGGCTCGAGTCCACCGAGCAGCTGCGCCGCGCGATCGAGCATGTCGACCGGACCGTCGAGCGTCGAGAGCGCCCGCGCCAGTACGCGCTCCATGCAATCTTCCACCGCGTTGAGCGTCACGAGCTCCTGCGGCACCACAGCAGACGTACGGTTGCGCACACGCGCCACAAACTCAAGCGTCGACAGATACACATCGCCAAAGGGCGCATAATCGCCCTGGTAGCCACCGCAAAGCGCGGGCGCCGCCAGCGCGTACTCAGTTTTGGACAGCGGGGTCAACGCCATCGCGCCCAGCTCGAGCGCCGTATCCTCCAGCATAAGGCCCAGCGTGCGAGAGCGCAGGCGCTCGGCATCGCCCGCCGACACATCGCGGTCGAGCACACGCGCGGCATCCGGCGCATCGCGCTCAACCGTGCGAATATGCAGGCGCTCGGCAATGGCGCGAACGGCGGCACAGCGAGCAGCCTCGGCCTCCTCCTGCGCCGGCGTAAAGATGCGGTTGCGTCCCAGTACCAGGCCGACCACATTGCGCGAACCCAATGCATCGACAGCCAACGCCGCAAGCAAAGACGACGGCAAGTCTCCCTCGAGCGCCACCACGGCGCGCGACGTGCCATGGGCACGGGCGTTGTCGCGCACAGCGAGCACCAGCGCCTGCCACAACCACTCCTCGGAGCGAAACTCGGGCAGCTCGTGGTCCTCCAAGGCATCGAGCATCACACCGCGCTGGATCTCCTGAACCAGCAGGCTCTCCTCAAAACACGGCGCTTGGGCCACCACGCGGCCGCAGTCGTCGAGCACAAACGAGCCGCCGGTATACACCGACTCGTCGTACGCACCGACCGGCGCCATGCAGGCAAACCATACGCTGCGCTTGGAGGCGATCTTGCGGTAGGCACCGCTGCGAACGGCGGCAATGGCGGCCGTCTCGCGGTCGGTCATATCAAACGCGTTGAACTGAAAATAGGCGATGAGGTCGACGCCGGTCGGAAGCATGCCGAGCTCGCGGTCCAGATCGAAAATCACGGCGATGCGCACACCGTCCACGTCAAACACCGGCGGCGCCCAGCGCGCGTCGTTGTTCTCGCCACGCTGCAGGGCAATGCTCGAACGGGCCGGCACCACATGGCCGTCCTTGAGCATCATGTAGTCGAGCAGGGGCTGGCCCTCAAACGAAACCGCCGCGGGCACGATGCAGATCATATCGAGCTCTTGGATACGCTCGGCGACGCCGGTCAAGCCGGCAAGCATGTCGTGCTCAAAGTCGGCAGTGCCCACCAGGCCGCCGGGCAGGGCTCCCATAAAGAGCGGAGCCGGCACGCACAACACGCGCGCACCGCGCTCGTGGGCCAGGCGCGCCTGGTCCTCGATGCGACCGCAGATACCCTCAATATCACCCAGGCGCATATCGATCTGTGCAAGTGCGAGCTTCATGGCTCAGCCCTTTCCGTCGTAAACCATCGTTGTCGTAGTAAAAGCGCCGGCCGCATGATGCAGTCGGCGCTCGCATGTGCATATGCTAGCTATGATACCCCGAGCGGGGGCGCGCTCCTAGAACGTCGCGGACCACAGCCCGTGCAGGTTGCAATAGGCATAGACGGTACCGGTCTTGGAACCGCCGGCAAAAAACGTCGCGGGCTTCATGCCGGGTTCAAGGTAATGGACCTCCAGACGGCCCTCGGCCTCAAGGGCGATCCACTCGATGTAGTGCTCGGGCACCATAGGATGCTCGACCGAGCCCACACGTGCACGAATCACGTGACCGTCGCGCTCGCTCTCGACGACGGGCACGTGCTTCTCGTGCGCCGCGTCCTCGGTGTTCGCGGTCAGCTCCGTGCAGCCGGTAGGGGTTGCAACGTCGTTGCCAAGGGCGGCAATGAGCTTGCCGTCGGGGTCCTTAAAGAATTTCGCCATGATGCTCTCCTTTGCTGATGTGCCGATGTTCTCGATGGTTCTTATGCCCAAAGGCAGGCGAACCATCCACGGCATGGCAAATGAACACATAACGAGCGAGGTTAGCGCCCGTCGCCGCCGAGCAGCGCCAGAACGTCCTCGCGGGTAAACAGCGCCGAGGAGATGCCGTCGCCGCCGAGCACGCTGTTGACCAGGTCGCGCTTAGACTCCTGCATCTGCATGATGCGCTCCTCGATCGTGTCCTTGGCGATGAGCTTGTACACGGTCACGGTATGTTGCTGGCCAATACGGTGCGCGCGGTCGGTCGCCTGGTCCTGCGCGGCCACGTTCCACCACGGGTCGTAGTGGATGACCACGTCGGCCGCCGTCAGGTTGAGGCCCACGCCGCCCGCCTTGAGCGAGATCAGAAACACCGGCACCTCGCCCGCCTGGAACTGCGCGACCATCTTGGCGCGGCTCTCCTTGGACGAAGCGCCCGTGAGCTTAAGAAAGCCGATGTCCTCCTTGGTCAGGCGCCTGCCAATGATATCGAGCATGCCCGTGAACTGGCTGAACAGCAGAATGTGGTGCCCGCCGTCGAGCGCACCGTGCACGAGCTCCATGCAAGCGTCGAGTTTGGCGCTCCCCGCCTTGTAATCCTCGTAGTGTAGACGCGGGTCGCAGCAGATCTGGCGCAGCTTGGTGAGCTCGGCGAGTACCTTGAGCTTGTCTTTCTTAAACTCGGATGCCTCACGGTGCTGCACCTGCTGGGCGATGCGGTCTTGGTTGGCCAGGTAGAGCTTGCGCTGCTCGCCGGTGAGCTGCGCCATGACGGTGTCCTCGATCTTTTCGGGCAGGTCGGCAACCACGTCTTCCTTGACACGGCGCAGCACAAACGGCGACACGAGCGCCTGCAGGCGAGCGGCGCTATCGCCCTCGGCATGCTCGACGGGGCTCTCAAAGCGCTTGGCAAACGACTCGCGTGTGCCAAGCAGGCCCGGCATCAAAAAGTCGAAGATGCTCCAGAGCTCAGACAGGCGATTTTCGATGGGCGTGCCCGTCAAGGCAAAGCGCACGCCGGCAGGCAGGCGCTTGGCGGCGCGCGCTACCTGCGTGAGCGGGTTTTTAATGTACTGGGCCTCGTCGAGCACAACGCGGGCAAAGTCCTGCTCGGCATACTCGTCGATATCGCGGCGCATGAGGTCATACGACGTCACGACCACGTTATGCTCGTCGGCGCCGGCTATCTGCACGCGGCGCTGCGCCTTGGCACCCACGATGGCGCACACGTCGAGCGAAGGCGCAAAGCGCTCCAGCTCGGCAGTCCAGTTGTACACAAGCGACGCAGGGCACACCACAAGCGTGGGCTTAGTGTCCCCCGCCTCCACGCGCGCCAGGATATGCGCGATCATCTGCAGTGTTTTGCCCAGGCCCATATCGTCGGCCAAGATACCGCCGAGGCCCAGGTGCTCGAGCGAGCCGAGCCACTGGTAGCCGTCGACCTGATAGCCGCGCAGTGTGGCCTTGAGAGATGCCGGCACCGTAAAGTCCATCTTGCCGAGCGTATCCAAGCGCTCGACGGTGCGACGGAACGCAGCGTCGCGATCGGCTTCGAGCGCGGGCGTGCGTGCAAGCATGCTATCGACAAACAGGGTGCTCGACGCGGGAAGCGACACGCCGTCGAGCAGGTCGACAGCATCGACGCCCAGGTCCTCGGCAAGGCCAAACGCGGCACGGGCACCCTCGTCCAGGCGCACGATGTCGCCGGACGTCAGGCGCGCAAACGTCTGATGGCGCTTGTATGAGTCCAGATAGATGGCAAGATCTGCCGCTGAAAGACCGCTCGCGCCCAGTTCGACATCGAGCAGGTTGCTCTTGACGGTCGCGCGCACCGAAAGCTTGGGCGCAGGGCGGACCGAGATCTGGCGTAGGCGGTCGCTGAGCATGACCTCGCCCAGCTCGGACAGGGCAGACAGGCCCTCGGTGAGCAGGCAGAACAGGCTCTCGTCGTCGCGCTCCTCAAACGCCAGGCCGCCCTCGTAAAAGTCGAAATACAGGGCCGCCGTGTCCATAACGCGAAACTCTGCTATCTCGTCGCGCGGCGGCACGCCCGGGCGCTGTTCTTCGAAGGGGCTGCCCGGGGCACCCAGGCTAAAGAGATCTGCCGACCAATCGCCGTAGCTAACCGTAATCTTGCAGGTCACAAGCCCATCGTCGACACCGATTGCCATGGCAAAGCTCGGCTCGGGCGCCACGGTGTCGAGCACGGCGGGAGCGGTGAGGTCAGTGTATTCGCGCAGCACGGGCAGCGCCATGCGGCAGAATTCGCCCACCTGTTCGGCGGCGATATGGACCGGCGTGCGACAGGGCAGCAGACGCGACAGAAACGGTGCGGCATGCTGGGCAAACGCCGCATCGGCGCGGCGCGCGCGGTGCGTGTCGACCAGATAGGCAACGTCGCCCGAGACAAAGCAGTACATATCGGCGGGCAGACGCAGGTCGTAGCTGCCACCGGCCGCCGGCGCGATCTTGGCGGCAAGGAGCGGCGGCTGTTTTGCCGAGGCCTCGTCCTCCCCCACCGGCGACAACTCAACCGCCACCTCGTAGGAACGATGCGTCGTCGTTCCCCGCGACCAGGCGGGCTCAAAGGAAATGGTCCGGCCACGCAGCAAGTCCAGCATGTATACGATGTCATGCTCGGACAGCGGCAGTTGACGCTCGGCGACAAAGCCGCTGCGTGCAAAATCGTACGACGCCGAACGCGAACTCGTGATGTCGCTCAGATACACAACCGTTGCCACAACAAGGTCGAGCAGACGCACCGAAACCTCGTCAAAGGCCTCGGGCGTATGGAGGAATGTGAGCTTCTTGCCGTACGAGAACGTGCCGCCGCGCACGTAGGCGGCGGCCATGCCGTCGATGTCCTTGACCACGTAGGACACCGAGCCGCATCGGATGCGAAGCTCGAGCGCCCAGCTAAAGCGGTCGGCGAACAGCGGATTGTAGTACGGCACCAGCGAGGGCTCCAACACCGCCTTGGGGGCATCGGGGTCGACAGTGCCGGCGAGCTTGCGGCGCATGCCCGCCAACTCATCCATGCGCGCGTCCGAAAGATCGGAGAGCGCCTTCATGAGGCTCGGGCTCGTGGGAACTGGCGCCGGGAAGGGAAAGTTAGGGTTGACCGCCGGTGCGGCAGACGCAGGACGCGCGGCTTGCTTGGGCGCCGCCGTAAACGTGCGGACCGGCGTGCGCAGCCCCTCAACAGGCTCAATGCCGCTGGCGTCCAGGTACGCTAGCGCCGTGGCGATGGCGTGCTTGCACATGCCGGGGTAGCGATAGGCAGCGGGGCAATCGCAGTCGTAGTCGATCACCTCGTGCTCGTCCATGTCGAGCGCCACGTGCGTCTTGTACAGGTCACCGCGCGAGCCGCGCACTGAGCCCTCAACCGTCACGTTCTTGGAGAAGCGCGAGCCGCTGTCCTCGATCGACAGCACGGCGCCGTTGAGCATGAGCGAGCGGCCCTTCATAAAGGTGCCGCTCAGCGCCGCCTCTTTCCGGAGCGCCTGCACAAACGTCCCCTGCGCCATCACTTCCTCCAATCTCACCCGGGGTAGCTAATTTGGGACGGGGCTATTTTAGCTACCCCCATATGTCGGTTGAGATGTATTCCGACCCCGACTCATTCGCCGTCAGTCAAAGGGTAGCTAAAATAGCCCCGTCCCAAATTAGCTACCCAGGCAAAATCATTTTAGATAACCGTCACTCTGCCCTGGTTACCCACAATTGCCTTGGCCTCGGCCAGCAGCGGAATCGAGCGCGCGTTGACCTTGGCAGGCACCTCGGCGCGCAGTACGCGCCCGTCCACCTGCTCGATAAAGATCTCCACGCGGTCGCCGCCCGGGTTAGCGGTGAGCACCGTGGCCAGGCGCGCCATATTGCCCTGGCTAAAGCGGCTGTTGGGCACCATGACCTCAAACACCTTGGGCTTGTTGTTCTCCTCGTTGAGCTCAAGCGGCACGATCTCCTGCGCGATGATCTGGTCGCCGCGGTCCGAGCGCTCGAGTTTGCCCTTGATGCGCACAAAGGCGTCGGACAGCTGCGCACCGGTCTCGGGATCGACCTCGCCGTACAGGTACCCCTCGGCCTCTTTATAGGTCTTGGGGAACACGACGACGGTGGCCTCGCCTTCCATGTCCTCGAGCTGCACGATGCCCATGGGGTCGCCGTTTTTGGTCACGCGCTTGGACACGCTCGAGACCATGCCGGCCCACCACAGCGCTTTGCCCTCGGGAATCTCCTGGTTGATGGTGCCGCCCGTAGGATTCTGAACTTCGTAGCCGGTGTCGATCTGCGAGAACGAGAAGTCGCGCGCTTTGCTGAGCGCATACTCAAACGGGCGCAGCGGGTGGTCCGAGACATAGATGCCCAGAACCTCCTTCTCCTGGCTCAGCTTAAGGTGGCGGTCCCATTCCTGGCCGTCCGGATCGGGCACGCTGACCTCAAAGCCCGAGCCCTCAACATCACCAAACATGTCGAAGAACGAGGTCTGGCCGCTCGCGCGGTCCTTCTGGCGCTTTATCGCGGCGTCGATGATGTTCTCGGGGTTGTTCTTGTCCACAAAGTGCATCATCTGGCGGCGCGGATAGCCCGTGGAGTCGAAGGCACCTGCCTTGATCAGCGATTCGATCACGCGGCGGTTGGCCTGGCTCGAGTCCACGCGCTCAACAAAGTCGTGCAGCGTCTTAAACGGACCGCCTGCCTCGCGCTCAGCGATAATCGCCTGCGCCACGCCGGTGCCCACGCCTCGAATACCGGCCAGACCAAAGCGCACGCCCTCCTTGGTAGCCGTGAACTCGGTGCCGGACTCGTTGACATCTGGCGACAGCACGGGGATGCCGTCGTGACGGCACGCCGAGACGTAGTGCACGATCTTGTCGGTCTTGCCCGTATAGGACGTCAGAACGGCCGCCATGTACTCGTGTGGATAGTGCGCCTTGAGCCACGCCGTCTGCATAACCAGGATGGCGTAGCCGGCGGAGTGCGACTTGTTGAAGGCGTAAGATGCGAACTCGAGAACATCGTCCCAAATCTTCTGGGCGACCTCGCGCGTGTAGTTGTTCTTGATAGCGCCGTTCATCCAGTGGTCGTAGGTGGTCTCGTCCGAGCCATCCTCCCAGTGGAGCACCGTCGACGTGAGCAGCTTGATCTTCTTCTTAGCCACGGGCTTACGGATACGCGAGTCCGATTCGCCCTTGGAGAAGCCGCACATCTCGACGGAGATGAGCATAACCTGCTCCTGGTAGACCATGGTGCCGTAGGTTTCACCCAGGATGTCGTCCAGACGGTCGTCGTAGGAGACGGCCGGCTCCTTGCCGTTCATACGGTTGATGTAGGACGAAACCATGCCGGCGCCCAGCGGGCCCGGGCGGTACAGGGCGATCAATGCCACGACGTGCTTGTACTCGGTGGGCTTCATGTTCTTGATCGTGGCCGTCATGCCGGCGGACTCGACCTGGAAGACGCCGGCAGTGTGGCCGGAGCCCATGAGCTTAAAGATCTCGGGATCGTCAAAGGGAATCTCTTCCTCTTTGATGTCGATGCCGAAGTTCTTTTTGATGTTGGCCTTGGCCTTAGAGATAACCGTCAGCGTGCGCAGGCCCAGGAAGTCCATCTTGAGCAGGCCCATGTCGGCGACGGTATGACCCTCGTACTGGGTAATCTCGACGCCGCCCTTGGTATCGAGCTTGGTGGGCACGTGCTCGTTGACGGGGTCGCGGCAGATTAGAACGGCGCACGCGTGCACACCCTCGCCACGGGTGAGGCCCTCAATCGAGAGCGCCGTGTCGATGATGCGGCGGGCGTCGTCGTCCTTTTTATAGGCCTCGGCAAAATCGGGGTTAAACAGATCTTCTTTGCCGGGTTGCTTTTCGAGCACCTGCTTGAGCTTAACCTTGGGGTCGCTCGAGACCATCTTGGACAGGCGCTGGCCCATGTAGACCGGGTAGTCTAGGACGCGCGCGGCGTCGTTAATGGCCTGCTTGGCCTTAATGGTCGAGTAGGTGATGACGTGGGTGACCTTCTCGGGACCGTAGAGCTGGCGAACGTGCTCCACGACCTCGAGACGCCGCTCATCGTCGAAGTCCATATCGATATCGGGCATCTCGGTACGCTGCGGGGACAGGAACCTCTCGAACATCAGGCCGTTCTCGAGCGGGTCGAACGCGGTGATGTTCATGGCGTAGGCGACGATAGCGCCGGCGGCAGAACCACGGCCGGGGCCGACGCCGATGCCGTTGTCCTTGGCCCATTGCACGTACTCGGCAACGATCAAGAAGTAGGCGGCAAATCCCTTGTCGCAGATGACCTTGTATTCGTACTCAAAGCGCTCTTTGATGTTGACGCCACCGATCTCGCGCGTGGCCCAGTCGTCACCGTAGTGCTGGCGCAGGCCCTTCTCGCACTCGCGGCGGAACTGGCTCTCGTGCGTCTCGCCGGGATCGAGCAGCGGGAAGCGCGGCAGGATGATGGAGTCCCAGTCGAGCTCCACGTAGCACTTGTCGGCGATCTCGAGCGTGTTGTCGCAGGCCTCGGGGCAATACGGGAACATCGCCCGCATCTCCTCCTCGGTCTTCATGTAAAACTCCGAGCCGGTCATACGCATGCGGTTGGGGTCGTCGACCTTGGCGTTCATACCGATGCACATGATGACGTCCTGCACGGGGGCGTCCTCGCGGCGCAGGTAATGGAAATCGTTGGTGGCGATGACCTTGACACCCACCTGCTTGGCGATATCGATGAGCGTGCGGTCCATCTGCTCGTCGGTCAGGCCGTTATCGGTGGTAATGCCGTGTTCCTGGATCTCGATATAAAAGTCGCCGGGGTCGAAGGTATCGCGGAAGGTCTCGGCCCATTTAATGGCGCCTTCCATGTCACCGCGGTCGATGTACTTGGGAATGATGCCGGCGATGCAGGCGCTCGTGCAAATCATGCCCTTGGCATGACGGCGCAGGTTGTCGAGCGTCACGCGCGGCTTGTAGTAAAAGCCCTGCACGGCGGCCTCGGAGACCGTCTGCATCAGGTTGACGTAGCCCTCCTGGTCCTTGGCCAGGAGGATCATGTGGTAGAGCTCGGGCTTATGGTCGCGGGCAAGGGTCTCGTCCGGCGTAAAGTAAACCTCGCAGCCAAAGATGGGCTTGATGACCAGAGGCGGCTTGAGCTCGTCGATGTTGCCCTTCTCGTCCCACATGGCCATGTCCTTCACATACTGGGCATGCTCGCGCGGGTTTTCCCCGGGATCGGGCTCCACCAGCTCGTCGCGGCGGTCCTTTTCCAAGAAGGCCTTGTCGTGGCTCCAGGTTTTGTACTCGGGCGTGTTGTGGTTGACGGCGTCGCAGGCCAGCGCCAGGTCAGGCACGCCATACATGTAGCCGTGGTCGGTAATGGCCACGGCGGGCATGCCAAGCTCAACGGCACGGTTGACCATATCCTGGATACGGGTTGCGCCGTCGAGCATCGAGAAAACAGTGTGATTGTGCAGATGGACGAATGCCATGTGATGAGCTCCGATGCGGGTTCGTGTTCTGACTGAACGATTTTACCCCACGGCACGGACAGCACCCGAACCTAGCCAAACCCACACGGCTCCTCTTGCAGCTGCGGTGGAATAGTTCCCGCTTGGGCCATCTGGGCCGCAATACAGGAACTATTCCACCGCAAGTTATCTGAGGGCTAGAGATTGTAGGTGACTACTTGGGGCTCGGTGGGATTGACGAAGAGAGTCGGATCGGCCTGTTCCACGCGGACGAACTTGACGGTCACGGCCTCAAAGCCCGCCTTGTGTAGAACATCAGCGTAGACGCGCGCCTGCAGGACGTGCTTCTCCTGCAACTGTTCCGGCGTCTCGTCCGGTGTGCCGCCCGTCTTGTAGTCGATGACCAGCGCGCGTGACGGATCGGCCGGGTTCGTCGCCAAAGCGTCGATGGCGCCCTCGGCATATGCACCGTAGCGAGCGATGTCCTCGTCCTCGCAGCCCAGCGAAAAGAACGGCACCTCGGCGCGAACGCACGGCCACGCGAGCAGGTCGGCACGAACGGCCGACTTGAGCCAGCGGTCCAGAGCAACGTCGAAGCGTTCGCGCTGCTCCGGCGTCAGGCGCCACTGGCGCGCCAGTGCATCGGCACGCGCGGCGGGCAGCGCATCGGCGCCCATCTCGATGAGCCACTGGCAGGCAGCGTGGAAGGCCGAGCCCAGCGCCATGGGGTTGCCGGCGGGCTCAACGGCGGCCACGTCTGCATCGGCCATCTCGGAACCATCCGACTCCGCATCATCGCCAGCCTCGTCCATGGGCACGCGTGCCTCGGCGGCACGGTCCTCGGCCTCGGTATGCAGCGCCGCGGCAATTGACGAGTAGCTGTACGAATCGCGCGCCGGATACGGACAGATGCCCATGCGCACGCCCACCGCCTGGGGATACACGAGCTCAAACGCATCGGGCTCAGGGTCGGCAGGACCGGGAACGGCGGCGCGGGCATCTGCACCGGCGCCCTCCGGCTCCGCATCGCCACGGACAAGCCTGCCCTCGGCATCCAGTGAAGCGTTGGCCTCAAACGCCTGCTCGCCAAAGGTAAAATCCGCGAGCGAAATGAGCTCGTAGTCGCCCGGCTTGGAATTGTCGAACGTCAAACGGTCACTATCGAGCTGCGGCATGTCCAGAGCGTCGGTCGGCAAAATACGGCGCAGCACGTCGTAGGTCAGATCGGTCTCGACGTCGAAGGTCGGCGCCGTCACCTTGCCGCGGCTCACGCCGGCATCCATCGCCAAGATCACCAGCTCGCGCGCACGCGTCATGGCAACATAGAGCAAGCGGGCCCGCTCCTCGAGCGAAAGCTGCAGGTCATCGTTGCGCAGGCGAGCAAATGCCTCGGCGGGAGAACCCGTCGCGCAGACATCCTCCATGAGCTCCGGCGGCAGCCACAGCGACGTGCCCTTGCCCTTAAACGCATGCTCAAACTGCTTTTTGACGTCATCGCCCTTCACAAAGGTTCCGTCGGCGAGCTTAACGCCGTCGAAGCGTGCAGGCAGTGCCACAACCTGCGCCCCGCCCTCGACACGCCCCATCTGAGCCGCACCGGACGATTTGCGCACGCCAAAGCACTCGGCGACCGCCACGACCGGATATTCCAGGCCCTTGGATGCGTGCACCGTCATGATGCGCACCGCGCCGTCGCCCTCCTCGTTGAGGGCACCCGGGGCTTCCTTGCCCGCTAGGAAGCGATCGAAGGCAAGCGCGATGGAACGCGGCGAGTTGCCGAACTCGGCCTCCGCCTCGGCCACAGCGTCGAGCGCCTTGAGCACGTTGGCGGCAATGGCCTTGCCCTCGGGACCACGCTGTGCCAGACGCACAAACCAGCCGGAGGCGTTGACCACGTCGCGCGCGATGGCTGCGAACGAATCACGGCCCACGCGACGAAGCGCATACCGCAGTACCTCGCGGGCGCGCGTCACGAGCGGCAGGTCTTGCAGGCCCGGCACATCGGAATCGCTCATGATGCCCACGTCGATATTCCTGCGCGAGGTCTCCCCCGTCTGCTCGTCGAGCTTGGTCGCCAGCGCTAGGAACTCCTGGGCGCCGAGCGCAAACATCGGCGAGGCCAGCAGCGGCATAAGGCCCTGCGCCGTATCGGCCGGATTGGCGAGCGCACAAACCAGGGCGCGCACCGTCTGCACCTCGGCGGCTTGGGCAAAGACCGAGCCGCCCGCGATGACGCAGTCGAGCCCCTGGTCACGGAAGGCCTGTGCGTAGACGCCTGCGTTGGTCATGCGGCCCAGCAGCAGCACCATGCCGCCCTGGGGCTGGCCGGCATCGGCAAGCGCGCGGAATCGCTCGGCGATCGCACGGGCCTTGGCCTGTGTGCGCTCCTGCGTACTGCCGCCGGCAACAAAGAGGGCCTGGCGACGCGAGGCGTCTGCCACCAGCGTGTCCTTGCGGCCGTCGCTTGCCTCAAGGTCCAAAAAGCCCTGCATCAGGCCGCCGTCGTCGCCATCAAAGACGCGGGCCACATAGCGCAGTACCTCGTCGTGGCTACGGAAGTTGCGCACGAGCTTGACGAGCTCACCAGCTGGGGCGTCGGCCACGGCAGTCGCCTCGGGCGCGGCAGACGAGCCCACCTTGCGCTCCTGACGACGGAACACCTCGACCTCGGCGCCACGGAAGCGATAGATCGACTGCTGTGCATCGCCCACGGTGCACAGCGCGCGCTCCCCCGCACCCGTCAGGTAGCGGATCAGATCGACCTGCATCTGATCGGTATCCTGGAACTCATCGATCATGACCATCTTAAAGCGGCCCTCGTACGCAGCACGAATGGCAGGGTAATCGCGCAGGGCCTCGTAGGCCATGCGCAGCAGGTCGTTGTTGTCGAGGAAGGACTGGGCAGCCTTCAGCGCGCGATACTCGGCCTCCACGGAACGGGCCAGGCCCACCAGTGCATCGAGCGCCGGGCCGCCGCAGGCAAGCACGATGTTGATAAACGCATCGGCAGCCTCCGCCTTGAGCAGCTCAACCTGCTCCTTGGGGAACGCCTTGCTCGCGCGCGGCATGGTGCACGACACCATGAGTCGCGCCGCGTCGACCATGGTCTTGCCGCTCGCCTCGAACGCGTCGATGGCATCGAGCGCCGTCTGCGCCTTCTCGGTCGCGGCCTTGCTTGCGCCCAGCGCCGCACGATAGGCATCGGCAAGTGCCGAGGTATCGGCCTGGCCGCGCGCCACGCGCACATCGTCCATACCGCCCGGCAACTGACTCGACAGCTCCAGCAGCTCGCGCACCAGGCCCTTGATGCTCGTGCCGGCGCCAAAGGGACCGCCCTCGCCCGCCATGGGATACCAGGCGTAAAGGGCCTTGAGTGATGCCGCGAGCTCGGGGGCGGCATCGGGCGCCGTCGCGCGGGCCAGCACATGCTCAACAGCCTGGTCCATAAGCTCGTCAGTATCGGTGAGCACCGTGAACTCGGGATCGATGCCCAGCTCCAACGCGTGTGCGCGCAGGATACGCGAGCACATGCCGTGAATGGTCGAGATCCATGCATCGTCGACGGTCAGGGCCTCCTCGTCCATGCCCTCGTCGATGAGCGCGCGGCGCACGCGGTCACGGATCTCGGCCGCGGCATCTTTGGTAAAGGTAATGGCGAGCACCTGGTCCAGATGCTCAACGAACGGACCGGATTCGGGCGAGAGCGCGTAGACGATGCGGCGCGTGAGGGTAAAGGTCTTGCCCGAACCGGCGCCCGCCGAGACAAACAGCGGACGGTCGAGCGTTTTGACGATCTGCAGCTGTTGCGGCATCAAAGTCGAAAGATCCATGGTCTACGCGTCCCTCCTTACAAACGTTCCTTCGTGGTTATACGAGCAGCGCGCATGCGCGGCCTGCGTCGACGTCGGGTCGACGGCGGCAACGTTGCCTGCCTCGAGCTCGCGCAGGCGCTCGGCGATGCCGGCCTCCACGCGATCGAGCAGGGCGTCGAAGTCCATGCTGCCACCCTCGCCGGGAAAACCTTTCTTAAGGCCCGGGATGCGACCGTCGCCGCGCTCCTCCTCGAGCAGCTCGGCGCTCGCGGCACCGCGCAACGCCGGCTTGCCGCCCTTGGTCGAAAAATAGAGCGCCGCGCGGGTGTCCAAATCCAGCGCCCGGCGCATGGCCTGGGCGTAGATGAGCGTTTGGGTATGTGGCGGCAACCAGCGCGGATCGTCGATGGGCGCCGTGCCCGATTCCTCATCGCGCACCGTAGGGTCGGCGAGCTTAAACTCCGCAACGCCCGTGCGGTGCTTGTAGTCGATCACCACGGCACGATTCTCGGCGTCCACGTCCACGCGGTCGATGCGCCCGCCAAGCGGCCAACCGGCATACTCGACCTTGAGCTCGTTGAAGGCGAACTCCAGGTAGCGCGGGGCAAAGGGGGCAAGGGCCTCGGACTCGTAGGCAAGCACGCCCTCCAGCTGCGGCAAGATCTCGGCCACCTGGCGCTCCTCCACTGCAGAGAGCGGTACCAGCGGGCCCTCCGTGCCTCGCTTGCCGGCGTGCTCGGCCAACGTCTCGTCAAAGACCTCGCGCAGCAGCTCCTGAGCGCGCGGCAGATTCTCGGGCGTCACGCGCTCCATGCCCTCCTGGGGCAGGCGGGCGTGCAGGTGCTCCAGCACATCGTGGACAAAGTTGCCCTTCTCCATATTTCCAAAGCCCGCGTCGATGGACTGGGGCTTCACGCGATACGACACGAACCAGCACAGCGGGCACGTCGAGTACGCCTCAATCTGCGAGGCGGACGTCAGACGCGGCACGAGCGGCGCGTTCTCGCCCCCGCCATCGCGGCGACGCAGGACTAGGTACGGCACAGCCGCCTCGCTCAAATGCTGAGGAGCCTCACACGCAACACGCTTGTACTCGATGCCCTCGCCGGCCGCTGGATCAAAATCGGCGACGATACCGCCCTCGCCCACGCATGCAACCTTGGCGGCGCCAGCGGCCTCGGCGTGCGCCCGCAACTCGGTCCACACGGCAGCCGGATAGCACTCGCGTGCCTGGCGATCGTGGGTCACGCGGGCGAGCACAACGGGGCCGCGCGCCGCCTGCATCGCGCGGCCAAAGCGCACGCGCAGCAGGGCCGCGGGCTCAAGCGTCACGCCGCTGCGCCCCAGCTCGGCCGTCAGCGTGGCCAGCGGGCCCTCCTCATGTGAGAGCGGATAGCTGTCCAAGTCGACGTCGGCAAACAGCACGGCATCGTAGCCGTCGGGGCGCAGGGCTGCCGCATCGGCAAGCGACGCAAAGCGCACCTGGGCGCGCGGCGCGCGGTCGACCTCGTAGGTCTCGTAATCGTATGCAGTGCTGCGCTTGTCCACCTTGGTACGAACGTCGTCGAGCACGGGCACGGTCGCGGCCTGCGACACGTCGAGCGCACGAGCATCGTTCATGAGGATGTCGATGGCATGTCGCAGCAGGGCGGCCTCCGCCTGGCGACGAGCTTGGCCGTCAAGGCCTCCAAGGGCGCGATCGGGCAACGCCTCGGCGACGGCGAGCATTGCCTTGAGCGCCGTCACGGGTTTGTCGCGCCACAGCGCTTGGAACACGTCCGAGACCACGCACGGCACGCTCTTAAACCAGTTATCATCGCTGGCGGCCTTGCGCGTGCCCCTGACCTGGCCCTGCACGCTCTGCAGCAGGCTCTTGACGGCCGTGGCGGTCTTGCCGCGCGACAGGCGCATGTTCTTGTCGAAGGTGCGCGCGCTGGCGGCATCGGCACCCGAAAGCGGACTGTAAATCCAGTCGGTAAGCTCCGGCGCGGGCCACCACTCGGTCTTGGAGGCGGTGCCCTCGTCGGCGGCCTTCATGCGCTCGATCAGATTGGCGAGCGCCGTGAACTGCCTGCCCGCGATGGATTGGGAAAACGCCGTGAACTCGGTTGTCTCGGCCGCAATATGACGCGCCGCCAAACGAGCGGCAAGCTCGCCGAACAGCTGGGGTGCCCGGGCAGAAACAACGAGCACGCGTACGGGGTCGGCGGGTGTTGCAGCAGCTTTATCGTCCTTGGACTCCTTGTGCGCTTTCACCAACTTATCGATGACGTCCGCATAAGCATGGGCACGGGCATGGGGGCCGGCGACCTCAATAAAGGCAGGCTGAGCAGCGGACTTGGAGGCAGTCTGGGGCGCGGCGGCGCCCTCCCCCAGCGGCGCGATCTCAAACAGCACACCGCGGACATCAAATGCCGCGGCAAGCTCCTCGCGCATCGCGGCTTGCTCGCGGGCAAGCAGCACGACAACCTCTCCCCCGTTGTTTGCCACGGCGGACAGCAGCTCGAGCAGGCTATACGTAAATGACGTGACGCCGCGCACGCAAACGGCACGGGCGCACCCCGGCAGGTTGTCGGCCAAAGCGCCGGCCATAATGTCAGCCGCCTCGCAGGGCTCGACCATATCTCGACGGTCCAAACCGCGTGCATAGGCGCACAAAAGTTCAAACACGCGAGCCTCGGCGTCGCTTTTGGGCTTGGGCTTGCAAACGTTGTCGCAGCAACGCTCGGCACCTGTCCCTGCCACACCCGGCAGCACATCGCGAGCCATACGCGCGAGCATACGCACCGTGCCCTGGCTGCGCGAAAGCGGCTGCAGGTCGGCGTCGTCGAGACGCGCTACCATGTCCGAAAACAGCATCTGGCGCTGCAGGTTGTCGACGAAACCGCGCCCGTCGCCCAAAAGCTCCCAAAGCGAGCAAAGCCACGATGTAGGCGTCTTGTAGTCAATACCCAGCGAAACGCCGGCTTCCGCCGCATCATGACGGCACAGGTCGAGCTCGGCAAACGTTGGCGCCAGCAGCACGGCACGCCCGTGGCGGGCAATAAGGTCGGCAAGCAGCGCCGACTCGGCATCGCTCAAATCCGCGCCGGCGTTGGTGGTATAGATTCGAACAGGCATGGTCCTCCACTCAAACCGTTCGCAATATTCAATGCTTCCATCCTACCCGCCCGCGCGGACAGATTTGCCCCACGCCAACAGATTTGACCCCTTGGAGACGGAGGAAAATGGATCACCGAGGAGGTCAGTCTAACCCAGTGATCCGTTTTCCTCCGTCCCCAAAGGATCAAAAAACCGCCCCCGAAGGGACGGTTCTGCGCAATTCGTTTGTTGCCGCTGGCCTACTCGCCATCCTCCAGTTTGATGAGGATCTTGCGATAGCCGCCGTACTCGCCGTTGAGTGCCTTTGAAACGCGGCTCACCGTAGTGGACGAAGCGCCGGTGCGGGCCTGAACCTCAACATAGGGCTCACCCTCATCCAGATAACGCGCGACCTGCAGGCGCTGCGAAAGATCGCAGATCTCGCGCGGCGTGCAGATATCGGTCAAAAACGCTTGAATATCCTTCTCGTCGTCCAAAAGACTAAATGCGTGGACCAGCTGCTTGACATCAGGCTTGTCAAACATGTTCTCGATATTCATCGATCACCGCCAAACCCGCCAAAAGGCATCGAAGTTGATACTGACATCGGGCATCGTTCGCCCGTTCTATGCAATAAAACAATGCATGGGGCATTTGCCCGTAGCAGTGTAGCACACCACTAAACTAAAGCGATAAGACTCTCTGTCAGCGGCGCGTTTTTCAGGACGAACGCCGTTTTGAAACTAAATGCGCACGTAAGCTCCACGAATATTTGCGACAATGGGCGTCCAAACAAATCGACACACTGTCTGCGCAGAAAGGGATCACACCATGCGCTTTATGCTTAACTGGCTCTTCACCTCGATCGCCATTGCGATCGCCACGTTTCTCGTCCCCGGCATCCAACCCTTCGGTTTTGCCGAAGCCTGGGTCTGCTTTGCCTTTGTGGGGCTGTTCCTCAACATCGTCGACTCGCTCGTAAAGCCATTCCTCACGGTCATTTCGCTGCCGCTCACCATTATTACGCTGGGCATTTTCCAGCTCGTGGTCAACAGCTTTATGCTCGAGCTCGCCAGCTACCTGTCGGTTAATCTCCTAGGCGCCGGCATTTCTATCGCCAGCTTTGGCTCGGCCTTTATGGGCAGTATCCTGGTATCCATCATGCGCAGCATCCTCGACGGCGTCGCCAACGATTAAAACAATCCGTCGTCAGGAGTCACAGAAGCTCAAAGCAAAGGCCGCCCATCGCAAAAATGGGCGGCCTTCTTTGTCCAGTCTCAGAGGGTCAGAAATTCTTCCATTTCCACCCTGTCCCCACGCGGCAGGTGGGGCTAGATCACGTAGTCGTAGCCCTCGTTGTGAGTGACAAGTTGGTCAAGCGTCACGCCGTCGAGGTAGTCGTTGATGAGCTTGTCCAGGTTCTTCCACACATCGAGCGTGGGGCACTCATCGGAGCGCGAACAGCCCTTGCAGTCACCGTCCAGGCAGGCAACCGGTGCCAGGCTGCCCTCGGTCAAGCGCAGGATCTCGCCCACCGTATACTGCTCGGGCGAGCGCGTGAGCACGTAGCCACCGCCCTTGCCGCGCATGCCCGAGAGCATATTGGCGCGCACGAGCGTCGCCAGAATATTCTCGAGGTACTTCTCCGAAATACCCTGACGTGCCGCAATCTCTTTAAGCGGGATACGGCCAGCCGCCTGGTGCTCGGCCAGGTCGACCATAACGCGCAGGGCGTACCTGCCCTTAGTAGAAACCAACATATATAGTGCTGCCTTTCGGTCTTTTGTTCGAAGCAATTCTAGCCGAAAAAGTGGTTTTGAAAACTCCCGTTCCAGTCCAGCGGGTTAATCATCTTGCAATAAATATCTTTTTCCTATTGCATTAGTAGGCTTTAGTGTCTACTATGCTTTTCAACAGCTAAACGAACAACCTATAAGGTTTGTGGGTTTGACTGTTAGACACACCGTAAAACCACACGGTATCCAGCAAACTTGAACACTTTGGAGGTTCACCATGAGCAAGGTTTACACGTCCATCGATCAGCTTATCGGCCACACTCCGCTTCTGGAGCTCACCCACTTTGAGGCCGACGAGGACCTCAAGGCCCGCGTGCTCGTCAAGCTCGAGTACTTCAACCCCGCCGGCTCCGTTAAGGACCGCGTCGCCAAGAACATGATCGACGAGGCCGAGAAGGCCGGCAAGCTCGTGCGCGGCGGCGACTACACCATCATCGAGCCCACGAGCGGCAACACCGGCGTCGGCATCGCCTCCGTGGCGGCCGCCCGCGGCTACAAGGTGATCATCACCATGCCCGAGACCATGTCCGTCGAGCGCCGCAAGCTAATGCAGGCGTACGGCGCGCAGCTTGTGCTCACCGATGGTTCCAAGGGCATGAAGGGCGCCATCGCTAAGGCCGAGGAGCTGCAGAAGGAGACCCCCAACAGCATCATCGCCGGCCAGTTCGTAAACCCCGCGAACCCCGCCATCCACAAGGCCACGACCGGCCCCGAGATCTGGGATGACACCGACGGTAAGGTCGACATCTTCGTTGCCGGCGTTGGCACCGGCGGTACCGTGACCGGCGTGGGCGAGTTCCTCAAGGAGCAGAACCCCGAGATCAAGGTCGTCGCCGTCGAGCCCGCCACCTCCCCGGTGCTTTCCAAGGGTCAGGCCGGTCCGCACAAGATCCAGGGCATCGGCGCCGGTTTTGTGCCCGACGTCCTCGACACCCAGGTCTACGACGAGATCATCCCCGTCGAGAATGACGACGCCTTTGCCACCGGCCGTGCCGTGGGCCACAAGGAGGGCGTGCTCGTGGGCATTTCGTCCGGCGCCGCCGTGTGGGCCGCGCTGCAGCTGGCCAAGCGCCCCGAGAACGAGGGCAAGACCATCGTGGCCCTGCTTGCCGACACCGGCGAGCGCTACCTGTCCACGGCACTCTTCCAGGACTAGTTCCTGCTGTTGAACAGATGAGCCCAAGGCACGCCGGTCTCCCCTCTCTTCTGGCGGCCTGAGCCCATCTCGTTAGGGTGTCCCACGAAGCACCCGAACTTGCTACAATGTCTGCGGCGCGGAACCAGCCTCCCGCGCCGCTTTTCTTTTTTGGCCGCATGCCACCAAGGAGAACCTCCCCATGCACAACAAGCGCGTGCTCGTCGCCATGAGCGGCGGCGTCGATTCCAGCGTGACCGCGTACCTGCTCAAAAGCCAGGGCTACGAATGCGTTGGCGCCACCATGCGTCTCACCTGCCCCGCGCCCGATCCTGTCACGGGCATGAGCAAGGTCGACCGCGACATCGCCGACGCCAAGGCCGTTGCCGAGCGCATCGGCATCCCCCACCACGTGCTCGACCTGCAGCAGACGTTCGACCGCAGCGTGATCGAGCGCTTTGTGACCGCCTACCAGGAGGGACTGACGCCCAACCCCTGCATCATCTGCAACCGTCACATTAAGTTTGGCGCGCTACTGGACGCCGCGCTGGACATGGGCTGCGACTATATCGCCACGGGCCATTACGCCAAGACGAGCCAGGCGCCCGACGGCACGTGGCAGCTGTACCGCGGCGAGGATCCCAAAAAAGACCAGAGCTACTTTTTGTATTCGCTTACGCAGGAGCGCCTCGCGCACACGATCTTTCCGCTGGCAGGTCTGAACAAAGAGCACGACGTGCGCCGCATAGCCGCCGAGCAGGGCTTTACCAACGCCAAGAAGGCCGAAAGCGAGGATATCTGCTTTATCCCCGACGGCGACTACACGGGCTATATCGAGCGCCGCTGCGGGCATCCCGCTACGCCGGGCGACATCGTATGGCGCGATGGCAGCGTGGTCGGGCGCCACAATGGCGCGCTGCGCTACACCATCGGTCAACGCAAGGGCCTTGGCGTCGCGATGGCACATCCCGTATACGTAACGGGCGTCGACGCCGCCAATAACACCGTGCATCTGGGTGAGGCCGAGGACCTGACGGCCACCGCGCTCACGGCCAACGACTGGATCTGGAGCGCCCCGGACGTGCACATGGAGGCAGAGCTTGGCGCCGGCGGCATTCGCGTGGGCGCCAAATACCGCTACCGCCAGAAAGACCAGGCGGCGACCCTCACGCGCGGCACCGACGGGCAGATGCTGTTGACCTTTGACGAGCCGCAGCGCGCCATCGCCCCCGGGCAAGCCGTCGTAGTCTACCGCGACGACGTCGTCCTCGGCGGCGGCACGGTGACCGGCGCACTTAAGTAGCCCCATCCCCTTCATAAATTGCGGTGAAATAGGGACTGTTTAAGCGTTTAAAACCGCCAAACAGTCCCTATTTCACCGCAACTTAGAGAGGACGGCCTCGGTCGGTACTGCCGTATCAGCCGAGGCCGCTGCATCGCTAGCGCTGTACGTAGGCGCGGACGAGCTCGAAGGTGTTGCGCACGCCGTCCATGTGGCTACGCTCGTAGTTGTGGCTCGCATACACGCCGGGGCCGATCAGACCATGGCGAATGTCGTAGCCGGCAGAGAGCGTGGCTTCGACGTCCGAACCGTAATGCGGATACACGTCGATAGCGTAATCGAGCTCAAGCTCGCGCGCGATATTGGACAGCGCCGTCACCAGGTCGTAGTTGTACGGACCGCCCGAATCCTTGGCGCAGATCGACACCATGTGCTCGGTGCAGCCTAGGTCGTCGCCCACGCAGCCCATGTCAACGCTGATCATCTCGCGCGTGTCGGCCGGCACGAAGGCGCCGCCGTGGTCCACCTCCTCGTACACGGTAAAGAGCAGCGAAACCTTACGCGAAAGCGTCACCTCGCCAGCGGCGACGGCACGCGCCAAGCCCAACAAAATGGCGGCCGATAGCTTGTCATCCAGGAAGCGGCTCTTAATGTAGCCGCTCTCCGTCACCGTCGTGCGAGGATCCATAGCGATGATGTCGCCGGTCTGAATACCCAGCTCGAGCACATCGTCCTTGCTGTCGACGTTCTCGTCGAGCAAGATCTCCATGTTCTTCTCGATGGTCTTGACCGGCTCGTCGGCCACGTGCGCCGAAGGCTCGGTGTTAAGAACCACGCCCGTGTAGACATTGCCGTCGCGCGTGTAGACGGTGCAGTTCTCGCCATCGGCCGTAGACCACTGATGCCCACCGAGCGTCGTGGGGCGCAGGCGGCCATTGTCCTTAATGGAACGCACCATGGCGCCTAGGGTATCGACATGGCTCGCCAGTACGAGCGGCTCGCCCTCGCCGCCAAGCTCAACGAGCACGTTACCCTTATTAGAACGCTCAGGCCCAAACCCCATATCGCGCAGGGTCTCCATCAGATAATCAGTCGCCGCACGGGTATAGCCGGTAGGGGAGGCAATAGAAGTCAGCGTCTTAAGCTGTCCTGCGATATAGGAGAGCGTCTCCTCTAGAGAAGCATCAATATTAGAAGTCATATGCATCCTTCCAAGTAAAACTAAGACCGAGTCCCGATTTTAACCGTTCTGCACGTGCAATGCCCCAGGAGCCGAGCCGCCTCCAGACGTCCCCGCACCGGTTTTGTGCACGTGCACGGTTTACAATCTCAATCTTGCATAAATCCTATTGGTATTTGCATAGAAATGAGGCATCTTTTTGCTTCGTCTCAGGGTGCCCCACCTTGGACCGTGCAAAAAACGGAGTATTCAGCACCGTGGGCCCCAACGGCCCCATCACGAACGACAAAACGACGCGGTTACAGCAGTGTTGCAGGTCGTCGCAAAGCAGAAACTCAGTAACAACCCCCTCCACTCATCGATAGCCCGCCCACAATGGCTGTCGATGGGCGCCTGCGGATCACTACCGCCCATTCACAACGTTATGCATTTTTAAGAGCTTGTTGAATACTCCCAAAAATGCACGCAGGGAAGTGCACCACCTATCCGCAGCGGGCAGTACGCCTTGGTTTTGTCCGTCTCAGGGCATCGACGCAGCACAAAAAGCCCCGCCGTGCGTAGCACGGCGGGGCCAGCGGCACGTCAAAAGACCATACACCTACGGGCGAAGGACCACCAAACTGGGCTAGGCAGCCGGGCAGATCTTCTTGAAGAGCTCGATGACGTCGTCGAGCGTCGCCTCGCGCGGGTTACCCGGGAAGCAGGCGTCGGCCATGGCGTCCTTGGCCAGGACCTCGATCTCGTCAGCCTTCATGGCCTCGCAGACGTGCGGGATGTTCACGTCGGCGGAAAGCTGCTTAACGGCGGCGATAGCGGCGTCGGCAGCCTCGGCGGTGCTCATGCCCGAGGTGTCAACGCCCATGGCGACGGCAACCTTGGCCAGGCGCTCGGCGCAAACCGGCTTGTTGAACTCCATGGCGATCGGCAGCAGCATGGCGCAAGCAACGCCGTGCGGGGTGTCGTAGTGAGCGGACAGGGTGTGAGCCATGGCGTGGTCGATGCCCAGGCCGACGTTGGAGAAGCCCATGCCGGCGACATACTGGCCAAGAGCCATGCCCTCGCGGCCGGAGCCGGGCTGACCGGACTTGGCCTCGGCGACAGAGTCGCGCAGGTTCTCGCTGATCAGCTTAATAGCCTCAAAGTGGAACATGTCGGAGAGCTCCCAAGCGCCCTTGGTGGTGTAGCCCTCGATGGCGTGGGTCAGAGCGTCCATGCCAGTGGAGGCGGTCAGGCCGGCGGGCATGGAAGCCATCATGTCGGGGTCGACGACGGCGACCTCGGGGGCGTCGTTGGTGTCGACGCACACGAACTTGCGAACCTTCTCGGGGTCGGTGATGACGTAGTTGATGGTCACCTCGGCGGCGGTACCGGCGGTCGTCGGCACGGCGATGGTGAACACGGCGTGGTTCTTAGTGGGAGCAACGCCCTCGAGGCTGCGGACATCGGCGAACTCGGGGTTGTTGATGATGATGCCGATAGCCTTGGCGGTGTCCATGGAGGAGCCACCACCAATGGTCACGATAGCGTCAGCCTCGGCGGCCTTGAAGGCCTCGACGCCGTCCTTGACGTTCTGGATAGTGGGGTTGGGCTTGATCTCGGAGTAGAGGCTCCAAGCGATGCCGGCGGCGTCGAGCTCGTCGGTCACCTTAGCGGTAACGCCAAACTTGACCAGGTCGGGGTCGGAGCAGACGAAGATCTTCTTGTAGCCGCGACGCTGGAGCTCGCCGGGGATCTCCTTGATGGCGCCGGAACCATGATAAGAGATGGTGTTGAGAACGAAACGATTAGCCATTGATAGCCTCCCATCGTGTGCGGGGCATCCATTACGCCCCGCGCTATAAGTCCCATCCTAACGCTTTTGAAACAAAAAGCACGTGAGAACGTCAAAGGTGTTAAAGCGTTTCAACAACTGGTATCGTCACCGCCTGGCCACTAAACAAAAAAGGGGCGGCCGAGATGGCCGTCCCCTCCCCATTATCGATCTATCTGACAAGGGAACTGCCCCCTGCCATATCCTGCCGTTATTTTTGGCAGGCGTCTTTCCAATCTTCGCAGGCGCGCTTCCAGCGAAAGCGCAAATCGCGCTCGCGGTCGATAAACATAATGCCAAACGCGACAAACAGCAGCACGCTCGCCACCGCAATGGCGTGCAGGCCCATGCGCTCAATGCACCAGTTGCCCAGCACGGCGCCAAACACAAAGGTGAAAATCACGCCAAAGTACAGCAGGCCGTTTTCCAAAAAGCCACGCCTATGGGTGATGATGTAGTCGTCCACGTTTTGCAAGGCATTACGGAGGTTGCCGATACACATCGTCGTGGCAATGCCGTGACCGTGGATCTTGCGGAAGCTCTCAACCTGCATGCCGCAGGCAAACGACGTGAGACAGTTGGCGAGCAGGTTGTAACCGCCACCGGGGATAAAGCTCACGCCAAGCAAGATAACGGCTTCAAAAAACACCGTCACCTGACGCCAGTGAATCACACTGCCAAACCGCTCGTGCACCAGGTCGGCAAGCATAATGCCCACGGCAAACGACACCACGGGAAAGAAGTAGCGTCCCGCCAGCGCCCAGTTGCCCTCCGAGATGCTCACGCCCACGAGCAGGATGTTGCCCGTCTGCGCGTTTGCGAAAACATGGTCGCGCCCAATGTACGAATACACATCCATAAAGCCACCGGCGAGCGCCAAGATGATGCCCAGCTCAATAGACTCCGATATCTGTTTGGCACGCTGCATCGTCGTGCATCCTCCTTGTTGACGACTCTCTCGTGCGTTGGCGGACATATAGCCGCCGTTCATACTGTAACCCATTGACAACATGGCATGCGCGCGAGATAGCCCCTTCGACACGGGGATACACAGTCTGGAAACAAACGGCGGGCGCGGCGCCGACACCCGACGCCCCGTGTACTCCACCAGTCTTTTTAGCGCCGTCCCAAAAAGACTGGTTACAATTACGTACAGCATACTAACAACGGGAGGAATCGTGGCAAAAAAGCCCCAGGACGCTCAGCACAACCAGCACGGCAAGCATGCCCAGCGCGGCCAGCAGCAAAAGCGTGGCGGCAAGGCCCAGGGCGGCCAGCCCACTCATACCCCGGCAGCACCCGCCCGCCCCTGGCGCCCGGGTCGCGATAAGTTCCTCCCCGTCAGTCGTGCCGACATGGATGCGCGCGGCTGGGACCAGTGCGACTTTGTCTACATCTGCGGCGACGCCTACGTGGACCATCCCAGCTTTGGCATGGCCATCATCAGCCGCGTCCTCGACGCGCATGGCTACAAAGTGGGCATTATCTGCCAGCCCGACTGGACCGATCCCGCCAGCATCACCGTGCTCGGCGAGCCGCGCCTGGGCTTTCTCGTCAGTGCCGGCAACATGGACTCCATGGTCAACCACTATTCGGTGACCAAGCACCGCCGCCACACCGACGCCTATACCCCCGGCGGCGAGGAAGGTCACCGCCCCAACCGTGCCGTCACGGTCTACGGTAACCTCATCCGCCAGACGTTCAAGGACGCTCCCATCATTATCGGCGGCATCGAGGCGAGCCTGCGTCGCTTGGCCCACTACGACTACTGGCAGGACAAGCTCAAGCGCTCGGTACTGCTCGACTCGGGCGCCGACATCCTCATCTACGGCATGGGCGAGCACGCGATCGTCGAGATCGCCGACGCGCTCGACGCGGGACTGCCCGTCGATCAGATCACCTATATCAACGGCACCGTCTACCGCACGGGTTCGCTCGATGAGGTCTACGACTACGACCTGCTGCCCAGCTGGGACGACCTTGCCGCCGACAAGCTCAACTACGCGCGCAGCTTTAACGTGCAGCAGCAGAATATGGACCCCATCACCGGACATCGCCTGGTAGAGCCCTACCCCAACAACGTCTATGTGGTGCAGAACCCGCCGTCGGCGACACTCACCACCGACGAGATGGACGAGGTCGCCGAGCTCCCCTACGCACGCGACTGGCATCCCGATTACGACGCGGCGGGCGGCGTGCCGGCCTTTGCCGAAATCAAGTTTTCCATTAGCTCCAACCGCGGTTGTTTTGGCGAGTGCTCGTTTTGCGCCCTCACCTTCCACCAGGGCCGCGTGCTGCAGATGCGCAGCCACGACTCGATCATGCGCGAGGCCGAGCTGCTCACACGCGATCCCGAGTTTAAGGGCTATATCAACGACGTGGGTGGACCGACGGCCAACTTTAGCCGTCCCGCCTGCGACAAGCAGCTCAAACACGGCGTATGCAAGAACAAACGCTGCCTGTGGCCGAGCGTATGCAAGAACATGGTGGTCGACGAGAGCGGCTACACGCAGCTGCTGCGCGACCTGCGCCAGCTGCCGGGCGTCAAGAAGGTCTTTGTCCGCAGTGGCATCCGCTTTGACTACACCATGGCCGATGCCTCGGACGAGTTTTTGCGCGAGCTGCTGGAGCATCATGTCTCGGGCCAGCTGCGCGTAGCGCCCGAACACGTGAGCGACGCGGTACTGTCCGTGATGGGCAAGCCGAGCCGCGCCGTCTACGATGCGTTCTGCCGTAAATTTGAACGTTTGAACCGCGAATACGGACTCAAGCAGTATGTGGTGCCGTACCTGATCTCGAGCCACCCCGGCTCAACCATGAAGGAAGCCGTGGACCTTGCCGAAGCCGTGCGCGACATGGGCTACATGCCCGAGCAGGTGCAGGACTTCTACCCCACGCCGTCCACCATGTCGACGTGCATGTACTACACCGGCGTAGATCCGCGTACCATGCAGCCGATCTATGTGGCGCGCGACCCGCACGAGAAGGCCATGCAGCGCGCGCTCATCCAGTATCGCAAGCCCGAGAACTACAAGCTCGTGCGCGAGGCGCTGGAAAAGGCCGGGCGTCGTGACCTGATCGGCTACACCAAGCATTGCCTGATCCGTCCCGTGCCGCCACGCCCGGGCGAGACGTCTGCTGGCGGTGGGCATGGCACCGGTAAGAAGGGCGGCAAACCGCATGGTGGCGCTGGCGCCGCCGGCAAGGGGCCCAAGGGCAGCAAGGGCCACGGCGGCATGTCGCGCGCGCAAAACACCGCAGGCCGCAACCGCGCAGCTCAGGGGCGCCAGGGTGCCAACGGAGGCGGTCGCCGCAACTAGGGCAGCGGTGCGCTCGCTGCGTCCATCCCACACGCGTGGCGCAGCGAGCGCATTGACTCAACGAGGATGACGCCGGCGATAGCGACCGTAATTGCCACGTCGAACGGCGTGTTCGCAAACCAGAGCAGCCCCATGAGGTACGACCCGGCGTTAAAGGCAAAGTGCAGCAGGATCGTATAGCGAAGCTTTCCGGTCGTCACGAGCACCCAGCCAAAAATGAGGCCGGCAGCGCCCGCATAGCAGCCCTGCACCCAGTTCATGTGCATAAAGCCGAAGACCGCCGCCTGCAGTACGATTGCCGCGGCGACGCCCCAGGTATTCGGGGCCGCCCAGGGCACCATGGCGACGTCTTGCGCCCGTGCGCGACGCCGGCGTTTCCAGAGCGGACGGCACCGCGGGTTAAATGCTCGGAGCGAAAACTCAAAAATGATACCGCGCACCAGCAGTTCCTCGCAAAACGGAGCGCCGAGCACCGTGGTCAGGACGGCCAGATAGCTCGTGTCGCCCATGCCCGTCTCCTCGACAAGCTCGCTGTAATCGGCCGCCGCCTCGGGCAACAGCGACAGCACAGCGTCGGTCACGTAGCCAACGACCACCTGCAGGGCAAGGCCGATCACGATAATGCAGGCGATGCGTTTCCACGCCCCACGCGCTCCCCCGCCAAGCGGGCGCTCGCCCTGCCAGCGCGCCATAAACGAGCGCGGCCACAGATAACGCCACCACAGCAGCGCCATCAAAAACGACGCCGTCTGAGCGGCAGCCTGGAACCATTGGATATCGAGATTGTCGATCGGATAGCCCGTCAGCACCGATACGGCATCGAGAACTGAAAACAGAACCACGCTCAGGGCTATATCGGCAGCGACAACGCCAAAACAGGCAAGCGCCCAAATCATCGCATTGAGCATGCCAACCTCCTCAAAACCGTTCCCTAGTTCTACCACAACTCGGCAGAGAGCTGATTCCATGGGGACGGAGGAAAACGGATCACTTATTGATGAGAATCGGGCGCAGTGCCAAAGGCCCCGTTGGGCGAAATGTCGAACGGAAAGGTGCCGCAGCGATTGAACGCGGCGATAAACATGCGGATAGCGTTGGACGGCGTGGTGCCTACGAGCTGGGTTGCCGCCGCGAAGGCCGCCTTTTCCTCGGGCAAGACCTTCGCGACAACCGGGGTCATGTGTTCTGCCATGGCGTTTCCTTTTTGAAACGACGGTGGTGCGGATAGATGCGGGCCACGCGGCTGGGCGACGGGCTGTGAAGGCAACCCGATTGGCCCGCATCTGGAGTTTGTTTCTACGGCGTTGGTATTACTTGGTATTCCTAAGTATTACCCCGCAGATAGAATACCATACCAGACCCCATGGAGACGGAAGAAAATGAATCATTTTATTGTTGAGTTAGCGCCTGAAATGGCTTTTAGAGCGTGATGATGTCCGAGATATCGAGGGCTCGAGCATCGGCGATATTGTGCGTGGCAAGCAACAGCATGCGACCGTCGAGCAAGTCGAGCACAGCCTCGGCCGTCGCATCGCGCGCAGAGGCATCCAGGCCGGTAAAGGGCTCATCCAGAATGACAGCACAGCCGCCACACAGCAGGGCGCGGGCAATCTCGACACGGCGGCGCTGCCCGCCCGAGAGCTCGGCCACACGAGCATGTACATCGACCCCCGGCACCAGCAGGCGCAACAGGGCTGCGGCACTCGAGGCGTCCACGCGCGCGTCGGCGCACACTAGCACGTTATCCAGGGCAGAAGCGTCCTCGGCCAGGCGCACATCCTGAAACACCATGGAACACGGCGTGCACTCCCCCGCCGCCAGCGCAAGCAACGTCGACTTGCCCACGCCCGAGGCGCCCATCACGCAGATACGCCCACCCGCGGGCACGTTGAGCACCAGACCGTCCAGCGCCGGCGCCCAGGGCGCGCGATCGCCCACGGCAAGCGCAAGCTCCGCCGAAGCGCCATCGCTCGCGCCCCCCGCACGCCCGCGCAGTCCATGTCCATGCGCCCGCACGGCAACACGCCATGCCACGGAACCCGAAGCCCGCAGCAGCCACACCAGCACGCGCTCGCATGCCCACGATGCCGCCACGACCAACACGGTCCACGCCAGCAGGTCAGCCGTCTCAATGAGCAGCTTCGCCTGATAGATGCGCTCGCCCACGGTGCCCGTCGCCATACCGATCAGCTCCGCCGCCACGCCGGCCTTCCAGCTCATGCCGATCACGGCGCGGGCGCACGAAAGCACAAACGGCAGGACTTCGCGCCAGGTATGGGCGAAGAACAGTCGCCAACCCCGCACGCCATGCAGACGAAACATCTGCTCCAGCGGCTTATCCACTTGTGCCAAACCCTCGACCAGCGAAAAATACACGCCCGGCAGCGCCATCAAAAAGACCGCTGCAATGCTCACGCGCGCCGACCCCAGCCAAATGAGCAGCAGAACCACCACGCAGGCAACCGGCGTCGCCTTTACAAACGAAAGCGCCGGCGCCACCAGACGGGCAAACGTCCGCGACCGCACTGAGACTCCCGCCAGTACACCGCCGCAGATCGCGGCAAGCGCCAGTCCGCCCAAGATTCGTGCGCCTGAGCCCACCAGAATCGCCCACGTGTTGGCATCACACACCAGCCGCAGCAACGCCACCACAACAGCGCCCGGCCCCGGCAAAATCAGCGGCTGCGCCACGAGACCCGCCACCAGCACCCACACGGCAAGCCAAAAGGCGGCAACGGCACCTGCTGCCGCCACCGCCTTCATACGCTTTGTCATGTGTCGAGCAAACGCACACACGGGCTACTCCATGTAGTAGAAATCGTCAGCCGGGAGCTTTCCGCCCACGGCGCTCGCGTCCGCATCGGCCAGCACCTGCAGGTACCCACCGAGCGCCGCCTTCATATCCTTCCCCGTCTGGCACACGAGCATGCACCCGGGAATCGCCTTTTCGGCAATCGCGGCGTTATCGACGATACCCGCATCGACCACGGCCTGAGCCCAGTCCGCCGGCGCCGCGTTCACGGCCTCAACGCTCGCAACATGGCAGCTCAGGAATTCCGCCACGACCTCGGGATGCTCCTCGGCAAAGGCACGGCGCACCACGGTCACGCCCGTCAGCAGGCGCGAACCCGTGTCACCTGCCAGCTCATCCCACACATCGGTCAGACTTACCGGAGCCGACAGCCTGCCTTCGCTCTTTGCGATGGCAGCGGTCTTGAACGGCTCGGGCAGCACGCCCACGGCAGACGGATCAGCAAGCAACGCCGACAGTACCTCGGTGGGCTCGCTCTTAAACTCAAGCGCCACCTGGCCGGTCAGGCCCGCGCGCTCCAACAGGTAGTTCATGACGTACTCCGGCGTGGTGCCCTTGCCCGTCATATAGACAGTATGGCCCGCCAGATCGCCAAACGAGGCCACACTCGCGTCGCCCGTCACAACGTTCAGCACGCCCAGCGTGTTGATGTCTATGACCTGCACCGCGCCCTCGGTCTTGTTGTAGAGCACGCTCGCCACGTTGGCCGGCACCAGGGCAATGTCGATATCGCCCTGAATCACCTTGGGCACAATCTCGTCGGCGGCAGTGTTGATCGCAAAGTCGAACTCGTTATCCGTGGCACCTTCGGCCGCCTGGTCCATAAACTGCACCAGCCCAATCGACGTCGGGCCCTTGAGCGAGGCGACGTGTACCTCGACCGGCTCGGCAGCGGCACCGTCAGCGGCAGACCCGGCAGCCGAGCCCGCAGCAGACCCGGCCCCCGCAGCTCCGCCGCC
>UQIL01000009.1 GCA_900541025.1 uncultured Collinsella sp. | reverse complement strand
GGGACTTAACCCAACATCTCACGACACGAGCTGACGACAGCCATGCACCACCTGTATGGGCTCCTCTCGGCCACGGGGTCTCCCCCGCTTCACCCATATGTCAAGCCCTGGTAAGGTTCTTCGCGTTGCTTCGAATTAAGCCACATGCTCCGCTGCTTGTGCGGGCCCCCGTCAATTCCTTTGAGTTTTAGCCTTGCGGCCGTACTCCCCAGGCGGGACGCTTAATGCGTTGGCTGCGGCACGGGGGGATCGTCCCCCCACACCTAGCGTCCATCGTTTACGGCTGGGACTACCAGGGTATCTAATCCTGTTCGCTCCCCCAGCTTTCGCGCCTCAGCGTCGGTCTCGGCCCAGAGGGCCGCCTTCGCCACCGGTGTTCCACCCGATATCTGCGCATTCCACCGCTACACCGGGTGTTCCACCCTCCCCTACCGGACCCAAGCCGCGGAGGTTCCGGGGGCTTCGGGGGGTTGAGCCCCCCGCTTCGACCCCCGGCCTGCCGGGCCGCCTACGCGCGCTTTACGCCCAATGAATCCGGATAACGCTCGCCCCCTACGTATTACCGCGGCTGCTGGCACGTAGTTAGCCGGGGCTTCTTCTGCAGGTACAGTCTTGACTCTTCCCTGCTGAAAGCGGTTTACGACCCGAAGGCCTCCGTCCCGCACGCGGCGTCGCTGCGTCAGGGTTCCCCCCATTGCGCAAGATTCCCCACTGCTGCCTCCCGTAGGAGTCTGGGCCGTGTCTCAGTCCCAATCTGGCCGGTCGGTCTCTCAACCCGGCTACCCGTTGTCGGCACGGTGGGCCGTCACCCCGCCGTCTACCTGATGGGCCGCGGAGCCATCCCCTCCCGTCGGGGCTTTAGCCGGGGTGCCATGCGGCACCCCGGGGTATCCGGTATTACCCGTCCTTTCGGGCGGCTATCCCGGGGGAGGGGGCAGGTTCTCCACGTGTTACTCAGCCGTTCGCCACTCGCTTCTATCCGAAGATAGGTGCCGTTCGACTTGCATGTGTTAGGCGCGCCGCCAGCGTTCATCCTGAGCCAGGATCGAACTCTCCGTCCAAAATAAATGGGCTTCGAGCCCGTCCGGTCCTCACAACTATTAGCTGATCGGTTCCGTTCGATTCATATGGTTCTAGTATAGGAAAAGGAATTTCTCGGGGCCGCCTCTCGGCGGCCTTGCGAAAAACAAATCCAAGTTAGACCATTTCAAATGGTTCGATGTCTGCCCGGATGCGACACTTGAAGTGTCCATCCTCGCAGTATCCGGTTCTCAAGGTGCACGCTTTGCGGCTCACCCGGTCCGACCGGGCCGCGCGGCAAGGAGATATATTGCCAGACCGCGAAGCCCTGTGGGACGTCAATTCCACTCTTCACAAGTCCTACACAATACATTGCTTCCTATATAAGTCATAGAAAGGCTGGTGCAGAAATACTGCACGTATCAGATGATGACCCTTCGGTTAAGAGATATATAAAGATCGGTCACCTGTAAGTGTCTATCTACCCGCGCTTTTGCTATATAAACCAGCGCTTCAGATAAAAAGAGGGAGCGCCGCGCACAACGCGACACTCCCCTAGCGATTCAAGAGAATCTATTAGGCCTCGAGAGCCTTCTTGGCGATGGTAGCCAGCTCGTTGAAGGACTCGATGTCCTCGTAAGCCATCTGAGCCAGGACCTTGCGGTCGAGCTCGATGCCGGCAACCTTCAGGCCGTGCATGAACTGAGAGTAAGAGATGTCGTTCAGGCGAGCAGCAGCGTTGATACGAGTGATCCAAAGAGAACGGATCTCGCGCTTCTTGTTGCGGCGATCACGATACTGATACTGCAGGGAGTGCTGGACCTGCTCTTTAGCATGCTTGTAAGTACGCGAAGCGGCACCGTAGTAACCCTTCGCACGGTGCATAACGGTACGGCGCTTCTTCTTGGCGGCAACAGCGCGCTTAATACGTGCCATGTTCTATCAACTCCTAGACGGTAAAACGAAAAACGGGAACGCGAACTTAGGCGAGACGCGACTTGATGACCTTGCGGTCGGCAGCGGCGATCTCGGTCTCCTGACGGAAGCCACGCTTACGCTTGGTGGACTTCTTGCTCAGGATGTGGCTCTTGAAAGCCTTGGCGCGCATAAGCTTGCCGGTACCAGTCTTGCGGAAACGCTTCTTGGTGCCGCTGTGGGACTTCATCTTAGGCATGAAATACTCCTTAATCGGTTACAGAACACTAGTTACTTGGTATCGCTTGCCGCTTTATCCTCATCGAAGGCGCCCTTAATCGGGGCGAGCAGCATAAGCATGTTACGGCCTTCCATCTTAGGCTTGGACTCGACCGTAGCGTAAGGCTTGAGATCCTCGGCGAGACGCTCGAGAACGTTAAGGCCCTGCTCCGGGTGAGCCATCTCACGGCCGCGGAACATGATGGTGATCTTAACGCGCGCGCCCTTCTTGAGGAAACGCAGAACGTGGCCCTTCTTGGTCTCGTAGTCGCCAACGTCGATCTTGGGTCGGAACTTCATTTCCTTGACCTCGACCTTGGACTGGTTCTTACGAGCAGCCTTGGCCTTCATGGCCTGCTGGTACTTGAACTTACCGTAGTCCATGACCTTGCAGACCGGCGGCTCCGCGTTGGGAGCGATCTCGACCAGGTCGAGACCCTGATCGTCGGCGACGCGCTGGGCATCGCGGATGGCGAACAGGCCGAGCTGAGAGCCATCGACGCCAATCAAACGGCACGAAGATGCAGTGATCTCGTCGTTGATGCGGGTGTCATCAGACTTAGCTATTTTCCCTACCTCCATTCATAAAAAAAATAACCCGGCGCTTCTCAGCAACCAGGTCGTACACATAGACTTCCTCGATTTGAGGAAGGTAATCTAAGTTGTATGACCAGTCAGCTGCTCATTGGCGCCAAAAGGTGGGAACCCTCGGGTTCCTCTTTAGGGCATTGCGGGAACAACGCCTTGCGAATAATAACACGTACAGCGCGTTATCACATTACGTACACGAAAAAGGGGGCCGCAACCCCCTTGAACGCTCACTTGCATGTATGGTGCCCGAGGCGAGACTCGAAGGGACTTCGCTTCGCGAAGCCCCGGGCTTCGGGCGCATGGCGCCCTCGCCACGCTCCGCTACAAACAGGCCACAGGCCTGTTTGCTTAACGCTCCGCGCGCTCACGCGAGTTCGGCACGAAAAAGGGGGCCTTGACCCCCTTGAACGCTCACTTGCATGTATGGTGCCCGAGGCGAGACTCGAACTCGCACGTTGTTGCCAACGGTGGATTTTGAGTCCACTGCGTCTGCCAATTCCGCCACTCGGGCACGCAATGCGTGAGTTAGTTTATCACAGCTTTCTACCGATTAGTCCGAAAATGGAACTTCGAGCATTTCGATGAGTTCGACCGTGCGTAGCATCTCGCGCTGACGGCATCCGCGACCGTCGACCGAAGCCTCACCCATCTGGTTATCGTAAGGGTCCTCGCGCATGCCGTCGAAAGAGGGCTCAAACTCTGCCTGGAATCGATTGTTGGCCACCATACGCCATGGGTCGAGATTGCCAAAGTAGTGACGGCGGCGCCACTCCTCCCCCATCCTGTGAGCAGAAGATCCAAATGACACGTCGGCGTTGAGCCAACCGGTCTGCGGCGTATAGAACTCTGCCCAGTCGTGCGACCCCACCGAATCGGGCGCAACGTACAGGCCGCTCTGCCAACGGGCAGGCACGCCCGCGATACGGCACATGGTGATAAACGTGAGCGCCATAACGCCGCAATCGCCGCGAAGCGAATGCGCGCAGTCATCGGCAATAGATCCCAAAAGCAAGTACGGCGGCTGATAGCGATAGTCGATGTACTGCGTCAGGTAATCATAGATAGCACGGGCGCGATCGAGCGGATCCTCGAGCCCGTCAATGACACGGGCCGTCAGCTGCTGCAGATACGGCGTGAATGCAATGTGCGGACGGTCCTCGGAAATATCCTCGGGCAGAGGCGCATCCATACGCGGGTGAACCGGAAGTGTGCCACCGTAGACATCACAATAAGCAGCATCGATGTGATAACGATAGGTCACCGAAAATAAGTGCTCGCTCGAGGAAGACCACGAGACGGTACGCGCCGAAGCGTTCGCGGGAGCAACAGCACCCTCCGGCGTCATGTCGAGAATCTCGACCCGAGACTGCTGACGGCAGGCAGCCGCGACGGGAAGCCAAGCGCAAACGGTCTCCCCCTCCAGAGCGCCGGGGACAGACACGGACGCTTTAAGCGTAATGACGCGAGCCAATCCGTTTTGTGACTCAATCTCCTTGAGCATCTCGTCGCGCAGTGCTATTCCGTCCGTAGAATCGGGACGCATGCCGGGGACCTCTTTGGGATATACGCGAAGCGAATCGAGGAAGTTGTCGAGAACGAACAGCTCGCCATCGATAAAGCGCCAGTCAATACGCTTACGGTCAATCAGATCGTCAAACTGCTCCTCGGTAAACTCAGGCCACTCCTCGCGAATCATCGCAATAGCTCGATCGCGCGACACCGAAAAATGAAGCGGCGTCTCAAGCATGCGATACCGCTCGGCACGAACGCAGGCAGCAAGCGAGGGATCGGGATCTTGGGCAAGTAGGCGGTCGCAAGCCTCAATAGCCTGCGAAAGATACCCCGCGTCCTTTAAACGCAGAATCTCGGGTGGCAAGCCAACATCTAGAAAACGGAAGTCATCATTGCAAACATCAACAGAGCAACCAACAGGACCCTCGTCAATAACCTTCCCATCCGAAGGCAGCACATTAATAACAGCCATACCAAACTCCAAGTCATTAGAACTCTTGAAGTCCATTGTAGCGAGATAAAATGAAAGCCCCAATAAAGGAACCCTCAACACCGATAAACGGTACCTATAAAAAATGAATTCAGCCCAGTAACCCTGTAGCGAGTTAACGAAGGAGGCCCCGTTTCCCCGGAGCTGATTCCGTCGCGCGACTTCTAGCGAAGCCAGTAGCCACCTTAATTCAGACTCGTAACCCTGCGGCGTTAAACGAAGGAAGCCCCGTCTCCCGGAACTGTTTCCTTGGCGCGACTTCTGGCGAAGCCAGGTGAGCGCAAAGGAAACAGCGTAGGGAGACGGGGCTTCCGGTGGGAAGTTTAGCGACGCTTACGCCTTGTTGACGGAGCCAAACTCCTCCATGAGCTCCTTGGTGCGAGCAACGATGGCGTCGCGACCAGGCTTGAGGAGCTTGCGGGGGTCGAAGCCCTTGCCCCGCTGATCCTTGCCAGCCTCGATGTACTCGCGAACGCCCTTGGCGAAGACGAGCTGCAGGTCGGTGTTGACGTTGATCTTGGAGATGCCCAAGGAGATGGCCTTCTTGATCTGATCCTCGGGGATGCCGGTGCCACCGTGCAGAACGAGGGGCAGGTCACCGGTCTGGGCCTTAATCTCGCCCAGACGCTCGAAGGAAAGGCCAGCCCAGTCGGCGGGGTACACGCCGTGGATGTTGCCGATGCCGCAGGCGAGGAAGTCGACGCCCAGGTCAGCGATCTGCTTGCACTCAGCAGGATCAGCGAGCTCGCCGCTGGAGGTCACGCCGTCCTCGGTGCCGCCGATGCCGCCGACCTCGGCCTCGATGGACATGCCCTTGGAGTGGGCAAGCTCAACGAGCTCCTTGGTGCGGTCGAGGTTAAGCTGGAAGGTCTCCTCGTGAGAGCCGTCATACATGATGGACGTGAAGCCGGCCTCGATGCACTTAAAGCAGTCCTCGTAAGAACCGTGATCGAGGTGAAGGGCGACGGGAACGGTAACGCCCGTGGCCTCGACGGCAGCCTTGACCATGTCGGCGCAGACCTTGAAACCGCCCATCCACTTAGCGGCACCAGCGGTGCACTGAAGGATCAGCGGAGACTTGGCCTCCTCGGCGGCCTGGAGAATAGCCAGGGTCCACTCGAGGTTGTTGGTGTTGAAGGCACCAAGACCGTACTTGCCGGCCTCGGCCTTCTTGAGCATGTCTGCTGCGTTGACGAGCATAAAAGAAACCTCCTGTAAGGTTGCTCCGATAACGCCTGAGATTTTACCACGACATACCCGAGCATAAACGTTCGTTTGTTCACGAATACCATCCGATTGGACAAATTTTGACCGTTTGCCCCACAGAATCGACCCACTGGGGAAAATAGCTTGACGATTGAGCGGTCTTCGTGGTTCGAAAGACGGCTTCGAGCCTACATCTGCATAAACGGATTCTGCATAAGTTCGCGCGCCATCGTGGTCGAATCGCCATGGCCCGTCAAGCAAACGGTATCGGGCGGAAGCGTCTTGGCAAGTTTGGAGAGCGAGCGCATAATCGCCGCCTCGTCACCGCCGGAAAGATCGGTACGACCGTGGCTGCCCGGGAAAAGCGTGTCGCCCACAAAGGCGATGTTCCCCTGCTCGGTCGCGGCGAACAGGACGATGCCGCCCGGCGTATGCCCCGGCGTCTCGATCACCTGCAGACAGACGTCGCCCACCTCGATTGTATCGCCCTCGGCAAGCAAGCGCGTCGGCTCACCCGGATCGGGCGTCTCGATACCCCACATGGCGCGCTGCTCCTCGATATTTGGGCGAGGTACCGTCACGTCCTTAGCGCACAACTCATATAGTGCGCCGTCGCCAACAACAGCTCGAACCCCGGCGACCCCGCCAACATGGTCGGCATGACCGTGCGTGCAGACAGAGCCGAGTACGCGAACCTCGGGACGCGCGGTGCGGATATGCTCCACAAGACGCTCGCCCTCCCACGCCGGATCGACGATTAAGCACTCGTCATTCGAAATCACGGCGTAACTGTTGGTCTGAATCGGGCCGTTGACGAGCGCCTCAATCGAAGCCACGCCTCGGGGTGTCAGGTCCAAAGTCATACCGTCCATGCGCATACTCTCCTTCTAAAATACGTTTGAGGCACCAAACGATGCCTCAAACGTAACCAATATCTATGATGCTGAGAGGCTCTCGCACCTACACACGGCGCTTGAGCTGAGCTCCGCCTTCGCCGGGCATAAGACGGCGAGCGTCGTAGACCGAGTCGACACTGCTGATGGAAGCCAGCAGCGGATCCAGACCGCTCGCGTCCGAGATCTCGACCATGAAGCGCAGGGTTGCAATACCCTCGCGGTTGGTCGATGTGGCGGCAGAAAGGATATTGCCGCCCGCATCGCCAATGGCAATGGTGACATCCTTGAGAAGGCCCATGCGGTCCAGGCACTCGACCACGATCTCGACCTGGAAGAGGGTGTCGGCAGCGCCGTCCCACTCCACTTCGATCATGCGCTCGGGATGCTCCATAAGACCCTTGACGTTGGGACAGTTGGCGCGATGCACCGAAACGCCACGACCGCGCGTGATGAAGCCGACGATGTCGTCGCCCGTCACGGGGTTGCAGCAATGAGCCAGACGGACCAGTAGGCCGCTGTTGCTCTCGCCCTTGACGATAATGCCGTTACTGGCGCTCTTGCCGCGCTTTTGCGGCTTGCGGTTGGAGCCGCGAGCAGGCTGCTTCACGACCTCGGCGATAGCCTCGGCCTTGGTGAGCTGTTCCTCGGGCTTGGGGTCCAAGATTTGCTCGACCTTATTGCCCACAGCGCGCGGGGCAACCTTGCCGGCGCCGACGGCGGCAAACAGGTCCTCGAGCTGCTTGAAGTTAAACTGCTCCGCCACGGCGTTGAGCGCACGCGTCGAACGCGGCGTAGAAATGCCATAGCCACGCTTACGCAGGTCCTTAGCCAGCATATCGCGGCCGGCGGCAGCGTCGTCGTCCTTGGTCGCAGCGGCAAAATAGCGGCGGATCTTTGACTTGGCGGAAGGCGTCTTGACGATCTTGAGCCAATCGCGCGACGGCTTAGAACTCTTGTTAGTCAGAATCTCGACACGGTCACCCGTCTTAATCTCGTGCGTGAGCGGAGCCACCGCACCGTTGATTTTGGCGCCGACGCAATGGTTTCCCACCTCGGTGTGAACGGCGTAGGCAAAGTCGAGCGGCGTGGAGCCGGCACGAAGCGCCATGACCTCGCCCTTGGGCGTAAAGACAAAGATCTCCTGATCGAAGAGGTCGACCTTCAGCGAATGCAGGTATTCCTTGGCATCGGTGATCTCGTCGGAAGCCGCCCAATCGAGCGAATGCTTGAGCCAGTTGATCTGGTCGTCCAAACGTTGAGCGTCATTGGTCTTGGAAGCAGACGATCCGCCCGACTTCTTATATAGCCAGTGGGCGGCAATGCCGTACTCGGCCTGCTCATGCATCTCATAGGTTCGAATCTGAATCTCGAGCGGGCGGGCCGTGGGGCCGATAACCGTCGTATGGAGCGACTGGTAGTTATTGACCTTGGGCATGGCGATATAATCTTTAAAGCGACCGGGCATGGGGTGCCACAGCGTATGCACCGCGCCGAGCGTGGAGTAGCAATCGCGCACCGAATGCGTGATGACGCGCAGTGCCACCAGGTCGTAGATCTCGGAGAATTCCTTGCCCTTGCGCTTCATCTTTTGGTAGATGGACCAATAGTGCTTGGAACGGCCGTTGATCTGGAAGTCTTCCAGGCCAATGCGGTTGAGCTCGTCGGTGAGCGTCTTGATGGTCTCGGCCAGATAGCGCTCACGGACCTCGCGCGACTCCGCCACCATGCGTGCGATGCGCTGGTAGGCATCGGGCTCTAGGTAGAAGAAGGACAGGTCCTCGAGCTCCCATTTAATGGAGCTCATGCCCAGACGGTCGGCCAGGGGCGCGTACACGTCCATGGTCTCGCGAGCCTTAAACAGGCGACGATCCTCGCGCAGGGCTGCCAGCGTTCGCATGTTGTGCAGACGGTCGGCAAGCTTAACGATGATGACGCGGATGTCCTTGGACATGGCGAGGAACATCTTGCGCAGCGTGAGGGCCTGCTTCTCGTCCATGCTGTCGACTTCGATGTTGGTGAGCTTGGTCACGCCATCGACGAGCTCGGCCACCGTATCGCCAAACAGGCCGGAAACATCGGCAAGCGAGGTCTCGGTATCCTCGACGGTATCGTGCAGCAGCGCGGCGCACACCACGTCACAGTCCATCTTGAGGTCGGCCAAAATGATGGCCACCTCGACGGGATGGTTGATGTACATCTCACCCGAGCGGCGCTTTTGGTTGCAGTGCTTCTCGGCGGCAAAGCAGTAGGCTTGCTCCACCTTGGAGAAGTCGTCCTCATTCATATATTTGAGGCACAGGCGCTCCAACTTGTCGTAGCTGTCCGCCATAATCTCGGGCGGCAGCTCATCGGCATGCTTATAGTGCTCCATCTCCGAGAACGGTTGGAGGGTGGAATCATGGGCGGTACGGGCTGCGGCATCCATCGAGGTCCCCTTCCCCTAGGCCCGCGGTACGATCGGGCGGTTAACTTTGGCTAGCATATCAGAAGCGCACGAGTCGAGCGCCCAACTCCGGAAAGCCGAGAACTCCATGCGCGAGCGCAAGCCCTCCAAATAGCGAATTGACCTGCTCAATTGCACGCGGCCGGGGTTTTCGGCCATCGCGATGCGACGGGTGTCGTCAAACCCCGAAACGCGGCAGAAACCAAGCTCTTCGAAGATTCCCAGGCCACTTTCCACCGAGCGCTCGTCGACCGGGGTGCGGGCATCGATGGCAAGGCACATCTGCGCGATGTCGATATCGCTTGCGCAGAATGAATCATCCCCGGTCTTACCGCGGTTGGAGCGCCACATGGTCTGCAGCGCGCGATAGAGTGTGACGAGTTCGTCGCGCTCGGGTGCGTAGCAGTCGAGCAGGCGCTCGTTGATGCGGGCGTCGCGCGACGAATAGAGCAGGTGGATCACGGCGGGCTGTCCGTCACGACCGGCACGCCCGCTCATCTGGTTGAACTCAATGGCGCCAAACGGCATGTGGTACAGCACGACATGGCGGATATCGGGCAGATTGACACCCTCGCCAAAGGCGGAGGTCGAAACGATGCAGCTGAGGCTTCCGTCTCGGAATGCTTCCTCCACGCGGCGGCGATCGGAGCGCGCAAGCCCCGCGTTATAGAACGCGATATGGGTTGCGCAATCGGGCACACGCTTGCGCAACGTCTTGGCGAGCGCCACGGACTGGTCGCGCGAATTGACGTAGATGACGGTCTTCTCCCCCGTCGCCACGATCGACACCAAACGGTTCTCGCGGCTCGCAAGGTCGCGGTCGTCCTCGAGCTGCAGGTTCTCGCGCACCGTCTCGTCGACCACCGTGCGAGTAATCGGCAGCATGCGGGCAAGCTCGGCCACGACCGGAGCCGTCGCGGTGGCCGTCGCAGCCATAACAACCGGGTCGCCCAGGGCTTTGAGGATATCGGGCATGTCGAGATAGGCGCTGCGGTCGCCGCCCTTGGCAAGGCCGGCGTGGTGCGCCTCATCGATAACGACAAAGCCGATGCGGCCCGAACGCGCGAAGCGGTCACGGTGGATAGATAGGAACTCGGGCGTCGTGAGCACGATACCGGTGCGGCCCGAAGCTAGGCCGGCGAACACATCATCGCGTGCGGCCTCCACGGTCTCGCCGGTCAGCACGCCAACGCCAATGCCAAGCGCTGCCATCGTCGACGAGAGGTGATAGGCCTGGTCGGCAACAAGCGCACGCAGCGGATAGACAAAGATGCTCGCACGTCCGCGAAGGACAGCCTCGCGCGCAGCATGTACATGGAAGATGAGAGACTTGCCGCGGCCCGTTCCCATAACGGCCAGAACACTTTGGTGATCGGCCAGGGCATCGAGCGCCTCGACCTGCGCGCGGTGCGGCTGGTTCGAGCCGATAAAGCTATGGATAAGCGAGCGCGTGAGCTCGGTATAGGAAAGCTGGGCGAGCGTCTCGCGTTTACGCGACTCCAGGCGCAGGCCAGAATCCGCCGGTTGCACGCCGCGGCGAAGTTCACATGCCGGATCGTCGACGCTGGGCAGCGTGGTATCGCGGACCAGAACATCCTTGATCATGAGCTTGGGCTTCACACGCCCCTGCCAATGCTCGGCAACGGCCTCGAACACCAAGTCGACAGCGCTATCGCAGTTGATGAGCTTATCGATTTGCGGCACGCGGAACATAATGGCCGGCACACTCGCGGCGCCATCGGTCGCCACAAAGCGCATGTGCTCGCCGGTTTTGCCCACCACGGCGCGGTCGCACATCGTCACGCCCTCGGCAGCCAGCAGCGGCACCTTGTTGCCCTGGCCAAACGGCTCAAGACGGGAGATCTGCTCGATGGTCTCGATATTCAGCTCGGAAAGGTCGACGGTGGCGGCGACCTCGTCGGTGTCTTCAAAGTCCTCGGCGGGAAGCTCGGACAGCACGGCGGAAAGGCGGCGGCGGAACTCGTCGAGCTTGGATGCCTCGATGGTCACACCCACCGCACCGGCATGTCCGCCGCGACGAATCAGCAGGTCGGAACAGCGCTCGACGGCGTCAAACAGGTTAACTTTGCCCACCGAGCGACCAGAACCGCGCGCGATACCGTCCTCGATCGAGAACAGCAGCGCCGGCACGTGATAGCGGTTGGTCAGACGGCTTGCCACGATGCCCTTGACGCCCTCGTGCCAGCCTTCGCCGCCCACAACGATCGCGCGTCCGCCGTCATAGGTCTTCTCGACCTTTGCCATGGCATCGCGCGTGAGCTCCGCCTCGATCTCACGGCGCTGGCGGTTGATTTCCTCGAGCTCAGCCGCCAGCGCACTTGCTTCGATGGGATCGCGGGCAAGCAGCAGGTCGAGCGCCAGCTTGGGATCGGCCATGCGACCGGCAGCGTTTAAGCGGGGAATGAGCGAGAACGATAGGCCATCCGCCGTAATGCTCGAAAGGTCCGCCTTGGCGAGCGCGGCAAGCGCGATATAGCCGGGGCGAGCGGTTACGCGCATCTGCTGGATGCCCTCGGCAACCAGCGCACGGTTCTCGGGCGTGAGCGGCATCATGTCGGACACGGTGCCCAGCGCCGCGACCTCGATTAGCGAACGCCAATACGACGGCTTGCCCAGGCGCTCACCCAGGACTTGCACCAGCTTGAGCGCCACACCAGCACCGGCAAGTTCACGCGAGGGCCCCTCATCCTCGAGCTTGGGGTCGGTCAGGGGCACACCCTGCGGCACCTGGTCGGAGGGCTCGTGATGGTCCGTGACCACCAGATCGATTCCCAGGCTCTCCAAATAGGAAACCTCTTCCTTGGCGGCAATGCCGTTATCGACGGTCACGATCAACTGGGGGCGAGCGAGCTCGTTAACGCGGTCGAGCGCCGCGCGCGAGAGACCGTAGCCCTCGTCAAAGCGATGCGGAATAAACGGCGTGACATCGGCGCCAAACGTGCGCAGTGCCTCGGTTAACAGGCAGGTCGACGTAATACCGTCAACGTCAAAATCGCCAAAGACCGCGATGTGCTCGTGGTTGCGAATAGCACGCTCGACGCGGTCGGCAACGACCGACATGCCCGGGATAATGAGTGGGTCAGCCCAGTCGCGATCGAGCGAAGGCGTCAAAAACAGCTGGCCTTCTTCGATGGATGTAATGCCGTGCGCAACCATAATGCGCGCCACCAGCCCGGGTATTCCCAGGCCAGCCGAAAGCTCCTTTTCGAGTTCGGGGTTTTGCTGAGCGACCGCCCAGCGATGCGTCGTCTTAAGCGATGACATAGGCGCCCACCCCCGATAGGGGCAGGTCGCCGCGATACCTCTCACGGTTCATAGCGATGAGTCCTCTGTGTATGCCCGCTTCGGCAGGCAGATCTGTTGAACGGATTTATTATACCGTGCGGCACGGACGTACAACGTCCAGCACGCCGCGGTTTCGATAAACGAGGGCGGTAATAGCCTCGAAATATTCGAGCGTTTCTGACGCACGGACGCATGCGAGCGTCTAGCATATCCATTCAAAACGGATTCACGAGCAAAGGGAGTCACAAGAGCATATGAAGCAATGGGTTGGACTGGGCAAGTTTCTCGCGGGGCACATGCAGATCATCGTTCCGATTTGCGTGGCGCTCGGCGTGCTCTTTCCCCAACAGATTGGCGTACTCAAGCCCATCGTTCCCACCTTGTTTGCCTTTATGACGTTTCAGGGCGCGCTCAGCAACACCTTTCACCAGGTAACCGAGGTGTTCCGCCGTCCGTTGCACCTAGTCTTGGCGCTGCTCGTCTCGGCGGTGCTTATTCCCATCGCGGCGTATGCCATGGGGTCACTCTTCTTTGGCTCCAACCCCAACCTTGTCTGCGGCATTGTGCTCGAATACAGCGTGCCCGTGGCCGTCACCGCTTTTATGTGGATTAGCATGTTCGGCGGCAACGGCCCGCTCGCGCTCACCATCATCCTGACGTCCTCGGTCATCTCACCTGTGATGATTCCGCTTACGCTCAAGCTCCTGCTGGGCGCCACCGTCTCGATCGACGTGCCGAGCATGATGCAGAACATGGCCTTTATGATCGCCATCCCCGCTGTGCTCGGTATTGTCATCAATGAACTCACGCGCGGCTGGGGCCACGAGAAACTCTCTCCCGCGCTCTCGCCCGCCTGCAAGTTCATGATGATGGGCGTCATCGCGTCCAACTCCACCGCTATGAGCGAGTACGTGCTACACATGAATGTTGAGCGCTTAGAAGTCGCGCTCTTTATCCTGGTGTTCGCCATCAGCGGCTTTATCATCGGCGTCCTGATCGCCCGGGCCCTGCACCTGCCGTATAGCGAGACGACCACAGTGTGCTTTACCTGCGGCATGCGCAACATCTCTTCGGGTGCCGTCATCGCCACGCAGTATTTTCCCGGCGAAGTGGTATTCCCCGTCATGTGCGGCACGCTGTTTCAGCAGGTGTTGGCCTCAATTATCGGACACCTCTTTGAGCGTCTGACCGGCGAGGAGCGCGCCGCCCAGCGCAAGCGGGTCGAGGCCAGCCGCGATGCCATGGAACGCTAGACTGTCCGCATTACGCGGGTGATAGTCTTGCTATACGAGCGTTTCCAGATGCGCACGCAGGCGCTCAGCATCGATATCGAGCGTGGTCTCGGCATTAACCTGGGCCAAACGATAGCCGACAAAGTAGGGCGAAACCACCCAACGCGGCAGCGCCTTGGCAATGGTCCGACCGCCCAGGTGATAGAAGAACAGGTTGTACGACTCTGCGCGACCACCGTGGTGCCCGTTTAGGATATAGCGCAGAGCTACCTGGATCGCATCGGCAAAGAGATCCGCCTCGGCTTGGTCTCGTGCGTCATCGCTGGCGGCGATTCCCTGTGGAGCCGAGACGTTGACCTCAAAGAATCCCATGATCGGCTCGGTTGAGATGTTGACCGAGATTCTCCCCTGCCGCCAGACATCGATGCCTTCAAAGTTGGCTGAGGTCAGCGCCGCATAGCCGTCCTCCTGCTCCAAACCCACAATCTGCATGTGCGGATGGACCAGACTGCCGCCCGAAAGTGGGCCCTTGTTCTTGTACATGAGAACGCTGCGATACTGCCGGGAGTCAATCATCCGCTGCCAGCAATCCAGGGCAAACCGCATAACATGATGCAGCTCGTCCGGCGCATAGGTCACCAGGTCGGCGTCATGGTCGGACGACTCAATCAATACGGTCTGGCGAGTGGCCCGCAAGGTCTTAAACTTATTCTCGAGCCAGATGCAGTCACCGTCGCGCCGGATGATATTGGCGAGTTCCTCGGTATCGCAAAAGGGGCACGCGGTGCCGGGACGACGGTTGTCGTCGGGCTTACCGTTCGCCTGCTGAACGTCAAATACCAGCGCCACGGGTTATACCCCCAGCGGCACGATCTTGGTGCCATGGAGCTCGGAGACGCCCAGTGCCGCCGCCACGGTATCGCGGTTGGCCGTGGAAATGCCGCCACCGGGAAGGATGGTCAGGCGGTCGTCCGCGTACTCGATCAAGCGGACCAGGTTTTCGAAGTTGTCCTCGATCGGCGTACCGGCAGTGCCACCGTGCGTCAGAATGCGCGTGACGCCGCAGTCGGCGAGCGTGTCAATGGCGTCCAGCTGAGCCTCGGGCGAGAGCTGGTCAAACGCCATGTGGAAAGTGATGTCGATAGGATCGCGCTTGCACTCCTCGGTCGCGCAGCCCGCAGCCATCACGAGGGCGCCAAGCGTAAGTTCGTCGAGCGCCCATCCGCCAGCGCAGGGCTTGCAGCAGCCAAAGACCAAGCCGTCAACGCCCGCACTTACGGCAAGGCCCAGATCCATCTCCATCATACGCAGCTCGTCCTGGTTGTAGTGAAAGTCGCCGCCACGCGGGCGAATCATGCACATCACCCGTGCATCGTGCTCGTGAGCATAGTTGGTCGTAGCGCTGATAACGCCGGCCGAAGGCGTAGTGCCACCAACGGCAAGGTTGTCGCACAGCTCGATACGCCTTGCACCGGCATCGATAGCCGCCGGCACCCGCTCAAAGTTCTCGGCACAAAACTCGTACAGCATAGATAGACCCCCAAAGACAGCAGATGTTTTCCGACGGGCATTGTCACACACCCCCATGAAGTTGCGGTGGAATAGGGACTCTTTTGGCCTCTGAGGCTCCCATTTAGTCCCTATTCCACCGCAACTTAAAGGGGTAGTCGTTGGCATCTGCCACAACGTCGATGTTTTGGCGAAGTCAGCGAAAGCCCGCCAGAGCGAGCAAGGTGCCTTGAAACAAGGCGGCATTGACCTTCTGGTCATGCCGCCGAAGTTGAAAGGCAGATTGCCGCCCTGGCGGGCTTGCAGCGTCGAGCCGTTACGCGGTTTGGTAAAACCGCGTAACTAGTTAGCCACCAAGATATGCTTTGCGCACGTTATCGTCGTGCAGGAGCTCTTGGCCGGTGCCGGTCATGGTGATCTTGCCGGTCTCGAGCACGTAGCCGCGCGTGGCGATTGAAAGCGCCATCTGGGCGTTCTGCTCGACCAGAAGCACCGTGGTACCGGCCTTGTGCAGGTCCTCGACAATCTGGAAGATCTGCTCAATCAGAATCGGCGCCAGACCCATGGAAGGCTCATCGAGCATGAGCAGCTTGGGGTTGCTCATAAGGGCGCGCCCCATAACGAGCATCTGCTGTTCGCCGCCCGAAAGGGTGCCGGCGACCTGGCGACGGCGCTCCTTAAGGCGCGGGAACTGCTCGTAGACGCGCTCAAGGCCCGGAGCCACCGTGGACTTGGGCTGCGTGTAGGCGCCCATCTCCAGGTTCTCCTCGACCGTCATCTGCAAAAAGGCGCGACGGCCCTCGGGAACCTGGGCCAGGCCCTTGCCCACCAGTTTATCGGCAGGCGTATGGGTAATGTCCTCGCCCATAAACTTGATGGAGCCGGTCTTGGAACGCAGCAGGCCCGAGATGGTTTTAAGCGTCGTGGACTTACCGGCGCCGTTCGCGCCGATCAGGGCCACGATCTCGCCCTCGTTGACGTTAAAGGAGATGTCCTTGATGGCGTGGATAGCGCCGTACCAGACGTTGATGTTGTAGACGGAAAGCATCGGCTCTGCCATTTAGTTCTCCCCCTTATCCTGCTTGCCCAGATATGCCTCAATTACGGCATCGTTGTTCTGGATCTCCTCGGCCGTGCCCTTGGCGATGACCTTACCAAAGTTGAGCACGCAGATGCCCTCGCAGATGTTCATGACGAGCGACATATCATGCTCGATAAGCATGATGGCGATACCAAAGGTGTCGCGAATCTTGACGATGTTCTCCATGAGCTCCGCGGTCTCGGACGGGTTCATGCCGGCGGCAGGCTCGTCGAGCAGCAGTAGTTTGGGGTTGGTGGCAAGCGCGCGAACGATCTCCAGACGACGCTGAGCGCCGTAAGGCAGCGAGCCGGCCTGTTCATTTGCCAGGTGCTCCATGTCAAAAATGGACAGCAGCTCCATGGCGCGCTCGTGGGCGGCCTTCTCGTGCTTCCAATACGTCGGCAGGCGCAGCACGCCCTCAAAGCCGGAGTAGCGCTCCTGATTGTGCAGACCGACCTTGACGTTATCCTCCACCGTCATGGTATTGAACAGGCGAATGTTCTGGAAGGTACGGGCAATACCCATGCGGTTGACCTGGTAGACCGACTTGCCCGAAGTGTCCTCACCGTCGAGCAGGATGGTGCCGTGCGTAGGCTGGTACACCTTGGTGAGCAGGTTGAAGACCGTGGTCTTGCCAGCGCCGTTGGGGCCGATGAGACCGGCGATCTCGGTCTTGCCGATAGTCAGGCTAAAGTCGTCGACTGCCTTAAGACCACCGAACTCAATGCCCAGGTGGATGCACTCGAGCGCCGGGCGCTGACCCAGGTCGCGGTCGGGAACGATGGCGCCAGAAGGATACGGGACCATCTTGCCCTTGTTGAACTCAAACTTACTGGGCATCGGCTGCCACCTCCTTCTTGGAAGCAAGGCGGTCCTTAATGCGTGCGAAGAACGCCTTGAGCTGCGGGTTGTTGGTAAAGATCATGACCAGGATCAGCACGATGGCGTAGATGAGCATGCGATAGTCCGAGAACTGACGGAGCAGCTCGGGAAGCACCGTGAGCAACGCCGCGGCGATGACGGAGCCGCGCATATTGCCCAGACCACCCAGAACCACGAACACCAGGATGAGGATGGACGTGTTGAAGTCGAACTTGGTGGCGGAGAGCTGCGAGAAGTTACCGCCGAAGAGAGCTCCGGCAGCACCGGCGAGGGCAGCGGAAACCACGAAGGCGATCATGCGGTACTCGGTGACGGAGATGCCTACGGACTCGGCTGCAATCTTGTTATCGCGCACGGCCATAATGGCACGGCCGGTACGGCTGCGAACCAGGTTGAGTACAATCACGAGCGCGACCATAACCAAGATGGCGCCGGCGAGGAAGGTCGAGTACGTCGACACGCCCGAGGCGCCCTGGGCGCCCTTGATGATGGCGGTGCCGTCCTCGAGCAGGTGCAGGTCGTCGATCGTAGAGTTGCCCGTGATGTTAAAGATCACGTGCAGGCCGCGGGAGTCGACACCCACGATAAGGCAAGTGACAATCTCTTTGATGATCTCGCCAAAAGCCAGGGTCACGATGGCCAGATAGTCGCCGCTCAGGCGCAGGACCGGGATGCCAATCAAGAAGCCCAAGACGGCAGCGGCGATAGCGCCGACCACGATGCTGATGATCAGGCGCACCGGATCGGAGGGAACGGCGCTCTCGAGGGCGACCGCGGTGACGATGCCCGTATAGGCGCCGACGCTCATAAAGCCCGCGTGGCCCAGCGACAGGTCGCCCGCGATGCCAACGACGAGGTTGAGGGAGATGGCCATGACGATATAGGCCGTGATGGGAACCAGCTGACCGGCGATCATGCGCGGAATCATGTGGTTCGACTGCATAAAGAACACGACGGCGAAGGCCACGATGCACATGGCGTACGTGACAAAGTCGTGACGCGTCTGCTTGTCTTTAAGAAACTTCATAACGCTCACCTACACCTTCTCGGGGACGTACTTGCCCAAGAGGCCGGCAGGCTTGACGAGCAGGACGATGATCAAAACACCAAAGACGATGGAGTTGGCAAGGCTCGTGGAAATGTAAGCCTGTGCCATCGCCTCGATGATGCCGATGAGAATGCCGCCGACAAAGGCGCCGGGGATGGAGCCGATGCCACCGAAGACGGCGGCGTCGAAGGCCTTGATGCCAGGCATGGCGCCTGTCGTAGGCTGCAGCACCGGCGAGTAGGAGCACAGCAGCACGCCGGCGATGGCGGCAAGGGCAGAGCCGATGGCAAACGTCATCGAGATGGTGCGGTTGACGTTGATGCCCATGAGCTGAGCGGCAGCCTTGTCCTCGGACACGGCGCGCATGGCCTTGCCCATCTTGGTCTTACCTGTAAAGAACATCAGGCCGGCCATGATAACCAGGCAGGCGACGATGGTGACGAGCGAGACGGCGCTTACGTTGAACTTGGCCAAGAACTCCGGCACCTGGAAGGTGACGAGCGAAGTGAAGTTCTTGGGCGTGGCGCCCCACAGAAGCTGCGCGGCATTCTGCAGGAAGTAGGACACGCCGATAGCCGTGATCAGAACGGCCAGCGGGCCTGCTTGGCGCAGCGGCTTATAGGCCAGGCCCTCAATGAGAACACCGAGAACCGTGCAGGCCACGCAAGAGAGAACTACAGATGCCCAGCCCGGGAGGCCGAGATACGACGTGGCGCAGAACGAGACATAGGCACCGATCATGATGACATCGCCGTGAGCGAAGTTCAGCATCTTGGCGATACCGTAGACCATGGTGTAGCCCAACGCGATGATGGCGTAGACGCTGCCCATGGACAGGCCGTTGACCAGGTATTGGATAAAGACCGTCATGTTCCACATCCCCCTTTCGAATAGGTTTCCAATTAATGTATGAAACAGGGACGTTACATCGTCCCTAGATACCAAGCAAGCAGGGAAGGCCAAAACCTCCCCTGCTTGGGATCAAAACCGCTCTATGTAAGGCGGCCAATTAGGCCTGTACGTACTTGCCGTCGGTAATGACGTACGCCGTCGGGTCCTTCTGGACCTGGCCCTTGTCGTTCCAGGAGAGCTTGCCAGTCAGACCGTCAACGGTAATGTTGCGCATAGCCTCGGGAAGCTTCTCGGCAACCTCGGTCGGGTCGGCGTCGGCACCCAGGCCGGCTTCCTTGAGGGCCTCGACCACCGCATGCACGCCGTCGTAGGCGTCGGCGGCAAACTGGTCCGGAGTCTCGCCATACTTATCCTTGTAGGCGTTGACGAAGTCGGCATTCTTCTCGTCATCGGCGGAGAATGGGGTCATGAGCAGCAGACCCTCGGCCAGAGAGGTGTCGAAACCTTCCACGCCCAGGATACCGTCCATACCGTCGCAGCCCATCATCTTGACGTCGTAGCCCATGTCCTTGGCGTTCTTGAGCAGGACGGATGCGGGCGTGTAGTAGATCGGTGCAAAAATCATGGTGGCGCCGGCCTGCTTTGCCTTGGTCAGCTGGTTGGTAAAACTCGTAGCAGAGTCGTCCTTGAAGGTCTCCTCGTCGACAATCTCAAGCTTAGACTTAGCGGCCTGGGCCTTAAAAGAATCTGCGATGCCCGAAGAATAGGCGTCGCCGGAGTTATAGAACAGCACGAACTTCTCGTTCGCATACTTCTGCGCCAGGAACTTGGCAGCGTTGACACCCTGGTTGGGGTCGGTGAAGCAAACCTGGAAGACGCAATCCTTGCCCTTGGTAACGTCCTCGGAGGACGCGGACGGGGTGATCATGAACGTCTCGGGGTCGTTACCACACTCTGCGGCAACGGCAACCGACGCACCCGTGGTGGTCGGGCCGACGAGGGCCTGCATGCCCCAGTCGAGCAGGGTGTTGAAGGCGTTGACGGCCTTCTCGCCGTCAGCCTGGTCGTCCTCGGCCTTGCTGACAAGCGGCAGCTCCTTGGTCGAGAAATCCTTGCAGCCAAGCTCGACAGCCTGGGTAACGGACTTGCCGTAGGACGCGTTGGCGCCGGTCAGCGGGCCGATGGTGCCGATCTTAAACGAAGCGTCGCCCGAAGCGGAACCGCTGTCGCCGCCGTTGGAGGAGCAGCCAGCTAGAATGGACATCGCCCCCAGACCTGCTGCGCTCGCGATAACGCTCCTGCGATTCATAACAGGGTTCAATGACTTACCGGTGAGGCTCGACATGCGGCTCTCCTCTCAAATCTCGTCGGGTTTCGGTTACCCGACAGGCCATCCTTCGCCGTGTTCGGCGTTCGCAAAATAGTAGACGCTTTAGTTAGGAAAAGTGGCGGTTATTTCGACTTTTCTTTGGATTTGTTCATTTATCCATATTTCTGCGTATTTCTATTGCTTTATGCAGTAATGCCACTTTATTGTGTAAAAGCAATGTTTCCGTTCTGTTACAGACATCCCCGCCCTGCATAAAACAGCCTCACCGGTCGCGCTTTATGCGCGCTTAGGCGGCGATGTACTTGCCGTCCTGGATCACATAGGCTGTCCATGCCGTCGGCACCCATTAGTGTCATGTCGTAGCTCATGTCCTTGGCGTTCTTGAGCAAAACGGACGCTGGGGTGTAATAGATCGGGGCAAAAATAAGCGTGGCTCCGACAAGGAAACTCCTGCGGTTAAGTACGTTGTTGATGCTAAACATGGTGTCCCCCTTTTCGCTGGCCGCGGTGCGGCCGTCTTGCGGTACAGGGCAAACCTTATGGTGCAAACGTTGACAGTTTGTTACGGAGTTCCGTTTGTAGCGAGCATGTTTCCAATGTTTCCGCAGCGTTTCGGGGGTGCCGTTTTGTGCGACTCCTGTTGCCTGGCGAGCACGCGCCCTCTGTTCACGCTAGAATGCACTCAACCTTTAAGCGGTTAATCCATCCATAAGATGCACGAAGGAGCTATCTATGAGCGAACCCCTGCGCACCGTGAACGTCGGCCTCATCGGTCTGGGAACCGTCGGCGGCGGCGTGGCCCGTCTGATCAAGAGCCACCACGATGAGTACCTGGCAGCCTACGGCATCGACCTTAAGCTGACCCGCGCCTGCGCGCTTGCCTGGGAGCAGGCCGAGGCAGCCGGTATTGAGCGTGAGGCCTTTACGAGCGACTGGCACGATGTCGTCACCGACCCCGCCGTCGACATCGTCGTCGAGCTCATCGGCGGCGAGCACCCCGCGACCGAAATCTTCACCACCGCCTTCGAGAACGGCAAGCACGTCGTCTCTGCCAACAAGGCCCTGCTGGGCCGTCATGTCGAGACGCTCGCCGAGAAGGCGCGCGCGTGCGGCGTGCAGATTAAGTGCGAGGCCAGCTGCGGCGGTGGCATCCCCATTGTCAGCACGCTCGAGCACGACCTGGTGGGCAACAAGATCCTGACCATCGCCGGCATTCTCAACGGTACCACCAACTATATCCTGTCGCGCATGGACGCCGAGGGCGCCGATTACGCCGATGTGCTTGCCGACGCGCAGGCCAAGGGCTATGCCGAGGCCGACCCGTCCGCCGACGTCGACGGCTTCGACGCCGCCAGCAAGACGGCAATCCTCGCTTCCATCGGCTTTGGCACCCGCGTGACCACCGACGATGTCTACCAACAGGGTATCCGTACCATCGGCGCCGAGGACATCGCCCAGGCCCGCGAGCTCGGCTACACCATCAAGCTGCTGGGCATCGCACGCAACACCGACGCCGGCGTCGACGTCCGCGTGCATCCCACGCTCATCCCGGCAGACCATATGCTCGCCAAGGTCAACGGCGCCATGAACGCCGTCTACGTGGTGGGTGACGCCGTGGGCGAGACCATGTTCTACGGCGCTGGCGCAGGCTCCTTCCCCACCGCGAGCGCCGTCGTGGGCGATATCCTATCGCTCTCCGAGCAGATCAGCCGCGGCGTGGCTCCGCTGCCCGAGATTGAGCCCTACGGTCACAACCTCGCCTTTAAGCCTATGGACGAACTCCAGACCAAGTACTATGTGCGCCTGAAGGTCGCCGACCGCGTAGGTGCCCTGTCCGAGACGGTCGACATCTTTGCCAAGCACAACATCTCGATCTCGCTCATCAACCAGGTCGAGGACGGCAAGTCGGGCGTCAGCGATGCCTGCTCGGTCATCTTCTTGACGCACCGCGCACTCGAGAAGGACGTCCAGGCTGCCGCCGCCGAACTTGCCAGCGTCGACTGCGTGGCCGAGGTCGCCAACGTCCTGCGCATCGAGGACGTTGAGGCCTGGACCGAAGGCGTTATGGCGAACTAGCCCAACGCTCGCCTAGCAATACGCGCCTTGAGGGCTCCCGTCCGATGTAGGACGGGAGCCCTTTTGTCACCTGCCGTAAGCACAACGGCAGAGCATATTTGCGCGAGCCGCTCATCGGTAACGCGGGCTACCGTTCACCGATATGCAAACGCGGCCGATTCCGGCTACCGCTACGCTGAGCTGCGTATGTCCGCCCGCGATGAGAGGAAGCACCATGTTGCTCGAGGGCAAGAAAGCAATCATCACCGGAGGCACGCGCGGTATCGGCTATGCGATCGCCTGCCGTTTTATCGAGGAAGGCGCTGCCGTCACCGTCTTTGGCTCACGCCAGGAGACTGCCGACGCGGCCGTTGAGAAGTTGGCGGCCGCCTATCCCGACGCCAAGGTCTGGGGCCGCTCCTGCGACCTCACCTCGCTCGAGGCCGTGACCGAGGCCTTTACCCAGGCTGCAGCCGATATGGGCGGTTTGGATACAGTCGTCAACAATGCCGGCATCTCCCAGCGCTCACCCCTTTTGGACTACACGGCCGAGGAGTTCGCTAAGGTTATGGACCTCAACGTCGTCGCCGTCTTTAATGGCCACCAGGCAGCCGCCAAGATCATGACCGAGGCAGGTCATGGCGGCACCATCACCACCACGAGTTCGATGGTCGCCAAGTACGGTCAGCCCTCCGGCGTTGGCTATCCCACGTCCAAGTTAGCCGTCAACGGTATGGTCCAGTCGCTCTCGCGCGAGCTCGCCCCCATGGGCATCCGCGTCAACGCCGTCGCGCCTGGCGTAACCAAGACCGATATGGTCGCCAACCTGCCCGAAGAGGTTATTAAGCCCATCGTCGCCACCATTCCGCTGGGTCGCATGGGCGAGCCCGAGGATGTCGCCAACGCCTTTGTTTTCCTGGCGAGCGACATGTCCTCCTACGTCACGGGCGCCGTGCTCCCCGTCGACGGAGCCGCCCGCTCTTAAGGGACCACAAGCCTCAGCTCCCAGCCTCAACATAGTCCAACAAAGAAGGCGCGCCGTCTGCATCAACTGCAGGCAGCGCGCCTTCTTCTGTTTGAAAGGGAAGCTGTGTCCCGCAGTCCCGACTCAGACCGGGACGCAGCTTCCCTCAGGGCCATGTTTCGGAAAGAGCGCCCCGTTTTGAACGCCGATTCTGGGATACCGTTTCCGCAACGGGTCTCTCGCGGAAACTGCATCCCACTCTGAGCGCCCATTCCGGGACACAGCTTCCCAACGGCCCCCGTTTCGGAAACCACATCCCGTTCCGAGCCTTCAAAGCGGGACGCGGCTTCCCCGAGAAAGTATCGACTACTTACCGTCGTCGTCTTCGGCTTCTTCGCGCGCATAGAGCTCCAGCATGCGGCGGCGGTATTCGCGCACAGCGAGCTTGGCGCGCTCCAGGCGGCGGCGCTCACGCGGAGTCAGCTCGGACGGGTCGACCTCGTCTCCATAGGTCTTATCGGCAAGCAGGTGCGCCGCGTCCACGATGCGGGCATCGATGTGGCCGCTCGCTGCCTCGGCGGAAAGACGCTCGGCAATCGTATCGAGCGTAGGCAGGCCCTCGAATACGCGACCATGGCCATGCGAGGTCAGCAGCTCGTGCTCGCGCGCGAGCAAGCTCGCTAGGTCGTGGTGGGCGCGCAAGATGTCGAGCGCATCGGATGGATGCTCGGCAACCTCTGCCACGGCGGCGACCGGTGCGGCATCCACCACGCGGTAGAAGAGCTGCGCGAGCAATGGCATCAAGAACACCGTGATGGCACCGGCGGCAACCATGACCGACGCAATATCTTGCGACAGCGCGCCCGCATTGACGGCAACGCTCGTAACGGCAACGATGATTGGCAGGGCCGTGGTGCAGTACAGGGCCACGGTAATGCGGCCATACGCCGACACATCGCGCGTCGCGGGACAAATGCCCATAGAGATGAGAATGGGCACGGCACGAATAATCAGCAACGCCACGATAAAACCCGCGAGCAAGCCCGGGCGCGACGCCACGGCCGTCAGGTCGATTTTTGCGCCCGATACGGTAAAGAACACCGGAATCAAAAAGCCGTAGGCCAGGCCGTCGAGCTTGGTCTCGAGCGTATGGTTGCCCTCGGGGATGATATAGCGCAGGACAAAGCCGGCGGCAAAAGAACCCAACACGATGTCGAGGTCAAAGGTGGCCGAGAACGCCACGAGCGTGACCAGGATGAGCACCGTCAGGCGCACGAAGGTCTGCGACGTGGTATCGGCGCGTTCCTCGACAAACGCAAAGAAGCGGCTGCCGACGCGCTTGGAGCGGCTCGGGACCACGGCCAGCAACACGCAGACCACCGCAAACAAGCCAAGGATTACAAGCGTTTGGATGCCGGTGCGGGCAGACAGCAGCACCGACATGGCAAGCACAGGGCCGAGCTCACCCCAGGTGCCATACGCGAGAATCGAGTCGCCCACGCGCGTGCCGGTGAGCGAGCGCTCACGCATGATGGGCACGAGCGTACCGAGCGCCGTCGAAGTGAGGGCAAGCGTCACGGCGATACCGTCGAAATGACTGACCGAGAACCACGGGGTAAAGCGCACGGCAAGCCAGGCGATACCAAACGTGACGACCCACGTCGCCAAGCCGTAGCGCCCCTCGACGCCCGTGATGCTCTTGGGGTCGATCTCAAAGCCGGCAAGCAGGAACAAGAAGGCCAGACCCAGCTCGGACACAAGCGAGACCTCGGCATCTACATGGATGACGCCGAGCATATGGGGTCCCAGCACAGCGCCGAGCACGAGCAAAAAGACCGTCTCGGGAACGGGTTTTCCGGGAATCGCCGAGGCGATAAAAGGACTCGCAAAGGCCACGAGTGCGATGATGGCGAGCGAAACGAATGCCATGTGATGCCTTTCTCTTGTTTGCGCTTCACTGTAGCACCCTCGCCGTCCTCAACGCGCCGCGAGCTGTCGTATCATAGTGAGGTTTACAAACATGTGGCTCAAGGCGACCGCAGGGCAGACCCCGCAAACCGACCGCTGCCGCATACCGTACCGTACGCCCAACCGATCAGGAAGGCAGGAACCAATGGTCTCTCGTATCTACGTGGAGAAGAAACCCGGGTTCGACGTCGAGGCTCAGCAGCTCAAGGGCGAGCTGACCGAAATTCTCGGCATCAAGGGCATCGAGGCCCTGAGGATCATCAACCGCTACGACGTCGAGGGCATCGACGAGGAGCTTTTCCGCTCCTGCGTGCCGACCGTCTTTAGCGAGCCCCAGGTCGATGTGACCTACGACGAGCTCCCCGCAAGCGATGGCGCCGTCTTTGCCGTCGAATTCCTGCCTGGCCAGTTTGACCAGCGCGCCGACTCCGCCAGCGAGTGCGTGCAGCTCATCAGCCAGGGCGAGCGCCCCGCCGTGCGCTCCGCCAAGGTCTATATCATCTCGGGCGCTCTGGACGAAGCCGCCATCGAGGCCATCAAGCACTACGTGGTGAACCCCGTCGAGGCGCGCATCGCCTCGCTCGACCTGCCCGAGACACTGTACATGGAGACCCCCGAGCCCCAGCCCGTCGAGGTGCTCGACGGCTTCCGCGAGCTCGACGAGGCCGGCCTTGCCGCCTTTATCGCCGATCGCGGCCTTGCCATGGACGAGGCGGACATCGCCTTCTGCCAGCAGTACTTCCGCGATGAGGACCGCGACCCCACCATCACCGAGATCCGCGTGATCGACACCTACTGGTCCGATCACTGCCGCCACACCACCTTCGGCACCGTCCTGGACGACGTGACGATCGACGACGCCGTGGTGCAGCAAGCCTTCGACCGCTACATGGAGATGCGCCACGAACTCGGCCGCGACGCCAAGCCCGTCTGCCTCATGGACATGGGCACCATCGGCGCCAAGTATCTTAAGAAGACCGGCATCATGACCGATGTCGATGAGTCCGAGGAGATCAACGCCTGCACCGTCAAGGTGAAGGTCGATGTCGACGGCGAGGACCAGGACTGGCTGTTCCTGTTTAAGAACGAGACCCACAACCACCCGACCGAGATCGAGCCCTTCGGCGGTGCCGCCACCTGCGTGGGCGGCGCTATCCGCGACCCGCTCTCGGGCCGCAGCTATGTGTACCAGGCCATGCGCGTCACCGGCGCCGGCGACCCCACCGTCCCGGTTTCCGAGACGCTCGAGGGCAAGCTGCCGCAGCGCAAGCTCGTGACCACTGCCGCCGCCGGCTACTCCAGCTACGGCAACCAGATCGGCCTTGCCACCGGTCAGGTCAACGAACTCTATCACCCCGGTTACGTGGCCAAGCGCATGGAGGTCGGCGCCGTCGTGGGCGCTACCCCGGCAAACCACGTTCGTCGCGAGTGCCCCGCCCCCACCGACAAGATCATCCTGCTGGGCGGCCGCACCGGCCGCGATGGCATCGGTGGCGCCACCGGCTCCTCCAAGACCCAGAACACCGAGTCCATCGAGACCTCGGGTGCCGAGGTCCAGAAGGGCAACGCCCCTGTCGAGCGCAAGCTGCAGCGTCTGTTCCGCCGCGGCGACGCCTGCCGTCTGATCAAGCGCTGCAACGACTTTGGCGCCGGCGGCGTCTCGGTCGCCGTGGGCGAGCTTGCCGACGGCCTGTATGTCGACCTGGACACCGTGACCAAGAAGTACGACGGCCTGGACGGCACCGAGCTCGCTATCTCTGAGTCCCAGGAGCGCATGGCCTGCGCCGTCGCCGACGGTGACGTCGAGGAGTTCATGGGCTACGCCGCCGAGGAGAACCTGGAGGCGACCGTTATCGCCGAGGTTACCGCTGAGCCGCGCATGCGCATGGCCTGGAACGGCGTCGCCATCGTCGACCTGTCCCGCGAGTTCCTCAACTCCAACGGCGCACCCAAGCACCAGGTCGCCCACGTGTGCGCCCGCAGCGTGTGGCAGCCCAGCTGGGCCGGCACCACGCTCGCCGAGCGCATGACCTCGCTCGTCACCGACCTCAACGTCGCTTCCAACAAGGGCCTTTCCGAGCGCTTCGACTCCACCATCGGCGCCGCGACCGTGCTCATGCCCTTTGGCGGCAAGACGCAGCTCACCCCCAGCTCGGCCATGGTCGCCAAGTTCCCCGTGGACGGCGAGACCACCACGGCGAGTGCCATGGCATGGGGCTTCAACCCCTATCTGATGGAGGCCGACCAGTTTGCGGGCGCCTACCTGTCCGTGGTCGAGTCCATTGCCAAGCTCGTTGCCGCCGGCTTTGAGCACAAGCGCGCCTATCTCTCCTTCCAGGAGTACTTCGAGCGTCTGCGCACCGAGGCCGAGCGCTGGGGCAAGCCCACGGCAGCCGTCTTGGGCGCCCTCATGGCCCAAGTCGACCTGGGTGCCGGCGCCATCGGTGGCAAGGATTCCATGAGCGGCTCGTTTGAGGACGAGACCGGCGAGCTCAACGTTCCGCCGACCCTGATCAGCTTCGCTGTCGCCGTGGGCAAGGCCGCCCGCGCCGTCTCGCCCGAGTTCAAGGGCCTCACGCACCGCGTCGTCCGCATCGCCCCCGCCACCTATGGCGAGGACTACCGCCCCGACGCTCAGCAGCTGCTCGCGGCGTTTGACGCCGTCGAGGCGCTCACTGCTACCGGCAACGCCCTGGCCATCTCCACGCCCGGCTACGGCTGCGGCGCCGAGAGCCTCTTTAAGATGTGCGTCGGTAACCAGATCGGTATCGAGCTTGCCGAGGATGTAGACGTAGAGAGCCTCTTCACCCCGCTCTACGGCAGCTTTATCGTCGAGCTCGCCGAGGACGCCGAGCTGCCCGAGGTCGCCGACGGCGTTGTCGTCGAGCCCCTGGGTACCACCGTCGAGGGCTATGTCATCGACACCGGCTCCGAGGTCATCGAGCTCGCCAAGCTCCAGGAGGCCTGGGAGAGCGGCATCGAGGGCGTCTTCGCCTACCGCAGCGCCGGCGAGACCCCCGAGGTCGAGACCATCGACTTCCGCGCCAAGGATATCCACGTGTACGGCGGCGCCAAGATCGCCCGCCCGCGCGTGATCATCCCCGTGTTCCCCGGTAACAACTGCGAGTACGACAGCGCCCGCGCCTTCCGTGCCGCCGGTGCCGAGGCCGACACCTTCGTGATCAACAACCTCACGCCCGAGGCCGTCGCCGAGAGCACCCACGAGCTCGCCCGCCGTATTCGCCAGAGCCAGATCGTCATGATCCCCGGCGGCTTCTCGGGCGGCGACGAGCCCGATGGCTCCGCCAAGTTCATCACGGCGTTCTTCCGCGCTCCCGAGGTCACCGAGGCAGTCCGCGACCTGCTCAAGGCCCGCGATGGCCTGATGCTGGGCATCTGCAACGGCTTCCAGGCCCTGATCAAGCTCGGCCTGGTGCCCTACGGCGACATCGTCGATGCCACGCCCGATGCGCCCACGTTGACGTTCAACACCATCGGTCGCCATCAGAGCCGCCTGGTGCGCACCCGCATCTCGTCCAACCTGTCCCCGTGGCTGTCGCAGTGCAGCCTGGACGACCCCTACACCGTCGCCATCAGCCACGGCGAGGGCCGCTTTGTCGCCAATGACGAAGTGCTCGCCCAGCTGATCGCCAACGGCCAGGTCGCCACGCAGTACGTGGGCGAGGACGGCAAGCCCAGCATGGATCTCTCCGTCAACCCCAACGGCTCCGCACTCGCCATCGAGGGCATCACGAGCCCCGACGGCCGCGTCCTGGGCAAGATGGGTCATGCCGAGCGCCGCGGCGACAACCTGTACCGCAACGTGCCCGAGCATGTCCCCGGCGATAAGTTCATGCCGATCTTTGAGAGCGGCGTGGCCTACTTCGCCTAAACCTTTCCCATCGGGTACAATCCCTTCGGGTAACAACACCCGCCACCGACACATCCGGTGGCGGGTTCTTTTTTTGCTTCGCGCATGTAGGAAGGACATCATGGAAAGCCGCAAGCCGTATCTCGCCACCCCGCCCGGACTCATCCTGGGCTGTCTTGTTTGCTGTGCACTCTGGGGATCGGCCTTTCCCTGCATCAAGATCGGCTACGCACTCTTTGGTATCCCGGCGCACGATAGCGCTTCGCAGCTGCTCTTTGCAGGTTTACGCTTTACGCTTGCCGGCGTCCTGGTTATCGTTGGGATGAGCGCGGACCAACGCCGCCCCCTCGTACCGCAAGCGCGCGACATCAAGCCCATCTTTGTCTTGTCGCTCTTCCAGACTATCGGGCAGTACTTCTTTTTCTACCTGGGACTCTCGCGCGCCAGTGCCATGTCGAGCTCCATCATCGAGGCCAGCGCCAACTTCCTCGCAATCCTCTTTGCCGCCCTGGCATTTCGCACCGAGAAGCTCAATACGGCCAAGGTGCTTGGCTGCGTGTTGGGCTTTGCCGGCGTCGCGCTTGTCAACCTTTCGGGCGCAGATGGCACCTTTGGCTTCACGCTCGATGGCGAGGGCTTTATCCTAGCCTCCACTGTCGCGGGCGCTCTTTCGACCTGCCTGATCGGCATCTTCTCGCGCAAGCACGACGGTGTTTTGCTTGCCGGCTGGCAGTTTTTAGTCGGCGGCCTGGTCCTCACCGCCATCGGCTTTTTGATGGGCGGCACATTGTCCCCCACCGAAGTCGCCCCCGCCATCGCGCTCATCATCTACATGGCGCTTATCTCCGCCGTCGCGTACTCGCTGTGGTCCCACCTGCTCGCCGTCAACCCCGTCAGCCGCGTGTCGGTCTTTGGCTTTATGAACCCGGTCTTTGGCGTGCTGTTGAGCGCACTGCTGCTCGGCGAGGGCGCTGGCACGAGCCCCGTTACCGTCATCGTTGCCCTGTTGTTGGTCTGCGGCGGCATCATCATCGTCAACAAACCCAAAAAAGCCTAGCGAGCTCACCTTTTTAGGGAGGGCGTTTGCACACTTTAGCTTAATGGAATACATCGATGAGCTGAGGGCCGCCACGCACGCAAGCGTGCGACCCTTTTCCTAGCGTATCTGGATGCCGGCTTTCTTTTTCTCGGCCTTGACGCGGTAGAGCTCCGCATCGGCAGCGCGAAGTAAGTCTTGCCAGGTATCAACACTATCGCCGACCCGCGCGCGACCGATGGACATCCGCAATGCATACGGCACCTCGGCATGCGCGAGCTCGTCGTTGATTGTCGCGCACAGATGCATGATATCCTGTTCCGCCGCTGCCTTTTGGAGCACCACGAACTCATCGCCACCATAACGCGCGATAAAGCCACCAGACGCTGAGCAGACCTCTTTGAGCGCAGCGGATATTACCTGAAGAGCATGGTCGCCCTCCACATGTCCATAGCGATCGTTAATCTGCTTAAAGCCGTCAGCGTCCATCATAAGCAGATATACATCTTCGGCCTGATCCACATTTGAAAAGAGCGACAGCATATAGGTCTCAAAACGGTTGCGGTTGTTGAGTCCAGTCAACGGGTCAGTCGAGATCAGTTGCTCCTGGCAGATGATATAGAGCAGCAACATGCTAATCATTATGCCGACACAAAGGCCAGGCACCGAGTATACGATCTGAAAGGTACCGCCCACCAGAGCGGGAACCGCAAAAAAGGCGAGGGTGCGATAAATGGCCTTCTTTTGCAGGCTTTCGACTTTTCGAGCCTGAATAAAGGCATGCAAGGACGTATATATGACGTAGCAGTAGCTAACGATAGGCTGAATCATATAAAGCGCTCCGCGACGATATACGCCCCGCGCATCGATATAGAACATAGCGTGCGTCCAGTAGCTGGTAAATGCCAGAACGACCACCAATGCGGTTGGCAACGTTAAAAGTACCACCCTATAGGGCGTGGTCAGGAGCCGTGAGCCCTGCATCGTCTCGGAATAGAAAAACCAAATGAGGCACGCGATGGCGAACAGCGAAAACGAAACCGCGTTGGAAATCCAGTTGGCCGTGATGCCTACAGGAGTGCTCACGCCGTCCGAGAGCGTCCAGATCATATCGAAGAAAATGTAGGCAGCAGACGTGTAGCCCAGCATGCTAAACAAAAGCTGCTGGGTGCTCGAGAACAGGGAGCGACGGCTTCGTACGGCAAGTCCGATAAGAATAATCATGCATAGCAGGAATATCTCGATCTTGAGTGCCTTTACCACTAGACGCCCTCCCTTCAATATCCAAGTGGCCAGAATCGCCCAATTCGAATCTGGGCAACAAACACCCCCTACTCCGCAGGAGTAAGGGGAATAATAGCAGAGCGACCGAACGTCACTGCAAGACAGCTCTCGTTCGGGCGCTCAAACGGCGCGAGTTGCACGCCGGAATCATTGATGGGTATCGATTGCTACTCGCCATCGATGTCGGTCGCGACAGCCTCTTCGATGGCCTCGACACCGGCAGGCGACAGGTCTTCCTTGCTCTGGCAGAACTTCTTATCGACCCAGCCGGTCAGAATCGGGGCCATGATTGCCGTGATGATGACGGCAGTGGCGATCTGCGCATACGCGGTGGGCGCAAGCTCGGCATAGCGCGGAGCGACCTCGGCGAGGGCGACCGGCGTGGTCATGGCCGTGCCGGCAATGGTGGAACATGCCACAGCCGCCTTACCATTGCCGCCACACAGGCGCTCGAAGGCAAAGGTAATGGGACCGACGATAAAGAGCGTGATGAGGCCCAGCAGGATGCCCGAAATGCCACCGGCGATGAAGCTCGAAAGGCTCATGGACGCACCGAGCTGAAAACCAATTACAGCGATCGCGGGATTGGCGCCGGGAACCAGCAGGTTCTTGATAAACGGGAACAAGTTGCCCAGGACCATGCCGATAACAAGCGGCAGGATGGATCCGATGATGGTGCCGACGGGGATGTTGGCGAGACCCGAAACACCAAGGATGATCATCGTGACGGCGGGGCCGGCCGTAAAGAACAGGATACCGACAGCGCCCTGCTCGGACTCATCGCCGAACTCGCCCATGATGCCCGTATAGAGCGCCATGTTGCAAAACGTAATGCCGCCGATGATGGAAACCGAGCTCAGGCCTAAAAAGTTATCGTTAAAGAAGTACGCGACGCCCAGACCCAGCGCGGCTGCCACTACAAGCTTAGGAATCAGCACGACGATGCCGGTCTTGATGGCGCCCGGCGTGGACTTAAAGCTGATGCCGGCGCCCACAAACAGCAGGATCGCGGCGACGATGGTATTGGAGCCACCGCGGCAGGCAGCCGTAAAGAAGCCGCCGATCTCAAAAACCTGCGGGCAGAAGGTGTTGAGCAAAAGACCGACGATCATGGGATAGATCATGATGTCGCCCGGGATGCGCGGGACCTTGAATTTCTTTTGCTCGTTGGCGGTTGCTTCCTGTGCCATGAAACCCCCATTTCCGCTGACGGGGTACAAAAGCCCACGTCACGCTTTGCTACAGTAAAGTTTGACCATGGTACCAGAAGAAATAGACCAGCTCGGTGAAAAATTCTACAAGTTGGGATGGAACGAGATTCGGCGCCCGCGACGCCAGCCCTATATAAGGCTCAAGACAATATAGAGTACGATGCCCGAGACGCAGCACCACAGCATCGATTTTGTCTTGCCCGCCACGACCACGACGCCGGCGGCCGCAATCCAGGGAACCAAGGCAGGCCAGAGTCCCGCGTCGAACGCGCCGGGGCTCACCAAGTCGTTGGCGACCAGCGCGGCAAAGGCAGCGGGCGGGATATAGCCCAGGGCCTCGGTAATGCGGGGCGACAGGGTCCGCCCGCGCAAGGCGAACGCCGGCGCGATGCGAAAGAACGCGATAGCAGCCCACGACGACAGCCACAGAACCAAGAACTCGTTAACGGGCATCGCGGGCACCTCTTCCGTCAAATACTGCATCGCACGCCAACGCAATGGCAATGCCGGCCACGACGCTTGCCGGCACGGCAATATTCACGAGGCCCAAGAACTTGCATACGGCGACGGACACCGCGCTCGAAACCGCCGCGACGACGTTGCCGCGCGACAGCCGCTGCGAAAAGAGCAGGCAGATAAAGAGCGAGGTGCAGACAAAGGCTGCAACGGCGGTGGGAACATCGACAACGGCGCCGACGATGGCGCCCATCGTACACGAAACGCCCCATGTTGCGATGAGGATCACGTTGAGCACAAAGGACTCGCGCGGGCCCCAATCCTCCCCTTCAACCAACTTGGCAAGCGAGATGCCATATGCCTCCTCGGTAAGTGTCGCGGCAACAGCCAGCGTCTGACGCTTCGAGGCACCCGTCAGATGCGGCGCGATCGATGCCGAGTAAAGCGCAAAACGCGAGGAGATGGCGGCAACGCTCGCGATAATCGAAGGTGCCGGTACGCCCGCCAGCCAAAGATTGCAGATCATAAACTGGCCGCTGCCCGTCACAAACGTACTGCTTAGAGCAAAGACCATCCAGGGCTCCATTCCCGTCTGCCCCATGATCATTCCGCACGGCGCGCCTATTGCAACATAGGTAAGAATCACTGACCAGACGGTTCTAACGATTTTGAGCACCATACGCTTCTCATCCTGACAAGGTCTCCAAGCCGCATGTAGCGATACGGCAGAATCATCATCCGGCAGCAACCGAGTTCACCTACAATTGCCACCGGATCGAAAGACACAACTTTTAGGAAGTCATTATGACAGCTATCGATCGAGACCGGGCGCGCGCGGCCTTCAAAAGCTACACCGATGCCTACGACGCCACCAACCCACGCATCGCGCTCAAAATCGAGCATACGTACCACGTTGCCGAGGTATGCGATGCCGTGGCGCGCGAACAGGACTGGTCACCGCAGGACATTGACCTAGCGTGGCTTTGCGGCCTGCTACACGATATGGGTCGCTTTGAACAGTTGCGACGCTGGGACACGTTTAAGGATGCCGAGAGTATGAGCCATGCGGAGTTGGGCGTCGAGGTTCTCTTTGGCAAAAACCCTGCAGACGCGCCCGCGACAACAAGTATCCGCGACTTTATCGACGATCCGGCAGAAGACGAGCTCATCCGTGCAAGCATCGCCCACCACAGCGATTTTCGCCTACCCACGGAACTCGACACCCGCACGCGGAACTTCTGCGATATCGTGCGCGATGGCGACAAGATCGACATTATGCGCACCATCGCCGACAGCACCGTCGACACCATCCTCAAGGTTGATGAGGATACATTTCTTACCAGCCACTTCTCGGTACCGACGCTTGCCGCCTTTGACGAACACCGCTGCGTCGCACGCGACGAACGCGATGAGCCGGCCGACTACTTGGTGGGGCTCATCTGCTTTATGTTTGAGCTCGTCTATCCCGCAAGCCGCGCGCTGGCGCGCAAGCAGGGCGATATCTACCGCCTGCTCGACGCGCCCTTTGGTATCGTGCGGCCCTTTACCGATCCCGCCACGCAAGCGACCTGGGAGCGCTTAAAGGACGAGATGCGCGACTGGCTGGCGCGCGCCTAGCGCTCGAGCTGGGCCAGGAGCTCCTCGACGACTTCGACGGCGTCGCCGACAACTTTGTACTGCGCAGCGCCAAAGATGGGAGCATCCGGGTCCTCGTTGACGGCGATGATGCACTCCGCGCCGCCGATGCCGGCTAGGTGCTGGATAGCACCCGAAACGCCGATGCTCACGAGGAGCTTAGGCGAAACCGACACGCCGGTCTGGCCAATCTGGTGGCGGTACTCCAGCCAACCCGCCTCCACGACGGGACGCGTGCAACCAAGCTCGGCACCCAGCGCATCGGCGAGCTTTCGCATCAGAGGCAGATTCTTCTTGGAGCCAATGCCGCGGCCCACCACGACCAGGCGCTCGGCATCGGCAATTGATGCCTGCTGCCCCCACTCCTCGGCTGGAATCGAGATCTTGACGCGGGCCTTAACATCATCCGCCAGCGATACCTGGGTAATCGTGCCAGAGCGGCCGTAATCAAACTCGGGCGCTCCAAAGATGCCGGGACGCACCGTTGCCATCTGGGGACGATGATTGGGGCAGATAATGGTGGCCATCAAGTTGCCGCCAAACGCCGGACGCGTCTGTTGCAGCAGTCCCGTCTCTGTATCCATCGAAAGTACGGTGCAGTCAGCCGTAAGGCCCGTCTGCAAACGCACGGCAACGCCGGGTGCCAGTTCGCGGCCAAAAGCGGTCGCGCCGTATAGGATGGCCTCGGGTTTGCGTTCGGCTACCAAATCGCAGATCAAGTGGGCGTAGACCTCCGCATCGTTTTGGCGCAGGCGCTCGTCGCGACAGGCCAGGACTTCGTCGGCGCCCGCGCAAACCAGATGCTCCAGGTCACCGAGAGAACCCTCGGGGCCCATACCGACCAGCGCCACCAGACGGCAGCCACGAGCATCGGCAAGCTCGCGGCCCTTGCCCATGAGCTCATAGGCAACGGGATTCACCGTATCGTGCTCGTCGGTCTGCGCGAATACCCAAATGTCTCGATATGCATCAAGGTCCACCGCACCAGCAGCCTCGTCACGCTCGATCGAGATAGCGTTGACAGGGCAGGCGTCGACACACCCACCGCATAGGATGCAGCCGTCGGTTACATGGGCGCATCGGTTGGGTCGCTCGCCTTCCACTACGATGCCGCCCGAGGCACAGGCACGAACGCAGCGACCGCAGCCGATACAGGCTTCGCTATCGATAATCAGTCCGCTCATCTATGCCATCCCCTCGATAATCTTGGCAAGTTTTACCGCCTGCTCGGACGCCGTTCCCTCAACGGCCTCGCACGTTTGGTCACGGTCGGGCACAAACGAGCGCACGACCTGTGTCGGCGACCCGGCAAGACCGCAACGCGCGGGGTCGGCGTTCACGTCGGCGGCACTGACCACGCGCACGTCCGCCTCCTCCGCCGCGCGAATACCGGCAATACTCGGCATACGCAACTGGCCAATCTCCTTGGCAGTCGTCATCGCGCACGGCATCTCAAGATACACCGTCTCCTCGCCGGCATCGCATCCGTGAATGAGCGCCAGCGAGCCACAGGTCGTAAAGCCCGCGCTCTGCACGCAACTCACGTCGGTCACGCAGGGAATCTCAAAGGCACCGGCAAGCTCGGGACCAATCTGGGCCGTATCGCCATCCACCGCCATCTTGCCGCAGATGAGCAGGTCGAAGTCCTCGTCGAGCGCCTCGATGCCGCATTTGAGAGCATAGGTGGTCGCCAGGGTATCGGCACCTGCAAAGGCGCGATCGGTCAGCAGCAGCGCGTCGTCGGCGCCTCGGGCGATGCAGTCGCGCAGCAGCGACTCGGTCGCGGGGATGCCCATCGACACCACCGTCACGCGCACATCCATGCCAAAGCCGATAAAGTCGTCCTTCAGCGCCAGCGCGCATTCCAAAGCGCTCGCATCAAAGGGATTAATGACCGCCTGCTTGCCATCGCGCACGATGGTATTGGTCTTGGGGTCCATCTTGACCTCGGTGCTGCCCGGCACGGCCTTGACGCACACCACCATATGGAAATCGCTCATCTTCACGCGCCCCCTTTCTGGACGAGCTCATCCAAGAGCTTCTCCGAAAACAGGTTGCCGCGACCCAGCTGCCCGTCGGGATCGAGCTGGAGCTTGAGCCGCGCCGACTCGACCATGGCCTCGTGACCGTACATCGTCTCTAAGAAGCCCGCCTTGATCTTGCCGACGCCGTGCTCGGCAGAAACGGCACCGCCCATAGCCGTTACCTCCGCAGCCCACTGGGCAAACAGCTCGCCACCACGACGGTAGTCCTGCGCATCGCGCGGCAGGATGTTCACATGCAGATGGTTGTTACCGATGTGCCCCCAGGCAGCAGATTCAAGCCCGCTTTCGGCCAGTGTGCGGCGATAGAGGGCCACGACATCGGCAAGGCGTGCATTGGGCACCGACATGTCCGAACCCAGTTTGGTGATGGTGGGATCCGTGCGGCGACGCTCGTCGATAAGCATGTTGACGCTCTCGGGGACCGCATGGCGGAAGAACCGCTGGCACTCGCGATCAACCTCGGTGCGCGCGACCCATGTCGCATCGTCGCGGCCACCCGCAAACTCGAGCACCCATCCCAGGTGGTACAGTTCCTCGGTCGCCTGGGCCTCGTCATCGCAGTCGAGCTCCACGTAGACACAGACCTTGGCCTCTTTGTCGAGCGCCGGCAGCGAGGCAAACGCCGTCGACTGCTCGCGCTGGCGACGTAGAATATCCAGGGCGCCAGCGTCGAAGTACTCGACGGCAGCCGCATGGGACAGGACGGGACGCATGGAATCGGTAAAGGACACGGCCTTGTCTTCGCTATTGAAAAAGCAGCTCACACCCCAAACGACCGCAGGCGCCGCCTGCAGGGCAATCTCGAGCTCGGTGATAACGCCGAGCGTGCCGCAAGCACCGATAAAGAGGTCGATGGCGTCCATTTCGTCCGCAACGAAATAGCCTGAGGCATTTTTTGTCTTGGGCATGGTATAGCCGGGAAGATCGAGCTCGAGCGTACGGCCCACTGCCGTCACGAGCGACAGGTGGCGGCCCTGGGCAAAAGCCTCGCCGCGCTGAAGCTCAAGCAAATCGCCATCAGCCAGCGCGACGTGGAGTCCCGTGATATGTGGGCGCATGGGACCGTAGGCGTAGCTGCGGGCACCAGAGGCGTTACATGCCGCCATGCCGCCCAGACAGGCAGATGCCTCGGTGGGATCGGTGGGAAAGAACTGCTCGGGGGCCTCTTGGAACTCCTCGTAGGCCTCAAGCGATGCCTGGTCCCAACCAGCAGTCGGCAGCACCTTCTTGCTCAGCTGCTTGCGCAGCTCCGAGAGCACAACGCCCGGCTCCACGCGCAGCAGAAATTGGCCTTGTTCATCGCGGCGAAGGCCCAAGTAGCGATTCATACGGGAAGTATTGAGGATATGCCCGCCGTGGGGCACGGCACCGGCGGCAAGGCCGGTTCGGGCGCCCTGAACCGTTACCGGGACACGCTCGGCATGGAGCTTTTCCAAAATGGCACGGACCTCGTCTTCCGTTGTCGGAAACGAGATGCTCGAGGCCTCGCCCGATGCGCGAGACTCATCGCGACCATACTCTTCGAACTCGTCGGTGAAGGGTTTGATGGTTGCAGACACGCGAACTCCCCCTTTAGCTAACTACAGTGTTTGCAGGGAGATGTTACCGCATCGTTTCGTCGACGTGTTCGAGACCGTCTCCATAATTGGCGATTTTTACGTTCGTGCAATTCGGCGAGCGGCTTGATTTCCTCGGCAGACGATGCTTTTGACACATATGGCCCCGCCGTCGCCGACCGCGCGATTGTCGCTTGAAAAAAGTTGGAGTATTTTTTACCGCCTTTTACCTGCGGAGACACCAATCCGTCAAGCATTTGGTCAGCAATTGGTCAAGTAGTGGCTGATACCGTCGGCATCGACAGCCAAAACCGACAGAAGTTTTGGCCCCAGAAGCAGGGAGGTTCCCATGGCATATTACTGGCCCCAGTACGGCATCGCCATCGAAGTCGACGACGATCCCCATCTCCTGCCTTTCGACGAAGAGGCATTCCCCGATACGACGGTCTACCACGTTACCACCGATGTGATCTGCGACCCCGAGTCGTTCTCGGCGCTCGCCCACCGCATCGCGCATATCCACGACATCGAGCTCCCTCCCGACTTCGACGAGCTTGTCTACTCACGCCGCCTGATGCTTCACATGCTCTTTGGAGCGAACCCGTCCACCTTTGCGCGCATCTATACCGCCAAGGATGCCGCATGAGCGCGAAGAAGCCACCCCACTTTGCAGGCCTGGGTCGTCGCAAGAAGCTCATCCTTGCCTGTTTGGCCATCGTCTGTGCCCTTGTCGCCGTAGGACTATACGCTTGGCAGTCGCAGCCCGTACCCGAGGCGGGCGCTTCGGTTACGACGGCCGAGGGCAAAACGCGTCAGGAAATCCAAGATGAGCTCGACGCTATCGTCCGCGACAACATGATGACGATTTCGGTCGCACCGGTCGCTCAGCTGCAGGAGGACGGCAAGCTGCGCGTCAACGTGCAAAACGTCCAAGACAATAAATTTCCCCAGCGATTCCGCGTCATCCAAAACGACGAGACCATGTACGAATCCGGTGTGGTCGAGACCGGCAAGACAATCGAGACGTGCCCCGCCGGCGACATCAAAGAAGGCGAGGCGTACATCGAGATCCAGGCACTCGATGCCAAGACCCTCGACAGCCACGGCAATCCGACACGTGTCAAGGTGCGGGTTGAGCAAGCCGAGAACTAGCTTTTCCGGCCGACGCGGCACCGCACGCAATTCACCAGCATTCGTCCAATCATCGCGGGGACGGCCCGCGGCGAATAGAAAGGAACGACCATGGACATCACCAGGAACATGAACGGAGCCAGAGCGCTCGTCGTGGGCGCAGGGCTCGCGCTCGCGCTCGCAATGGGCGCCGCCCCGACGCCAGCTATGGCAGCCGGGCGCGTTGGAACCACGAAAGTAATGGTCAGGACCGAGATCGACAACGTTGAGTTCAAAGTTCCGACGGTTATTCCCTTCGTCGCCAAGGCCGACGGCACGCTTCAGGGCCCCTCAGAAGACGCGACCACCATCGACAATCATTCGGCCTACGGCATCCATGTCACCAACATGAAGATCGACGCCATGAACACCTGGACCATTGCTGCCGACGCCAAAGCCGGAACCGCACAGAACTCCATCGACTTTAAGGTCGGCCCCGACGGCGCACTCCAGAACGCCAGCGCCGCAACGCAGGGGACGGGCCTCGATCTTTCCAAGAATGCAGCCTTCGACATGGGCTACCAGGGCATTGCCGGCGGCAAGGACAAAATTAAGCTCAAGACAAGCGGAAACGTCGCCCGCGTCACGCGCGACATCTTCCGCGTAACCGGCGAAGGCGATCAGGTTGCAACGATCACCTGGACGGTCGAGCCCGGTGCGCACACGGCATAAGGCTGTCGCCCTGGCCGCCGCCGTCAGCATCCTAGCGTTTGGGCCAGCCATGGCCTTTGCCCAGCAAGAACAGGCGCAGGCCGCCACGCAAGTGACGGTCGACCTCTCGGAGCTCGACCGCGGCGACCGCGAGGAACCGTTGGCGCAGACAGGCGACAGACGATGGCTCTTGGCAGCAGGCGCCACAGCAGCAGGCGCGGGGACCGCCGGCCTCGGTCTGCACATCAAACGCAGCCAGAAACAAAACACGGACAGGCCGCACTAAATTAGCTAAGGAGACCCCATGGCATCAAAGAACCTTTTGCCCGTCGTCGCACTCTGCGGCGCGCTCGCAACCGGAACGCCCGTCGCCGCTTGGGCGACTCCCGTCATGGCAGACTCCTTACCAGCAGCCCTAAGTTCTGCACCAAATCCGTCGAGCGCCATTGCGTGCAAGCGTTTTTCGATCGCACAGGCCGCAATCTCGACCTCGGGATGCCTTCGTCGTAATACGGACGGCTCGATAGTCGTGGATATCAATCGTTCGAACAAGGCAAACGGCTCCCAGGCGGGGTGCGCCGTCTGCACGTGGCGCTCGGTTGTGCTCGATGCAGATGGCGATCCATGCAATTTAGAGCTGCGCATCGACATCGCTTCGATCGATGACTCGGCGAACGGAGCGAAGGTCGCCTTCGACGGTACGTTTTTCGAGAAAGGAGGCGGTATATGTCTGGGCTGCGCCGTCGCGAATGCAGACGACAAGCAGCCCACCCTCTCATTCACGGCATCGTTGCGGCTGACCAAAGCCGGCACCGATGCCGTCGCGGCGGGAGAAGCGTCCCTGCTGTTCTACGCCGTCAGCGCCAAAGACACAGACGCTCATTTCGAGAAGCCGGCCGGATCACTCAGCCTTACACGAGGGATAGAGGCAGGCCCTATTGAAATCGATGCCCACGCGCAAAGCAGGCAACGCATTCTTGCCGACCCGGCGCTTCTCGAAATGGAGTGGAACGGATCCGGAGCCATCGGAATTCTCCCCTCCGCGCTTGACGCCAAGACGCTCCCCTCAAACGACGAACCCATCAACGCAACCATACAAGAAGAGAGCGCGGACAAAGAAGCAGGTGCGGGCGACACGCCATCGCCGACAAACAGCGTCCCAGCTTCTCTCGAAGCACCGAATGAGCCCGTTACCGATCCAAACGATCCCGAGCTCGCGGACAGTCTGGGGCTTGCTGATCCTCAGGAGATCGATGAAGGTAACTGTTGCGTGCTTGCCGCGCTCGACCACACAGAGGTCATCGACGCTGCGAACATCGAAGTTGCCGCCGCCAATCAGCCCGTCCGCAAGTCGGCTATCATCGCATTTCCCGAATCCATCGAAGTCGTCTTTTTGCCATCGGGCGAGGTCGTGGCCCCAACACTGCTCACCTTGTTGGGCGCCAAGAATACTCGAAACGAAATTAAAAAGGTCACGGTTGTCGACCCTGCAACCACCGCCAAGCTGCGTCTATACGCCGTTGCTCCAGATGGAGGCAAGACCTTGGAATTCGATGGCGACACACTCCTAGCCTGGCGGCGTTTGGACATTATGCAAGACGTCTCGTATCAGATCGAACTCGAAGGGTTTGATCGTGCCCGCGATGCCAATATCATCGCCGCGGCTATTGAATCCCCGCAGCGGCTTATGACACTGCGCTTTGAATACTATCCCTATGTCCCGACAACCACCTGAGGCTTAAATGCTGCACATCATTCCTAACACCACTTATATAACGTATTAGATGAGTCGCGATGTGCCTCGCATTTCGTTCTGCTACGATTGCCACGTTGGCATCAATACAGGAGGGCTCATGCCGGGCTTGGGAACAATCATCAACGTTGTGCTTTTAGTTGCGGGCGGTCTTTTGGGATTAGCGGGCGGCCGCTTCATCACACCGCGCATCCAAGACACGCTCATGAAAGCATCGGGGCTGTGCGTCCTGTTTATCGGCCTTGGCGGCACCATGCAAAAGATGCTCCTTATCGATGGAAAGGCGCTAGCGACCACCGGTACCACCATGCTCATCGTCTCATTTGCGCTCGGTTCGCTCATCGGCGAGGCCGTCAACTTGGAAGCCGCCATCGAGAACCTTGGCGAATGGCTCAAGCGCAAAACCGGCAGCGAGGGCGATAACGAGTTCACCAACGCTTTTGTCTCGACATCGCTGACCGTCTGCATCGGTGCCATGGCTATCGTGGGATCAATCCAAGACGGCCTGCTCGGCGACTGGTCCACGCTCGCCCTCAAGGGAGCGCTGGACTGCATCATCGTCTGCACCATGACGGCGTCGCTTGGCCGCGGCTGCATTTTCTCCGCCCTGCCCGTCGCCGTGTTCCAGGGGACGATCACGCTGTTTGCCGGCGCACTCTCCCCCATCATGACTACGACAGCCCTCGACAGCCTTTCGCTCGTAGGCTCCATGCTCATCTTCTGCGTCGGCGTCAACCTCATCCGTCCTCAGACCTTCCGCACGGCCAATATGCTCCCCTCCGTCGTCATCGCCGTCATCTACGCCCTCCTGTTCTAAATCTATCAACGCAGCAGTATCTCGAACACCTGTTTGATGCTGTGCTATGATATGAGGTCACCGAAGCTGCGTTAGGAGAGGAGAAGCGGTGGCCGACCAGGACATCAAGATGCTCATCGAGCGCATTATGGCCGAGGCCCGGACCCATCAGTCCGCCCGCTTCTCAAACGAAATCTACGCAGACGAGCCGATTCTCAAAACCGGCCGACAGATGCAGAATTTCCTCCCCGACCAATACCGCAAGATGCGCGAGATATCGCGCTGGCAGGATGACCCCAAGGGCGGCGCGGGCCGCTGGCTATCGGAGGCCGAGCTTTTCTACCGCCAAGGCTTGCTGATGGCCGACTTTGAGGACGACTGTCCCTACAACGGCACCTTTAAGTCGTACTTTCCCACCTACAACGCCATGAGCGACCGGCAGTTGCGCGGCTACTTTACCTGGCGTGCCCAAGTGCGCCGCGGAACCGTCGAAGAAACGTCTACGTCCTTTGCCTTCCTGTATCTCTATGAACTGATCTGCGGCATTGGCGTGGACAATCCACTCGATGGATTCAACAAAATCAAGGCCTTTTGGGATGCCTATCGCGCCTTCGAGCCCGGCATCGACCGGTTTGCACGCGTGTGGTTGCAGGATTACGCCGTTTTCCACGAACTCGACCCCAAGCTGCTTCGCGACTCTAAAACCGTCATGTTCGATAACGCCCTCATCGAGCTGCGGCGCGCGGCTCGAGACCTTGTGCCTGCACCGGCGCCGTCCGGGCAGGCCCCCAAGCGTCGCAAAAACTCCGAGCCGATCCTCCCCCTTCCGCCCGACGAGGCTCGCGAGGAGCGACTCATGGCCGCTATCAACGCCCTCTCCACGTATAACCTCAATAACTCAAGACTCGATCGCAGCCACCATCGCGACCTGCGCCACGTGGCATGCGCCGTGTATGTCCGTATGGCGCGCTACTATGACACGCACCGAAAGACCGGTATCGTGGCGAGCTTGTTTGGGGAGGAGACGGCCATGCCCTATACCATGTTTGCCTCGGCCGTGTTCTTTGCGCCCAATCGCCACGAAGACTGCGAATACCGCTTGAATCCCATCCATATCTACCGTTGCCAAAACGGCTTTTGGGAATGCATGCGTATCCACGGTAGTAGGCAAAAGAGCAGCAAGCTCGGTGAAATGATGCGCGCCTGCGACCAACGCCTGCGCCTGGCGCTGGACCCCGCCCATCCCCTTAAGGAAGAAAAGGTCCCCAAATATCTGGCCAAGATTATCGATGACGAGATTGTGGCATGGCTTTCGTGGGACGCCGCACACCAGCCCGTCAAGATCGATATCGATCTGAGTCAGCTGGGGCACATTCGGAGCGCCGCTGCGCAAACGCGCGAAGCGCTTTTGATCGACGAGGAACGCGAGGACGGCGCGTCCGCAGAAGCCGAGGCAGCGGACTCAGGGCAACCGGAAGCCGAGCCCGTAACCGACGCGATTGTCGAGGCGGTCGTGACACCCATTCGGCAGGACTTGACCGACGAGCCGACCATATCCACCGAACAGTTTGGTGTCGTGGCACCGCTTCTCGCGCCGACGCCCGCGTTCGCAGCTGCTGCGCCCGCTGAAGCCACAAACGAACTCGCGCCCGCCGCAGATGCCTTCCTTCGCGCACTGCTCGAGCAAAACGCAGCGCAAGCGACATCGGCAGTGGCGCACTCGGGACAGAGCGAGGACATGCTCGTCGATAGCATCAACGAGGCGCTCTTTGACCTGGTGGGTGACACCGTAATTGAATTTAGCACGGCAGGGCCACAGATTATCGAGGACTACAAAGCAGACGTGAGAGGATACCTAGACCATGAGTGATACCGCATCCGCAGCGCCCCGTGTACCCAAACGCGTCGCCGCCGTTATCCTTAACTCGCTCAAGGGCGGCGTGGTCCCGCGCATCGGCCTTCCTTACATCACCGTAGGGCGCGAGGTCGAGATCCGCGCCCTGCTTACCGATCTGAGTCTCATCGCCGATGGCGGCGCAAGCTTCCGTTTTTTAGTCGGTCGCTACGGCGCCGGCAAGAGCTTTTTGCTCCAGACCATCCGCACGCACGCCATGGGCGAGGGATTCGTCGTCGCTGATGCCGACCTGTCGCCCGAGCGCCGTCTGCAGGGCGGTCAGGGACAGGGCCTTGCCACCTACCGCGAGCTCATCCGCAATATATCGACCAAGACGCGCCCCGAGGGCGGTGCACTCAACCTAATCCTCGATCGCTGGGTCGCCTCGTGTGCCGATGCCGACGAGTCTGCCGTCAATGCCCAACTGGCGCCGCTCGAGGAAATGGTCCACGGCTTCGACTTCGCCCGCATGCTCCGCCGCTATCGCATGGCTGTCTCGGAGGGCGACGAAGAAGCTATGAGTCGCGTGACCAAATGGATTCGCGGCGAGTACCGCACCAAGAGCGAGGCACGCGCTGAGCTGGACTCCTCGACCATCATCAGCGATGACGACTGGTACGACTACGTTAAGCTCATTGCACGCTTTTTGGTCTGCAGCGGATACAAGGGCATGCTGGTGCTCATCGACGAACTCGTGAATCTGTACAAGATTCCCAACGCGATCACGCGCCAATACAACTACGAGAAGATCCTGACTATGTACAACGACACGCTCCAGGGCAAGGCGCAGTACCTGGGCATGATCATGGGCGGCACTCCAACCTCTATCGAAGACCGCCGCCGAGGCGTGTTCTCCTACGAGGCCCTGCGCAGCCGACTCGCTCAGGGCCGCTTTGCGCGCGAGGACCTTAAGGACATGCTCGCGCCCATCATCCGCCTGCAGCCACTCACCTATGAGGAGTTGCTGGTGCTGATCGAAAAACTCATGCAAATTCACGCCGGCTACTTTGGCTGGACGCCCACGCTTACCGAGAACGACTTGGTGGACTTCCTCAAGATCGAGTTCGGTCGTGTGGGAGCCGACACGCATCTGACGCCGCGTGAAGTCATTCGTGACTTTATCGAACTGCTCGATATCCTGTGTCAGAACCCCGATGCAAATGTGGCGGAGCTGCTGCAAAGCGTTGGTGGCGACGCGCTGGCGCCGGCAGCCGCAACAGGCGACACCGGCACCGCAGACGGCGACCGTAACTTCGCCGAATTCACCATCTAACCTGCCAAAAAGGGACAGGTTTATTTTGGCAGGTTTTATCTGGGCAAACGTCGAGGCAGTAATGCAGCAAGCCACTGCCCACCGCGTTGAGAGATTCGTTTTTGAAAGGAGGCCCCGTGAACGCCTTTGACCGCTACGCCCCGTTTATCCAAGACTTCATCTACTCCCACGATTGGGAGAGCCTGCGCTCTATCCAGGTTGCGGCGGCAGATGCCATCTTTAACTCGCAGGACAATGTGCTCCTGACGGCATCCACGGCTTCCGGCAAAACCGAGGCAGCCTTTTTTCCCATCCTGACCGAGTTTTGGGAGAACCCGCCCGCAAGCGTGGGCGCCCTCTACATTGGCCCCCTCAAGGCGCTCATCAACGACCAATTCGTCCGCCTCAACGACCTGTGCGAAGAAGCCGATATCCCCGTCTGGCACTGGCATGGCGATGTCTCGCAGTCACACAAGGCTAAGCTCATCAAAAAGCCGAGCGGTATCCTTCAGATTACGCCCGAATCGCTCGAGGCGCTCCTGATCCATAAGCACATGGCGATCCCCCGCATGTTTTGCGACCTGCGCTACGTCGTCATCGACGAGGTTCATTCGCTCATGCGCGGCGACCGCGGCGGGCAGACGCTCTGTCTTATCGAGCGCCTCTCGCGCATGGCAGGCGTGCAGCCCCGCCGCATTGGCCTTTCGGCCACCATCGGCGACCCCGAGCGCACGGGTGCCTTTCTCTCGCAGGGAACGGGACGCGACTGCGTTATCCCCCGTTTTGAGGAACCGCGTCGCGTGTGGCGTATCTCCATGGAGCACTTCTACAACTCGGGTCCCCAGGCACAGCAGCGGGGATTCGTAGGCACAGGTCCGCAGGAAGCCGAAGTGCTCGCATGCGAGCGCATCGAGGCGGTGGCGCCCACGGCACTGCCCGCCGGCGCCCAAGACATGCGTCACAGCGGGCAGCTCACACAAGAGGAGCGCCGTCAACGTCGTGAGCGGGCACGGGGCAAGGCCGCACCCAAGGACCGTCGCACTTCCTCGGCCCCCGAGGGCGAAGTCGACATCCCACGAGCGACCGAGCAGGCGCTTCTCAACCCCACCGACACGGCGCCCGACAACGCCGACCCCGGTATGGGCTATATCTTTGAGCATACGCGCGGCCGCAAGTGCCTGGTCTTTGCCAACTCGCGCGAGGAGGCAGAGGCCGTGTGCTCCATGCTGCGCAGCTACTGCGAAAGTCGACACGAGCCCGACCGCTTTCTAATCCATCACGGCAACCTTTCGGCATCGCTGCGCGAGACGGCCGAGGAGCTCATGCGCGACGAGGAGCAGGCGCAGACAACCGTCACCACCTCTACGCTGGAGCTCGGTATCGATATCGGCCGCCTGGAGCGCGCCTTCCAGATTGACGCGCCGTTTACCGTCAGCTCCTTTTTGCAGCGCATGGGGCGCACGGGACGCCGCGACCTTCCGCCCGAGATGTGGTTTGTCATGCGCGAGGAAGAACCCGAGCCGCGCACGATGATGCCCGAAACCATTCCCTGGAAGCTCCTGCAGGGTATCGCGCTCGTACAACTCTATCGCGAGGAAAAGTGGGTCGAGCCGCCCGAGCTCGATCGACTCCCCTACAGCCTGCTCTATCACCAGACTATGTCGACCCTCGCCAGCACCGGCGAGCTCACGCCGGCCGAACTTGCCCAGCGCGTGCTCACGCTCAGCTATTTCCACCGTATCTCGGCAGACGATTACCGTGTGCTGCTACGTCACCTCATTAAGATCGACCATATCCAGGTCACCGAAGGTGGCGGGCTCATCGTGGGTCTCGCGGGCGAGCGCGTCATCAACAACTTTAAGTTCTACGCCGTGTTCCAGGAAAACGAGGAGTTTACCGTCCGGAGCGAATCGGCCGAGCTGGGCACGATTGTTAATCCGCCCCCGCCCGGTGAGCGCATCGCCATCGCCGGACACTGCTGGATTGTCGAGGAAGTGGACTGGAAGCGCCACACTGTCTTTGCCACGCAGGTCAAGGGCCGGGTGCCGGCCTACTTTGGCGACTGCCCCGGCGACATCAATACACACGTACTCGAGCGCATGCGCAAGGCGCTCAACGAGCACGCGACATATCCGTACCTCATGGGTAACGCACGGGCCCGCTTAGCGCAGGCTCGTCATACGGCCAAGCTTTCGGGCGCGGGAACTAAGCCGCTCATCAACCTGGGCGGCGATACCTGGGTGCTCTTCCCCTGGCTGGGCAGCTACGCCTTTTTGGCGCTCGAGCGCATGCTCAAGATTAAATGTGCCGCTGAGCTGGGCCTTCGCGGACTCGACCCATCACGCCCGTACTTTATGCAGTTTAAGATGAAGGCCGATGAGGAGACGTTCTTTGAGGTGCTCGCCGCCGAGGCCGAGAAGGACTTCGATCCCATCGAGCTCGTCTATCCCGGCGAGGTGCCTTATTTTGATCGTTACGATGAGTTCGTTCCCGAAGAGCTCGTGCGCAAGGGCTTTGCCGAAGGCGTGCTCGACATCGAAGGCATGAAGCAGCGCGTTCTCGGCTGGCGCGACCACGCCTAAGACCAGTCTTTTTGGGACGGGGAAACTTATTTGTCGTGAAGGACGGTGCCGAGGAAGTCGGTGTCGAAGGGCACGGCTTCGGCAAAGGCGTAGTTGCCGTCGCTGGCGATGAGCAGGTAGTTTTCCTCGCCGCCAAACTTCGCATCGCCACATGGGACCACCCAGGCGTGGACGAATACCTCGAGTGCCGTGGCAGCGCAGTCGCGCAGGAACGTCACATCGCTCCCCTCGTTTGCGCTCACGATATTGGCCACGTAGATACCCCCGGGGTTCAGGCCGCCCCGCACCAGGCGCAGCGCTTCAACGGTCGCCAGCTCGCGCACGGGCTCGGCACCGCCAAAGCAATCGCTCACGACCACGTCGTAGCGACGATGGCCCACGCTCGTCACACCCAGATACGAGCGAGCCTCAGCGGTTATCACCCGCAGGCGATCGCCCGCCGCGCGCTCTAGCTCGTCTAGGTAAAACCAGCGGCGCGCCAGACGCGTAATCTCTCCGTCATACTCGATGACGTCCATGCGCAAGCCCTCGTGCGACATCAGGGCGAATTTAGGATAGGCAAACCCGCCGCCGCCCAGCATCAGCATGCGGTCGATACCGTGACCATAAGCGTCGCGCATCGCATCCTCGGCCTCAAACACGTCGTCAAACGCGCGATAGTACGCAAAGACGGGCTCTGCCCAGCGCTCGCCAACGTAACTCGCGCTTTGGTAGACGCCGCCTTGCACCAATACGCGGACTTCGTCGCCGCCCTCGTCGTGCACGCGTTTCACACGCGCCAACCCATTGCGGGTTCGCGCAACCTGCAGACAGGCAGCACGAACAGCGACAGCGGCCGCACCAAGCGCCGCGGCTCCCAGAGCAACGCCGGCAACGACGCCGGCAGAAACACTCGGCTTGTTCATCTAGAGCTCCTTTTGCAGATAAAGACCATGGTCATAAAATCCAAGATGGCGATAGTACTCGCGCGTACCGATCGCGCTGATCACGTTGATGCGCGCATAGCCGGCATCCCGGGCAATCTCGCACGCACGCTCTACGAGCAAACGCCCCAACCCGTGATGCTGCGCCGCCTGGCCCTGGTCGCCCACGCGTGCCGCCATGCCATACACGTGCACCTCGCGAATCATCGCCTCGTCCGGCGACGTCGGCAACTCGTCCGCATGCGCGGCAACAAACGAATGGTCGGGCAGCGACAACCGCAAAAAGCCCGCGATCTTGCCCTGCGGCGTCACCCACTGCAAAAAGCGCTCGTAAGTCACCGGCGTCTCGTACGCCACTTCCTCATCAAGAGATAGCTCATCCAAGTCGGCACCCGCCGTACTGATCTCGCGATAGCGAATCTCGCGCACCGTCGCACCGTCACCCCGAGCAGCCAGGCGGTTCTCAACGAGCTGACGCAGGTTGGGTTTCTTGTTGCCCACCATAATGTCGTCGGAACTAAAGTCGCGGATCATGCGGCTGATACGGCAGAACGCCGGCGTCACCACGATGTCGTCGGCCAGTACATCGAGCAGCTCCTCCTCGGTATAAGGACGCCACTCGCCACGCTCGTAGCAGCCCACCAGACGCGAGCCCTCGATGAGCGCACACGGATAGACCTTGACCTCATCGGGCATAAAGGTCCCCTCGGTCATAAAGCGCTCGTAGTCGCGCTTGTCCCCCTCCGGCGTGGCGCCCAGCAGGTTAAGCATAAAATGCGCATGGATCTTAAAGCCGAACAGGCGTGCAAGCGAAAACGCGCGCTCAATCTGAGCCACCAAAATTCGACGCTCGTTGATATCGAGCAGGTGCTGGTCGAGGCTCTGGATACCCATCTGAATCTTGGTGCAGCCCAGGCGACGGATGAGCGTGAGGGCTTGCGGCGTTACGGCATCGGGACGCGTCTCGATAACGAGCCCCACCACGCGATGCTTCGCCGTCTCGTTAATGCGCTGCTGACGTTCAAGCTCCTCCATCGTTGCCGTCTGCCACTCGGCGACCTGGCCCCACGGCGTGCCGGGGCCGTACAGACGACGCACCGCGCGGTTATAGCCACCCACGGCAGCATCCACACGACCTTGCTCGTCGACAACGCCGTCAGCGAGCTCAGCCTCGTCTGTCGCAATGCCGGCTGCCCGATAGCGCTCGCGGCGCTCTGCTACCACCGGCGGCAGGGCATCGGCGGGAGCGTCATCGAGCAGGCGCCCTGCCTCGGCACGGCTGATGCCCGGGCGCGCCAACATGGGATTTGCCGCCACGCCCGCCACCGCATCATCATTGAGCGCACGGAAGAGCTCAGACATAAACCATGTCTGATAGCCTTCCGGATAGTCGCTCCAGGTACCGCCAAGCACAATGAGCTCAATCTTGTCGGTCGCATGCCCCATCTGCGAAAGCGCCGTCAAACGGGCACTCACCTGCAGATACGGGTCAAAGCAATTTTGCTCCGCACGGGCGCACGCCGGCTCGGCATGCAGATAGCTTTTAGGCATGCGCAGATCGTTGGGGCAAAACAGGCAATCGCCCGAGCACGGCCAGGGCTTGGTGATAACGGTAATGGTCGCCACGCCCGAAGCCGTGCGACGAGGCTTCATGCGCAGGACCTGCAGCAGTTGACGTTCCAGATCGGAATCGACATTCCACGCAGCCCACCGAGCCGGCTCCTCGCGTTTAACCCGCTGGCAGAATGGCAGCAGGCGGCGCTTGGCCAGGTCACGTTTGTCGGCGCCCTCACGGCGCGCCTCGGCATGTATCAGTTTGACGAGCGCCTTGTCGTCCACGGTCTCGCCGCGACGCAGGGCCTCGAGTATGTTCAAGATAATCTGTTCCATGTCCCCATTGTAAAGGTAAAGGCGCCGGAGCCGATCTCGGCTTCGGCGCCTTCATCAAACAGCGCGTCTATATCTTCGCCCAGGCTTTCGTCTGCCTCACTACTCCGAATCAAACGACATGTCGCCCGAACCGACCTCAAAACGATACGTAGCAGACTTATCGCCGTTATCGAATTCAAGATTCAAAATGGTCTCGCCGTCGTAGTCAAGCGGAAGGAAATCGCTCTCAAAGTCGCCGCTGCCCAAGGTGAGGCTCGCCTTAAAGCCCGTAGAGTTCGGAACCGTTATCTCCACATCGCCCGAGTCCACGCTTACGTCCATCGACTTCGCGGGGGCCTGGTAGAGCTCGAACGTCACATCGCCCGAACCGACCTCAGCCCTGAGCGCATCAGTCACGTTGCCCGTAAACTCTACATCTCCCGCACCCAGGAAAAGGTCAAGACCATCACAGATGACACCGGCAATTTGCAGATCACCCGAGCCCACGTGCGCGTTGATCCCCTTCAGATGTTCGGCAACACGGCGTGGCAGCTCAACCGTAACCGAGCGGTCAATTGCCTTACCGTCATCACTTCCAGATTGGGAAACCTTGAGCGTCGAGTCCTCGACAGATGCGATGTTTTGCGTCGCGGCCTTGGAGGCATCCACGCCCTTGGCAACGCGTCCCCGCTCGATAACGCGAACCTTGTTGTCATCAACAACCTTGACGTCCACCGTAGCCGCGGCGATATCGAAATCGAGGTAGCGAAATTGATCGGCATCAAAGGTCGCACTCGAAAGCTGCTGAGGCTGAGCGGAATATTTACCGCCATCGTTCATAAAATCGTCGTCGTCAACCACATCGTCCATACTGGACAAGCCGAATACAACATCGTCGAGATCCCACGGACCATCAAAATGAATCAATGTCCGCGAAATGCCAAAGACAAGTCCAATGATAAGCACAAACGCTCCGATGCCAATGCCCAAGCGCCTCTTAGGCTCATGCGAGAGCTTCATCATTCATCACCTTCTTTGGCACTCGACTCAGCGGTGGTCGCGGCAGCCATGTCAGCGTCAACCGCTGTGGAAACGTCCTCCCCCTTAGTCCTAGCGACCGCCGGCGCCGGACCAACCTGGATATCCCCGCGCGCCCAATCGCCATCGAGCGCACGTGCCACCCAGTGATAGATGGGAATCGTAAAGAAAATCAGCGCGGCAAAGGGGCCGGCGCCAAACAGGAACATCAGTAAAAAGAACAGTAGCCAGCACACGGCCCAATACGGGAACGACTGGAACGGACCCTTCACCGGAGTCGGGCCGGCCGCACCGGCACCCGTCACCTGAGCCGTCGCCGCATTGGCAGCCTGCGCACTCCAGCTTGCCGCCTGCGCCGCCTTGGCCGCTGCGTCACTTGCCTGCGTTGCCGCCTCGGTGGCGCGCGCTGCCGCCTCATGGGTGCGGGCGCGCTCTGCCGCCTCGGCCTCGCGCTGACGGGCGCGGTCCTCGTTCTCAAACTCGATATCGTCCTCGATCTCGTCGCTCGGATTGAGCAGCTCGTCCAGGCTCACGCCATAGAGTTTGGCGAGCGAGATCAGGTTCTCGGTATCGGGCGAGCTCTCCGCGCGCTCCCATTTACTGACCGCCTGGCGCGACAGCCCCAGCTTTCGCGCCAGTCCTTCTTGGCTAAAGCCCTTGCTGCGACGAAGGTCGGCGAGCCGCTGCGCAGTTTCTACATTCATGGTTCCTCCTATGTGATGCCAGCCGTGCCGCCGGACCGTTTTTGTTCTTAAGGCGCCTTGCACAGTTAAAAATCTATCCGCCACCGCCAAAAGCATGCCACCTATTCTAGTGAGATTTTTGACAACCGGCGGTTGCGGGCGCATATGAGCTGCGGAAATGTGTCCAAACAAAGCAATGACCCGCAGCTCGGTTGTCCCCGTTGCGGCGTTAACGGTAGTATGGTCGTACTGTTTATTTCGCACCGCTAACGGAGGGAGTTCCGCGCCGTGAACCGCGATTTCGCCTCATCGCTCATCCAGCTCAACAACACGTTCTATCGCGAGCACTCTGCCTCCTTCTCCGATACGCGCCAGGCCCCGTGGCCCGGCTGGGTACGCATCATGGATATCGCGCTCGAACAGCTCGACGTCGCCACGATCGAGCATCCCGTCCGCGTCTTCGATCTTGCCTGTGGCAATATGCGATTCGAGAACTTTGCCGCCGGCGGCGCACTTGCCGCCAAGGGCGTCGATGGCGCAAACCCCTCGGCAGATGCCAGCTGCCCGTTTGAGTTCTATGGTGTCGACTCGTGCCAAGACCTGGCCATCGATGCACATGGCCACGCGCTGCGCATTCCCAACCTGCACTTCCAGGAACTCGACGCGCTCGACGCCCTTATGAAGCTCAACCCCGCCGAGACGCCCGACGTGCTTTTCGACGCCCCGCTCGCCGACATCTCGGTCTGCTTTGGCTTTATGCACCATGTGCCGTCGTGCGAGTACCGTGTACGCGTGCTCGACGCTCTGGTGCGCCAGACGCGCCCAGGCGGCATCATCGCCATCAGCTTTTGGGAGTTTATGAACGACGAGCGCATGGCGCGCAAGGCCGTTCGAGCCGAGGCCCGCGCCGAGCTCACCCCGCCGTTTGAGGGTTACGATTCCGCGCAGTTTGAAGCCGGCGACCACCTCATTGGCTGGCAAAACGACCGCCACGCCTACCGCTATTGCCATCACTTTGACGATCAGCAGATCACCGACCTAGTGCGCGGCGTCCGTACGTTCTACAAGAGCGGCGAGGTCCCCGTGCGCGAGCTTGAGCGCTTCCATGCCGACGGTCGCAGCGGCGAGCTCAACCGCTACGTGATTCTCAAGCGTCTGTAGGCATCGACGACTCGTCGCCGAGCCGCACCGCATCTTTCGGGCAAACTATGCCCACCCTTTTTTCAACCCATTGACGGAACGTGCAGCTATGCGTTCCACACGTATGACCAAGGAGCCTCATGGGAGCCGTCCACGTTCGCACGCCTAAGAACTTTGTGCTCGAGGAGCGCCTGGAGCGCTACGCCGATGCGATTGAGACGAACCCCGAGGCCTATGTCGGAGATTGGCGCGCGGCTTGCGCGCCCGCAGGCAGCACGCCCTTCGAGCACCTTCACCTGGATCTTGGCTGCGGCAAGGGAACGTACCTTGTAGAGCGCGCGGTCCACGAGCCAAACACGCTCTTTATCGGTATGGACCAGGAGCCCATCTGCATCGCCTATGCCGCACAGAAAATCTACGAGCAGGAACTGGCCAACGCACTCGTCCTGCCCCGAGGCGCCGCATCGCTGCCGCAGCTGTTTGCCGCAGGCGAGCTCGATGCCATCACCATCAACTTTCCCACGCCGCAGCCCAAGGCCAAGTACGCTAAAAAACGACTCGTCCATGTCGACCATCTGATGCTCTACCGCCCGCTCTTTTCAGCCGGCGCTACCGTCACACTGCGCACCGATAGCAAGCCGTTGCGCGATTACGCCCTGGGACAGTTTGCCGCGGCCGGCTACGATACGCTTTGGGTAAGCGACGACGTCCGCCGCGACCATCCCGAGCACCCCGAGACCGAATATGAATGCCGCACGTGCGAGATGGGTGCCGCCGTCTATGGCATTTGCGCCACACCCGGCGCGCAGCCCAGCGATGAACAGCTCGCGGCGGGCCGCGCGCAGGAGCAAAGCCTTGCCTGCTACCTGCCCGAAAACCTCGATGCGCTCACCTATGTACCTCTGGGCATGGAAGAGGCCGTCGAGAACTTTAGAAACCGCGCCCGCAAAGGCAAGAAGCGCCTGCCGCAGGAGTCCTAGGGGCTTCTGATGGTCGCGGCGTCGGCAAACAAGTGAAAATAGGCGTCAGCGAACGACCCTCAAACCTAAGTGAGTAGACTTTTTTGCAATAGCCAAGCACAACCCGCATAACGAAAACTAAAACCGCAGGTAGAGCTCTTGCGCAAAAGCCATGTGCTCGCGATATTGCAAAAAGTCTACTCACTTAGCTGGCAACTGCACCAAACGGCTGGGCAGAACGCCCATTTCCTGCATTTTCTCGCGCGCTGGCACCCCGCGCCGCTGCTACGCCATAATAGTTGGCGGACAAACGGCGAGAGAAAGCAACCACATGGCACAGACCACGACAGATACTTCCGCCAGCACCGTTTCTGGCGCCGGCGCCGCCAGCTCGTTCTCGGGCGGCACGGGAACCGAAGCCGAATTCGGCTCGCTCGGCGCGCTCTCCCCCACCTGGTGGGAGCCCGAGGATGGTAGCGAGCCCGAACCATGGCTCACGCCCGATCAGGCCTTCGAACGCTTCTTTGAATGGACGAGCGACCGCGGCATTGAACTTTGGGATCACCAAGAAGAGGCCCTCATGGACCTGGCTGCCGGCGATCACGTCATCTTAGGCACACCGACTGGATCGGGTAAATCGCTCGTCGCGCTGGGCATGCTCTTTATGGGCATGGCGCAGGGCAAGCGCTGCTATTACACGGCCCCCATCAAGGCCCTGGTCAGCGAAAAGTTCTTCGACCTGGTACAGGTACTCGGCCGCGATAACGTCGGCATGATCACCGGCGATACGCATATCAACACCAAGGCGCCCGTCATCTGCTGCACGGCAGAAATCCTTGCCAACGATGCACTGCGCGAGGGCGAGGGCGCCGACGTGGGCTGCGTCGCCATGGACGAGTTCCACTATTTTGCCGACCCCGACCGCGGCTGGGCCTGGCAGGTGCCACTGCTCACCCTGCCTCACACGCAATTCATGCTCATGAGCGCCACGCTCGGCGATGTCACCGCGATCGCCGCCTCGCTCGAGGAACACACCGGCGCTACCTGCGACTTAGTCGTCGATGCCCCACGCCCCGTGCCGCTGAGCTACGACTACGTGACGACCTCGCTCGAGGGCACGGTAGAGCTCGCGATGCGTCGCGGCGAGGCCCCGCTCTATATCGTGCACTTTAGCCAGGACGCCGCACTTGCGACGGCGCAGTCGCTCGCCATTTTTGGCATCGCCAGCAAGGAACAGCGCGAGGCTATTAAGGAAGCCGCCAAAGGCACGAGCTTCTCCACGGCTTTTGGCAAGATTCTCAAGCGCCTGCTCGGATGTGGCGTCGGCGTGCACCACGCCGGTATGCTGCCGCGCTATCGTCTGCTGGTCGAGCGCTTGGCGCAGCAGGGCCTACTGCCCGTCATTTGCGGCACCGACACACTCGGCGTCGGCATCAACGTACCCATCCATACCGTGGTGCTCACCGCGCTCACCAAGTTCGATGGCTACAAGATGCGTCGCCTGCGCGCCCGTGAGTTCCATCAGATCGCCGGTCGCGCCGGCCGCTCGGGCTTCGATACCGAGGGCATGGTGATTGCCGAGGCACCCGAGCACGAGATCGAGAACGCCAAGCTCATGGCCAAGGCGGGCGACGACCCCAAGAAGCTCCGCAAGATTAAAAAGAAAAAGGCCCCCGAGGGCTTTGTCACCTGGAACAAGCAGACCTTTGAGCGTCTGATCGAGACGCAGCCCGAAACGCTCAAGCCGCGCCTGCGTATCACGCACTCCATGGTGATTAGCGTGGTCGAGCAGGGCGGCGACGCTCGCGCCCGCGTGCACGACCTCATCGAGACAAGCCTGCAAACGCCCGAGGAAAAGGCAAAGCTCGAGGTTCGTGCCGACGAGATCTTCGCCACGCTCATCGACTCCGGCGTCGTCGTGCGCACCGAGGTGCCGCCCGCGCCCGACGCTCCGGCTGACGCCGCGCCGGACATCGACTACGCGCTGACGGTCGACCTGCCCGAGGACTTTGCGCTCGATCAGCCGCTCTCGCCGTTTTTGCTTGCCGCCCTGGAGCTGCTCGACCCCGAGAGTGAGACCTATACCATGGACCTCATCTCGATGGTCGAGGCTACGCTCGAGGACCCCAAGCAGGTGCTGCGTGCACAGGAGCGCGCCGCGCGCGACCGCGCGATGGCCGAAATGAAGGCTGACGGCGTCGAATATGAGGAACGCCTGGAGCGCATCCAGGATGTCACCTACGAAAAGCCGCTCGAGGATTTGCTCGATACCGCTTTTGACAAGTACTGCCAGGAAGTACCCTGGGCCAACGACTATCAGCTCTCGCCCAAGAGCGTCCTGCGCGACATGCTGGAGAGCGCGAGCGACTTTAAGGGCTATATCCAAAAGCTCGGCATCGCCCGCTCCGAAGGCATTTTGCTACGCTACCTGGCAGAGGCCTACCGTTCTCTCGACCGTACCGTGCCCATCGAAAAGCGCGACGAGCGCCTGCGCGATATTATCTCGTGGCTCGGCTTTGTGGTGCGCTCGGTCGACTCGAGCCTGGTGGACGAGTGGGAGAACGCCGGCAACCCCGCTGCACTCGACGTCACACCGCCGCAGGGCATCGACGAGGTCGTTGCGGACCGTCGCGGCTGCACGCTGTTGGTGCGCAACGCGCTCTTCCGCCGCGTGACCCTTGCCGCCCGCGAGCACGCTCGCGATCTGGGCGAGCTCGACGATGTCTGGGGCATGAGCGAGATCCGCTGGCAAAAAGCACTCGACGCTTACCATGAGCAGCACGAGGAAATCCTCACCGACGGAAATGCCCGCAGCGCCGCGATGTTTTCCATCGACGAGAGCGACGAGAAGACCGATCACGTGTGGCACGTGCACCAGATTTTTGCCGACGAGGATGGCGACCACGACTTTGGCATCATGGGCGATGTCGATCTGGACGCCACGCAGGACGGCGGCGAGGTCATCTTCAAAAACTACCGTGTCGGCTTTATCGAGGACCTGCTCGAAGACTAGCCGGGCGCAATGGAACGAAACGAAGCGGGGCCGCTGGCAACATCGCCAGCGGCCCCGCTTTTGCACTATATGCTATGCCTTACTCAGCATCCTCGACCTCATACGAATCCGCCTCGGCTGGCTCATCGTTTGTCTCTGGCGCAGCCCCGCGCGCCTCGTCAAACGCCGCCTTCATGGTCTTGTTGCCCCACGTGAGCTTACGGATGGTAAGATCGTCGGCTTTCTTGTTGGCCAGGCGCAGATTGTTCTCGGAGGACAGCAACGCCTCCTTGGTTTTCTGCAGATGGCTAATCGTCTTGTCAATCTCATCGATCGCCGTTTGGAACTTGCGGCTCGCGATCTCGTAGTTGCGGCCAAAGTCGTTCTTGAACTTCTCCATCTTGGCCTCGAAGTTCGTGACATCGATGTTCTGCTGCTTGTACTCCGCTAGCTCCTGTTTATAGCGCAATGAACCCATGGCGGCGTTGCGAAGAAGCGTAATCATGGGAATGAAGAACTGCGGGCGGATCACGTACATCTTTTCATAGCGGTAACTCACGTCGACGATACCCGCGTTATAGAGCTCACTCTCGGGCTCCAGCAGGGTGCAGAGCACCGCATACTCACAGCCTTTCTGGCGACGATCATGATCGAGTTTCTTAAAGAAGTCCTCGTTTTTATGCTTGGTCGCGGTCTCGTCGTTCTCGTTTTTCATCTCGAACATAATCGAAATGACCTCGTTGCCGCTCGCATCGCACTCGCGGAAGATAAAGTCGCCCTTGGTGCCCTCGGACGCATCGTTATCTTTCTCGAAGTACGCGTTAGGAAACGCCGTCATGCGTAGGCGGTTAAACTCGGTCTCGCAGTGCTGCTCGAGCGACTCGCCCACCATCTTGGTGGACAGGCGGACCTTCATGTCCTTAAGGCGCTCAATCTCTTCATCCTTATAGCGAATCAGGTCATCGCTCGCGCGCTTGGCCTGCGCAAGCTCGAGCTCATGCGCCGCCTTGGCCTGTTCCTCGCGAGAATCGCGCACCGCCAGCTCGCTCGCGAGCTTGGCACGTGCCTCATCGCGCTCTCGTTCCGCCGCAGCGACCGCCTCCGATAGGTTCATTTTGGCCGTCAGCTCCTGTTCGCGCAGCTGCGCGCGCAGGCCCTCGGCCTCCTGCTCAGACTGAGCCTTTGCGGCGGAAAACTTCTCTTGTACCTTCGCGCGGTAGTCAGCAAGCGCGCGCTCGGCCTCGCCGCGAGCGGCATCAAGCTCACGCTGTGACTCGGCCGTAGCAGCGGCAAGCGCCATCTCCTGGGCCTTGTCCGCCGCGGCAAGCCTGGCCTGCAGCTCGGCAATCTGGGCATCACGTGCAGCTAAATCGTTTTGAGCAGCATTGCGCGCCGAAGCCTCGGCAAGCTTGGCTTCGTCATCCTTGCGTCCCAACTGCGCACGCAAATTGTCAATCTCGCGCTGAAGCTCGGCATTCTCCTTCTGCGCATCCGCACGGGCCTCAACAGCTGCACGCTGGCTTGCACTCTCGCGCTCCGCGGCAGCGCCCTCGAGCTTGACACGCAACTCGGCAAGCTCGGCATCGCGCTTGGCAACCTCTTGTGCCAGCTTCTGCTCCGCAGTGTTCTTCTGCTCGGCAAGCTGAGCGTTGCGCTGAGACTCTACCTTTTGCAAGGCAGCCGACAAACGCGAGCGCTCAAGCTCCAGCGCCTGCTCGCCCTCGCGCTGGACTGCCTTCACACGCTCATCCAGGTCGCGCGAGAACTCGGCATCGCGCACCTGTTTGACGATATCCGCATAGCCGGACGCATCGACCTTAAAGACTTCGCCGCAATGCGGGCACCTGATCTCGTTCATAGCAGCTCCTCGATGGACGCACATTTCAACTGCCTACACTCTACCGCGGCACGCGGACAAAAAAGGCGCCGCCGCCATAATGGCAACGGCGCCAGAACCACCACAAAGGCGCCTGTCCCCATTGTGGTGGTTTGGGAGCCTTACAGGTCGCGGTAGTCAATCAGATGCAGATCGTCCTGAGCCTCGAGCCACGCCCGCAGCTCGGGGTCGATCAGTGCATCGACTTCCTTGGTGCGATCGGTCGTAAGCGAACTATTCTCTAGGATAAAGCGATCGAGATAGCCCGGATGGCACACGAAGACGACCGTCTCGCCGTCTGCCATCTCGCGAACCGTCTGCATAATCGAGTCCTTAGGCTCGTAGCCCGGCTCCATCGAATGCATCACCATGCGCAGGTCGGTATCTCCGCAGTGCACCACGGCCGTGGGGTCGAAGCTCGCCTTTTGCTCCTTAAGGCCCAGCTCCTGCGCCACCGCCGAAATCGCTCGATTGAGGTTTTTGCTCATAACGGCGTGGGCCTCAAAGTAATCGGGCTCGCGACCCACGATCTCGACAAAGTGATCGTGCTGCGCACGAATTTCAATGCATGCCTCGTCGAAGTCAATCAGTTCCTCGCCACGCTTAAAGCGCTCGCGGAAGGTACGGCTGCTATGGAACTCACCGTTTTCATCGAGCAGGCTTGGAATGAGTGCCGGATCGGCACACGGCTTGCCCAGGCACACGTTGGTATGCTGGCCCACCGCAATGTCAGCATCCGCCACGAGTGACCAGCCATGCTCGGCCTCGGGCATATTTGGCATGAGTCCCACCGAGCACACCAGGCCCTCATCGACGCTGCGGGCGATCCCTAAGTCAACGGCATACGAATAGCCGAGATCGTCGGCACGAATAAGCAGTTGTTTCATAACGACTCCAATCTATGGAAAAACCACCACAAAGGTGCCTGTCCCCTTTATGGTGGTTTGAAAGCTACAGTCCAAAGAAGCTCAAGATCTGGTCTCGGTTTACGGGCTTGTAGCCATTGGCGTCGAGGCCCACATCGTAGCGGTAGATGGGGCGTTCGCGATCACGGTTGCGCGTGTTGGTGCGGTCTCCCCTGCTGTGGATATGTCCGTGCAGCATAATGGCGCCACGCGCTTTGCCGTTCCAACTGAGCATGGGGTAATGGCTCAAAACCAGGCGATGTCCCTTGGCATAGCCGGGGGCAATTTCCAGGTAATCGCGCACGTCATCCCAAATGTGCGGTGCGTCCGGATCTTCCCAATCGCCGTCATGGTTACCGCGGATGAGCGTCACGTTCTGACAGGCAATGCGCTCGCGCAGGAGCACGGCCTCCGCCATGGGCAAGCGATACGTAAAGTCTCCCAGGATATAGAGGCGGTCGTCCGCAGCAACGCACTCGTTAATGGCGTCAATAACCTTGCGGTTCATCTCCTCGACCGAGGCGAACGGCCGATCCATATCGTGCAGGATATTCGTATCGCCCAGGTGCAGGTCGGCGGTAAACCACATCATCGTCTGTGTCCTCATTTCGCAACGCGTCTAACACGTGCCTAGTATACAGACGCTTTGGCGCAGCGGTTACCCAAAGAGCCCGCCAAACAGTCCACGGCGGCGCTTGTCATTCTTCTTCGATACGTCGTCCCGTGCGTTCTTATCCTTCCGCTTTTCTCGATCCTGCTCCAGCTCATCGTCATCGAGCAGCAAGTCCCACTCAAACGGTTCATCCGTCAGATCAAACAGGTCGTCGTCATCAAACATGACAGCCTCCCCTAGCGGCTAGCGGGCATCCGCCACATAAAGGCCAACGCGCACCTGATGCCAGGGGCTGCGCTCGGGCGCAACCTGCTGCACGCGGGCTTCAAACACATCTTCGTGCCCGTAATACATCATCACGGACAGCGGGCCAACCTCGTTTCCCGGAACATAGCCGAGCTTGATCTTGCCGAAATAGATCGCGACCGCCTCGGGATCGTGGGGATTATCGCGCTCGGCACACAGTGTCAGTTTATCGCCCGCTTTCAGATCGCCCAGAACCAATGCGCCGTCGGCATACTGAAATCCAGCGATGTGAAACGATAAAAGAACACGTGAAGGCTCGTACATGGCAGCTCCTCTAACGTCCGGAATAACCGGCACTTAACCTTATTGAGAAGTCTACGAACTCGTGCGGACACAAATAGACCAACCCGGGTCTTTTCGACCGTTTGTCGCAACGCTTGCATGCCAGAGCGCTTGCAGATAAGATAGGAGCACGGATGGCACCCGTGGCAGCGGGTCTTGCCAACTCCGATACACGTTTACATCGTGAGAAGTGGCCGTCTTCGCTTACGCGGGGGCGGCTATTTCGTTCGGCCGATAAACAGGCCGAGTTCTATAGCCACGATTAACAACGCCAATAACGAAATAACATCGCTTACGCTCATACCAATTCCCTTCTAAAGGGAGTTGGCCCATCCGTACCCCATGGCAGTAGTCTAACGCAAATTGCGGGTAATAGGAACACTTGTTCGTATTACCCGCTCCTATTTCCTAGTGCACAAACATGCGCACGAATTTGTGCTTCCAGCTTGCGTAGGGCGCATAGCGGAATGGCACGTCCAGCCAGGTTGCCTTGTTCACGATGCTCTTCTTGTGGCTAAACGTATCGAAGCTCTCGCGGCCATGGTACTGCCCCATGCCGCTCGCGCCCATGCCGCCAAAGCCCATATGGCTCGTAGCCAAATGCATGATGGTGTCGTTAACGCAGCCGCCGCCAAAGGGCACATAGCGCACAAAGCGCTGTTGCACCGCTCGGTCCTGGCTAAAGATATACAGGGCCAGCGGCGTCGGACGATCCGTGATAAACGTCTCGACCTCATCCAGACTCTCGAACGTCAGCACCGGCAAGATGGGACCGAAGATCTCCTCTTGCATTACGGCATCCTCGGGCGTCACGCCGTCCAAGATCGTCGGTTCAATCTTGAGCGAGGTCTCGCGCGCCGCACCTCCCAGCACAACCTTGTCGGGGTCGATCAACCCGCGCACGCGCGCGAAATGCTTGGCGTTGACGATATGGCCGTAGTCCTCGTTGTCGAGCGGGTGCTCGCCAAACATGCGGTGGACTTCCTCCTTGATGAGGTCCAACAGCTCGTCGTGCACGCGCGCGTCAACCAGCAGATAGTCGGGCGCCACACAGGTCTGGCCCACGTTGAGCCACTTACCAAAGGCGATACGCCGCGCCGCGACCTTCAAATTTGCGGAGGCATCCACAATGCAGGGACTTTTGCCGCCCAGCTCAAGCGTCACGGGTGTGAGGTTTTTGCTCGCGTGTTCCATGACAAGCTTGCCGACCGGAACGCTGCCGGTAAAGAAGATCTTGTCCCAGCACTCATCGAGCAGCGCCTCGTTCTCGGCACGTCCGCCCTCGACGACCGTCACCAGGCGCGGATCAAACGCTTCCTCGCAGATCTGTCTGAGCACCGCACTCGAAGCCGGCGCATAGGCGCTCGGCTTGATGACCACGGTATTACCCGCAGCGAGCGCGCCGGCAAGCGGCTCGAGCGTCAACAAAAACGGGTAGTTCCAAGGCGCCATAATCAGCGTCACGCCATAGGGAACCGGCTGCGTCCTGTACACGCTAATAGCGTTGGCAAGGTCGCACGGGCGCAGGCGTGCGCGACTCCATCGGGCCACATGCGCAATCTGATGGCGAATCTCGGAAAGTGACGTGCCGATCTCGCACATATACGCCTCGTCATGAGACTTGCCCAAATCGGTCTTGAGCGCATGGGCGATATCGTCCTCGTGCGCCCGCACCGCATCGCGCAGGCGCACGAGCGCGCGGCGGCGAGCATCGACATCGAACGTGGCATGCGTCTTAAAATAGGCGCGCTGACTGCTAACGATGCATGCGATTTCCTCGGTGTTCATGGGCCCTCCTAGTTCTCGTCCTCAAACATACCACCCGCGACGACCTCGTACATATGCTCGAGTTCCAAACGGTCCATTAAAAGCGGGACAGGATACAGCGGATTGGCCTCGGCGTCGGCATGGGCCGCCATTTGCGGAATATCGGAGCGGCGAATACCCGAGACATATTTAGGAATTCCCAAGACCTCGTTCATGCGGTCGACCCAGTCGATAAAGGCCTCTGCGGCAAGACTGTCCTGCGCGGTAGCCGGCGCAATACCCGCCATGCGAGCAAGATCGGCAAGCTTGGGAGCGGCGGTGTCGCCATAAGCGCGAAGCATGTGCGGCAGGATGATTGCGTTGGCCAAACCGTGCGGAATGCCGTATCGGCCGCCCAGGCTGTGCGCGATGGCATGCACATATCCGACATAGGAGCGCGTAAATGCGACGCCCGCCTTATACGCCGCCGAAAGCATATTGCGGCGCGCACGCATGTTGTCGCCATGCTCATAGGCCTCGAGCAAATTGTCATGGATGAGCTGAACCGCCTGGCGCACCATCTTGCGCGTGTAAGGCGTGGTGCTGCGGCCGATAAAGGCCTCGACGGCATGCGTCAGGGCATCCATGCCCGTCTGTCCTGTAATGGCAGCAGGCAGGCCACGCGTAAACTCGGGATCGTGCACCGCAAAGCGCGGGATGAGCACAAAGTCGTTGATGGGGTACTTATAGTGCGTCTCGTCGTCGGTGATAACCGCCGCGAGCGTGACTTCGCTTCCCGTTCCGGCGGTAGTGGGAACCGCGATAAGCAGCGGCAGGAGACGGTGGACGCGCAGCAGGCCGCGCATCTTGTTGATGGGCTTGTTTGGCTGCGCAATGCGCGCGCCCACGCCCTTGGCGCAGTCCATGGCCGAACCGCCACCAAAGCCGATAATGGCCCGGCAGTCGTTCTCGCGATACAATGCCGCCGCTTCCTCCACATTCGAGACCGTGGGGTTCGCACGCGTTTCGGCATAGACCGTAACGCCGATTCCCTTGGACGCAAGCGCGTTCTCGAGCGGCGCCGTGAGCCCCAAACGGGCAATACCGGGGTCTGTCACGATGAGCACACGCCGAATCGAGCGCTTTTGAAGTACCGCGGGCACATCCTCGGCATGCCCCAAAATTCGCGGCTCGGTATAGGGCAGGATTGGCAACGCGATGCGAAAAACCGTCTGATATGTTCGGCACCAGGCACGACGGGCTAGATGCATAAAGGAAACTCCTTCATTTGTTGATGGGTCAACATTTGCTCGACCGATTGTACTCATCGCGGCACGTAGACTGCCCGCCAAACGTCAATCAATCAACATCTTCATATTGTTCGGAGCTGCTTGGCGTCATCCGGTGTTAGTCTTTCAGGGTCCATTGGATTCACGTCCGCCGCAAAGGAGGCGCAAAGGTGCATGACATCTGGAACCCCTGGCATGGCTGCACGCGCGTCAGCGAGGGATGCGACAACTGCTACATGTATTACATGGACGGGCAACGCGGTATCGACCCTTCCGTGATTAGCAAAAGCAAGTCGGGCTTTACCTATCCCCTCCAACGCCGCCGAGACGGTAGCTACAAAGTTCGCGCCGGCGAGCTTATCCGTATCTGCATGACGAGCGACTTCTTGTTGCCCAAGGCCGATCCCTGGCGACCAGAAGTATGGGACATCATTCGCCAGAGGCCCGACGTAAAGTTCTTCATTCTGACCAAACGTCCCGAGCGTTTTTGCGACTGTCTGCCCAGCGACTGGGGCGATGGCTGGCAAAACGTCATGCTCAACGTAACCTGCGAAAACCAGCGCAGGGCAAATGAACGGATTCCCCTCCTGCTCGCCACGCCCGCAGTACACCGCGGCATCATGTGTGCGCCGTTCATCGGAAGCGTATCGGTCAAAAAAGCCGCCCCCGGGAGCCTTGGAAAGCCCGATGGAATCGAGCAGGTCATCGCAGGCGGAGAAAACTACGCGGGAGCGCGTCCCTGCCATTACGAATGGGTGCGCCAGCTGCATGCTGAATGCGTGGCGGCAAATGCGACGTTCGCCTTCATCGAAACCGGAAGCACCTTCGTTAAGGACGGGCGAACATATCACGTTCGCAGCAAAAACCTGCAAAGCGAGCAGGCGTGGAAATCAGGCCTCCAACACCGCGGCCGCCAAATCGAATGGGACCTAAGGGATCCGCTCGGTCTGGAAATCCCCAGTTCGGAGCTCTGGGATCCACCGTATTTTGAGTGGTGCGAAACCTGCGGAAGCAAGTTCATCTGCAACGGCTGCGTCCGCTGCGGACTATGCGGACGTTGTTAGACGGCAGCAGCAAAATTGTTTTATTAAAAATCATTCCTAATAGGCTTCACATCCAGTCTCATTTATGGATAATAGAACTCGTAAAGACGCGCGTCCGGAGAGGGCCCCTACGGGACCGGACAAGCGCCCCATCGCCATCGATCGAAAGGATCGAATCATGAAGTTTGTTTGCCCCGTTTGCGGTTATGTGGAAGAGTTCGACGGCGACCAGCTGCCCGAGGACTTCAAGTGCCCCCAGTGCGGCGTTCCCGGTTCTCGTTTCCTAAAGCAGGAGGAGGGCCAGCTCGAGTGGGCCGCCGAGCACGTCGTGGGCGTTGCCAAGATGGAGGGTGTCTCCGAGGATATCGTCAATGACCTGCGCGCCAACTTTGAGGGCGAGTGCTCCGAGGTCGGTATGTACCTGGCCATGGCTCGCGTCGCTCATCGCGAGGGCTATCCCGAGATCGGCCTGTACTGGGAGAAGGCCGCTCACGAGGAGGCCGAGCACGCCGCCAAGTTCGCCGAGCTCCTGGGTGAGGTTGTGACCGACTCCACCAAGAAGAACCTCGAGATGCGCGTTGAGGCCGAGAACGGCGCTACCGCCGGCAAGACCGATCTTGCCAAGCGCGCCAAGGCCGCCGGTCTCGATGCCATCCACGACACCGTGCACGAGATGGCTCGCGACGAGGCTCGCCACGGCAAGGCTTTCGCCGGCCTGCTCAAGCGCTACTTTGGCTAAGCCAGCCGCCTGAGAAATAATCTCTAGCTCTATAAGGCCCGGACCGCATGGTTCGGGCCTTTTTCGTGCCTCACAAACTTGTTAACTCCCTGAAATAGGACCGCCTTCGGCATAGGTTTCTCGTCAAAAACTAAGTGAGTAGACTTTTTGGAACTTGCCAAGCACGCCATCCATATTGCTTTATAAAGCCGCAGGTAAATGACTTATTGCAAAACGGCCTGGTCGCCAAAGTGTCAAAAGTCTACTCACTTAGAACCGCAGCCGTCCACGATCGAGCTGTTTTGTGTCTAACGGGCATCTTTCCGTCGATTACTCCCAATTTTGTCCAGTCAACAAATAGTTCAGACCTGAGTAATGTCTCAGCCCTTTGCTCATCTGAGCTTTTATCACGATATTCAGCATCGAGCATCCTGCATACGGCCTTAACGATCGCGCGGAATCTATCCTCATCGGATATCTGTCTGTGTGTCAGGAGAAGTACATCGTAGCCCATGGCTTGAAGGGTTGTCATGCGGTCAGCGTCACGCAAGCCATCCCCTGCGCGTCCGTGCGAGGCCTTTCCCTGACATTCAATAGCCACCTGTCGCCTGCCGTCCGGCGAAGACAAAAGTAGATCGATATACACACGGGACTTTCCCACAATCACTCGAGCACTTGTGCTTAACGTCACTTCGACATTGAGCTCTATACCGCAAAACCCTTCGCCTCCCAAGGCTCGCGGCAGTCCAAGCAACAAATACGCCTCGACCTCAAAAGGCGACGCGGCACCCAATGGAACGAGTTGTGATACCGCCATAAATCTATTGCCGTAACGCATCCCGCAAACATCTGAACAAAAACGGTCAAGGTCTCCGCCCAAAACCAAAGCGTCTCGACGCCATAAATTTGAGGCAGTGCCGTCCTCGGACGGGCAGCGCACCCAACCGAACGTTGTCGAAATCGCACCTGAATCAATTGCACGCCTAAGCTCCGCCTCAAGTGCCGCCGGCAGAGCGCACACCGCAAACAAGCCACACATCTCCGCCAATACCAAAAGAAGCTGAAGATCCGTCAGATGCCGCGACATGATGAATGCCGTCAGCAGAGGAGACGTAACCAAAAACCCATGCTCCGTTTCCAGCACGGATTCCCTAGGGAGCTCACCAAGAAACAGCCGCTGCCTAATGCTGGCAGGACAAGTCCGTTTGTTTCTCGTCCGAACCAATGTATACAACGGAAAGCCGAACACAACCGCAGCCGTCGGGTTACGGGCGAGGTCATATCGCTGCCGGTCTTCTTCCGGCCGTGGAAGCGGCGGACATAGAGCGCGGACCTGAGGGGGCAAACGCCAATACCTAAAAGCCGATATGTCACAAAGTAGATCCTTCATACGCACAGGAAACCACGAATTTCAACCCAGTCAGTCACACATTGGCGCGAACGCGCCAAAAATGGTGCCGAACGGACTGCCAGGTTTTCAACAGCCCTCCCCAACTGGCCAAAAGCTTGCCGAGAGCTGGACGAAGTTCTGTTGAAAACCCCATTTTTTTCTCATGCAGAAGCTTTGCGCGACAAGTGAGTAGACTTTTTTGAACATCCCGAGCAGCCCGGTCATCCTGCTTTTCAAAACCGCAGGTAGATAGCTTGTTACAAAACTGCCTGGTCGCCAAAGTTCCAAAAGCCTACTCACTTAGGTTGCAGAGTGCTCCCATTAGCTGCGATTCCAAGGTATTTAGCGCTTTTGGACTCAAATCGTCATACTGAACAAGAATTTGACTTGAGTTTTCAGGGACAGATGCGCCATCGGCACACCAATAACAGTCACTGATATCGACAAAAGGGATACTCGAGCGCGTGAGGGCCCGCACAAAAGAGCTTCCGCCCGCTCCGCGCTCCGCAACCACGGTGCAGTAAAGGCCCGCGTCTGCATGCTCGATCGAGACTTCTCCTGCCGGAAATACCTTCCGCACAATCGCCATCAGGCCATCACGCGCCTCGCGAGCACGAACGCGCACGCGGTTCACATGTCGCTCGTAATCACCCGATTCCAGCAAACGCGCCAAAGCGACCTGGTCAACAGAGCTCACCGACGAGGCGTAGAAACCAAGGTTGCGCCTAAACCGCTCCATTAGCTCATCGGGCAACACCATGTACGCTAGACGCAACGCCGATGACAGGCTCTTCGAAAACGTGTTGGTGTAGATAACCGACTGGGCGGCATCGATCGACGCGAGCGCGGGAATCGGCTTGCCGGCAAGGCGAAACTCGCAATCAAAGTCATCTTCGATGAGATACCGACCTGGTCGCTCGGCGGCCCAGCTCAGCAGCGCATAGCGACGCGCAATGCTCGTCACAAGGCCGGTCGGATACTGATGGGACGGCATCAGGTGAAGGACATCGGTCCCGCTTTTCTGCAGAGTGCCCAAGTCCACGCCCTCATCATCCAACGGGATATGCCGAACTTTGCAGCCCATAGCCTGATAGATGCGCGTCAGGCGCAAATAGCCCGGGTCCTCAACGGCATACACCTTGTCCGCGCCAAGCAACTGAACCAACATGGTATCGAGCAACTGAGCACCCGCACCGATAACAATGTTATTAGAATCGACATTCATGCCCCTTGTCCCACGCAGGTGGTGAGCGATTGCGCATCGTAGCCGAGCAGTGCCCTGCGCCGGTGCGGGCGAAAAGATTTCGCGCTCGTCTTCAGATGCCAGCGTCGCCCGTAGCGCGCTTTGCCAAAGCCGCGCCGCCTCCAAAGCAGAAGGAGAAAGCGCATCGAATCGCTCGACCTGTCCGTTGACATCATGCGTGTTGGGACCCACAGAAACGGCATCTCGGTCGATGCCCTCCGAAGCCAAAGGAAAAACCGGTGCGTCCGGAAGCTTGCAAGCGTAGTAGCCACGACGCGGCATTGAGCAAATATAGCCCTCAGCGAGTAACTGGCTATATGCATTCTCGATGGTAATGACACTGATTCCCAGATGACTGGCAAAGGCGCGCTTAGACGGCAGATGCTCCCCCGCCGCAATACGGCCAGCAACAATATCATCTCGAATTTGCTGGTAAACATACTCATAGAGCGATGCCTCGCCACGTTTTTCCAAATTGTAGTCAAGCATGAGCCTATCACCTGACCTTATTACGTCATTCAATCTGGTATTAGTCTGACCTTATTATTATCTCGAAAACTGAGTATTTTGCCATACCCAGCTCCCCGATAGGATGTTCCGTCAAGCAATGCACATGCCAACCAAGGGAGCAACCATGGCAGAACAGACCAGCAAGGCCGATCGCGTCAAACTCAATCGCGAACTCGCGCAGATGCTCAAGGGCGGCGTCATCATGGACGTCACCACGCCCGAGCAAGCACGCATCGCCGAGGAGGCGGGCGCCTGCGCCGTCATGGCGCTCGAGCGCATCCCGGCCGACATCCGCGCCGCAGGCGGCGTCTCGCGCATGAGCGACCCCAAGATGATCAAGGGCATCCAAGAGGCCGTCTCCATCCCCGTTATGGCCAAGTGCCGCATCGGCCACATTGTCGAGGCGCAGATCCTGCAGGCCATCGAAATCGACTACATCGACGAATCCGAGGTCCTCTCCCCCGCCGATGATGTCTATCACATCGACAAGACCCAGTTTGACGTGCCGTTTGTCTGCGGCGCCCGCGATCTGGGCGAGGCGTTGCGCCGTGTTGCTGAGGGCGCCACGATGATTCGTACCAAGGGCGAGCCGGGCACGGGCGACGTCGTTCAGGCCGTGCGTCACATGCGCAAGATCCAAAAGCAGATCCGCGACGTTGTTGCCCTGCGCGACGACGAGCTCTTTGAGGCAGCCAAGCAGCTGCAGGTTCCGGTCGAGCTGGTGCGCGAGGTCCATGCCACGGGCAAGCTCCCCGTCGTAAACTTTGCGGCCGGCGGAGTCGCGACCCCCGCCGACGCCGCGCTGATGATGCAGCTGGGCGCCGAGGGCGTCTTTGTTGGCTCGGGCATCTTTAAGAGCGGCGACCCCGCCAAGCGCGCCGCCGCCATCGTCAAGGCCGTGGCAAACTTCACCGACGCCAAGCTCATCGCCGAGCTTTCGGAGGACCTGGGCGAGGCCATGGTGGGCATCAACGCCGACGAAATCGAGATCATCATGGAGGAGCGCGGGCGCTAGTCCAGCAGAAAGGATCGCACATGAGCGATTATGCAGACCAAACGGTCGCCGTGCTGGCGGTCCAGGGCGCTTTTGCCGAGCACGAGGCAAGACTGTCCGAGCTGGGCGCACGTTGTATCGAGATGAGGCAGGCGGCCGATTTGCAGCAGAACTTTGACCGCCTGGTCCTCCCCGGCGGCGAGTCCACCGTTCAGGGCAAGTTACTTGCCGAGCTTGGTATGCTCGATGAGCTTCGCACCCGCATTGTTGAGGGCATGCCCGTCCTGGGCACCTGCGCCGGCTTGATTCTGTTGGCGCGCGATCTTGCCTCCCACGACGATAAGGGGACGCCGCGCTTGGCAACCATGGATGTGCTCGTTGAGCGCAATGCTTACGGCAGACAGCTCGGCAGCTTTCGCACCAAGGGGCAGGTAGGCGGTATCGACGGTGAAGTGCCGCTGACATTTATCCGCGCGCCCCGCATCGTCGAGGTCCACGGCGACGCCAAGGCCTTGGCAGAGGTCGATGGCCGCATCGTCGCCGCCCGCCAGGGCAACCAGCTCGGCGTAACCTTCCACCCCGAACTCGATGAAGACACCCGCCTCCACGAACTGTTCCTACAAATGTAGGTAGAACAAAAACGAGAGTGGATAATCTCCCACTTTGAGCTTGAATGCAGACTCAAACCGGGAGATTATCCACTCTCATGCTATGTAGTCGTTGGGGACGTTCTTAAACGACTAGTCAAACAAGAACGTCCCCAACGACTAGTCATTTAGGAACGTCCCCAATGACTACCTTTTGGCAAGTTTGAATCAAGGCAACGCCGATGTTTTGGTACCGACAGCGAGCGCCCGCCAGAGCGAATAAATTGGCATGAAAAGAGGACGACATAGACCTTCTGGTCATGCCGTCCTCTTTGAATGACAAGTTGTCGCTCTGGTGGGCGCGCAGCGTCAACTAGTTACGCGGTTCGTAGAACCGCGTAACCCCTAAAAGCGGTTGCCGCGGAAGCCGCCACCGTTGCGGCCGCCACGGTCGCCACCGCGACCGCCGCGGTCGTTACCACGGTTGCCGCCAAAGCCGCCCTGACCGCGATTGTCACGGTTATCGCGATTGCCATTAAAGCCGCCCTGACCGCGGTTGTCACGATTGCCGCTAAAGCCGCCCTGACCCTGGCTTCTTCCGTCTCTGTTTCCGCTAAAGCCGCCCTGGCCTCTTCCGTCACGTCCTGCTGCCTGGCTCTGTGCCGGTGCTGCAGGCGGTGCTGCTTCTCTTACAGAAGACTGGCCTGCCGGAGCGCTGCTCTGCTGAGAACGCTGCTGATTCTGCGGACGCTGAGTCGGACGCTGCTGGGAGTTCTGAGGACGATATACTGCCGCCAGTTTCTTTTTCGGGGAATCTCCCTCTGCCTTCTTATCTCCGGCGCCATCAGATGCCTTTTTTCC
>UQIL01000008.1 GCA_900541025.1 uncultured Collinsella sp. | reverse complement strand
GGGCCCATGGGTTATACCCTAAGAGCAAACCACCCTTTTTAAGGGTGGTTCTGATGGACGAGCAGGGCTACGAGAATGAGTTCGACGCTATCGACGAGGATCCAAACTGCATTCATGTGACGCTCTATGTAGACGGCGAGCTTGCCGGTTGCTCGCGCGTGTTTCCCGAAGAGCTTGAGCGCGTGGCTGACGCAGAGGCCCCGGTGTTGCCGGCATGCGACATGGACGAAGGCGTTGCGGCGGGGGAGACCTACATTATGGGGCGCGTCGCCGTGCTGCCGGCTATGCGTCGTCGCGGACTGGCGAGTGCGATCGTGGAGACCAGTGCTTCGTGTGCACGCGATGCCGGCGCCAAGCTTATTAAGCTGCATGCGCAGGAATACGTGCTGCCGCTCTATGTAAAGGCGGGCTACACGCAAATTGCCCCGGTAGATTACGAAGACGAGGGCCAGCCCCATGTCTGGATGGCCAAGCGCGTAGATGGCAGATAGGGACGTTCCTTTTCTGCCGGCAGCTGGGGACACTCCTTGGCAATTGACGCATTGGAGCGCTCGGACATACAGTTTTTCGATTCCGTATGTATATATGCGCGCTATTGGGTTATAAAATCTAAGTCTGAACATAGCAGGTCTGCGATGCGGCTCGGGCAACCGGGCCGTTTTTGCGGACGGGGGTAGCGCGAAAGGACTGCACATGCGTCAATTTAAGACCGAGAGCAAAAAACTGCTCGACCTCATGATCAACTCCATCTACACCAATAAGGAAATCTTCCTGCGCGAGCTTATCTCTAACGCGAGCGACGCCGTCGACAAGCTCAACTTTAAGAGCCTGCAGGATCCGAGCGTCAAGATCAACCAGGGCGACCTGGCCATTCGCGTCTCCTTTGATAAAGACGCCCGCACCATTACCATCTCGGATAACGGCATTGGCATGACCGCCGAGGAGCTCGAGCGCAATCTGGGCACCATCGCCCATTCCGGCTCCGAGGAGTTTAAGACCGAGAACGCCGAGCAGCAGGGCTCCGATGTCGACATCATCGGCCAGTTTGGCGTGGGCTTCTACTCTGCCTTTATGGTTGCCAGCCATGTGAAGGTCGTCAGCCGCGCCTATGGCGAGGATGTCGCCCATGTGTGGGAATCCGACGGTCTTGAGGGCTACACCATCGAGGACGGTGAGCGCGCCGAGCACGGTACCGATGTCATCCTGACGCTGCGCGAGAACGAGAAGCTCGATGCCGACGGCGAGGCCGAGACCTACGATCGCTTCCTGACCGAGTGGGGTCTCAAGAGCCTGATTCAGCAGTACAGCAACTATGTGCGCTACCCGATTCAGATGATGGTGTCCAAGAGCCGCCAGAAACCCAAGCCCGAGGACGCCGGCGACGATTACAAGCCCGAGTACGAGGACTACCAGGAGCTCGAGACCGTCAATTCCATGACACCGATCTGGAAGAAGCGCAGCTCCGATGTCGAGCAGAAGGACTACGACGAGTTCTACAAGTCCACGTTCCACGACTTTGACGATCCTGCGCGCACCATCAGCTTCCATGCCGAGGGCACGCTCGAGTACGATGCCCTGCTGTTTGTGCCGGGCCGCGCGCCGTTCGATCTGTACAGCAAGGATTACGAGAAGGGTCTGGCACTCTACAGCTCCAACGTCCTGATCATGGAGAAGTGCGACGACCTGCTGCCCGACTACTACAACTTTGTCCGCGGCGTCGTGGATTCCGCCGATGTGTCGCTCAACATCTCGCGTGAGACGCTGCAGCAGAACCGTCAGCTCAAGGCCATCGCCAAGCGTGTGGAAAAGAAGATCACCGCCGACCTTGAGGATATGCGTGACAACGACCGCGAGGCCTACGAGAAGTTCTTTGAGAACTTTGGCCGCGGTCTTAAGTACGGCATCTACTCGAGCTATGGCATGAAGGCCGATGAGCTCGCCGATCTGTTGCTGTTCTGGTCTGCCAAGGAACAGAAGATGATTACCCTGGCCGAGTATGCCAAGGGCATGCCCGAGGATCAGAAGGCCATCTACTACGCCGCCGGCGACTCGCGTGAGCGCTTGGCCAAGATGCCCGTGGTAAAGGGCGTGCTCGACCGCGGCTATGACGTGCTGCTGCTGACGCAGGACGTGGATGAGTTCACCTTCCAGGCTATGCGTGAGTACGTTGCCGCCGATATGCCCAAGATCTACGAGGACGATGCCGCCCGCGAGGCTGCCGAGAAGGCCGTGGCCGATGGTGCCGAGCCCGAGGTTGAGGATCGTCACCTGGAGCTCAAGAACGTCGCAACCGGTGATCTTGACCTGGCGACCGAGGACGAGAAAAAGGAGGCCGAGGACGCCACCAAGGAGAACGAGGACCTCTTTAACGCCATGAAGGAGGCACTCGGCGGCAAGGTCGAGAAGGTTGCCGTCTCTGCGCGCCTGACCGATGCTCCCGCGTGCATCACCACCGAGGGCCCGCTTTCGCTCGAGATGGAGAAGGTGCTCCAGAAGGGTCCCGAGGGCGCGCCCGACGGTATGCCCAAGAGCCAGCGCGTGCTCGAGCTCAACGCCAAGCACCCGGTCTTTTCCAAGCTCGTCGCCGCTCAGAAGGCGGGCGACGCCGACAAGATCAAGCAGTACTCCGGTTTGCTCTATGACCAGGCCCTGCTGGTCGAGGGCATCCTCCCCGAGGATCCCGTAGCCTTCGCGGCGGCTGTTTGCAACTTGATGTAGTTGGGTCGTTACGCGGTTTTACCAAACCTATTGGTTCCGCCGTTCTAGCGAACGGCGGACCAGTCGACGCTGCGCGGGCGCCAGAGCGACAACTTGTCATTCAAAGAGGACGGCATGACCAGAAGGTCTATGCCGTCCTCTTTTCATGCCAATTTGTTCGCTCTGGCGCCCGCTCGCTGGCATTGCTAAAACATCGACGTTACCGTGGTCCAAACTAGTCGTTGGGCACGTTTTTGTTTGACTAGTCGTTTAAGAACGTCACCGATGACTATTTGAATTGCTAATTTGTGCGGGTTGTGGTTTTGTGACCTGCTGAAATTAAAGATACTGTACAACTGTACGCTAACTCATCTTCGTAGTATATTGCTACCCGCAAAACTCAATACCATTGTGCTTTGAGACGTTAAAGCGCCTACTACAATGGTTGTCGATAGTACGATTCGATTCAACGACAGGATGGATGGTCCAAGCGTGAGTCTCGGCAGCAAACTATCCAACGCAAAGGTCTCCTTTGCGATCTTTAAACGTGACATCAAGCGATTGCTCGTGAACCCCGTCGCCTTGGTGGTTACCCTCGGCGTGTGTGTTATTCCCTCGCTGTATGCCTGGTACAACATCGTGGCCAACTGGGATCCGTACGGAAACACCCAGGGCATCAAGATTGCCATCGCCAACAACGATCGGGGCACCCAAAACGACCTGGTGGGCGAGCTCAACGCGGGCGATCAGGTCGTCGATCAGCTCAAGGAGAACGATCAGCTGGGCTGGACCTTCGTCGATTCTGCGGCCGATGCCAAAGAGGGCGTCGAGAGCGGTGAGTACTATGCGGCCATCGTAGTCCCCAAGAACTTCTCGGATAACCTGGTTTCGATGCTCGACGGCAACTACCATCAGCCCAAGCTTACGTACTACGTCAATGAGAAGAAGAGCGCTATTGCGCCCAAGGTTACCGACACCGGTGCAAACACCATCGAGGAGCAGATCAACTCGGAATTTGTCTCCACGGTGGGCGAGACCGTTGCCAGTATTGCCAAGGATGCCGGAGTCGATTTAAAGGACAAGGCAACCCAGACTCAGGATTCGTTGGCCGGTTCGGTATCAGAGGCTTCCGATACGTTGGGCGAAGTGCGTGATTCGATTGGCGACATGAATGCCGCCATCGATAAGACGAGTGGTTCCATTGCCTCGGCAGATGCGGCACTTGCCGGTCTGCAGGGTCAGGCGCCGTCGCTGACGCAGGCGATCTCCCAGGGCAATGACCTGCTGGGCGAGGCTCGCGCCACGGCGGGCAACTCTGTCGCCTCGCTCTCCAAGGCGCTCTCGGAAGGCAGCCTTGCGCTCACCAAGACGTCAGCCTCTGCGAACGCTGCCATCGGCAAGCTGACGGGCACGGTCACATCTACGACCACCCGTATCGACAACTCGCTCGAGTCTCTCCAAGCGACGATCGACCACAATAAGGCCGTTATCGGGCACTTAGAGATTCTCGCCAATGACACGTCGACAGGTTCCGAGGAAATTGACGCGCGCATTGTATCGACCATCGATTTGCTTCGAGAGCAGAATGAAAAGCTTCAGAGCATCAAGGACGGTCTGTCCGCGCAGTCGAGCGCCATGGCGAATGACGCAGCGGCTGTTTCGGGTGCCAGTGACGCTATCAATAACGCAATTCATACCGGTGCGACCAACCTTGGCCAAGCCCAGACGGACTTGGGCCAAAACGCGCTGCCGAAGGCCTCGAGCGCGCTCGACTCTTTTGCTGCCGTTTCGGGCGACCTGACCGGTATCGTCTCGGGTATGACACCTACACTTGCAAATGCGCGCGCCACGTTGGCGCAGCTTAGCGCTACGCTCGGCCAGGCCAAGACCACGCTGTCCCAGACCGATTCCTCGCTTGCCAAGGTCCAGGACAAGCTTGCAACCGCCGCCAATGACATCGCGGCGCTGCAGACCTCCGAGTCCATGGGCGAGCTGGCCGATCTGATGGGCGTCGATGTCAATGACGTGGCAGATTTCATGGCGTCTCCGGTTGAGTTGACGTCCAAGTCAATCTATCCGGTCAAGAGCTTTGGCTCGGGCATCGCTCCCTTCTACACCAATCTGGCGCTTTGGGTGGGCGGCTATGTGCTCATCGCCATTTACAAGCTCGAGGTCGACCGTGAAGGTGTTGGCAGCTTTACGGCGCGCCAAGGCTACTTTGGCCGCTGGTTGCTCATGGTGATCCTGGGCGCGTTGCAGGCCATCATCGTTACGGTAGGCGATCTGGTGATTGGCGTGCAGTGCGTCAGCCCGCTGCTGTTCGTGCTGGGCGGCATCGCCATTTCGTTCACCTACGTCAATATCATCTATGCGCTGTCCACCACGTTTAAGCATATCGGCAAGGCTATCGGCGTCATTCTCGTCATCGTGCAGATCCCGGGTTCGTCGGGCATGTACCCCATCGAGATGATGCCCGGCTTCTTCCAGTGGCTGCACCCGCTGCTGCCCTTTACCTACGGCATCAATCTGCTGCGCGAGACGGTCGGCGGCATGTATTCGTTCAACTACCTGTTTAACCTGTGCATTCTGGGCGTGTTCTTGATCGTGGCGCTCTTTATCGGCCTGCAGCTGCGTCCGCTGCTGCTCAACCTTAACCTGCTCTTTGATAAACAGCTCTCCACGACCGGTATGATGATTTGCGAGTCCAACGACCTGCCGCGCCAGCGCTACTCGCTGCGCACGGCCATGCGCGTCATGCTCGATTCCGATTCGTACCGTCGCGAACTGCTCGATCATGCGGTCGCCTTTGAACATCGCTACCCGTACTACATCAAGGGCGGTTTTGCCGCCGTGGTGGGCGTTCAGGTCCTGCTCTTTGTCCTGTCGACGGTTCTCGATATCGACAATAACGGCAAGATCATCCTGCTTGTCATTTGGATCATCTCGGTTATTGCCATCTGCGGCTGGCTTATCAATATCGAATATATCCGAGCGAGCCTCAATACCCAGATGCGCATCTCGGCGCTTTCGGATGAGGACCTGCGTCGCGAGATGCGCGAACACACGGCCGCCATTCCTGCCGCCCGCCACATGTTTGGCCTCAACGCCAGCGAGCGTGGTGCCAAGGGCGGCGATCAGTCCACGGGCCGCTTGCCGCATATCGGCTCGCACCATAAATCTCAGGGCAGCGACAGCACAGCCACAAATGATGGAGATACCACCGCGCTTGGCAAGCACTCCAAAGGAGGTGAGGCATAAATGAAGAACATCCTGCATCTGTTTAAGCGCGATGTCCAAAACGTGTCTCGCTCCGTGATCGGCTTGGTTGTCGTGATGGGCCTCATTATCGTACCGTGTCTGTACGCGTGGTTTAACATCGCCGGCAGCTGGGATCCGTACGGCAACACCGGCAATCTTAAGATCGCCGTGGTCAACACCGATGAGGGTTACGAGAGCGATTTGATCCCCGTCGAGGTTAACGTGGGCGAAAACGTGACCGCCACCCTACGCGGCAACGAGAGCTTCGATTGGGTTGTGCTCAACAATCGCGAAAAGGCTATCGAGGGCGTTAAGTCGGGCGCGTACTATGCTGCCGTCGTTATCCCCAAAACGTTTAGCGCTGACATGATGACGCTTTTCTCGACCGACGTGAAGCATGCCGATATCGAGTTCTACGAGAATCAGAAGGCCAACGCCATTGCGCAGATCGTGACCGAGAAGGGTTCGAGCGCCGTCCAGAGCCAGGTTAACGAAACTTTTACCGAGACCATTACGAGCATCGGTCTTAAGACGGTGTCCAGCCTGATCGATTACATGAGCACCGACCAGGTCAGCAACTTTATCGCTAACCTGTCCTCGACGCTCGGCGATTCGATTGAGGACCTGCGAGACGTTCAGGCAAATGCTTCGTCGCTGGCGGGCATTTTGAGCTCCACGTCCGATTCGCTGACGTCGGCGAGCGGCATGCTCAAGCAGACCGGTGCCGTCGATGAGTCGACAAAGCAGCTCATGGAACATGCCAAAAGCGGTATCGATGATTCCAAAGAAGCGCTTAAGGCGGCAAACGATGCCATCGATGCCGCAATCGATGGAAGTGCTGGTTCGTTCGACAATGTGTCTGCCGAGCTCGCGAAGGCGTTCGACACCGCAAACCAGCATGTCGACCTTACGGTGTCCCAACTCAACGATGCCGCTGCGGCCCTCAATGCGCGCGCCAAGGATATCGATGCGATGGCCGATCAGCTCCGCAGCCTTGCCGACCAGGTGAGCGATGAGAATTTGAAGGACGGCCTCAAGTCCGCCGCGACGTCGCTGGGCAGAATCGCCGTTGAGTACCGCAACAATGCCAAGGATCTGGCGGCTACCGCGAAGTCTCTCTCCGATAGCATGGCCGAGGTCAACAACTCGCGTGCCGAGGTCGATCAGGCCATCGCTGATGCCAAGGCCGGCATCGCGGGTGCCAAATCCGATTACGATTCCACGTTCTCGGTTAAGGCCAAGGAGCTCAAGAAGACGGTTTCGGGCATTCTGGACTCGCTTGATGGCATCTCGGGCGACCTGGATAGCGCCGTAGGCGGCCTGACCGACGCATCCGGTTCGCTGGCAAAGGGCCTCTCCAAGGCTGCAAAGCTGGTCAACAAGGCTTCTAATCAGCTGGGCGAGGCGTCGGACAAGATCAGTGCGTTTAAGGACGAGCTCGACGGCGCCTTGATGTCGGATGACCTCGCCACGATCAAGACGATGATTGGCAACGATCCCGAGGGTCTGGCCGTGTCGCTTTCCGGCCCCGTCGCGCTCGATCGCAAGCCGGTCTATCCGATCCGCAACTACGGCTCGGCCATGGCGCCGTTCTACACGATTCTGTCGCTCTGGGTCGGCTCGATCGTGCTGGCGGCCATGATGAAGGTCTCGGTTGACGATGAGCTTATCAACGAGCTCATCCCCGTGCGCCTGCACGAGATCTACCTGGGCCGCTACCTGTTCTTTGGCGGTCTGGCCCTGCTGCAGGCAACGCTCGTGTGTGCGGGCGACATCCTGTTCTTTGGCATCCAGTGCGACGACCCGCTGCAGTTTGTGCTGGCGGGCTGGGTCGCGAGTCTCGTGTTCTCCAATATCGTCTACACGCTTACGGTTTCGTTTGGCGATATCGGCAAGGCGCTCGCCGTCGTGCTGCTGGTCATGCAGGTCGGCGGTTCGGGCGGCACGTTCCCCATCGAGATGACCGGCCCCGTGTTCCAGGCGATCTATCCGTTCCTGCCGTTCACCCACGGCATCAACGCCATGCATGCCGCCATGGCCGGTGCGTACCACATGGAGTACTGGATTGAGCTAGGCATTCTGGCGAGCTATCTGATTCCGTCGCTGGCACTGGGCGTCGTCTTCCGCCGCCCGGTCATCAAAGCCAACGACTGGATCATCGAAAAACTGGAGTCAACCAAATTGATTTAGTTCAGCAACGTAAACGCCGTCGGAACATCGAGATCTTCCAACCCGATGCTTTAGCGTAGTGAATTGCACGGGCTGCTTGGTTGTTGCTACAGTAGCGGGGCGTGCCGGGGGTCCGGTGCGCCCTGCTTTTATTTGACCATGAGGCGGCACGCAGCCATGCGCGTGCGGACACCACGCCCAGATTGAGCGCGAGGATGCCCTATGGCCCAGCATGCCACTGACAATATCGAAATGATGCCCGATAGCCCTGTTGCTCGCGAGGACCTGGGCGCGGGCGGCACCTCCCGCGGCGCCGGCGCTCGCTCGCCGCTGTTCTGGAAAGACCTGCTGCTTTCGGTGGCAGTCGTCTGGGGCTACTCCTTTACGACCATGAAGGACGCGCTCGACACCATTCCGGTGTTCGAACTGCTCTACGTGCGCTTTCTGCCTGCGGCGTTGGTCATGTTTTTCATCTTCCACAAGCGCATCATCGCGCACCTCAACGCCCGCAACCTTATCGTCGGACTTGGCATGGGCGCACTTATGTGGGCCGCCTACGCCCTGCAGACAGTCGGTCTGGCGCACACCACGGCGGGCAAGAATGCTTTTTTGACGGGCACGTATTGCATCGTTGTGCCGTTCGCGAGCTATTTTCTGAGCGGCGAAAAACTCACCCGCTATAACCTGGGCGCGGCGCTGCTGTGCTTGGCGGGCATTGGCTTGGTGGCGCTCGATAGCGTTGAATTCAACATCGGTGATGTCATTACGCTGGCGGGTGCGGTCTTTTTCGCCATCCAGATGGCGGTGACTGCCAAGTACGGTCGCAAAATGGACATCAACGTCATCACGTTTTGGATGTTTGTGGGCAACGGCGTGCTGAGCCTGGCAACGTCGCTGCTATTCGAGACCCAAGCGCCTCTGTCCGTGTGGACGCCGAGCTTTATCAGCGCGATGGCGTTTCTCTCGGTTGGTTGCACATGCGCGGCTCTGCTCATCCAAAACGTCGGCTTGGCGCACGTCTCGGCCTCGACGGGCTCACTGCTCCTTTCGATGGAGTCGCCTTCGGGCGTGCTGTTCTCGGTGCTGCTGATGGGGGAGGCGCTCACCTCGCGCCTGCTCGCCGGCTTCGCGCTCATCTTTCTTTCGATTATCTTGAGCGAGACGCATTTCGATTTCTTGCGCCGAAAATCACACCCGCAATTGTAAACAACTTGTTGCGCCGCCCTCCCAGGGCGGCTTTTTTATGTCATGCCCTTACAGTTGTACCTTGCACTTTACGCTATCAAAGTGCGTGCTGCAAAAACGTTACTGGAGGGCTTCTATGGCATCAGCTCTGTCCAATTTTCAACCGCAACCAGCGCCCCAGGCCACCGCGGCGGCGCAGGCCGCTATCGGTGACGGTCTTGTCGCAGAAGCTCAGGCTTTTGCAGACGAGCTCGCTGCATGGCGACACGATCTACACCAGATGCCCGAGCTGGGTAACAATCTTCCGCAGACGTCTGCCTATATCCAGGCACGTCTGGACGAGATGGACATCCCCCATACCACGCTAGTCGACGGTTCCTGCGTCGTTGGCCTGATCGGTGCCGGTGCGGCCGCTCAGGGCAATGGCACGTGCAAGGACGAGCAGGCCGGAACGGTCGTCATGCTTCGTGGCGACATGGATGCCCTGCCCGTTGCCGAAGAGTCGGGCGAGCCTTTCGCCTCTACCAACGGCTGCATGCATGCTTGCGGTCACGATATGCATGCGACGGCGTTGCTCGGCGCGGCCCGTTTGCTCAAGGCTCGAGAGGCCGAGCTTGTGGAGGCCAACGCTACCGTCAAGTTGCTGTTCCAGCCGGGCGAGGAGACCTTTGAAGGGGCACGCGCTGCCATCGCCGATGGCCTGCTGCAGAACCCGCGTCCTCAGGCGGCCTTTGCCATGCATGTCAACAGCCAGTCGCCGCTTGGCCTGGTGCTCTACGGCAGTCCGGCGCTTTCGGGCGTGTACGGTTTCCGCATCACGCTCCAGGGCAAGGGCGGCCATGGCTCGAGCCCCGAGATCTGCATCGACCCCATCGCGGCCGGCGTCCATGTGCACCTGGCGCTCCAGGAGCTTATCGCCCGCGAGGTGCCGGCGGCCAAGGAAGTCGCACTTACCGTTGGTAAGTTTGCTGGCGGCTTGGCGGCCAACGTCATCCCCGACACCTGCCTGCTCGAGGGAACGCTGCGCGGCTTCGATGTTGAGCTCATGGAGCACCTCAAGACCCGCATCGCGGAGGTCGTTAACGGCGTTGCCACAACATATCGTACGCCGGCGACCATCGAGACGCTTTCGGATGTTCCGCCGCTTGTACTCGACAGCGATATGACTCAGGCGTCGCTTGGCTATGTGGGCGCAGTGCTGCCCAAGGCGGCTTTCTTGCCGCTTTTCCATGCCATGGCGAGTGAGGACTTCGCGCTTATCTCGAGCGAGATTCCGAGTGCGTACTTTACCGTGGGCGCGGCCGTAACCGACACGGACGAACACTTTGCCCAGCACCATCCCAAGGCACGTTTTAACGATGCCGAGCTGCCGCTCGGTGCTGCGGCTTATACCGCCGTCGCTTTGGGCTATATCGCCGACCACCGGTAGCATCCAACCTTGCCTTTCAAGCCTGCGGGCATGGCCGTAAGGCCTATGCCCTTGTCTTTCAAGGCAATCTTGGGCACTACCGGCGCCCGGCGCCGGCTATTCGTTTGTTAAATAAGGAGCAGTATGTCCCAGCAGCGTAAGTTCTTCCCCGGTTGGCTCGTGGTGACCTCCGGCTTCGTGATCATGGCCACGTGCTACACGATTTTCGTCAACTGCATGAGCCTGTTCCAGCCGCTGATCGTCAGCGACCTGGGCATTTCCCTTGCGCAGTACAACATCTCCAATGCCATCTCCACCGTGGTGAGCGTCGTGGGTTCGCTCGTTATCGGCCATGTTGCCGATAAGGTGAGTGGCCGCGTATTGGGCTCGCTCACCGTTATCGCCACCTCGGCGGTGCTCGCGGGCATGAGCTTTGTGGGTGAGCTTTGGCAGGTCTACGTGCTCTTTGCCGTCTCGGGGTGCTTTGCCGTCGCCTCGACCCGTCTGCTTATCAGCCTGGTGACCGCCAACTGGTTTACGGCCAAGCGAGGCCTTGCCATCTCCATCGCACTTTCGGGCTCGGGCTTTGGCGGCGCTATTCTGTCTCCCGTCGTGAGCTCGCTGATCGTGAGCGTTGGCTGGCGTTCCGCCTTCCTGGCGCTCGCGGCTATCTGCATGGTGGCGGCGCTGCCCATCACGGCCTATTCCTTCCGCACCAAGCCTTCCGAGATCGGCCTGAAGCCGCTCGGCGAGAACCCGGGCGATCCGTCCGTCTCGACGGCCGGCGACAAGGACGAGCACACGGCGCCCGAGGTTAGCGTTGGCTGGTCTCGCATCAAGAAGAGCCCGGCGTTTTGGCTGCTTGTCGTCGCCTTCCTCTTTATGGGGCTCGTTAACGGCGCCATCTTGCCCAACCAGGTCACCAACATGACGAGCGTTACCGTCAACGGCGCCAAGATCGTCACGGGCGGCCACGATCCCATGTGGGCCGGTACGGTGCTTTCGGCCTATATGGTCACCGTCGTTATCGCCAAGATTTCGCTCGGCGCCATCTACGATCGCTTTGGCCTGCGCTTTGGCAACGTGCTGGGATCCGTTGCGTGTATTGTCGCCTGTGTGGCGCTGTGCTTCCCCGCGACCGATCTTGGTCCCATCGTGGCTGCCGTGAGCTTTGGCGTCGGAACGTGCATGGGCACCATCACGCCTACTATTGCCGCGTCCAAGCAGTTTGGCATGGCGGACCTCGGCAAGGTCACGGGTACCATTACCTCGCTCGAGATGGTCGGCGGCACCGTGGGTGCCATCGTCTCGGGCGTGCTGTTCGATGCCACGGGCTCCTTTGCGAGCACCTGGATTGTGTGCCTGACGTGCTCCGTGGTCATGCTCGTGTTCCTGCTGGCATCCGAGCCCATCGCCGCCAAGCTGCGTGCGAGCGTGGCGGGGGAGTAGACGTCCGTCGCTCTTTTCTGTTCGCCCCGTTCTGTCCGTGGCCGCCTTGGAAGCCGAATGGATGCTCGTACCATCATTCGGTTTCCAAGGCGGCCACGGGCCTACGAAATGATCCCTTTTCCTCCGTCCCCAAGGGGTCGCGTGATCCGAAGGGGACGGAGAAAAAACGGATCGCAAACAGCGGCGGCGCATCTGGCCGAACGAGTCCCCATACCCTCGTTCGGTCAGACGCGCCGCCGCTGTTTGTGTTTGTGCCGTATAATGACCACTACCTATGACGCGATACAAAAGAAAGGTGTTTGCCCATGCAGGCACAGAAGGCGGAGGGAACCCGCGACCTTATCGGCGCCGAGATGCGCGCCTGGCAGAAGATGCAGCAGATCGCTGCCGGCGTGTTCGAGCCGTTTGGCTTTAAGCCCATCGAGACGCCCGCTATCGAGCAGGTGGACGTGTTTGTCCACGGCATCGGCCAGTCGACCGACGTCGTGCGCAAGGAGATGTTCCGCGTGTTTAGCGGCGCCAACCTGGAGCGCGTCTTTACCGAGGGCACCGATACCAAGCTTAAGCCCAAGCAGCGCCTGGCCCTTCGTCCCGAGGGCACGGCCGGTGTGGTGCGCGCCGTCGTGGAGAACAACCTAGTGCCCCAGGGCTCCACGCCGTTTAAGGCCTATTACGCCGAGGCCATGTTCCGTGGCGAGCGTCCCCAGAAGGGCCGCCTGCGCCAGTTCCACCAGGTGGGCATCGAGTGGCTCGGCGCTCCCGATCCGGCGGCAGACGCCGAGTGCATCATCATGCTCATGGAGTTTTACAAGCGCCTGGGCTTCGATCTTTCCAAGCTTCGTCTGCTCATTAACTCGATGGGCGACGCTCAGTGCCGTCCGGCTTACCGCGAGCAAGTCAAGCAGTTTATCCTCGATCACGCAGACGAGATGTGCGATGAGTGCCGCGAGCGCGCCGAGCTCAACCCGCTGCGTGCCTTTGACTGCAAGAACGACCACTGCCGCGAGATCATGGCCGAGGCTCCGCTGATGGGTGACAACCTGTGCGATGAGTGCCGCGAGCACTACGAGCAAGTCAAGCGCTATCTGGATGCCGCCGGTATCGAGTATGTCGAGGATCCCACCTTGGTGCGCGGCCTGGACTACTACACCCGTACTGTCTTTGAGGTCGAGGCCCCTGGCGCCGGCGTCGGCTCCATCGGCGGCGGCGGCCGCTACGATGGTCTCGTCGAGCTCGAGGGCGGCAAGCCCACGGCAGGCGTCGGCTTCGCCGTCGGTTTTGAGCGCGCCCTGCTGGCCCTGCAGGCCTTTGGCAGCGACCTGGGTGCCGAGGAGGTCCCGTGCGTCTACGTCGCCAATGCCGGCAAGGAGCTGCGTCAGAACGTCTTTACCATTACGCAGCAGCTTCGCGCCGCAGGGATTGTGACCGAGGCCGACTATCAGGGCCGTTCGCTCAAGGCCCAGTTTAAGCAGGCCGATAAGGTAGGCGCCAAGCTCATCCTGGTCCTGGGCGGCGACGAGCTTGCCGCCGGCAAGGTCAAGGTGCGCGACATGCAGAGCCATGACGAGGTTCTCGTCGATCTGGCCAACGTCGTCGAGGCGGTTCGCGAGCGTCTGTAGCGCATGATTTTTGAGCTGCGGACCCGCTAACATGTCCCGCTCGCGACGAGCTATTGTTACGGGGGTGTTTCGCATTTATGCGGAATGCCCTCGCTTGCATATGCCGCCCACCGAGAAATACGACCATTTGGGGCAAAAACCCTTGCAATGCAGAAAATACTTTTGTGTGGTAAAGCGCAATCAGTGTCGAAAGTATTTCTCAAGCGCCTATAATGAATACCACATGTTACGTGCATAGAAGGAGGAATGGGAGGAAACGTGGCTGAGAACCTAAGCAACCAGTCTGTACCCGAAGCCGCGGCGCGCGTCGCTGCCGTGGTCAACCGCCTCGTTAACCGAATCGGCTCGAATGCCGAGTCCAGGGAGCGTCTCGCCGAGATCGAGATCCCCGAGGAGCTGCGCGATAATCTGGCGCTGTTCCTGCGCCTGGAACGTCGTGTGCTTAGCGAGTATGATCCCGAGATCGCGGACCTGTTCGACAAGATTTTGACAGCCGAGATTGTGGTCAATGCTGGCAACCCCGGTAGCCGCGCTGCCGACGAGTCCGTTGACGAACAGGGCGTGCCCACTGCCGACGAGCCCACCGCCGTGGCGTTTCGCGAAGTCGTCGATTTGATTGACAGCCTGCCGCTTGATAAGCAGCAGGTCATCGTTCGCGCCTTTACGAGCTTCTTCCACTTGGCAAACCTGTCGGAGGAGAACTACCGTGTGGCGCAGCTGCGCGAGCGCGAGGCCGGCGCATCGACCGATACCGAGGTCGATCCCGCCAACGAACTCACCGTCGCCTATCACCAGTTGGTAAACGAGATGGGCGTCGAGGGTGCCAATGAGCTGCTCGGCAAGCTCGAGTTCCACCCTGTCTTTACCGCACATCCCACCGAGGCCCGTCGTAAGGCCGTCGAGGGCAAGATTCGCCGTATCTCCAACCTGCTGGAGGAGCGTCCGCGTTTGGGCGGCTCCGACCTGGTGGAGAACGAGCGCCATATGCTGCAGGAGATCGACGCCCTGGTGCGTACGAGCCCCATCGCGCTCAAGAAGCCCACGCCGGTCGAGGAAGCCGATACCATCATCGACATCTTCGATAACACGCTGTTCGACGTTATCCCCGTCATCTACCGTCGTTTTGACGACTGGGTGCTGGGCGACAAGGCCGGTACCGTGCCGCCGCTGTGCCCGGCGTTCTTCCATCCCGGCAGCTGGATCGGCTCCGACCGCGACGGCAACCCCAACGTCACCGCCAAGGTGAGCCGCGAAGTCGCCGCCAAGTACTTCACTCACATGGTGCTCAAGCTCGAGGACAAGTGCCGCCGCATCGGCCACAACCTCACGCTCGAGGCCACCTACAGCAAGCCTTCTGCCGAGCTCATTAACCTGTGGAACCATCAGGTCGAGATGAGCCCTCGTTACACGGCCCGCGCCGAGCTGATCTCCGAGCACGAGCCGCATCGCGCCGTCATGCTCGTCATGGCCGACCGCCTGAACGCCACCGTGCGCCGCATCACCGACACCATGTACCACAGCGCCGACGAGTTCCTGGATGACCTGCGCGTCGTCCAGCGTTCGCTTGCTGCCTGCGGTGCCGTCCGTGCCGCCTACGGTCCGGTCCAAACCATCATCTGGCAGGTCGAGTCCTTCGGCTTCCATATGGTCGAGATGGAGTTCCGTCAGCACTCCGTGGTGCACGCCCGCGCCCTCAAGGATATCCACGAGAACGGTATCCATGGTGACCTGCAGCCCATGACGCGCGAGGTCATCGACACCTTCCGTGCCATCGGTTCCATCCAAAAGCGCTACGGCAAGAAGATGGCACACCGCTACATCATCTCGTTTACCAAGAGTGCCCAGCATGTGGCCGACGTCTTTGAGCTGGCCCACCTGTCCTTCGCACACGAGGAAGACGTTCCCGAGCTCGACGTGATCCCGCTGTTCGAGCAGCTCGAGGACCTCGAGGGCTGCGTTGACGTGCTCGACCAGATGCTTACGCTGCCCGTGGTGCAAAAGCGCCTTGCCCAGACCAACCGCCGCATGGAGGTCATGCTGGGCTATTCCGACTCTTCCAAGGATGCCGGTCCTACCACGGCCATGCTCGCGCTGCATTCTGCGCAGGAGCGCATCGCCAAGTGGGCCGAGAAGAACGATATCGACCTGGTGCTTATGCACGGTCGCGGCGGTGCCGTGGGCCGTGGCGGCGGCCCGGCCAACAAGGCCGTGCTGGCGCAGCCCAAGGGTTCGGTCAACTGCTTCTTTAAGCTCACCGAGCAGGGCGAGGTCATCTTTGCCCGTTACGGCAACCGCACGCTGGCTCAGCGCCATGTTGAGTCCGTTGCCGCTGCAACGCTTTTGCAGTCGGCCCCGAGTGTCGAGAAGACCAACACCGAGACCACGCAGAAGTTCTGGGATATGGCCGAGAAGCTCAACGCTGCAAGCCACGAGCGCTATCTGGACCTGCTGAACACCGAGGACTTTACACCGTGGTTCTCGACCGTGACGCCGCTGACCGAGGTCGGCTTGCTGCCGATCGGCTCGCGTCCCGCCAAGCGCGGCTTGGGTGCCAAGTCGCTCGACGACCTGCGTACCATCCCGTGGATCTTCAGCTGGAGCCAGGCGCGCATTAACCTGGCCGCTTGGTACGGTCTGGGCACCGCCTGCGAGCAGCTTGGCGATCTTGACCAGCTCAAGGCTGCCTACCAGGAGTGGCCGTTCTTCCGCACCTTTATCGACAACATCGAGATGTCGATCGCTAAGACCGATCAGCGTATCGCCAAGATGTATCTGCACCTGGGCGACCGCGATGATTTGTCCGAGAAGGTCTTCACCGAGATGCAGCTCACGCGTAAGTGGGTCCTTGCCATCGTCGGTGACGAGTGGCCGTTGCAACGTCGTCGTGTGCTCGGCTGCGCCGTTCGCGTGCGTAACCCCTATGTCGACGCTCTGTCCATCGCCCAGGTCCGCGCCCTTCGCGAGGTGCGTATGAACCAGGACGAGATGGCCGAGGAGAAGAAGGCCGAGTACATGAGCCTGATTCTTTCGACTGTGACCGGCGTCTCGGCAGGATTGCAGAACACGGGGTAATCGATAGCCCTGTGGCTCTCACCGGGACCCGATGGGTTTCCCTCTGAATGCGTCCTCGCACTTGAAGCCCCCTTATCCTGCTCCTTCGGAGCTGCGGATAAGGGGGCTTCGTGCTGCGGAGTGCATTCAGAGGGAAACCCATCGGATCCCTTCGTCCTCGGTCTTCTGGGATTAAAGCTAAAGGGAATAAGGCGCGCTTCGCGCATAGCGTGGAGTGCGGCGAGGGCTTCTTGCGTCCTGCGGAGTGTGCCTAAAAGTAAACTGATGGCGGGCCCTGCGATGTCCGGTCTTCGGCGGATCAGCCGCTGGGTGAGGGTGGTGCTTGGGGCGACGTGCAAAAAACGGAGTTTTCAGCAGCCAAAGATTGATGCATAAGGCCATAGCCGGCTTTCGCTGCCTTTGTTGATGCTTTTGCACGACGATTGGGCTTTGGCGACGATCATATATGGCTGGTTTCTCGCCGCATGCTATCCAGATGGGTCGAGTCATGAGGACTATCTACCTTTTGAAAGATTTTTGGCACCAAAATCTTATCCCGCGATGCTGAATACTCGCAAAAATGCACGCTCCGGAGGGTACTACCCAGTTATGGCCAGAAATCCATGCGCCATCTTATGCAATTAATTAACGAATTTATGCAAAATGGCTTACGTGCGTACGTCTCGGACTAGATGTTTGCCTCGGCGCTGCGTAAATCATCCTGTCTATAGTGTCTTTGACAGGCGGCCGCGGTTCCGTTTGGGGTCGCGGCCGTTTTGTTGTGGGTCAAATATGAACGTTGTGTTAATGAGTCGGTGGACGGTGGTGTTTTTCGGTGAGCGGCGTATCCTTCCAACGGTTTATCTAGTGTGTCAGTTGAAAAGGAAGAGGGCGCTCGTCATTGTTTGAATGTGAACTGCCGTTTGACCACAAGACGTTGCATCTGGAGCTCGAGGATAAGAACTTCGCGGGTGTGATGGAAGGTCATCAAAACGAGTTTAAGACCACGAAATCGCAGGAAGAGCTGGTAGATGAGTCGCTTGCCAACCCTTATGGCTCGCCGTCGCTCGAGGAGCTTTGTGCTGGCAAGAAGGATATCGTCATCATTAGCTCCGACCATACGCGTCCCGTTCCCTCGCGTGTGACGATGCCTATTCTGCTGCATCACATCCATTCCGCTGCGCCCGAGGCTCGCGTGCGCATTTTGGTTGCTACGGGTATGCATCGTCCGTCGACGCATGAGGAACTCGTCAACAAGTACGGCGAGGAGATCGTTGCCAACGAGGAAATCGTTATGCACGTCGCGACTGACGACAGCATGATGAAAAAGATCGGCACCCTGCCTTCTGGTGGCGAGTGCATCATCAACAAGATTGCCGCCGATTGCGATCTGCTGCTTGCCGAGGGCTTTATTGAGCCGCACTTCTTTGCCGGTTTCTCTGGTAGCCGCAAGTCCGTCCTGCCTGGCATCGCCAGCTACAAGACCATCATGTACAACCACAACGGTCAGTTTGTGAACGATTCCCATTCGCGTGCCGGCAACCTGTGCCACAACCACGTGAGCGAGGACATGTTTGCCGCTGCCGAGATGGCTCACCTTGCCTTTGTGCTCAACGTGGTGCTCAACGGCAAGCACGAGGTCATCGGCTCCTTTGCCGGCGACATCCACAAGGCGCACGAGGCTGGCTGCGAGTTCGTGAAGAGCCTTGCCGGCGTTGAGCCCGTCGAGTGCGAGATTGCCATTACCACCAACGGCGGCTACCCGCTCGACCAGAACATCTATCAGGCCGTGAAGGGCATGTGCTCTGCAGAGGCCACACTTCCCGAGGGCGGCGTGATCATCGATGTCGCCGGTTGTGCCGACGGTCACGGTGGCGAGGGCTTCTATCACAACATCGCCGACAATGATCCGGCAGAGTTTGAGCGCGCCTGCATCGACCGTCCTAAGGACGAGACCCTGCCCGACCAGTGGACGAGCCAGATTTTCGCCCGCATCCTGGCGCATCACCCTGTGATTATGGTCACCGACCTGTGTGATCACCAGATGCTCAAGGATATGCACATGACGCCGGTCAACACTATCGAGGAGGCGCTCAAGCTCGCCTTTGAGATGAAGGGTGCCGATGCCAAGGTGGCCGTCATTCCCGATGGCCTGGGCGTTGTCGTCGCTCAGCACTAGTACGCGGCCTAAACGAATCGTTTATAACCGACAAGAAAGATAAGGTTTTATGCTTACCAAACTCCTCTGCGAATTCGGCGCAACGGCCCTCATGATCATCTTTGGCGTGGGCGTGCACTGCGATACCGTGCTTAAGGGCACCAAGTATCAGGGCTCCGGCCACATGTTTGCCATCACCACCTGGTCTTTTGGCATCTCGGTTGCTCTGTTTATCTTTGGCGGCGCCGTGTGCATGAACCCCGCCATGGTGCTTGCCCAGTGCATCGTAGGCCTGGTGCCGTGGAGCAGCTGCATTCCCTTCATGATTGCCGATATGCTCGGCGGCTTTGCGGGTGCCGTGATCGCGTGGTTGATGTATGCCGATGAGTTCAAGGCTTCCGATGGTGTCGTCGATCCCATTGCCCAGCGCAATATCTTCTCGACCAACCCCACCACCGAGGGTACGAACTATGCCCGCAACTTCTTCTGCGAGGCTATCTGCACTTTTGTGTTCATCAGCGCCATCCTTGCTGCTGCTAACCGTGCTGGCGAGAACGTCCTGATGCTGGCCATCTGCGTCGGCCTGATCGTTTGGGCCGTTGGCATGGGCATGGGCGGCATCACCGGCTTCGCCATGAACCAGGCACGTGACCTTGGTCCTCGCATGGCCTATCAGGTGCTGCCGATCAAGAACAAGGCTGACAACAACTGGAAGTACGGCCTGCTCGTTCCTGGCATCGCGCCGTTTGTCGGTGCTGCTCTGGCCGCGCTGTTTGTGCACGGTTTCTTGGGCATGTTCTAGTTTGAGGCTACATAGTTGTCCGCTGACCGCATGGGGTAACTTCCCAGCGCGTCCTCGGACATGCAAAAAGGCTCGCTGCGCACTTCGTGCGGCGAGCCTTTTTGCGTCCTGCGGAATGCGCTGGGAAGTTACCCCATGCGGTCAGCTGCGGGGTCTTTGTTGCGTTCGTACAAGCAACCCAACATATGTATCTGAATTTGGATGGGAGGGGCTTGTTACTGGTAGGGGCGTTGGGCTGTTGTCGATACTTTGGGATGGATTGTGCTTTGGGTTGGGGCGGAACTTTGGGATGAGCTTCTTACTTAGTTGAAGAGGGGCTTTATGGCTGAGAGGTAGTCTTTTGCTATGTCGGTTTTGTCTGCTTGGAAGTTGTGCCAGGCCCACCATTGGACGGTGGCTACGAAGCTTGAGGCTATGTGGTGTAGTAAGAAGCTGCGGTCCATGGTGCCGGCGGGGCCTGTGGGGTCGGCGGGGACGGTTTCGGCTGCTCGTGACATGATGGTCTTGCGGAGACAGTCGGCGAAGACGCGCGAGCCGGCGCCGGCTACGAGGGCTCGAACGCCCTGACGGCGTTCCCAGAGGTTGTTGAGGATATGCTCGACCTGCACGAGTGGGTCGTCGAGCGGTGTGCCATCGTCGTCGAGGGCGTGGGTGCAGATGTCGCTCACGAGCTCGGACAGTAGGTCGTCTTTGCTCTTAAAGAGGCCGTAGAATGTCGCGCGGCCTACGTGGGCGCGCGCGATGATGTCGCCGACGGTGATCTTGCCGTAGTCCTCTTCGCGTAGCAGCTCGGAGAACGCCGCGACGATCGCGGCGCGGCTTTTGGCCTTGCGGGCATCCATGGCTATGCGTCCTCGTCAACGAGGAGACAACGGAGCGTGCCGGAGCAGCCCTCGTAGGGGCGCTTACCGGCGCCGTAGCCGACGGCTTCGATGCGGTAGCGTGAGGGCAGTTGGTCGGACGTGCGCAGCGCGGTGACGATGGCGGCGCCCGTGGGCGTCACGAGCTCGCCGACGACCGGCGCGGGCGTGAGGGCGATATTGCCCGCTTGGCACAGGTTGACGACAGCGGGGACGGGAATGGGCATGAGACCGTGGGCGCAGCGGATGGTTCCGTGGCCCTCGGAGAGCGACCCAACCACGATATCCTCAATACCCAGGTCATCGAGGCAGATGGCAACGGAGCAGACGTCGACAATGGAGTCGACGGCGCCCACCTCGTGAAACAGGACGGTGTCGGGCGTTTTGCCGTGAGCCTTGGCCTCGGCAGCAGCGAGTACAGAAAAAATGGCGAGGGCACGACGCTTGGCGCCATCGCCTAGCTGCGAGCCGTCGATGATGGCGGTGACGTCCGCCAAAGAACGGTGGTGATGGTGGTGGACGTGATGATGACCCTCGTGGCCATGGCCGTGGGCCTCATGATCATGTTCGTGGCAGTGTTCGTGCTCATGCCCGCCATGGTCATGATGGTGGTGCTCATGCTCGTGCGTGTGCTCGGCAGCTTCTTCGTTGCCGTAGAGCCAGGCCATATCGTGATCGTGGTTCTCGAGCTCCTCTGCAAGCTGGACGTCAAAGTCGCAGGCGTCGATGCCATGCTTGTTTACGCGCGTCACGGCGATCGTAAAGCCGTCGACCGGCAGCGTGGCGAGCTGTTCGCGCAGGCGCTCCTCGCTGGCGCCCAGGTCGAGCAGGGCCGCGACGGTCATATCGCCGCTGATGCCCGAGGTGCCGTCGATGATAAGCGTGTGCTGATGGTTGGACATGGAATGCTCCTTAACGGGCGCGGGTTGTGCCGGCGCTCAAATGATTGATAAGACTTGCCTGGTAGGCGGCACCAAAGCCGTTGTCGATATTGACGACCGAAACGCCGCTGGCGCAGGAGTTGAGCATGGCGAGCAGCGCGGCTACGCCACCAAAACTTGCGCCGTAGCCCACGCTGGTGGGAACGGCGATGACCGGACAGCTCACCAGACCGCCGATAACGCTCGCCAGCGCGCCCTCCATGCCGGCGATGGCGATGACCACCTGCGCCTGGGCAAGTTCCTCGGCATGAGCGAGCAAGCGGTGCAGGCCGGCGACGCCTACGTCGTAGAGGCGGTCGACCTCGTTGCCATAGAACTCGGCCGTCAACGCGGCTTCCTCGGCGACGGGTAAGTCGCTCGTGCCGGCGCAGGCGACGACGATGCGTCCGTTGCCGGTAGGGGAGGGCTTACCGCCCACGAGGGCGAGCTGTGCGTCCGGGGCATATCCCAGGTCGATGCCGTTGTCGAGGAGCTCCGAGGTGCGGGCTGCCTTTTCGACGTCCAGGCGCGTGACCAGGATGTGCTCCTGGCCGGCATCGCGCAGCGTTTTGATAATGGCGGCAATCTGCTCGGCGGTTTTACCGGCGCCGTAGACAACCTCGCCGGCTCCCTGGCGCACCCCGCGCGAAAGATCGAGCTGCGCAAAACCCAGATCGGCGGTCGGCGCCGTCTGGATGCGCGTGAGGGCGACTGCCGGGGCGACTGCTCCGTCGGCAACATCGCTCAGCAATTGCTCAAGATCTCGCTTATCCATATATGTTCCCTTCGACGGTGCAAAGTCTAGCACTCAAGGGCAAGTTTCCGAACACTAAGACAAAATTGTTCGGAAACTAGATATAGAGGAATTGATTCTGTTGTTAGACGGATCGACTAGTCGCGCAGGATGATGTCCATGGCGAGCATCAGGTTGCGCTCGTCGATGGCAAACGGGGCGGCCTCGCGCGTCTTGGGCTTGGCGCAAAACGCGATGCCCGTGCCCGCGGCCTGAATCATGGGGATGTCGTTGGCGCCGTCGCCGATCGCGACGGTGTGGGCCATATCGACACCGCACTCAACCGCCCAGTCCAGCAGCTGGATGAGCTTGGACTCCTTGGTCACGATGTCTGCCGCCAGCTTACCGGTGAGCTTGCCATCCACGACTTCCAGGCGGTTGGCCAGGCAAAAATCGATGCCCGCGGCGGCTACGATCTTGTCGGCGACCTCGTGGAAGCCACCGCTTACCACGCCGACCTTCCAGCCCTTGCTGTGCGCCGAGCGCACAAGCTCCAGCGCGCCGGGGGTAAACGTCACGCGCGCAAAGGTGCGCTCGAACACGCTCTCGTCCAAGCCGGCAAGCAGCCCCACGCGCTCCTCGAGCGCCTGCTTAAAGTCAAGCTCGCCGCGCATGGCGCGTTCGGTGATCCGTGCAACTTGCTCGCCCACGCCGGCTTCCTCGCCCAACAGGTCGATGACTTCCTGGTTGATGAGCGTGGAGTCGATATCCATAACGATGAGGCGTGCAGTCATGGCGGGCCTTTCCGAGTGCAGTTGTATTGGGGCACATTGTCGCACGCGGCGTGCCTTGGCGACGGCCAGGCCGCGTCAATTGTTTCGTCTCCGTCAAGTCTTTGGGCAAGAGCTACTTTTTCGCGGCACATCGACGCGGGTGCGATAAGATAGAACGCCATGTCTGGCTGCGCGGTTTACGCAGGCTGGGCAAATCTGTACGACGCCGCCCGGAACGACACGGGGCGGCACAGATCCATAAAGGAGGATCACTGGTATGAGCCAGACCCGTCCCATCGATGAGCATTCCATGCACACCCGTACCTGCGGCGAGCTTCGCTTCGAGAACGTGGGCGAAGAGGTCACCCTCACCGGTTGGGTGAGCCGTCGCCGCGACCACGGCGGCCTTATCTTCTGCGACCTTCGCGACCGCGAGGGCATCACGCAGCTCACCTTCGACCCCGAGCACTCCGACGGCGACGCCTTTAAGATCGCCGAGACCATGCGTCCCGAGTGGCCCATCAAGATTCATGGCGTCGTGCGCGCCCGTGGCGAGGAGACCACCAACACCAAGCTCGCGACCGGCGAGATCGAGGTCCTGACCGACCACGCCGAGGTACTCAACACGTCCGTCACCCCGCCGTTCCAGATCGAGGACGGCATCGAGACCAGCGAGGACACCCGCCTGCGCTATCGCTATCTGGACCTCCGCCGTCCCGAGATGATGGCCAACCTCAAGCTGCGCTCCGACTTTACCTTTGCCATTCGCGAGGCGCTGCACAACCGTGAGTTCATGGAGGTCGAGACACCCTCCCTGTTCAAGTCCACGCCCGAGGGCGCCCGCGACTTCATCGTTCCCAGCCGTATTCAGCCGGGTAACTTCTACGCCCTGCCGCAGTCCCCGCAGCTCCTGAAGCAGCTGCTCATGGTCGGTGGCGTCGAGCGCTACTACCAGGTTGCCAAGTGCTTCCGCGACGAGGACCTGCGTGCCGACCGTCAGCCCGAGTTCACCCAGGTCGATATCGAGATGTCCTTCGTGGACCAGAACGACGTCATGAGCGCGCTCGAGGAAGTTCTGTCCGATGCCTTCGGCCGCATGGGTGTCGAGATGCCCACGCCGCTGCGTCGCATGGACTACTGGGAGGCCATGGACACCTATGGCTCCGACAAGCCCGATACCCGCTATGGTATGCACCTGGTCGACCTGACCGACATCTTTGCCAACTCCAAGTTCAAGGTCTTTGCGACTGCCGCGAACGAGGAGGGCTCTGTCGTCAAGGCCATCAACGCCAAGGGCGCCGGCGCCTGGGCACGTGCCAAGATCGATAAGCTCGCCGGCGTGGCCTCCACGTTTGGCGCCAAGGGCCTGGCCTGGATCGCCTTCCGCGAGGACGGCTCCATCAACAGCCCCATCGTCAAGTTCTTCTCGGACGAGGAGATGGCGGCTCTGCGCGAGCGCATGGACGTCGAGCCTGGCGACCTCGTGATGTTCGCCGCCGGCCCGCGCCTGCTCTCTGACGAGATCCTGGGCGGTATGCGTTCCCACATGGCCAACGCGCTCGAGATCAAGCGTGAGGGCCACGACTTCCTGTGGGTCGTCAACTTCCCGCTGTTCCACTGGGATGAGGACCGCAAGGCCTACGCTGCCGAGCATCAGCCCTTCACGCTGCCGACCGAGACCGACATCGCCAAGATCGAGGCCGACCCGCTGGCGGCCGGTTCCTGCACCTACGACTTTGTCATGGACGGCTTTGAGGCCGGCGGCGGCGGTATGCGTATCCACAACGCCGAGATGCAGATGTCTATGCTCAGGCTCCTGGGCTTCACCGAGGAGCGAGCCGAGTCGCAGTTCGGCTTCCTCATGGAGGCGCTCAAGTTTGGTGCACCCCCGATGGGTGGTTTTGCTCTGGGCCTGGACCGCGTGTGCATGCTGCTCACCGGTTCCGACTCCATCCGCGACGTCATGGCGTTCCCCAAGACGGCCAGCGGCTCCGACCTCATGTCGGGCGCCCCGAGTGCCGTTAGCGGCGCCCAGCTCAAGGACGTCAGTCTGCGCCTGATGTAGGCAAGCGGCTACATATTGCCTGTAACGAGGGAAGGACGCGTGCCTTCCCTCGTTTTTTATGCGCGGGCGTTGCGAGGGCATAGGTTGACTGGGCGTCGCGGAAACTGCGTCCCAGAATTTGCGTCCAAAACGGGTCGCAGTTTCCCAAACAGGGTCCTTTTGGAAACTGCGACCCAGAATCCAGCCAAATAACGGGACGCGCTTTCCGGTCGAGCTGTCTAACGGAAACTGTGCCCCAGAATGAGCGCTCAAACGGGGCAGGCTTTCCGCAACAACTGTTTGGCGGAAAGCCTGCCCCAGTTTCTTATAGCGAGTCTCTCTGAACGAGCTGCATGTGCATGACGGTGGTGGTGGGCTCGGCACCCTTGATCATGTCGAGCGCAATGTTGGCGGCCATGTGTCCTTCTTCGCGCAGGGGCTGGCGGACGGTCGTGAGCGCGGGGACGCAGCGCGCCGCAATCTCGTGATCGTCGAAGCCGACGACAGAAACGTCCGCAGGAACGGATAGGCCTGCCTCGTTGAGTGCGGTGATGACGCCAGCCGCGATACGGTCCGATCCGCAGAGCACGCCATCGAAAGCAATCTCGCGCGCGAGGATCTGGTGCATGGCCTGATAGCCGTCTCCGCTGTTCCAGCCGGTATAGATAACGTTTGCGTCTGGGAGGTCTTCGCCCAAGACGGCGCGGTAGCCGCGCAGGCGGTCGACAACAGCGGGGTTGTCTTGCGGTCCCAACACGGCGACGATATCTTTGCGCCCGCGATCCTTCATGGCGAGTGCCGCAAAATGTCCGCCCTCTTCGTCGTCAGAGTAGACCGTCGAGAACACATCGCGATAGGGGTGGCCCTCGAGCTGGCCGCACAACACGGTGGGTACGCCCAGCTCGCGCAGCACCTCGAGCAGCTCGCTGCCTTTGTAGGGAGAGACGTCGATCGCGGCGTCGAACGAGCGGCGCTCAAAGTGCTCGCGTGCGCGGTTGCGCTCATGCGTAGAAGACGCCTGCAAGATAACGGGCAGATAGGACGACTCCGACAGTTCCTCGGTAATGCCGCTCAAAAACTCGCTATAGGTGGGGTCGCTGAAGAGTTCACTCAGAGGCTCGGTCACGAGCACGGCGATGATTTCCGTGCGCCCGACAGCGAGCGCTCGGCCACGAGCGTTGGGGACAAAATTGACTTCCTTGGCCGCCGCGCGGACGCGCTTTTTGGTTTCCTCGCTAATGCGGGGCGAATCGTTGAGGGCGCGCGATGCCGTGGAGCGCGACACGCCGGCAGCTGCGGCAACCTCGGCAAGCGTAGGTGCGGTGCGAACTGGTTGTGTCATGGCGTCTCCTGGAAAATGCGGTCGATGTTGTCACTGATACGGGCTAGTGCGGATACAGCTTACTATAGTGCGCCTGAACAGCGTTCATGATATCCGGTGACCGGTGTCGTTTTGCAACCAAGCCGAAATCGAATACGTCTCGTGTGGGTGAGATATCAGCGGGCGTGGAGGTTGCCTACGAGCTTAAGAACGATGTCTTGTGCTGAGTTTCGATACTCAGGGTGACATAAGTGTTGCGATTGTACAACCGGTTGCACCGTTAACCCGGCCAAATCGACCGTTCAGCGGACAACCGGTTGCACAGTTTTTTGCATCGCCCGTAAGATAAGGACAACCGGTTGCACAAGAATCACTACGATGATGAAGGAGCATCACCATGGACGCCATTAACGATTGGGAAAACCAAGCGCTCACCCACAGGAACCGCCTGGCACCCCATGCGTACTTTATGGGTTACGAGACTGCCGATCTCGCTGCAACGTACAGCCGCGAGCTGTCGCGCGGGTTTGTCCAGCTGTCCGGCTCGTGGCAGTTCCGCCTCTTTGAGGGCCCCGCTGCCGTCTCCAACGAGGAACTCTCCACGTACAAGCCCGAGTGGGATCACGTGGAGGTTCCGCACCTGTGGCAGGTGGACGGCTATGGCAACCTTGCCTACACCGACGAGGGTTTCCCGTTCCCGGTTGATCAGCCGTTCGTTCCCTCCGACGACCCCACGGGCGTCTACCAGCGCATCGTCAACCTTCCCGCCGTTCCTGCCGGCGCTCGCGAGATCATTCGCTTCGACGGCATCGAGAGCTATGGCGAGCTGTACGTCAACGGTCAGTATATCGGCATGACCAAGGGTTCGCGCCTGTCTGCCGAGTTCGACGTGACCGACGCGCTCGTCGAGGGCGACAACCTGTTTGCGGTCAAGGTCCTGCAGTACAGCGATGGCAGCTACATCGAGGATCAGGACATGTGGTGGGCCTCGGGCATCTTCCGCGATGTGTACCTTATGCAGCGTCCCGCCGCGCACCTGGTCGACTTTAGGTTCCGCACGCACCGCGAGGGCGATGTCGCTCTGATCACGCTCGATACGGTTGCCGAGGGCGCTTCCCGCGTTGTGTTTACGCTCAGCGATGGCGAGAACGTGGTGGCTACGGGTGAGTGCGTCGACGGCCATGCCGAGTGCAGCGTGACCGATGCCCACTTCTGGAATCCCGAGGACCCCTTCCTCTACGATCTTACGTTTGAGGTCTACGACGGCGACAAGGTGAGCGAGTACGTCCCGCATCGCCAGGGTCTTGCCGAGGTGACGGTCGAGGGCAATCATATCTACCTCAACGGCACTTACTTTAAGATGCATGGCGTCAACCGCCACGATCACGACGATCACAAGGGCCGCGCCGTGGGCCTCGATCGCATGCGCCGCGACCTGGAGCTCATGAAGCAGCACAACATCAACGCAGTGCGCACCTCTCACTATGCCAATGACCCGCGCTTCTACGAGCTGTGTGATGAGTATGGCATCATGCTGGTCGCCGAGACCGATATGGAGAGCCACGGCTTCGAGAATATCGGCAACATCGCCCTGGTTACCGACGACCCGGCATGGGAGCCGGCCTACGTCGACCGTATTGAGCGCCTGGTGATGCAGGAGCGCAACCACGCGTGCATCATCATGTGGTCGCTGGGCAACGAGAGCGGCTATGGCTGCAACATCCGCGCGATGTACGCCAAGGCTCACGAGCTCGATGGTCGTCCGGTCCACTACGAGGAGGACCGCAACGCCGATACCGTCGACGTCATTTCCACGATGTACTCCCGTGTGTCGCAGATGAACGACTTTGGTGAGCATCCGTTCCCCAAGCCGCGCATCAACTGCGAGTATGGCCACTCCATGGGTAATGGCCCCGGAGGTCTGTCCGAGTACCAGGAGGTCTTCGATCGCTGGGATTGCATCCAAGGCCAGTTTATCTGGGAATGGTGCGACCACGGTTTGGCTGCTGTGACCGAGGACGGCGTTACCTACGATATGTATGGTGGCGACAACGGCGATTACCCCAATAACAGCAACTTCTGCATCGACGGCATGGTGTTCCCTTGGCAGCAGCCGAGCCCGGGCCTCACTGAGTATGGTCAGGTCATCTGCCCGGTTCGCATGGCCTACGATGCCGAGGCGGGCGAGCTGACCGTCACCAACAAGCGTTGGTTTACCACCCTCGAGGATGTTTGCCTGTCGGCGGAGACCCTGGTGGACGGCGACGTGGTCTGCCGCAAGACGCTCATGCCCGGTGCGGTTGCCCCCGGTGAGTCCGTCCAGCTTCCGCTGGTGATTCACGAGGCCGCGGTAGGCGAGACCCTGCTGACTGTGCGCGCCTACACCATGGCCGCTCACGTCTGGTGCGAGCCGATGTTCCAACTGGGCGCAAACCAGTTTGCCATCGCAAACCATCCGGCGCCGGCCATTGCGGCTCCCACTCGTCCTGAGCTTACGGTCGAGGAGACCGAGCAGGAGATTCGCATTCACTCCCTCAACGGCGAGCTGACCTTCAGCAAGGTAAACGGCACCGTGAGCGAGTGGAAGGCATCCGGCCGCGACGTCATGGCCTCTGGCCCCCAGGTTGGTTTTTGGCATCCGCTCGTCGACAACCACGCCCAGGAGTACGACTCCCTGTGGAAGGACAACTTCATCGATGTAATGCAGACGTCCACCCGCAAGGTTTCTTGGAAGCAGGACGGCAATGCGGTCGCCGTTACCGTGAGCCAACGCATTGCTCCTCCCGTCCGTGCGTTCGGCATGCGCGTCGAGCTTGTCTACACCGTGCTTCCGAGCGGTCGCGTCGACCTCAAGGTTTCCGGCGAGCCCTACGGCGATTACTCGGATATCATCCCGCGCATCGGCATCTCCTTTGAGGTCCCCGGTTGCGATCGTGCCGTCGAGTGGTATGGCCACGGCCCGGGCGAGAACTATCCGGACTCGCTGCGCGCCAACCCGGTCGGTCATTACCGCACTACGGTCGACGACATGTTCACGCCCTACGTTATGCCTCAGGACTGTGCCAACCGCGAGGGTACCCGCTGGGTTGCCCTGCGCTCTAGCCACGGTGATGGCGTGCTGGTGACTCGTCCGGCCGACGCCGCTTCCAACCCGTTCTCGTTCTCGGCATGGCCCTATAGCTGCGAGGCTATTGATAATGCCAAGCACGTCTACGACCTTGTTCCGGGCGACACGGTCACGGTTAACATCAACGACCAGCTGCTCGGCCTTGGCTCGAACTCTTGGGGTTCCGAGGTGCTCGATTCCTATCGCACCCGTTTTGAGAGCTTCAGCTTTGAGGTGTCCCTGCGACCGCTGACGTCTGCCGATTTGGCTCAGGCGCTGGCACCCATTAAGGAGGCATAAGCCATGCATGTCTTTAACTCGCGCGCCGATTTCGACGCTCAGATGAAGTCCGTCAAGAAGTGGATGCGTACCGGCCAGGCGCTCGACGGCGTTTCTGAACTGCAGCACGATGTGGCGTACTCCATCGGCGACTCGCTGGTGTACTGGTGGGTCTATGCCCGCGAGGCCGCAACCGCCGACCTGGTCGGTCACCGTCGCTACCATGCCGTGCTCGCTCCGCTCGACGGCGACCTGACCGTCGAGGTTGCCCCCAAGGCAGGCCTCACCTGCACCCGCGCTTACAGCGATATCGATGATCGCGAGCGCTTTGAGGGGGCGGGGGAGACCGTGACGATTCCCGCCGGCGGCGTTGCCGTCGTCGAAATTGACGAGGCCTACCGTGTCGTGGCCGATGCCGCGGATCCCCGCGTCGTGGTACTGCACGTGACGGTCGAAGGTTATTCCTTCCCCAACAAGTAGTATTCGTCCGCCTGGACGTTTGCTTCGCGCCGTTAAGGGGGATGGCTTTGTTGACTCCCTTTTCCCCATTCCCCTTAGCAGGTGCGCCGTCCGTGTTTGCACTTGCAGCTCGGACGGGTTTAGATGACATTTAATAGATGATTGGGAGGGCTTATGAGCTCTGAAAAACGAGGAACGATTGGTTCGTTCGCTCTGCTGGGCATGACGGTCGCCGCCGTGTTCGGTATCAAGAACATCATCAACAACAACGCGGCCATCGGCTTAGCAGCCGCGCCGTCGTTCTTCTTCGCCACGCTTTTGTACTTTGTCCCCTATACCCTGGTTACCGCCGAGTTCGTCGGCCTTAACAAGGACTCCGAGTCGGGCGTGTACGCATGGGTTAAGACCTCGATGGGTGGTCGCTGGGCGTTCCTGACGGCATTTAGCTACTGGTTCGTTAACCTGTTCTTCTTTGCGTCCGTCCTGCCCAACGTCATCATCTACGCGAGCTACGTGTTCTTTGGTGCCAACGCCGAGCTTTCGCAGCTGTGGATCACCATTATCGAGATCGTTGTCTTTGCTATCGCCACGTGGGTTTCGACCAAGGGCGCTAAGTGGATCGGCTCCATTTCCTCCTTCGGTTCGACCGCGGCTCTCGGCCTGACCGCCGTGTTCATCCTGCTGTCCCTGGCTGCTGCCTTTGGCGGCGTTGAGTTCGCTACGGCTCCTACTCCCGCTAACATGGCTCCCGACATGAGCAACTTCGCAACTGCGTGGGGCTTCTTCGGTACGCTTGCCTGGATCATCCAGGGCGTTGGCGGCGCTGAGTCTGTCGGCGTGTTCCTTAACGACCTTAAGGGTGGCGTCAAGGCCTTCGTGCGCACCGTCGTTATCGCCGGTCTGACCATCGGCCTTCTGTATGCAGGCGCTTCGCTGCTGGTTAACCTGTTCATCCCCGAGGGCGGCGTTGCCATCTCCACCGGTATCTTCGACGTATTCGGCGCTGTCTTTGCCCACTTTGGCATTCCCATGGAAGTGTCTACGCGCGCCATCGGCTTGATCCTTCTCGCCGCCACGCTGGGCTCCCTCATGATGTGGACCTCTGCTCCCATCAAGGTTTTCTTCACCGAGATCCCCAAGGGTGTCTTTGGTAGCAAGATCGTCGAGCTCAACGAGCACGGCATTCCCGCCCGCGCTGCCTGGCTGCAGTTCGCCATCGTCGTCCCCATCCTGATCATCCCGGCCCTGGGCTCCGGTAACCTCGACGACCTGCTCATGATCGTCACCAACATGACGGCTGCCACCGCTCTGCTCCCGCCGCTGCTGATCCTGCTTGCCTACTTTATGTTGCGCAAGAACTTCGACGCTGCTCCCCGTGGCTTCCGCATGGGTTCGCGCACCTTTGGCCTGGTCATTGCTGCATTCCTGCTTGTGGTCTTCTGCTTCGTGCTTATCTGCGGCACCATTCCGCTCGATCAGCCGCTGTGGCTGACGCTGGTCTACAACGTCGGCGGCGTGGTTGTCTTCCTGGGCCTTGCCGTGATGTGGTACAACCGCTACATCAACCGCCTGCGCGAAACCGATCCCGAGGCTGCTGAGAACGAGCTTCGCCCCTCCGTCCTCGACATGATGGAGTAGCGGCTAGGATTAATCTACGGCTGTGGAATAAATCGATTCCCTTTCCTAAGGAGGGGCCTTACGAGGCCCCTCCTTTTGTGTTTTGGGGCATGGTCTTGGCCCCCGTGGTCAAAAAATGCCAAATATGAGTACTGTTGCAAAAGAAGTGCCATATTTTTCGGCCTGCTCTGAGCGAAAATGGGCTCAAAATCGATTTATCTAACTCCCTATAAAGGGCGTTTGACGGCTTTCAACCTCTTCGAATCGCTCAAATTAGGCAATTTGCTCTCGATTTTGCTGCTACTAAATTGGTGACAGTACTCATATTTGCCACTTTTTGACCACGAGGTGTTCAGAGGAGCTCTCGAGAAGCATCTAACGGTACAATAGCTACCACGTGGCTGGGTTTTGCCGGCCGAATGTGCGATGTCGTGGGAGGGGACATGGTCGAGTTTACAAAGACGATTAAAGATCCGTTGGGATTACATGCCCGCCCGGTTGCGCTGCTCTATGACATCATTGCCAAGCATCGTAGCGACGTGTCGGTCAGCATCGGCGACCGCCACACGGATGGCCGCGATGTCATGGGACTCATGGCTCTCTACGGCGAGTGCGGCGAGGACATCATCTTCCGCGTTTCGGGCGTAGATGAGGCCTCCTGTGTCACATCGATCAGAAATCTCTCGCTTTAAGCATGACAGGGCGTGGTAAAGGATGGTCCTTTGCCGCGCCCTTTTGTTTCGTATAGGAAACTTTTTCGAAATCTGAATGGGGACCCTTTCCAAAAAGTTAACCACGTGCTAGTTTACTAAAGCGAACATAGACGTGGTTAACTTTTATCGCGTCGATGTTGAGGACGAACTGACGTTAGGAGCCACTCATGTCTTGCGGACCGCAGATGCCGGCCATGCCGCTTTCGATGGTAAAAGCGGGCGAAACCGTGCGCGTGTCCCGTGTAAAGGGCAATGAGGACATGAAACACCACCTCAAGGACCTCGGCTTTGTCGAGGGCAACGAAATCCACGTGGTGAGCTCGAGTGGCGCCAATATTATCGTCACCGTGCTGGGCGCACGCTTTGGTATCGATTCCAAGGTTGCCATGCACATCATGACCGTCGGTTAGTCTGCAGCATTTCATAAAAACCGAAAGGGGGACAAGAGGATGAAGACGTTGGGTGACGTTAAGGTGGGCGAGAGCTCCACCATCGTCAAGCTTCACGGTGAGGGTGCGCTTCGCCGCCACCTTATGGACCTGGGGCTCATCAAGGGCACTTCGTTCAAGGTCGTGAAGGTTGCACCGCTCGGTGATCCGGTCGAGATCAACGTGCGCGGCTACGAGCTTTCCATCCGCAAGGAGGAGGCGGCCGTCGTCGAGGTCCAATAAGGGCTCGCGGCGTATGTTTCTGCAGATAAAGTTAGGTATTTCTAACTTAATGCAGCATTTTTGAAGCACATTATCCAGCCTGCGCGGAGAAAGCAGCGCAGGCACACAAGGAAGAAGGATTGAATGGCGGATTCTCAGATCCATGTCGCGCTGGCGGGTAACCCCAACTGCGGCAAGACCACGCTTTTCAACCTGATCACCGGCGCCAACGGCTACGTTGGCAACTGGCCCGGCGTCACGGTTGAGAAAAAGGAAGCCAAGCTCCTAAGCGACAAGAACGTTACCATCACGGACCTCCCCGGCATCTACTCGCTTTCCCCCTACAGCCCCGAGGAGCAGTGCTCGCGCGATTACCTCATGAGCGGCGAGCCCGATGTTGTCGTCCAGGTGGTCGACGCCACCAACCTCGAGCGTAACCTGTACCTGGCGCTTCAGGTTATCGAGACCGGCCTGCCCGTGGTCGTCGCCCTCAACATGGCCGACCTGGTCGAGAAGAACGGCGATAAGATCGATACGGACAAGCTCTCCAAGAAGCTCGGTTGCCCGGTCATGATGATCTCCGCTCTTAAGAACAAGGGCATCACGGAGCTGTTCGAGCAGGTCAAGAAGTCCGCTGCTTCCAAGGGCCAGGTGCCGGAGCACAAGTTCGATTCCTCCATTGAGGACGTTCTGACGCACATCGAGAACAACCTGCCGGCAAGCGTCCCCGCCAACAAGCGCCGCTACTATGCCGTCAAGCTGTTCGAGCGCGATGCGGACGCCTGCAAGCTCATCAACCTCACCAAGGAGAAGGCCGCTCGCGTCGAAGAGCTGGTCGCTCAGTGCGAGCAGGACTGCGACGACGATGCCGAGTCCATCATCACCGGTGAGCGCTACGGCGTGATCGCCCACATCATCGACGAGTGCCTCACCAAGGCTCCGGCCAAGATGAGCACCTCCGAGAAGATCGACCGCGTGGTTACCAACCGTATTTTGGGCCTGCCGATCTTTGTGGTCATCATGTTCTGCGTGTACTACATCGCCGTCTCCACTCTGGGCGGCACGGTGACCGACTTCACCAACGACCAGCTCTTCGGTACCGACGGCTGGTATGTGCTCGGTCAGGGCCGCGATGCCTATGACGCAGCTGTCGAGGCTGCGGGCGACAATGCCGACTCGGTCGATCCGGCGCAGTACGGCCCCTATGTCCCGGGTATTACCACTATGGTGCACGATGCCCTCGTGGCGGGCGGCACCGAGGACGGTGGCCTGGTCGACTCGCTCGTCTGTGACGGTATCGTCGGCGGCCTGGGTGCCATCTTTGGCTTTGTGCCGCAGATGTTCCTGCTGTTCGTCATGCTGTCCTTCCTGGAGGACTGCGGCTATATGGCCCGCGTCGCCTTCATCATGGACCGCGTGTTCCGCCGCTTTGGCCTGTCCGGTAAGTCCTTCATCCCCATGCTCGTGTCCTCGGGCTGCGGCGTCCCTGGCGTCATGGCCACCAAGACCATCGAGAACGAGAAGGACCGCCGCATGACGGTCATGACCACCACGTTCATCCCCTGTGGCGCTAAGCTGCCGATCATCGCCCTGCTCATGGGCTCCATCATCGGCGATTCTTCCACTACCGCCGCGTGGATCAGCCCGCTCTTCTACTTCCTGGGTGTCTTTGCCGTCATCGGCTCGGGTCTGATGCTCAAGAAGACCAAGCTCTTCGCCGGTCGCCCGACGCCGTTTGTCATGGAGCTTCCCGCCTACCACTTCCCGGCGATCCGCTCTTGGGCGCTGCACGTGTGGGAGCGCTGCTGGGCCTTTATCAAGAAGGCCGGCACGGTCATCTTCGCGTCCACTGTCGTGGTTTGGTTCCTGTCCAACTTTGGTAGCTACAACGGTTCCTTTGGCTTCCTGCCTGCGATGGACGGCATCCCCGAGGAGTTCATGGACTACTCCGTGCTCGCCATGCTGGGCAACCTGGTCGCTTGGATCTTCGCCCCGCTCGGCTTTAGCACCTGGCAGGCAACCGCACTGACCGTCTCTGGCCTCGTCGCCAAGGAGAACGTCGTCGCCACCGCCGGCTCGCTGCTGTCCGTCGCCGACGCGGGCGAGACCGACCCGAGCCTGTGGACCGCGTTTGCCGGCATGTTCCCCACCATGGGCGCTTGCGTGGCCTTCGGCGCCTTCAACCTGCTGTGCGCTCCGTGCTTTGCCGCCATTGGCACCATCCGCAACCAGATGGACTCTGGCAAGTGGACCGCGATTGCCATCGGCTACGAGTGCGCCTTCGCTTGGGTGATCGGCCTGTTCATCAACCAGTTCTACAACCTGCTTGTCCTTGGGCAGTTTGGTATCTGGACGGTTGTGGCCATTGTGCTGCTGGTTGCGATGCTCTTCCAGATTTTCCGACCCATGCCCAAGCATGCATGGACCGATGAGGACGAGACCAACACTGCTTCCGCCGCAGTTTCCGCTTAAGTCCGAATAAGGATTAACCCCTTTCCACGAGCCCGGGTGTCCCAGCGACACTCGGGCTTTTTGGTGGGAGAGATGTGGCGTTTCCGCAGATAAAACCGACCAAAACAAACCTGTCCCTTTTTGGTAGGTGGAGAATGGGGTAAAGTAAGTGGTGGTTAACTAGAGGAGGCTTGCTATGGCACCTATCGATATTGTTGTACTGGCTGTTATTGGTATTGCGTTTGTCGCGGTATGCGTGCGCATCTACCGCAAGGGCACCTGCGCCGACTGTGCTCAGGGTGGCGTTTGCACGGGGCATTGCTCCAACAAAAAGACGTGCGCCGCACTTAAGGGCGTGGACAAAATCGCCGAAGACTTGGGCCGCGGTATCAAATAAGGTCTAGACATCCAAGCGCCCCGCGAGCATCCGCTCGCGGGGCGTTTTTTCACTACGGGCTTTAGCCTGTGCGGGGCGCGCAGCGCGCCGCATCAGAAACCACCCGCTATGCGGGTGGGGCCAAACGGCTTTACAAAGCCGCCCCCTCGCCGGACACTTGCGATTGTTCAGGCCGCAAGGAATCCGAGTCGAGAGGGCGGTGGTGGCGTATGGCCCAGAAGGCCTACAGCCTGTCGCACACGAAGTGGATGTGCAAGTACCACGTCGTGTTCACGCCGAAGTATAGGCGCAAAGTGATCTACAGCCAAATCAGGAGCGACATAGGGGAGATCCTCAGGAAGCTGTGCGAGTACAAGGGGATCGAGATAATCGAGGGGCACCTGATGCCCGACCACGTGCACGTGCTGCTGGCGATCCCGCCGAAGTACAGCGTCGCGAGCGTCATGGGCTACCTGAAGGGGAAGAGCTCGCTGATGATATTCGACAGGCACGCCAACCTCAAGTACAAGTTCGGCAACAGGAAGTTCTGGGCGGAGGGCTACTACGTGTCCACCGTCGGCCTGAACGAGGCGACGATCGCCAAGTACATCCGGGAGCAGGAGAAGGCCGACATCGTGATCGACCGGCTGAGCGTCAAGGAGTACGAGGACCCCTTCGATAGGGGGCCGGGGCGTAAATAGCGCCGGTTTGACCGGCCCGTCACGGGTCAATCTGCAGTGCGGCCCGAACCCCGTGAGGGCCGGCGCCTTTAGACGCGTGCCGGAAATCCAAGGGTTATACCCTAAGAGCAAACCACCCCTTTTAGGGGTGGTTTTGATTTTTGTGGGGTGGGCTAGAGACGCTGCATGCGGTACCCGACACCCATGTGCGTCTGAATCATCTTGGGGTGAGAGGGGTCTGCCTCGATCTTCTTGCGCAGGGTGCGCATGAACACGCGCAGACTCGCCAGATCGCTGTCCCAGCTCGTGCCCCATATCTCGCGGGTGATGAAGGTGTGGGTGAGCACCTTGTCGACGTTTTTCGCCAGAAGGACGAGCAATTTGTACTCGGTTGGGGTGAGCGAGAGCTCGCGTCCGTCTTTCGTAGCGTATCCCGCGGCGTAGTCGATATGCAGCGGACCGTTGTCGAACGTGCTCGCTTCTGTCGACTCGCTCGACGCCATCGAGGAGCGCCTCAAATTCGCACGGACGCGCGCGAGCAACTCATCCACAGAAAAGGGCTTGGTGAGGTAGTCGTCTGCCCCTGCGTCAAGTGCTGCAATCTTGTCGGAATCTTCGGCGCGCGCCGAAATGACGATAATGGGGACTGCCGACCAGCTTCGGATCTTCGTGATGACCTCGATACCGTCAATGTCGGGAAGGCCGAGGTCGAGCATGATGAGGCTGGGGCCGTGCGACACCGCATCCATGATGGCGGCCTGGCCGTTGCAAACCTTGCTCACGACATAGCCGTGAAGGTCAAGCGCGGTCGAAACGAGGTTTTGAACGGTCAGGTCATCTTCGACCAAGAGGACGCGTGGCTTAGCGGCATTATTCATGAATCTCAATCTCCTCGGCAGGCAGGGTAAAACGGAAGACGGCCCCATGGGGGTGGTTGTCGCGAACTTCGATGACGCCGCCATGCGCCTCCACGATGGAGCGGCAGAGCGACAGCCCAAGGCCGATGCTTCGACGCGAATCCACGGGCCGCGTATTGCTTGAGGTGAAGAAGCGCTCAAAGATATGAGGCTTGTCGCAGTCTGCTACACCCGGCCCATCGTCTGCGACGTCCACCACGATGAGCTCACCCTCGCGACGTGCGCTAATGGTGACAGTCGAGTCCTCGGGCGTGTATTTGAAGGCGTTCATGATGAGATTCGTAAGCACCTGCATGATGAGATGGACGTCGATGCGTACCAGCAGGATGTCGTCAGTGTGCTCGATGGTGACGGCACGTCCATGCGATGCTTGGGCGACATGGCTGAGGGCGGCCTCGATGACCTCGTCGATGAGCTCGGATGTTAAGTTGAGGCGAATGGTGCCGTCCTCGACGCGTGTGATGGCGAGGAGGTTTTCCACGGTATCGATAAGCCAGAGGGAGTCGTCGTAGATGGCATCGGCAAGATCGCAGCGTTGTTCGAGGCTGAGCTTCTCGTCGCTCTTCCGAAGGATTGCCGCAGATCCGGATATAGCCGTGAGGGGTGTCCTCAAATCGTGGCCGATGGAGCGCAAAAGGTTGGCGCGCAGCTGCTCGTTTTTCGCCAAAACCGCAGCCTCTTCGCGCTCTTTCGCCGCCCGGTCGCTTTCGAGCGCCAAGGCGCATTCGCCTACGATAGATAGGACGATCGAATGCTCGAAGGCTTCGATCTCGCGCCCCTCCAGGGCGATGCCGATGACACCGAATACCTTGTCGCCGGTGCGAACCGCGAGGTAGAGACAGCGCGCCTCAGGCAGGGTCCGCGTGCTTGCGCCCGCGCGCTTGTTGTTGGTGTAGGTCCAGGTTGCAACGGCGCGCTCGTAGTCGGTGAGCAGCGACGCGGATCGGTTTTCGGTGCCAGCGGACTCATAGAGCGCCTTGCCGAGCGTGCCGTGTTCGGCGGGGTAGAAGACCACGTCGAGTTTTAGCAGTTTGACGAGTTGGTTCATGGCGACGCGGGCGCACTCCTCCGCGCTATGGGCTTGCTGCAAGAGCTGGTTCGTTTCGAGGAGTACGCGCGTTTTGAATGCGTTCTCGGCGGAGGTACGGGCGTTGTCGGCGATGCGCGCAGTTAACTCGCCGGCGACCATAGCGGTAGCGAACATGATGCCGAACGTGACCAGATAGCTTCGGTCGTAGCTGGCGAGCGAAAACAGAGGCGTGACGAAGCAGAAGTTGTAAAGCACTACAGAGAGCACGCTCGATACGATCGTGCAGATACGCCCCGTCGTGGTGACGGCGGTCAGCAGGGCCGTGAGGATATAGAGGGATATGATGCTGGAATCGGCAAATCCCAGATGGCGGAAAGCCGTGCCGATCGCCGTTGCGACAAGAGAGAGGGCCAGCGTGCGAAGCACGTTTCGGCTGCTGGGCGGCTGCAGGGCGAGCACACGGCGGCGTCCTTTGGGCCGGGAGGGCGGAGTCGACTGGTCTGGAATGATGTAAATGTCGAGGTTCGGGGCGAATGTTATGAGCTGTTCTACGAGAGATTTGCGGCCAAAGAGGGCCTGACGGACGCTGCTGCGCTCGCCCGTGCGCCCCATGACGATCTTCGAAATACCCGACAGGCGCGCGAACTCGGAGATCTGAAACGCGACGTCGTCGCCATAGACGGTTTCCATATGTGCTCCGAGCTGCTCGGCTAGGGCGATATTGGCTGCAAGCTTGGCGCGCTCATCATCGCTCATGGCTTGCGTGCGCGGGCTCTCTACGAACAGGGCGACGAGCTCGCTGCGAAACGCTTTCGCCATGCGTGCGGCGGCACGGACGATGCGGGGATTGGTCGGCGCCGGGGAGACACAGACTAAGATACGCTCCTTGGTGTAGTAGTCACGGTTTCCCAGCACGCGTGCGGCGTCTGTGAGGTGGCCGGTGCGATCGGCGCAGCGGCGCAGTGCGATTTCTCGGAGTGCGGTGAGGTTCTCGACGGTAAAAAAATGCTGTTGCGCTCGGTCGGCTTGTGCGGGACGGTAGACGAGGCCGGCGCGAAGGCGCTCAAGTAGGTCTTCGGGCTCTATGTCGACGAGCTCGACCTGGTCGGCATCATCGAAGATACGGTCGGGGATTCGTTCGCTCACGACAACGCCGGTGATGGATGCAACCATGTCGTTTAGGCTTTCGATATGCTGAACGTTCACGGTCGTATAGACGTCGATGCCCGCATGTAGAAGTTCCTCGACGTCTTGATAGCGTTTGTCGTGGCGAGACCCCGGCGCATTCGTATGGGCGAGCTCGTCGACAAGGATGAGCTGAGGGGCGCGTTCGATAGCCGCATCTAGATCGAACTCGCTGAGCGCAATGCCGTTGTGCTCGATGAGTTTACAGGGCACGTTCTCAAGCCCTTGTGCAAGATGGGCAGTTGCCGGACGTTCGTGCGGCTCGATGTATCCCGCGACGACGTCGACACCTCGCCGCTTGGCGGCGTGGGCGGCTTGAAGCATCGCATAGGTTTTGCCTGCGCCAGCAGCGTAGCCAAAGAAAATCTTGAGGTGTCCCCGGCTGGTTCGAGCGTCATCGGCGACCTCGTCTTTCTCAATTGCCTTGAGGATGAGGTCTGGATTGACGCGAGTGTCCGATGCGTTGCGCTGCATAGCGTAGCCTTTCTGAAGCGTTGTCCATGCGTGCATACGCGGTGAGGACGCCACTGTATGCTCGCGAGGTCGAGTATAGGCGCACTGCAGTCGCAATAGTGCTTTCTACCTGCATCTTTACGGCATCTTAAGGACGTGAGCCCCGGCCCTCACGCCTCTTTAATCCCTAGAAGCGTTTACTGTCCCCAGGCGCCTGCGAGAGCGGGCGTCCGAGACATCGGACCGCGTGTGAAAGGGGCGGTAAATGGACATCCTCATTCCCATCATCGGAGTCGTCTGCATTGGACTTCTTATCTATTACATCTACATTCTGATGAGGAGTGATTCGTAAACTATGGACGCTGCGATTCAGTACATCTTGTACTTTGCCGTACTCGTCGTCCTGGCCGTTCCGCTCGGTCGGTTCATGGCCCATATCATGGATGGTGAGCATACGTTCCTGTCGCCTGTGATTGCTCCTGTGGAGCGTGGCGTCTATCGTCTGCTTCGCATCGACGCGGCAGAACAGATGGGGTGTAGGCGCTATCTGGCGAGCGTGCTGGTCTTTTCGGGGATCGGCCTCGTGACTCTTGTGGCACTCCAGGCGCTTCAGTCCTTCTTGCCAGGCAATCCCCAGCACCTGCCGGGTGTGTCATGGGACCTGTCGTTCAATACGGCTGCTTCCTTCATAACCAACACCAACTGGCAGTCCTACTCCGGTGAGACCACCCTGTCCTACCTTGTGCAGTTCATGGGTCTCACTGTGCAGAACTTCGTTTCCGCTGGCACCGGTATCGCGGTCATGTTCGCGCTGATCCGCGGCTTCCGTCAGGTCAAGGAGCAGGGTCTGGGTTCCTTCTGGGTCGACCTCACCCGCACCGTCCTGTATGTGCTCATCCCGCTGAACCTCGTGTTCGGCATCTGCCTGGCTGCCGGTGGCGTCATCTCCAACTTCCAGCCGGCTCAGAAGGCTGAGCTCGTAGAACCCGTCGCTGTTCAGCCTAATGCAGACGGCGACTGGAGCGCCATCGACGGCGCCCAGATTGAGGGCGACACGGTCAAGGTCGACGGCAAGGTTGTCGAGGGCGCGCGCGTGGTCACCGAGCAGTTCCTGCCCCAGGGTCCCGCGGCTCCTCAGGTCGCCATCAAGCAGTCCGGCACCAACGGCGGCGGCTTCTTCGGCGTGAACTCCGCCCATCCGTATGAGAACCCCAGTGCCTTCACCAACATCATCGAGATGACCAGCCTGCTGCTGATCCCGGCCGCCTGTTGCTTCGCCTTCGGTATCGGCGTCAAGAACACCAAGCAGGGCAAGGCCATCTTTGCCGCCATGTTCATCCTGCTGGTGATCTTCACCGGCATCATCGCCGTCAACGAGCATGCGGGCACCCCGCAGCTGGCCGATGGCGGAGCGGTCAATATCGAGATGACCGACGGCCAGGCCGGCGGCAACATGGAGGGCAAGGAGAGCCGTTTCGGTATCGCCTCCTCTTCTACCTGGTCCGCTTTCACGACGGCTGCTTCCAACGGCTCGGTTAACTCCATGCACGACTCCTACACCCCGCTGGGCGGTTTTGTCCAGATGCTCCAGATTGCTCTGGGCGAGGTCGTCTTCGGCGGCGTGGGCTGCGGCCTGTACGGCATGATCGGCTTCGCCATCCTCACAGTGTTCATCGCCGGCCTCATGGTCGGACGCACGCCTGAGTTCCTGGGCAAGAAGATCGAGCCGGGCGAGATGCGCTGGGCAGTTGTCCTGTGCTTGGCAACTCCGTTTGCCATTCTGGTGTGCTCGGCCATCGCCTGCATGGTGCCCGGTCTTGCCGACCAGCTCAACAATGGTGGCGCGCACGGCTTCTCCGAGGCGCTGTATGCCTTCACCTCATGCGGCGGCAACAACGGCTCGGCGTTTGCAGGCATGAACTGCAACATTCCCTGGATCAACGTCATGCTCGGCCTCGAGATGCTGTTCGCCCGCTTCATGCCTATCATCGGTACGCTGGCTATCGCCGGCTCGCTGGCCAAGAAGGGCAAGGTCGCCGAGAGCGCCGGTACCCTGTCTACCACCAACGGCATGTTCGTATTCCTGCTCGTGTTCATCGTTCTGCTGATCGGTGCCCTGAGCTTCTTCCCGGCCCTGGCGCTTGGCCCCGTTGCCGAGTTCTTCCAGATGATTGCGTAAAGGAGGGCGCAGATTTATGACTATGCAAAAAGACATGATGGGCCGCGCGGTCCGCGACTCGTTTGCCAAGCTGGATCCTCGCGTCCAGATTCAAAACCCGGTCATGTTCCTGGTGTGGCTTTCCGCCGCCATGACCTCCGTCCTGGCCGTCGCTTCCATTTTCGGTGTGCAGGACGCGGGTGTGCCCACCTACTATGTGGTCGCCATCGCGGTCATCCTGTGGCTTACCGACCTGTTCTCGAACTTCGCCGAGGCGCTTGCCGAGGGCCGCGGTAAAGCCCAGGCCGATTCCCTGCGTGCGGCCAAGAAGGATGTCGAGGCCCATCGCATCGAGTCCGTTGAGGACAAGGAGCACTTCACCGTCGTTCCCGGCACCGAGCTCACGCGCGGCGACCTGGTGATCGTACGCGCCGGCGAGCAGATTCCCGGCGACGGCGACGTCATCGAGGGCGCTGCTTCCGTTGACGAGTCCGCCATCACCGGCGAGTCCGCCCCCGTGGTCCGCGAGGCCGGCGGCGACCGCTCTGCCGTTACCGGCGGTACCACGGTGCTGTCCGACTGGATCATCGTCAAGATCTCCAGTGAGCCCGGCCAGAGCTTCCTGGACAAGATGATTGCGATGGTCGAGGGTGCCGCGCGCAAGAAGACCCCTAACGAGATCGCTCTGGAGATCTTCCTGGTGGCCCTCTCCATCGTCTTTATCCTGGTCACGCTGGCCCTGTATTGTTACTCCTGCTTCTCGGTCGGTCTTAACGACATGGACAACCCCACGGCCGTGACCACGCTCGTGGCGCTGCTCGTGTGCCTGGCTCCTACTACCATCGGCGCCCTTCTTTCCGCCATCGGCATCGCCGGCATGAGCCGTCTGAACGAGGCCAACGTGCTGGCCATGTCCGGCCGCGCCATCGAGGCCGCCGGCGACGTCGACATCCTCATGCTCGACAAGACCGGCACCATCACCCTGGGTAACCGCCAAGCCGCCGAGTTCATCCCGGTCGACGGCATCGATCCCGCGGAGCTGGCCGATGCCGCCCAGCTTTCCTCGCTGGCCGACGAGACCCCCGAAGGCCGTTCCATCGTCGTGCTCGCCAAGGAGCAGTTCGGTCTGCGCGGCCGCACACTCGAGGATAAGGGTATGGAGTTCATCCCCTTCACCGCGGCGACCCGCATGTCCGGTGTGAACTACGAGGGCAATGAGATCCGCAAGGGCGCTGCCGATTCCGTGCGCACCTATGTGGAGGCAGCCGGCGGCGTGTTCTCCCAGGAGTGCGACGAGGCCGTCGAGCGCATCGCCAAGGCCGGCGGCACCCCGCTGGTCGTGACCAAGAACTGCCGCGTGCTGGGCGTTGTGTACCTCAAGGACATCATCAAGTCCGGCGTTAAGGAGAAGTTCGCCGACCTGCGCAAGATGGGCATCAAGACCATCATGGTGACGGGCGACAACCCACTCACCGCCGCGGCAATCGCCGCCGAGGCCGGCGTTGACGACTTCCTGGCCGAGGCCACCCCTGAGGGCAAGCTCGAGAAGATCCGCGAGTTCCAGCGTGAGGGCCACCTGGTCGCCATGACCGGCGACGGCACCAACGACGCGCCGGCGCTGGCGCAGGCGGATGTCGCCGTGGCCATGAACACGGGCACCCAGGCTGCCAAGGAGGCCGGCAACATGGTCGACCTCGACTCCAGCCCCACCAAGCTCATCGAGGTCGTGCGTATCGGCAAGCAGCTGCTCATGACCCGCGGTTCGCTTACGACCTTCTCGGTCGCCAACGACATGGCGAAGTACTTCGCTATCATCCCGGCCCTGTTCTCGCCGATCTACCCCGGGTTGGACGCCCTCAACATCCTGGGGCTCACCAGCCCGTTGACTGCCGTGCTGTCCGCCATTATCTACAACGCGCTGGTCATCGTCGCGCTGATTCCTGCCGCCCTGAAAGGCGTGAAGTACCGCGAGCTTTCATCCGGCCAGCTGCTGACCCACAACCTGCTGGTGTGGGGTCTGGGCGGTATCGTGGCGCCGTTCGTATTCATCAAGATTATCGACATGCTGCTGGCCTTGTTCGGCATTGGCATGATGTAGACGGAGGTTTGTATGTTCAAAGGTATCGCATCGCGCGCACTTGGCGTGTTCGCGCTGTTTACCATCGTCTGCGGCCTGGGATACACGCTCGTGGTGACTGGCGTCGCGCAGCTTGCGTTTCCGTACCAGGCGAACGGATCGCTTATTACGGTCGACGGCAAGGTTGTGGGTTCCGAGCTCATCGGCCAGAACTTCGATGACGAAGCCCACATGTGGGGTCGTATCCAGAACGTGTCAATTGTCGAAGGCGAAGACGGCGAGCTCATGGCGTATGGTGCCCCGTCCAACCTGTCCCCGGCGAGTGAGGAGTATCGGCAGCTGATAGATGCGCGCGTGAAGAAGATCCGCGCCGCCAACCCCGATGCCGATATGGACGCTGTGCCCGTCGACCTGGTGACGTGTTCGGGGTCCGGCCTCGACCCGGAGATCTCTCCGGATGCCGCCGAGTACCAAGTCCCGCGCCTTGCCAAGGCCACGGGCAAGAGCGAAGGCGAGGTGCGCGAGATCATCGCCGCGTGCACCAAGGACCGATTCCTGGGCGTCTTCGGCGAGCCCACGGTCAACGTGCTCAAGGTGAACCTTATGCTGGACGGCGCGCTGTAGGTGAGGGAGTGGCGGATGAGGGCATGACTGACTATCTGAGCCCTCAATTCCACCCCGCCCATCAGTTGCGGTGGAATACGGACTGTTTTGCCTGTCAAAAGCCTCATCTACTCCGTATTTCACCGCAACTTTTTTGTGAGGGTCGGGATTGAAGGTAGGGAGTGCGAGCGAGTGCGAATGCGGCGGATACTGATACGATAGGTGTGTTAGCAACTGCCGCCGAGCGGCTCAAACGAAAGGAAGCCTGTATGGAGTCATCCGCCTACCCGATGCTCTTTAGCCCGATCAAGGTCGGTACGACCGAGGTCAAGAACCGCGTCTTTATGCCGCCGGTATCTACCAACCTGGCCGATCACGGATATGTGACCGACGATTTGGTCGATCATTACCGTGCCCGTGCCAAGGGCGGCGTAGGCCTGATCATCACCGAGGTCGTGACGGTCGAGCCCACCTATACCTATCTGCCGGGTGACATGTGCTGTTACGATGACACGTTTATCCCTGGCTGGGAAAAGCTCGCCGCGGCCGTCCACGAGTATGGCTGCAAGATCATGCCGCAGCTCTTCCACCCCGCCTACATGGCCTTTAACATTCCGGGCACGCCGCGCCTGATCGCTCCGTCCTTTGTGGGCCCGTCTTACGCCCGCGAGGCGCCGCGCCCCATCACGGTCGATGAGATCCACGAGCTCACGCACCAGTTTGGCGACGCTGCCGTGCGCATGCAAAAGGCTGGCGTCGATGGCGTCGAAGTCCATGCGGCGCACGCCCACGGTATGCTCGGCGGCTTTTTGACCCCGCTCTACAACAAGCGTACCGATGAGTACGGTGGCTCGCTCGACGCCCGCATGCGCTTCCTGCTCGAGGTCATCGCCGAGATTCGCGAGCGCTGCGGCAAGGACTTTATCATCGACGTTCGTATCTCGGGCGACGAGTACACCGATGGCGGCCTGACCCTCAACGACATGATTTACGTCTCGCGTCGCCTGGAGAAGGCCGGCGTCGACATGATTCACGTGTCGGGCGGCACCACCATCAAGCGCGGCTCCGCAATTCCCGCCGCCGGTACCCAGCAGGCCTCGCACGCCGCTTGCTCGCGTGAGATTAAGAAGCACGTGAACATTCCCGTTGCCACGGTCGGCCGCATTAACGAGGCCTGGATCGCCGAGGAGCTGATCGAGGACGGCGCTGCCGACATCTGCATGATGGGCCGCGCCAATCTGTGCGATGCCGAGTTCTGCAATAAGGCCGCTGCCGGCAACGCCGACGACATCCGCCCCTGCATTGGCTGCCTGCGCTGCCTGAACGGCATTATGTTTGGCAAGCGCATCTCCTGCACCGTCAACCCGGACGTGGAGCGCGACGAGGCCGGCTACGAGCCTGCCGCCGAGGCTAAGAACGTACTGGTTGTGGGCGCTGGTCCTGCGGGCATGGAGGCAGCCTACATTGCCGCCAAGCGCGGCCACAACGTGGTGCTCGTGGACAAGCAGGACGAGCCGGGTGGCGAGATGCGCATCGCAGCTGTTCCGCCGGCAAAGCAGGAGCTCACCCGCGTGATCAAGTATCAGTACCGTCGTCTGGCCGAGGCGGGCGTGAAGTGCATATTTGGCACCGAGCTTACTGCCGAGGACATTCAGCGTGACTACGCGGGCTACGAGGTTGTCCTGGCTTATGGCGCCGAGCCCATCGCTCCGGCTTTCATGCAGGGCTTTAAGCAGGTTATGACGGCTGACGACCTGCTGGGTGGCAAGGCTTTCCCGGGCAAGAAGATCGTCATTGTGGGCGGCGGCACCGTTGGCTGCGAGGCGGCAGATTACCTGGCCCCGCTGGTCAACGACCTGTCGCCGGCCAATCGCGATGTCACTGTTATCGAGATGACCAAGACGCTCGCCGCTAACGAGGGCGGTGCCGGTCGCGCGGTGCTCATCACGCGCATGCTCTCCAAGGGCGTTCACGTGCTGACCGAGGCCAAGGTGACCGAGATTACCGAGGACACCATCAGTTACGAGAAGGACGGCGAGGTCCACACCATCACCGGTGCCGATACACTGGTGCTTGCCATGGGCTATCGTCCCAATACCAAGCTGGCCGACGACCTGGCGGCAGCCGGCGTTACCACCCACGTGCTGGGTGACGCCAACAAGTGCGGCAACATTCGCGACGCCATCGGCGATGGCTACAAGGTCGCCTGCGAGCTCTAGTCAACCCTTTGGTGCATGGGGACAGGTTACTTTGCGCTAAGCTGATCATAGATGTGCGCCACAAAGAGCCCCGAGTTCATACGAGCTCGGGGCTCTTTTCGTTTGGATTGCAGACGTATTGACAGACGAAAACAGTCTGCGTCCGATATTGAGTCATACGAAAGCGAAATTATGCGTCTTAATTCCGTATGCAAATCAAGACGAAAACCGTTTACGTCTTGGATAAATCAGTACGCAAACGGTTTTCGTCTTATAATACGGTTATGAATGGTATGAAACGAGGGGGTTGTGCATATGGTTATTGGAGAGAGCCCTACAGTCGAATACAAGGACAGCGTTACGCCGACGTTTCTTAAAACGGTGAGCGCCTATGCAAACTTCGGGACGGGCAAGATTGAGTTTGGTGTTGATGACGATGGCGTGGCTGTCGGCCTTGCGGATCCGGTTGCAGAATGCCTGCGCATCGAGAACATGATTAACGACAGTCTTGATCCCGCGCCCCGTTACTCGCTTGAGCCCGATGAGAAACACGGGACCGTAATCCTTACGGTTTATGAGGGGCAGGACAAACCCTATCGAAGCAAGGGGAAGGCCTACAGACGAAACGATTCGGCAACGGTGGAGGTCGACCGGTTTGAGTATGGCAGGCTGACGCTCGAAGGCAGCAACGTAACGTTCGACGCGCTCACATCGGCTCGCCAGAACTTGGGCTTTCATACGCTCGAGCATAAGTGTGTTGAACACCTCGGCATTTCCGAGCTAACGCCGGATATCATGCGTACGCTCCGCTTGCTCGGCAAGGACGGCTATACCAACGCTGCGGCGATTTTGGCGGATAAGAATGATTTTCCGGGCATCGACTGCGTCCGTTTTGGCGATACCGAGGATGTGATCTTGGATCGCGAGGTGGCGACAAATGTATCCGCAATTGAGCAGGTGGACAGGGCGGTGGCTATGCTTGCACGCTACTACCGTTATGAGCGTATCGAAGGGATGGAGCGCATCCAAACCGATCGAATTCCTCTTGAGGCATTCCGCGAAGCTGTTGCAAACGCTTTGGTGCATCGGACGTGGGACGTTCGAGCGAACGTTCAAATTGCCCTGTACGATGATCGTGTCGTTGTGACCTCCCCCGGATCGCTGCCTGCCGGTTTGACGACGGAACAATACCTGTATGGGCAGATATCCGTGCTCAGAAACCCCATCGTTGCAGAGGCCTTCTTAAAGCTGGATTACATCGAGAAATTTGGTACGGGAATCGCGCGCATTAGACGTGCCTATCGCGATTCGATCAATCAACCAATTTTTGATGTTCGCGGCGGCATGGTGGCCGTCACATTGCCCGTTACCGATGCCTTTGAAGGGTCCGAGGAAGAGGTCCAGGTTCTCAAGGCCTTGTCGGGCGGGCGAATTATGTCGCGAAGCGAGATTGAAAAACAGACGGGGCTGAGCCGCATGCGGACGTTGGCGGCGCTCGAATCGCTGATTGGTCGAAGCGCAATTGTAAAGCAGGGGACAGGCCGCGCTACGAAATACGAGCACTCATAGACCAAAAGAGCCCCGCCCCAAAAGACCGGTTGCGACGTGCCGATGCGATAGTATTACTGAGGTGATATTCGACAAAGCAGGGGTTTATCCGAGGGCTTTATGGAACAGCAGCATTATCAGAGTCTGCAAGATCAGGCATACAACGCATTGCGCTCCAAGATCATCTATGCCGAGCTCAAGCCCGGCACGCGCCTTTCGGCGATTGGTTTGGAAAAGGAGACGGGGATCGGGCGCACACCCATTCGTGAGTCCTTTGTGCGCCTGCGCGAGCAGGAGCTGGTGGAAACGCGTCCCAAAAGCGGCACCTATGTCTCAAAAATCAGCATGGAGCGCGCCGAGAACGCCTGCTTCTTGCGCGAGAAGCTCGAGAGAAGCGTGCTCATTAAATGCTGTTCTGCCGCCACGCCCGAGCAAAAGCAGCGGCTCGAGCAGATTCTTGCCGAGTCCGAGTCGCTCGACCATAGCGAAACGCGTCGCTTTTTCGACTTGGATAACCTGTTTCATGAGACGTGTTTTGTGATTGCCGGCCGCCACATGTTGTGGGATTGGATGAAGAGCGTCAACACGCATTTTGAGCGATACAACTGGTTGCGTATGGTGTCGCAGGACCTGGATTGGGAGCCGATTCGTCGGCAGCATCGCCGGATTCTCGAGGCCATTAAGAGGGGCGATACCGACACGGCGAGCTATCTGGCCGAGACGCACTTGCATCTGATGCCCGAGGAGCAGGGCCCGGTTATCGCCTTGTATCCCGACTACTTTGAGCTGCCTAAAGACTCGTCTATCTAGTCCATCACCGCATCTGCTCGAGACGCAAAAACGATGCTGCTCACCTACAGCGTTTTGCAAGCGAGATTTTTAAAAAAAATGCCTAAAATGGCTCAGGCTGCCGACAGTTGGGAAACGGGGTGCGCTATGGCGCAGATGAGAATCAAGGATATTGCCGCCGAGGCGGGCGTGAGCCCGGCCACGGTCTCGCGCTATCTCAACAACCGCCCCGGGCAGATGACCGAGGAAACACGTGCCCGCATCGCGGCGGTCATCGAGCGCACTGGCTATCGCCCGCGTGCCGCCGCGCGCAACCTTCGCAGCTCGCGCACCAACCTCATCGGCGTGATCCTGGCCGATATCGCCAACCCGTTCTCGAGCGCCATGCTCGAAGGGCTTTCCGCCAGCGCCGCCGCGCGCGGCTGCTCACTCATGACGGCCATTAGCGGCAATGATTCCGCCAAGGAAGCAGAGTCGCTCACCAGACTTATCGATGCCGGCGTGGACGGCCTGGTCGTCAACACCTGCGGCGGCAATGACGAGGCGATCGCCGCGGCAGCGGGACGCTTGCCCGTCGTGCTGCTCGACCGCGATATTGCCGCCGGCGGTGTCGATCTGGTGACCTCCAACAACCGTGAGCTGGTCGCCGGCCTGGTAGACGCCTTGGCTGTCGCGGGCAGTGAACGCCTGTGCCTGCTCACCGAGGCAAGCGATGACAGCCCCGTGCGTCGCGAGCGCGCCGAGGCCTTTGCCGACGAGCTTTCGCGCCGCGGTCTTGCGGGCGAGGTCGTCACCCTGGCCGACGGTGGCGCCACGGGTGTCAGTCGCCTGGACGAGACCATCCGCGACTATGCGGGCAAAAAGCTTGGCCTCATTGCCGTCAACGGCCTGGTCTTTCTGCGTCTGACCGAGGCGCTGGCACAGTTGGGACCCTCGTTGCCGGCTGGCCTCAAGATCGCGACGTTTGACGATTACCCCTGGAACCACGTGCTCTTTGGCGGTGTGACCACGGCCGCGCAAGACACCCTTACCATTGCCGAGCGCGTAGTCGAGCGCCTGTCCGAGCGCATCGACGTCGTTACCACTACGGTGGGCGATGCCGCAAAGCTCGCCCCCAAGCGCATCGAGATCCCCGGCCACATCGAACACCGCGCTTCGACCTCGCGCTAGTCCGTGTGATAATATATAGACAATGTCATACAGGAGGTATCCATGGCTGCGTCTGTGTTGAGTGTGCGAGTGGACTCGTCAATTAAAGATTCATTTGCCGAGCTGTGCGAAGAACTTGGCATGACTTCGTCTGTTGCGGTCAATATGTTTATGAGACAGATGCTGCGCGAGCGCTCACTGCCGTTTGTTCCTTCACTCGGTAAAAGCTCTGCGAGCGAAAGCGTCGCGGTGGGCATTTTGGATACTGCCCAGATTGAGTCCGCCGTCCGCGAGGCAGCCAGCTCGATTCCCGCCATCAAAACCGTGATTCTTTTTGGTTCGTATGCCCGTGGCGAAGCGCGTGCCGATAGCGATATCGACTTACGTCTCGAAGTTGATCGCGAGCAGGGCTTTGGTCTTTTCGCGTTGTCGGCGTTTGGTGAGGCGGTGCGCAAAGAAACCGGGAGGCAGGTCGACCTCGTTTCGAGTGACGATCTTGATGACGATCTTGCCGCGGTAATCGAGCGCGAAGGAGTGATCATTTATGATCGCGCGTAAGTCAGACGGCCTCCGCGCCCAAGAGGTCTTGGAGGCCATCGCTGAAACGAACGAGCGCATCAAGGCTTTTGATATCACCGAGGATGAGTTTCTGCATGCGAATGACGTGCGGACGAGGGCGTTGGCGGACTCCCTTTTGATGTGCGCGCTTAGGGTGACGGAAGAAGCGGGCAAGTTGTCGGAACGCTCGCAGCGGCTTCATCCCGAAATTGAGTGGCGTGGAATTATCGGCATGAGAAATTACCTCGCGCATGATTACGGCAATGTCGACCGATCGGTTGTTTGGGATGCGGTGACGATGGAGTTTCCGGCGCTGGAACGAGCGTGTAGGCAAATTGTTTCCGAATCCGAGCGATAATCACTTGTCATACCAGCCTGTTCGCCCACGTTTTTTGAGCGCTTGATACGCTTTAACCCTGCGGAAACATTTTTCTGCGATAGTATCTGCGATATAGACCAGTCGAAACCCGCCCGAAAGAAAGGGGAGCGACATGAACCAGCAGAACATCGATTACGTACTCCGCTCCGTAGAGCAGCGTGACATCCGCTTTGTTCGTCTGTGGTTTGTCGACATTCTCGGCCGCCTCAAGAACTTTGCCATTAGCCCCGAGGACCTCGAGGTCGCTTTTGAGGAGGGTATTGGCTTTGACGGCTCCGCCATCGAGGGCTTTGCTACGCCCGAGGAAGCCGACATGCTGGCGTTCCCCGATGCTTCGACCTTCCAGATCCTGCCGTGGCGCCCGAGCCACAACGGCGTCGCTCGCGTGTTCTGCGACGTGTGCACTCCCGATCGCAAGCCGTTTGCCGGCGATCCGCGCGATGCCCTGCGCCGCATGTTCCGCAAGGCCGAGAAGGCCGGCTACCTGCTCAACGTGGGTGCCGAGCTGGAGTATTACTACTTCCCCGACGAGCACACCCCCGAGCCGCTCGACAACGTGGGCTACTTCGATCTTTCGGTGAGCGACGCCGCCCGCGACCTGCGCCGCAACACGGTCCTCACGCTCGAGAAGATGTCCGTGCCCGTGGAGTACACCTTCCACGCCGCTGGCCGCTCGCAGCACGGTATGAGCCTGCGCCATGCCGAGGCCCTGAGCATGTCCGACGCCATCACCACGGCCAAGCTCATCATTAAGCAGCAGGCCTACGAGAGCGGTTGCCACGCCTCCTTTATGCCCAAGCCGTTGGCGGGTGAGGATGGCAGTGCTATGTTCCTGTGCCAGTCGCTGTTCGACCACGACGGCAACAACGTCTTTTGGGGCGAGGACGACGAGAAGTACCACCTCTCCGATATCGCCAAGCACTACATGGCCGGCATCCTGGCGCACGCGCGCGAGATCAGCGCCATCACCAACCCCACGGTCAACTCGTACAAGCGCATCACCACGGGCGGCGACTCCGTGCCGCAGTACGCCACGTGGGGCCTGCGCAACCGCGCGAGCATGGTCCGCATCCCGGTCTACAAGCCCGGCAAGCAGCTGTCCACGCGCATCGAGCTTCGTAGCCCCGACCCCATGGCCAATCCGTACCTGGTCAACGCCGTCACGCTGGCGGCTGGTCTGGACGGCATCGAGCGCAAGCTGGAACTCCCGCCCGAGGCAACGGCTGAGACGCTCAAACTTACTGACCGCCAGATGCTCGAGGCCGGCTACACGCCGCTGCCGCGCTCGCTCAAAGAGGCGCTCGACGTCTTTGAGGACTCGCAGTTTATGAAGGATGCCCTCGGCGAGCACATCCACAGCTTCTTCCTCAAAAAGAAGCGCGCCGAGTGGCATAAGTTTGAGTCTACGATCACCGAGTGGGAGATCAAGCACTACCTGGCGAACTCCTAATCACGCTGGCTTGTTCCAGTACGATTGAGCTCATTTCTTTGGAGGCCGATATGTCCGAAAAGAGTGCCCTGTTCATGGCGCGCACGACGCGCTTCCACGAGTTTGCCCGCAGCTTGACGACCACCCTGGGTGTCGAGGTGAGCCTGGCAACCCCCGATTCGCCGACCGCGGCGCACGACTTTGACCTGCTGATCCTCGATTCCGATGGCATCCGCAGCGACCGCATCGATCAGATTGCCAAGTGGCTTGACGATCGCGGCGGCGTCCCCATGTTGGTGATCGTCGACGACGAGGCGCTCGGCACCCTGCGCCTGCCCAATCATGCGCATGCCGACTTTGTATGCCCCACGGCGACGCCCAACGAGCTTAAGGCTCGTGCACAGCGCCTGATGGGCGAGGAGGAGACCGTCACCGCCGACGATGTGCTCAACATCGATAACCTCGAGATCAACCTGGCTACCTACCAGGTAACGCTCGATAACGAGCCCATCGACCTGACGCTGATGGAGTACTCGCTGCTGAGCTTTTTGGCGACGCACCCCAACCGTGCCTACAGCCGCGAAGTGCTGCTGCACCGCGTGTGGGGCTTTGAGTACTGCGGCGGCACGCGCACCGTCGACGTGCACATTCGACGCATCCGCTCCAAGGTGGGTCCGCAGATCGCGGCACACATCACCACCGTCCGCGGCGTGGGTTATCTGTTTAAGGACTAGATTTCCACCACAAAGGGGACAGGCACCTTTGTGGTGGTTTTGACGCGGGTGCGGGTTCCTCTCGAATCTGCAGCAGAACTTAAGCCTTCCTAAAAGATTGCGTTCTCATACACTTGCGCCCGCATATTGGGGTACAACTCAACGTGAACAATGATGGCCCGCCACATGTTTGGCGGGCCTTTGGTTATTTGACGAAAGGATCGCAGCTATGAGCGAGTACGATTCCCAGCGTCCCCAGGATGCGGGCAACGCCGGCGAGACCCAACAGCAGCCGCGTGTGCAGGTAGAGTCGACGCCTGCCGATGGCAACAACATTCCTTACGTGCAGGCCTACGACACGCAGACCGGCCAGCCGCTGGGTGGCCAGCAGGTCGTGAACAAGCACACGGTGGTCAAGACCAAGACCAAAAAGCTGCCGATCTTTATTACGGCACTTGCCGGCTGCGCCTGCGGCGCCCTGCTGGTCATTGCGCTCATTATGAGCGGCACGCTCAACATTGGCGGCGGAAAGAATGCCGTGACGGCGGGCGCATCTGGCTCGTCGACGCAAAAGATTACGATTGATTCCGAGGACACCACGCTGGCCGAGGCCGTTTCTGCCAAGGCCCTGCCCTCCGTGGTTTCCATTACCGCCACTTCGAGCGGCAGCCAGAATGGCTCGCTTTCGCAGTCTGCCGACGAGTCGGACAATTCGGGCAGCGTCGGTTCGGGCGTGGTGCTCGATACCGAGGGCCACATCCTCACCAACAACCACGTGGTCGATGGTTACGACCAGTACGTGGTGACCATGGACGACGGCACCACCTACGAGGCCGAGTTCGTGGGCAACGATGCTTCGAGCGACCTGGCCGTCATCAAGCTCAAGGATGCTGACGCCTCCAAGCTCACGCCGATCGAGATCGGCGATTCCTCCAAGCTCAACGTGGGCGAGTGGGTCATGGCGATCGGCTCGCCGTTCGGCAACGAGCAGTCCGTCTCCACGGGTATCGTGTCGGCGCTCTATCGCTCCACCGCCATGAGCTCTACCAGCGGCAACACCATCTATGCCAACATGATCCAGACCGATGCCGCTATCAACCCGGGTAACTCCGGCGGCGCGCTCGTTAACGACAACGGCGAGCTCGTGGGTATCAATTCGCTCATCGAGAGCTACTCGGGCTCCAGCTCGGGCGTTGGCTTTGCTATTCCCGTTAACTACGCCAAGAACATTGCCGACCAGATCATCGGCGGCAAGACGCCGGTGCATCCGTACTTGGGCGCCACGCTTTCGAGCGTCAATGCGCTCAACGCCCGTACCAACAAGCTGAGCACCGACAGCGGCGCGTACGTGGCGAGCGTCGTCGAGGACGGTCCCGCCGCCAAGGCTGGCATCCAAGAGGGCGATGTCATTACCAAGCTGGGCGACGATGAGATCACGAGTGCCGACGGCCTGATCATCGCGCTGCGCAGCCACGAGGTGGGCGAGAAGGTCGAGATTACGCTTATGCGCGGCAAGGACGAGAAGAAGGTCACCGTCGAGCTGGGCTCCGATGAGAAGCTGCAGAACCAGCAGCAGGACGACAGCGCGACCGACACCGGCAACGGCGGTATTACCGATGAGCAGCTGCGCCAGTATCTGGAGGAGCTGCTGGGCCAGCAGGGCCAGGGTCAGGGCTACGGTCAGGGTTTCTAACGAGCCGTTTCGCACATACCAATGCCAGAGGGGCTGTTCCGCCAACGCGGGGCAGCCCCTCTTTTCTTATTGATCCGTTGGGGACGGAGGAAACGGATCATTTAGAAACGGCAAGGGCATGGTTTGATCGCGCGATCCACCCCGATCCGACGGCTGCCGATTCGGTGCGGTTTGAGACCGCTATTCGGCCCCTTTGCGACCGGTGGTACTCTAGTATCCGTTTGAAATCGAGCGAAGGAGTGCCGCTATGGAGCAATCGAGCCTGTTTGGTGAAGGCGTGGACATCGATACCGAAACGCCCGCGAGCGCGGATGCCGCCGCACCGGCCGACGCCCGTGCCCAGGCGGCAGCGCGTGCGGCCGAGCTGCGCCACGAGCTCGATTACCACGCCTATCGCTACTACATGCTCGATGCGCCCGAGATCACGGATGCCGCCTTTGACAAAATGCTCGTTGAGCTGCAGGAGATCGAGGCGACCTACCCCGACCTGGTGACGCCCGACAGCTATACCCAGCGCGTGGGCGGCTACGTGAGCGAGCAGTTTACGCCGGTCACGCACATGGCACGCATGTATTCCATGGACGATGCCATGGATCTGGACGAACTCGACGCGTGGCTCCAGCGTACCGAGGATGCGCTCGGTGCCGGTAGCGTCACCTATACCTGCGAGCTTAAGATCGACGGTCTGGGCGTGGCGCTTACCTACCAAAGCGGCACCTTCGTGCGCGCGGCCACGCGCGGCGATGGCACCACGGGCGAGGACGTGTCGCTCAACGTCCGTACCATCAAGGATGTGCCCATGCACCTGTCCGAGCCGGCGCTCGCCCACATGGGCGCCGACCGCGAGCGCACCATTGAGGTGCGCGGTGAGGTCTATATGCCCAAGGGCAGCTTTGTTCGTCTGAACGACGAGGCCGATGCCGAGGGTCGCGACCCCTTCGCCAACCCGCGCAACGCCGCCGCCGGCAGCCTGCGCCAAAAGGATCCCAAGGTCACGGCACGCCGTGACCTGGCCACCTTTATCTATGCCATTGCCGATACCGACCCGTTGCACGTCCACAGCCAGCGCGAGTTTCTGGACTGGCTGCGTAGCGCCGGCTTTAGCGTCAACCCCAACGTGGCTCGTTGCGCCACGCCGGCCGAGGTCCACGAGTTCTGTGCCCAGGCGCTCGAGCATCGCGGTGACCTGGACTACGACATCGACGGCGTGGTTGTAAAGGTTGATAGCTTCCAACAGCAGCTCGACTTGGGCTTTACCGCCCGCGCGCCGCGCTGGGCCATCGCCTTTAAGTTCCCGCCCGAGGAAAAGCAGACCGTCCTGCGCGAGATACGCATCCAGGTGGGTCGCACCGGTGTGCTCACGCCGGTCGCCGAGTTCGACCCGGTGACGGTCGCCGGCTCCACCATCGCGCGCGCCACGCTGCATAACATCGACGAGATTCGCCGCAAAAACGTGCGCGAGGGTGACACTATCATCGTGCACAAGGCAGGCGACGTGATCCCCGAGGTCGTGGGCCCGGTGCTCGATAAGCGCCCGGCCGACAGCGTTGACTGGCAGATGCCCGAGGTCTGCCCCGTGTGCGGCAGCCCTGTGGTCCACGAGGATGGCGAGGTCGCTTACCGCTGCGTCTCCATCGACTGCCCCGCGCAGCTCAAGGAGCGTCTGCTCCACTGGGTGAGCCGCGGCTGCATGGACGTCGACGGCCTAGGCGACGAGATCGTCGACAAGATGATCGCCGCCGGGCTGATCCACGATGTCGCGGACTTCTACCGGCTCACAGTCGACGACATCGCCGGCCTGGACACGGGGCGCACTTATGCCAGCTCCAACAGCAAAAAGGGCGTCAAGAAGGGCGACCCCATTCCGGTAGGCCTCAAGACGGCTGAGAAAATCATCGCCGAGCTCAACAAGTCCAAGAGCCAGCCGCTCGGTCGCGTGCTGTTTGCCCTGGGCATCCGCCACGTGGGCAAGAGTGTGGGCGAGGTCATCGCCGAGCGATTCCTGTCGATTGACAAGCTCATCTTGGCGAGCGAAGAGGACATCGCCGAGTGCGAGGGCATCGGTCCCAAGATTGCGGCGAGCGTCAAGCAGTTCCTGGCCGTGCCCGAGAACCTTGCCGTGCTGGAGCGCCTGCGCCAGGCGGGCCTGTCGCTCGAGGTCGACTTGGGCGCCGCGCACGCGCAAGCCGCAGCCGACGCTGGCGTGGCAGGCGAGCTTGCCGACGCACAGCCACTCGCGGGTCTGACCTTCGTGCTCACCGGCACGCTCGTCAATCGCACGCGCGACGAGGCGGGCGCGGCGCTCAAGGTGCTCGGCGCTAAGGTTTCGGGCAGCGTGTCAAAGAAGACGAGCTACCTGGTCGCCGGCCCCAAAGCGGGCTCCAAGCTCACCAAAGCCGAGCAGCTGGGTGTACCCGTGCTGGACGAGGACGCACTCGAGCAGATCTTGGCTACTGGTGAGGTGCCCCAGGCTTAGTGCATCGATAGCCTAATTGAAGAACCGCCCGGAAAGCATGATGCCTTTCGGGCGGTTCTTATTTGGACGGGGCAACCGGCACCGTGATCTGCGTCACGTAGGTTGCTGGGTCGTCGCTGATGATGCCGTCAATGAGAGCGATCTCGCGTTGCCCCGCTACGCTGCCAACTTGTCAAAAGCCCCGCGTCGGTTGAGCACGGTAAACGCGACAACACAGATGACTGCCGACAAAATCGAACCGCACGGCGAGGCGATGCCCATGGGAAACAGCGTATCGGAATGGGCATTCGACAGCAGCCAAGCGCCGGGCACGCGAATGAGCGCCACGGCCAGCACGTTGTGCGCAAAGCCGATGTAGCTCTTGCCATACGCAGCGAAAAAGCCGCTAAAGCAAATGTGGATGCCGGCAAAAATCGCGTCGAAAATGTAGCTGCGCATATAGCCGGTGCCGGCGGCGACTACCGCGGAGTCCTTGGCAAAAAAGCCGATAAACGCCGGCGCCACCAGCCACATCAGCACCGTGATCAGGCAGCCGTACACCACCGAGATCGTCATGGCGTCTTTGAGTACCTGACGTGCGCGGTCGCCCTTGCCCGCGCCGGCGTTTTGTGCCGTGAGTGCGCTGACGGTGGCGCCCATGGAGCTCGGCACAATGAACAAAAAGCTGATCATCTTCTCGACCAGGCCCACCGCAGCGGCGTCGACGAGCCCTCGGTGGTTGGCGATGACGGTGATAAACATAAACGCCACCTGGATGCAGCCGTCCTGCACGGCCACGGGCACGCCGATCTTAAGAATGCTGCCGAGCACCTCGGGCTGGGGGCGCAGGTCGCTGCGCTTAACGTGGATGTTCGTGCGGCGACTCTTGAGCCACACGAGCGCGAGGGCAACGCTTGCCGTCTGGGCGGTCACTGTGCCGAGCGCCGCGCCCACGGGGCCGAGCCCCATGTGGCCGATAAACAGAAAGTCGAGCGCGATGTTGATGATGCATGCCACGCCGATCACGTACATGGGCGAGCGCGAATCTCCCAGCCCGCGAAAGATGGCCGAAAGAATGTTGTACGCGGCGATAAAGGGGATGCCCATAAAGCAGATACGCAGGTAGGCGGCGGTGCCTTCGACTGCCTCGGCCGGCGTGCCAATGAGTGTCACGATCTGCGGGCACAGTGCGAGCAGGACAGCGGCCAGCACCACCGAGACGCCCATAAAGAGCGTGATGGTGTTGCCGATGGCGGTCTCGGCGCGATCGAAGCGACGCGAACCCACGGCGTGGCCGACGATGACCGTCGTTCCCATGGCCAGGCCCACGAGCGTCACGGTAATGATATAGAGCGTCTGCGCGCCATTGCCCACGGCGGTGATGCCGGCGGCACCGCTGAACTGCCCCATCATGTACAGGTCGGCCATGCCGTAGAGCATCTGTAAAAAGTACGAGAGCATATAGGGCAGGGCAAAGACCGCGATGGTCTTGAGGACATTGCCGCGTGTGAGGTCGTGTTCCATGGGCGGGGCACTTTCTGGCTGGGTTTGTTTACGTACCAGTGTAGTGAAAACCCTACAACGATTGTAGAGTCAAGGTTTGTGTTGGCGGCAGGGCGAAAAAAGTCACGCTCCGAGTACGATGCTTTGACCCTTCCGTGCCTCTCACCTCGCCTCAAACCATCACAACATTCGACGTTTTTCGCCAAAATCGAGAAAACCGTCGAATGTTGTGATGGTTTTTCTGTCACCCGGTCGGGTGGAATCGCTAACTTGCATGCGAAGGTGTGCGAATCCGCGAGCAGGGGAATAAGGTTGGTTATCCGACTCCATTGGAGGGCTCATGGACCTGCCGATCGTCCTGTCCCATAAGACTGCCTGGCTGTACCACAACGTGGCGCGCCCGTCCGAGCCGCTCTCGCGAGCAAGCAGCCTATACGATGAGGACTCGCTTGCTAACGAGGCGGAGCCGACCGCGAGCCTGCCCAAATTGGGGCTCGATGCCAAGGGGCTGAGGGCTTCAACGGCAGTTGGGATTGTTACCGACTATCTGGTTTCGCTCGGTATTCCACGAGAAGAGCTCGATCATATCGACACGCTCGTCAACTTCGATTTTGAGCGCTCGACGCCGGCTGGATTTAGATGCCACGTGTTTGGGGCGCCAGTACCTCCGGGCCATCTTATCGAGGTGGCAGAGGGCCTTCTGGTGGTTGATGAGGTCATGTGTTTTGTCCAAGCGGGTTCGTGGATGAGCGAGCCCGAGCAGCTGGAATATGGCTACGAAATCTGCGCCCGATACCATTTGAATCATCTGTCGACAGGCGATTATATCGAGATGGGGCAGAGATATACCGTTGCCGACTTGATTGCTTATTGCAATGAGAACCGATCTCGTCAGGGGGCTACACGTGCGGCCGCCGTGCTCAAGCGCGTGCATGATGGCGCGCGGTCGCCCATGGAGACGGCCACTGCAATCATGGTCGTCGCGAAGCGTTCCCAGGGTGGGCTCGGGTACACCAGGGTTGAGCTCAACCATCGGGTCGATGTTCCCAACGAGTTCAAATATTTCGCTAAGGCCGGGTATTTCGAGATCGATGTATATGCACCTGCGAGCGGTACGGGGATTGAATACAACGGCTCGGACCATCTTGATAAACAGCGCAGCGCGTCGGACGCGGAGCGTATGACCGTTCTGAGCGCGCTGGGCTTTAGGATGATCGTCCTCACTGGGACTCAGTTTGCCCATCAGCTGCAATTGCACCGGGCGATGAATGCCATTGCGCTCGCTATGGGTCTCAAATGCGACCGAAGCGAGGTGTTTCAGAAACGGCAGAATGACCTGCGGGAATTCGTGATTCGGCACTGGAATGGCGGCCTCTAGGGGCGTCTAGCTCGTCTTTCGAGCTCTGCGAACACCTAAACCGTCCCAACATTTGACGTTTTTTGCCAATATCGGGAAAAACATCGAATGTTGGGACGGTTTGAATGCTGAAGATGGGCTCGGGAAGCCCTTCTTGCTCGAATGGCCTGTCCTGTCGTACGCGTGTCGGCACGATTCTCTTGTGGGGTATTATGTTTCCCGAAGAATAAATTGCTGTGCGAGGGGAGGGCTGCGTGGACGGGCACGTGCAACATGATGGTTTTGGCCGCGACATCAACTACCTGCGCATTGCCGTAACTGACAAGTGCAATTTCCGTTGCATTTACTGCATGCCCGCCGACGGCGTGGCCCCTCGTGCGCACGATGAGCTCCTCAGTGCCGAGGAAATTGCCCGCTTTGTGCGCCTGGTGGCGGGGGAGGGCATTCGCCGCGTGCGCCTGACGGGTGGCGAGCCGCTGGTCAGCCGCCGCATCATCCCGCTCATTCGCGACATCCGCGCGATTCCGCTGATCGAGGACATCTCGCTTACCACCAACGGCGCCCTGCTGCCCAAGCTGGCGCCGCAGCTCAAAGACGCCGGGCTTAACCGCGTCAACATCTCGCTCGATACGCTCGACCCTGCGCTCTTTGGAAAGATCACGCGCCTGGGTCGACTCGAGCAGACCATGGCCGGCATCGACGCGGCGCTGGCTTGGGGCTTTGAGCCCGTTAAGGTCAACTGTGTTGTAGTGCGCCGGCTCAACCAAGACGTGGCGGCCCTTGCGCGGCTCACGCTCGACCGCCCCATCCACCTGCGCTTTATCGAATACATGCCCATCGGCGACGAGCACACGAGCTCGCATTGTGCCGTAGACCCTCACGCGCCCACGCTCAATCCCGAGCTGTGGGATGCGAGTGACACCGTTCCGAGCGACGAGCTGCGGGCGCGCATCAATGCCGGGGCCGCCGCGACGGGGCTGGGCGAGCTCGAGCCGCTCGACATCAACGACGCTCCCGCCGGCGCCGGTCCCGCGCGCTACTGGCGCTTTCCGGGCGCGGCGGGCACGGTCGGCTTCATTAGCGCTATGTCCAACCATTTTTGCGCGAGCTGCAATCGTCTGCGCCTGACGGCGGACGGCAGCGTGCGTCCCTGCCTGTTCAGCGATGCCGAGTATTCGGTGCGCGAGGCACTGCGCCGCGGTGATGATATGCAGGTACTTTCGATTTGGCGCGATGCCGTGGCCCACAAACCGCAGGAACACGCGATAATTGAGGGCACGCAACGATTTATGTCCCAAATCGGAGGATGATCATATGGCCAAGAGCAGGTACGCCGATGCCACCAAGGCCGCTCGCAGGGCTGCGATGTCTGCCCACAAAGCCTCGTCTGCCGGCAAAGACGCTGTGTCCGCGACCGCGCAGGACGCAACGGTGACCACCGATGCGCTCGCCGAGTCCGCCCGCGACGCGCGCCGCGACGAGCTGACGCACGTGGATGCCAAGGGCGAGGTGCGCATGGTCGACGTATCCGACAAGGCCGAGACGCACCGCACCGCCATCGCCGAGGGTACCATCCTCATGCATCCCGAGACGCAGGCCATGGTGCTGCAGGACCGCGCCAAGAAGGGCGACGTGCTCGCCTGCGCGCGCGTCGCGGGCATCATGGCCATCAAACGCACGAGCGACATCATTCCCATGTGCCATCCGCTGCTCATTACCAAGAGCAAGTGCGACATTGCGCCCATCGCTGCGGCGGGGACGCCGGCCGAGGACGTGCCCGAGGGCTGGGCGCCGGCACGTCCCGACGGGCAGGTCGGCTTTCATGTGCTGGTCACGGCAGGTGTGACGGGTAAGACGGGCATCGAGATGGAGGCGCTGACCGGCGCGAGCGCCGCGTGTCTGACCATCTACGACATGTGTAAGGCCGTCGACCGTGGCATGGAGATCGTCGATGTGCGTCTGCTGCACAAGGAAGGTGGCCGCTCGGGCGTGTGGGACCGTGCGGAGCGTCAAGCTGCCACTGCCGAGGCAACCGCTGCCGATGGTGCCGCGCCCGCGAGCGTATCCGCCCCGGCCGTGCCCGCAGCTCCCACCCCGGCTGCCCCCGCGATCGCGTTTATCGGTTACCAGAACTCGGGCAAGACCACGCTTGTCGAGAAGGTCATCGCCGAGCTCACTCGTCGTGGCCTTCGCGTGGGTTCGCTCAAACACCACGGGCATCACGGCTTCGATATCGACGTGCCCGCCAAGGACACCTGGCGCCATCATCAGGCGGGCTCCAAGCACGTGGGCCTCATTTGCGCCACGCGCTGGGCGGAGTACGCCGACACGCGCGAGGAGGACGAGATGCCCGCGCGCGAGCTGCTGTCGCGCTACAACGACGTCGACGTGGTGATCATCGAGGGCTATAAGACCGAGGGCTTCGACAACATCGTGGTCGCGCGCTCCGGTGTCGATCGCTTGCGTGGCAAGAGCTCGCTCGACTTGGTTGACGGCCATACGCTGGCGCTTGCCTGCAACGAGGCCCTGGCACGTCAGGCCTTCGACGCCGGCCTTGCGACCCGAGCCATCAACATCAACGACGCCCGAGCCATCTGCGATTTGATTCAAGACTATCTCGCCTAAAACCTGCCAAAAAGGGACAGGTTTATTTTGGCAGGTTTTATCTGGGCAAACGTCACTTCCACCACAAAGGGGACAGGCACCTTTGTGGTGGTTTTGGCTCGGAGCTGCTTTAAGGTGCCATAATCGCATAGGAAAACACTTTCCAGGGAGGTTCCATGTCAAAGCTGTGCTTTATGCGCCACGGTCAGACGCTTTTTAATCTGCTTCGCCGTAAGCAGGGCTGGTGTGATTCGCCGCTTACCGAATTGGGAATCGAGCAGGCCAAGGCCGTGGGCACGACGCTGTGCGAACGCGGCCTTACGTTCGACCATGCCTACAGTTCAACATCCGAGCGCGCGTGCGACACGCTCGAGCTGGCATTTCCCGGTCAGCCTTACGAGCGCGTCAAAGGCCTTAAGGAATGGAACTTTGGCAAGTTTGAGGGTGCGAGCGAGGATTTGAATCCGCGCCTGCCCTACGGTGATTTTTATAAGCAGTATGACGGTGAGGGCGAGGTTGAGTTTCGCGAGCGCATGATGGCGACCATCACCGAGCTCATGCAGCGTCCCGGGCACGAGAGCGTGCTGTGCGTGGGCCATGGCGCCGCAGTGGCTCAGGTCATGCGCACCGTGGGCGTGGATCCGCTCAAAATGAAGAACCGTATCGGCAACTGCTGTGTGCTCGAGCTCGATTTTGACCCTACTACCAGCACGTTTGCCTTTGCAGACCTCTACAACCCCTACGGCATCCCACGCGAGTAGTCGCTAAAACCACCACAAAGGGGCCAGTCTCCTTTGTGGTGGTTTTGCCGTTCGCGGGCGTTTTTCTACCGTTCGGCGGACTTTCACGTAGACTGGGGTTACGCGGCGTGCAAGTTTCGTGCACAATCACACCCGTGCTTACAAGTTTGTTACTCCTCGGGAGGCATCACTTGCGCATAATAGAAGACGAGGAATAGCGCCCCGTCGTCTAGCGCCGATGTCCGAGGAGTTTTTTCATGCTCATTTTAAAGAAGATCAACAATAACGTTGCTCTCGCCGCCAGCGATGACGGCCGAGAGGTTGTTGTCTTTGGCAAGGGCATCGGTTTCCACGACATGCCCTACGAGCTTTCCGACGAGTCGCTCATCCAGCGCAAATTCTATAACGTCCCCGAGAGCCTGCAGGACACGGTCGGCACCCTTCCCGATGACGTGCTGCTCGCGGCAAGCGATATCGCCTGCTTCGCGGCGCAGCAGCTCGGCTGCAAGCTGTCCGGCGGCCTTCCCTTTATCCTGGCAGATCACCTGCAGTTTGCCGTCCAGCGCGACGACGACCAGCTCAACGCGCCCAACCCGCTCGAGCACGAGGTGGCCTTCATCTACCCGCGCGAGCTCCAGATTGGCCAGGCGGCACTTGCCATCGTGCAAAAACACACCGGGGCTGTGCTCGGCCAAAACGAGGCTACGAGCATCGCGCTCCACATCGTCAACGCCGAGGTCGACGGCATGGGCCGTGCCAAGGACATGGACTTCATCATGAAGAGCACCCGCGTGCTCGACGAGGTGACTCATTCCGTGGAAAAGCAGCTCGGCTGCTCGCTCGACACGGCGTCGTATAGCTACATTCGCTTTCTTGCGCACCTGCGCTTTTTGGTCCGTCGCCTTGTTAAAGGCAACTGCACGCAGACCGAGAACTCCTCGCTGTTCATGCAGGCCGCCCGCGACTTTCCCGAGGCCTACCAGTGCGCCTACGCCATCAACCGCGTCTTCGAGAAAGAGTTCAACCAGAGCTGTTCGGACGAGGAGCTCCTGTATCTGATGATGCATATCAACCGTCTGCGATCGAGCTCGCAGCCCGAGTAACACGCGCCGCCAGCCCGGCGGCAATCGCAACAATTCTTTTTGGTTTCTAGCTGCGGGCAAGGTACCGGCTCGCGGTAGGGGATATTTTTGTCGAAATTTGGAAAAGAGAGGACAGATCATGGCAGGTAAATACGACGATCTTGCTGCCCAGATCGTAGAGCTGGTTGGCGGTAAGTCCAACGTCAAATGCGTTGCACACTGCATTACCCGCGTTCGTTTTAAGCTCAAGGACGAGTCGAAGGCCAATGACGAGGCAATCTCCGAGCTACCCAACGTCATCAAGGTCATGCACGCCAACGGCCAGTACCAGGTTGTTGTGGGCAACATCGTCGAGGACGTCTACGACGCCGTTCTCAAGGCCGGCGGTTTTAGCGACGGCGGCGCCGTCGACGCCGATGACGACGATGCCGCTCCCAAGGGCGTTACCGATGTGATCATCGACCTCATCTCGGGCATCTTCGCCCCCATGCTTGGCACCTTCGCCGCTGCCGGTATCATGAAGGGCCTGCTGGCGCTCGCTACCTTCCTGGTCCCGAGCTTTGCTAACGACGGCGCCTACACGCTGCTCTACACCGTCGCCGACGGCATGTTCTACTTCCTGCCCGTGGTGCTTGGCTTTACCGCGGCCAAGAAGTTCAAGATGAGCGAGTTCAACGGCATGGCCATCGCCTTTGCTTTGGTGTACCCCACCATGGTTGCCTTGACCTCGGGTGAGGTTGTCGGCTCCGTCGAGCTCGGCTTTGCCGGTACCTTCTCTTGGTACACCACGTTCCTGGGCCTGCCGCTCATCATGCCCGCCTCGGGTTACACCAGCTCCGTTATCCCCATCCTGCTCATGATCTGGTTCGGCTCTACCCTCGAGCACTGGGTTAAGAAGTGGATGCCCGCTTCTATGAAGATGTTCTTCACCCCGCTGATCGTCGTCACCGTCACCGTCACCCTTGGCTACCTGGTCATTGGCCCCATCGCCACGCTCATCACCAACCTGCTCGGTGAGCTCTTCGCGCTGCTGTTTGGCCTGCCCATGATCGGTTCCATCTTGGGTTGCACCCTCGTCGGTGCCTTCTGGATGTGCCTGGTCATCTTTGGCTTCCACTGGTCCCTCGTGCCCATCGCGCTGGTCAACCTGTCCACTCTGGGCTACGACTACGTTCTGGGCTCCGTTATCGCCCACTCTTTCTCGCTGGGCGCCGTGCTCTTTGCCATGTATCTCAAGAACAAGGACGAGAAGTTCCGCGGCATCGCACTGCCGGCCATGATCTCCGCCTTCTTCTTTGGCGTCACCGAGCCCGCTATCTACGGTGTTGCCCTGCCCGATAAGAAGGCCTTCATCAACGCCAGCATCGGTTCTGCCGTGGGCGGCCTCATCATCGGCATCTCCGGCGCCGTGGTGTACATGTCCGGCGGTCTGGGCGTCTTCAACTGGCTGTCCTTCATCGATCCCTCCGGTGTTAACGGCATCAACCACATGATCTGGGCTATCGTTGCCTCGCTCGTGGGTGCCGCCGTGGGCTTCGCAATCGAGTTTGTCACCTACAAGCCCGAGGCTGCCAAGTAGCCCAAACGACAAAGACTCGGTACCAGGCCGGCGGGGACAAGCGCCCTGCCGGCTTTTAAAACCTGCCAATAAGGAACAGGTTTATTTTGGTCGGTTTTATCTGGGCAAACGTCGTCTCCGTCAGCTCCGTCCGCATATCTTAAGCCGGCATAGTTTCGATGGGTCGGTCCGTGCGCGTCCCGCAACATGCCTCGCCACGAAACCGGCCTATCTACTACGTTTAGGTGGCAGGGACTAACCACACGGCGGTTTTCCGAAAACCGTCAAGCCTTCTACCTGCGGTTTTATTATTGACAATTGCGGTGTGGTCGGTGATTTGCGGTAAAACGTAGTAGATAGGCCGGTTTCGTGGCAGCGGTTCCTGCGCGGACCCCGAGCAGGACGCAAATTGGTCCTGCGGACGCCGTTTCGGCGCCCGTGCAACATCCCAACACGTACGAAAGGAGCCAACATGGCTTTTCCCGATGGATTTCTGTGGGGCGGCGCCACTGCCGCCAATCAGTGCGAAGGCGGATACAACGAGGACGGCAAGGGCCTCGGTGTCCCCGACATCATGACTGGCGGTACGGTCTCCGAGCCGCGCCACATTACCGACGGCATTCTGCCCCAGTACCACTATCCCAGCCACGAGGCCGTGGATATGTACCATCATTATCTCGACGACATCAAGCTCTTTGGCGAGATGGGCTTTAAGTGCTACCGCATGTCCATCAACTGGAGCCGCATCTTCCCCAACGGCGACGAGGCCGAGCCCAACCAGGCCGGCATCGAGTTCTACCGCCGCGTGTTCCAGGCCTGTCAGGAGCAGGGCATCGAGCCCATGGTCACCCTTAGCCACTACGAGCTGCCCTATGGCCTGTCCAAAAACTACGGCGGCTGGAAGAATCCCAAGCTCATCGATTTCTACCTCAACTACGCCCGCACCGTCATGACCGAATACAAGGGCCTGGTGCGCTACTGGCTCACCTTTAACGAGATCAATTGCCTGCTCATGGGCGGCTTTGGCGGCGTGATGGGCGGCGGCATGGTGCCCGAGGCGACTGACACGCCCATGGCCTTTGGCGACTGCGACTGGGACGATCCGCAGGCGCGCTTCGATGCCCTGCACCACCAGTTCCTGGCGAGCGCCAAGTGCGTCACCATGGGCCATCAGATCGATCCCCAGAACAAGATCGGCTGCATGATCGCCGGCAACGCCTGCTATCCGCACACGTGCAACCCGGCCGACGTCCTGGCCGCCCAAAAGCAGCAGCGCGAGATGAACTTCTACTGTGGCGACGTGCAGGTGCGCGGTGCGTATCCCTCGTGGGCGCCCAGCGTGTGGCGCCGCGAAGGCGTGCACGTGGAGGTCTCGCCCGAGGACGCCGCCACGCTGGCCGCCGGCAAGGTCGACTTCTACAGCTTTAGCTACTACATGAGCGCCACGGCCACGGCTGACCCGGTGCTGTTGGAGCAGGGCAACATCTTTGGTGGTGCCGGCAATGAGTACCTCAAGAAGAGCGATTGGGGTTGGGCGATCGACCCCGAGGGCCTGCGCTACTACCTGGAGGAGGTCTACGACCGCTACCAGGTGCCGCTGATGATCGTCGAGAACGGCCTAGGCGCGGTGGACGAGGTCGAGGCGGACGGTTCGATTCACGACAGCTACCGCATCGATTACCTGCGCGAGCATATCAAGCAGATGGAGATTGCCATCGAGGACGGCGTGGACCTGATGGGCTACACCATGTGGGGCTGCATCGATTTGGTGAGCGCCTCGACCGGCGAAATGAAGAAGCGCTACGGCTTCATTTACGTCGACAAGGACAACGACGGCAACGGCACGCTTGCCCGCAGCCGCAAGGACAGCTTCTTCTGGTACAAGAAGGTCATCGAGTCCAACGGCGCCGACCTGGCCTAGCCAAGTCTCAACCAGCGTAAACGCCGCAACCACCACAAAGGGGGCAGTGCACCTTTGTGGTGGTTTTTGCTTTGGTAGATGTGTGGGGCATGCCTTACAATCTACCAAGTAGTTCATGCTGGGCGGAAAGACGGAAGGGGCTCGATGCGACCCTAGTCAGGCATACGGGTAGATTGAGCCAATGGACAGCGGATGAATGGACGCTGCCCGCTATTCGTATGCGATAAGGAGCACCCATGCCCACATCTGTATTCCCAAAAGTCCGCTCGTCGCTGTCCGCGCAGGCTAAGCGCCTGGTGGCAATGCGGTTTCTCATCTACACCGGCTTCCAGACCAGTTACTTTATCGGCGTTATCGGAACGCTCACCTATGCGGACGGCGCTTCGGTCGTCGCGACGTCGCTGGCCGTTCTGTTTATGAATGTCTTTGTGATCCTGGGGTCCTTTGCGGGCGGCGCCGCGCTCGACGCCTGGGGGCCTCGCCACCATTTTCTGTTGAGCATCGTCGGCACGCTGGCAACGGGCGCGGCGATCATCGCCTTTGGCAGCGCGACCGGAACGGTCCTTGCCGGCGCAGTACTCTTGGGTTTTGTGATGGGGTTCGCCCAGCCCATCGCCACGTCCTACCCGGCATACCTCACCGACGACCCGGTCGAGCTCAAAGACATCAACTCTGCCATCACCATGTTCTCCAACGTGAGCATTATCGTTGGCCCCACGCTGGGCGGCTTTGTGGCGGCTGCAGCATCGTCGCGCGCGGTGTTCGTGCTCATGATGCTGTTCACCCTGCTTGCATTCATTGCCGGCTGGGGGTTTAAGCCGCAAGCAGGTCGCGTCGCTGGACAGGCGGATGCCGATTCGGCAGAGGAGGGGGAGCGCGCGGGCCAAAGCTCCAACCCCGGCACGTCCGCCCGCGCCACCTTCGCAGCCAGCATCAAGACCGTCTTCACCAACAGCGTCCTCGCCCTGCTCTTCTGCATCATCTTTCTTTCGAACTTTGGCTACGGCGCTTTCGACCCGCTGGAGTCGTTCTTCTATCGCGACGTCCTGCACGTCGGCGTCGAATGGATGGGCTGGCTCTCGTCGGCCTGCGGTGTGGGCGCGGTGCTGGGCGCCGTGGTCGCGCTCCGCATGCCGCCGCGCCTCGTCAGCCTTAAAACGCTGCTCGTGGCGCTTATGTCCGTGGGCCTGGGAAGCCTACTTTACGTGGGAACGCCGTACGTGGGCGTGGCGCTCGTCGGCCAGATCGCCCTGGGCGTGGCCTGGGGCGTCGTTAACCCGCTCCATAACACCATCGTGCAAACGACGGCGCCGCTCGAGCAGCTCGGCCGCGTTAACTCGGTCATGGGCTTTGGCAACATGTTCGCCGGCGTAGCCCCGCTGGCGATTGCCCCGTGGCTGGCGGCGACGTTTGGCGTGCAGCAGACGCTCGTAGGAGCGGGCATAGTCGTGACGGCTGTCCCTGCGGCGCTGCTGCTGTTTGGACGCAAGCATTTGGATCGTGCTGCAGGTCGGCAAGAAACCGTCACAACATTCGATGAAAATCGCGATTTTGCCGAAAAACGCCGAATGTTGTGATGGATTGTGCTGAGACCCGAGCACCACAAGCCGCCTCAAAGGGGACAGGCGCCTTTGTGGTGGTCGGGCCCCAACGACCCGCGCATTGGTATACCATGTACGCCACTTACGGCTACAGCCAACACCGCCGCACTACCAGAAAGGCCCTCATGGACGCCACATTCAGCCACATCAAAGCCGTGTTCTGCGATATCGACGGCACGCTGCTCACGAGCGAGCACACGGTGTCCCCGCGCACCGTGGCCGCGATCCGCGCCCTGCGCGAGCGCGGCGTGCTCTTTGGCCTGTGCACCGGGCGCGACGCCCACGCGACCGAGGCCATGTACGAGCTCTGGGGCATCGACGGTCTGGTGGACGTGATGGTGGGCTGTGGCGGCGCCGAGGTCATCGACCGCGCGCACGGCATCAACGAGCTGAGCTACCCGCTGCCGGGCGAAACCATCGCGCGCATCTGCGCGCACATGGCGGACCTTCCGGCAACGCCCGTTTGCCCCCGAGACGGCGTGTTCTACGTTCCCGAGACCAACGCGTGCGTCGAGCATCTATCGCGTGTCGACGGCGTGCCCTACAAGGTGGTCGACTTTGCCGAGTTCTTGCGCGAGCCGCAGCCCAAGGTGATGTTTACCATGGCGCCCGAGGTAATGCCGCAGGTCATCGAGCGCGCATCGACGTTTGTCGACGACACCGTAAAGGCGGCCGCCCTGCAAACCACGCAGCGCCTCTACGAGTTCATGGATCCGCGCGTGTCCAAGACGCGCGGTCTTGTGCGCGTGGCGGAGCTCAACGACATGGACCTCCAGAACATCTGCGTGTTTGGCGATGCCGATAACGACACCTGCATGGTGGCCGACGCCGGCGTGGGCGTTGCCATGGCAAACGGCAGCGAGGCCACCCGCGCCGCTGCGGACTATGTAACCGCCAGCAACGACGAAGAAGGCATCGCGATCTTTATTCAGGAGCATTTGCTGTAGCGATCAAGCGAGAGCAACCGCAAAGGGGGCAGTGCGCCTTTGCGGTGGTTTGCTCTAAGGCTGACATGCTGGACATCATAAGCGTCCCAGCAATCGATGGCTTTCCGCAAAAGAGGGATTTCCGTCGATTGTTGGGACGCTTTTTTGTGTCGAGGAGTTGCTTGCGAACTAAATGGTGGTGTATGAACATCGCTGCATATGTGTCTGCCTGCAGAAATAGACCACCTAGCAGGTAGGTCGTTGTGCCAGTAAACACTCTACCGTTTACTGGCGAAAAATGACCGTTCATAGATTGAGTGGGTTAAAACAAAATGTTGTACAAATAACAACAAAGTGCCAGCTGTTTAAAATGGCTAACAAGTCTACCTGCATTTTTCCAAAAGAAAACGCGAATAAAGCACTGCATAGTTTGGAAAAATGTCAAGAATAAAGCCAGTCGAGAATGAAAAATATAAAAATCTGGCTTTTCGTTGTTTAAACAAAGAGTAATAATATGCATACCGTGCGCGGCAATTATAGGTTGCGCGCTCAACTTAAATCGTGAAAGAGCAAGATCGCGGTCTCTTGGGGAGGAGACATCGATGAAAGCAAATTCAGAAAACACTAAGCAGAGTAATAAAGCGACGCATCGTGTGCTAGCAGGCGTTTTGTGCGGAGCATCCGTACTGAGCCTGGTACTGTCGCTCGTCATGCCCCCGATCTCCCAGGCCATTGCCAACGATGCCCAGGCGGTTTCTACCGAGGAAACTGTAATGGGGGGGGGTTCTTCAAGTGAGTCTACTGATGTAGACGACACTACCAACGGGGATACCGAAAACCAGAATAGCGACGACGCCGAGGGCGACGAGACTGGCGACGGTGCTGCCGAGATGGCCCCGTTGTCTGATGACGCGGAAACTGAGGGTGCTGCGCAGCCCGCGGATGATAGTAATAGCGATGAGAATGCGATTGCGCTCGCAAGCGTGAATGCTAACAAAATAGAAGGCGATGTTACTGATAAGTTCAACAACGGCGGAAACTATTGTCTGACGGGCGACGCTTGGTCGTCCAAACCGATCAATATTAGCCAAAACACCACCATCGACCTTGCATGCTACAAGCTTTATTACAGCAGTGGTAACGACAACACCGGCAGGACTGGTTGTACATTTATTACAATTTCATCTGGCGCTACGCTAACTGTCGAAGGTGCGGCGAAAGACTCACCGGTTGAAGATCCCAGTAGCGAGCCTGGTCAGGCGGCGAAGGTAAATTGGAACGATAGTGCTCCGCAATCACTCACATACTACGTAACTGAAAGTACGAGTACGCCTAACGGTCTTGGTACTAGCGAAAAGACCTACCAGCACACTGTTACCAATTTCGGCGCTATCGTTGCGTGCAAAGAGGGCTATGTAAATCAAGTCATTTCTGTTGGGGAAGGCTGTACGCTTAACCTCAGCGGAGGCATGATCACAACGCCTCGTACCCTGGGCAACGACGGTCACGTTATTTTCTCTCAAGGCACTGTCAATATTTCTGGCGGCTATGTCACCAACGGTAACGGCGGCGGCTGGGGTGGTGGCCTGTGCGTGACGGGCACAAATGCCAAGTTCAACATGACCGGCGGCGTAATCGCGGCAAACAAGGCAGCATCTGGCGGCGGCATCTATGCTGACCAGGGCGCCACGCTGAATCTATCCGGTGGTGTCATCTCGGGTAACGCTACGTATGAGGATCTCTATAACGACATCGACAATCCCAATAATGGCTATGGCGGCGGTGTCTTTACCAAAAATGCTGACGTTACAATCAAAGGAACGGCAAACATTACCAACAATCGCGTCGACTCCTATATCACTATGAAATACAACAACGGTCTGCTCGGCGGGGGCGGTATTGCTTCTGTCAATGGCGGCAAACTGACCATGGCGGGCGGCTCCGTTACTGCCAATTACTCCCATGAGGCCGGCGGCGGTATCTACGCTGGTTTTCACAATCAACCGATCACCACGTTCTCCATGACTGGCGGCTTTATAGCGGGCAATATGTCCGACAATGCCGAGGGCGGTGGTCTCCGTATTTCTAGCGGTACTAAGGGCGTTATTGAGGCAGCAAGTGCGTCCAGCAAGGTTTACATCACCAACAACAAGACCATGACGGGCAAGAGCCGCGGCGGCGACTGGGGCGGCGGTGGCGTCTTTATCCAGAAGGGCGGTAGGCTCAACGTCCTTAAGTCGCTTATCACTGACAATAAGGCCGGTGGCTGGAGTGGCGGAATTGGTGCGTGCCCTACAGGCGAGACAATCGTCTCGCACTCCGATGGTGCTGCTATCTATAACAATACTGATAACGTTGATCAAGATGGCAAGCATTTGGATACGCCCCATTATTCCGCTGGTGGCGACGGAAAAACTGAAGACAGCGATGAAGAAAATTACGTTACTCCTCTCTTCCAAACATCCGGCCATAAGGATTTCTTTCTGGTACGTAATAAAAATGGCGCGGATAAGACGATTGCTGTCGTTCTTGGCAAGATGCTCGGCGGCGGATCGGCTGGTTGGCAGGGCACTTGCGATGGTAACCCGATTACCATCGACCCAAATGGCGGTGCCGGGGCCAAGTATATGTTCGGTCTTCAGGCTAATCCTTCCCCAGATGCAAAAAAGAAGGCGCGAGAAGAGGCTACGACCATCATCAGTGGTAACTACTCCTACACCCACGGTGGCGGTATCATGACCAACGGCGATCTTGTCGTCGGTAAGGTCGACGAGCCTCTGAACGTGTACCCTGCAATCAAGGTCAAGGCAAATAAGGTCCTTTTGAAGGACGGCGAAGTGCAAGGCCTCTCGGGTCATGACTATCAGTTCAAGCTGTTGGGCAAAGCCGACGGTTCAGGTGGGGAGCCGTATTGGAATACGAACGGCACGCTCAACGCAAACGGCTGCGAGGCGACGCCTGAGGTTACCGTTAATGACGAGGGAGAGATTGTCATTGATACGGCTGCGAACTTCCAATCGGGCAATTACGACCTCTATCTTGTCGAAGTTCCTATCGATGAAAAAGGCACGACCTTTGATAAGACCATTTACAAAATACATGTAGAGGTCGGCACGAGCCCCGTTGAAACGACCAAATTTTTGGGAGTTAAGATCAACCGCTATGCGGTCGATGCGAGTACTTCCAGAGTATTCGTTAAAAAGAAAGACGCTACCGAATTTAAAGAATGTGAAGCTGGCTTCTATAACTGGAGCACGGATACGGCTGACAGCGCCGTCTCGATCGTAACAATCGGCAACGACTCAAGCCCCGCGTTTAAGAACGAGCTCGCGCCCTACCAGACCTCGGGCACTTGGACACCTCAGGTGACCAAGAAGGTCGATGGTGGCGAGATGAAGAAGTTCAAGTTCGAGCTGTACACCAAGGATGCCAGCGGTAACGAGACAGTGCTTGATACTCAATGTACTGAAAAGGGGACGAGCGACGAATCGCCAGTTAGCTTTGCTACGCAGACAATCAGTCTCGGCATTAAAGACCTCGACAACAATCACCAAAAGCAGCTCACCTACTACATCCGTGAATGCCCCGCCAGCAAGCCCGATGGCACCGAGCACGAAGGCTACAAGAACGACACCAAGACTTTCAAGGTCGTGGTGACGGCAAAGGATGACGGCAAAGGACATCTGACCTGCACGCCGGCCTACTACGAGGTAGACGCCAACAATCATGTGAGGGAGACACCGACCGATAACCCCACCTTCACCAACACCTACTCCACCTCTTTGCCCCTTTCTGGTATGTCGGGCGTCACTCTGACGTACCTTGCCGGCGCGGCGGTGCTTTGCGCTGCTGCGGCCTGGATGCACATTCGTCGCAAGGCGAATGCGAAGGGAGGTGAGCGTCGTGAATAAGAAAGTTTGCTCCTTCCCGATCTTGTTTGTGCTGCTTGCCCTCCTGATCGGCACCTGCGCGGTTGTGTTCCCCGCATCCGCGCAGGCCGCGCCGACCTCGACCGGTTCCATCACGGTGAGCGGCACCGTGGCGAGCAGCTACGATGCCTATCAGATCTTTAGTGCCAACGTCGTCGACGGCGACAGCGACGCCAAGATCGCCATCGACCTTGCCTGGGCAAGCGACGCCGTGCGCGACGCCGCGCTGCCTGTGCTGCACAGCGCGGGCATGCCCAATTCCCAGACCACCGCGCAGGAAGCCGCCGAGTGGCTCAACGCCGATTCTCACCTTTCGAGCGCGCTGAGCGCACAGCTCGCTCGTTCCCTCCAGAGCTCTGGCGCCGTGTCCGTGGCCCTTAACGCGGGCACGACGGCCGAGCTGCCCTGCGGCTACTGGCTCATCGTCGCCGACGACGACGCCATCGCCCAGAACGAGGTCGGCACCGCGCCGATCATGGCGCTGGTCGGCGGCAGCGCCGTCACCGTCAAGCCCAAGGCGGCGACCCCCAAGGTGTCCAAGCATGTGCTGGAGGGCGGCACCGCCGCCTGGCAGAAGGCCGCCGACGCCACGGTCGCCGACGACCTGTACTGGCGCCTCTCCGCCACCGTCCCGGCGGGCCTTACCGCCTACGACACCTACACGGTGCAGCTCGTCGACACCATGAGCGCGGGGCTCGACGCGTCGAAGGTGGCCGCGAGCATGCGCGTGTACGTGGCGGCGGGGGCCGAGGGCGGCTTCGACGCCGTCT
>UQIL01000007.1 GCA_900541025.1 uncultured Collinsella sp. | reverse complement strand
GGTCCAAGAACATGTACAACCTCAACACCAAGCGTGCGCGCGTGGACGAGGACGGCGACATCGAGTGGATCAGCGGCTCCTTCGGTAGCCACGTGGGCTACCTCTACCCCATGAGCGTGCTCAACGGCCGTCGCGCCCGCTCGAGCTTTACCGGCATCACCTTTGCCGGCGCCGGGCAGAACCTCGACACCGGCTGCAAGGTCGTGCTCAACGCGCCCGAGACCTCGGCAACCGTCGAGACCAAGGGCATCTCCAAGAGCGGCGGCATCCAGACGTTCCGCAGCTCTATCGTTGCCACGCCCAAGGCCGAGGGCTCCAAGGCAACCGTGAGCTGCCAGTCACTGATGCTCGACGACCAGAGCCGCTCCGATACCATCCCCGCCATGGACATCCGCGCCAAGAACGTCGACATCGGCCACGAGGCCACCATCGGCCGCATCGGCGACGACAAGGTGTTCTACCTGATGAGCCGCGGCATATCGGAGGAAGAGGCCCGCACCATGATCGTCAACGGCTTTGCCAACCCGGTCTCCAAGGAGCTGCCGCTTGAGTACGCCGTCGAGATGAACAACCTGATCAAGCTCGAGATGGAAGGAGCGATCGGATAATGAAACAGGAAACCAACACCGCTGCTACCACGCTCGAGCAGGTCAACGCTATGCCGGCCGCCACTTGGGGTTGGCTCAAGATGAACCAGACCAAGCTCGAGCTTTCGGACGAACTTGCCGCCGCTCCCGCCGAGGCCGTTGAGGTCGAGGGCCTGGACGAGCAGTTTGCCGGCTCGGCCGACGCCTTCGATACCGCCATGGACGCCATGGCCGAGCGCTTCCCCGAGCGCCGTGCCTCCGCCCCCGGCGACGCCGTCGACCGCGCCCGCATCACGCCCGAGACCGAGCTCGACGTGCCCGCCACCTCCATCTACCAGGCCGGCGCCATCAAGCTCGAGGAGGAGCTCTCCCCTGCCGAGGCCTTCGAGACTGGCATGGGCGAGGCTACCTACACCTACCTGGCCGACCACACCACCAAGCGCGTCGTCATCGATGTGCCCGCATACAAGCACGCCACGGTTACCGTGCGCGTGAGTGGCGTCGACGCTGCCGCGGCCATCGCCGCCATCGATGTCGTCGCCCGTCCGCAGGCAACGCTCGACCTGCGCATAGCCCTGGACTCCCCCGTTGCCGGCCAAGGCGTCGTGGGCTCCGCGCTACGCGTGTGCGCCCACGAGTACGCCACCGTCAACGTGACCTGCACGCAGACGCTCGACGATAGCTGGATCGCGCTCGACGACACCGGCCTGTTCCTGGACGAGGGCGCGCGCGTCAACGTGCAGCACACCGTCCTGGGTGCTGGCGCCAGCGCCACCGGCCTTGCCGGCGACCTGCTGGGCGATACCGCCAAGGTGACGATCGATACCGATTACCTGGGCGCCCGCGAGCAGGTGCGCGACTTTAACTACGAGCTGCGCCACCGCGGCCGCAAGACCGAGTGCGAGATCGACGCCAACGGCGTGCTGACTGGCACGTCCAAGAAGGTCTACCGTGGCACCATCGACCTCGTGCACGGCTGCAAAGGCGCAACCGGCACCGAGCGCGAGACGGTGCTTTTGGCCAACAAGGGCGTCGACAACAAGACCGTTCCCGTCATTCTCTGCGACGAGGACGACGTCGCCGGCAACCACGGCGCCACAATCGGCCACGTCCGCGACGAGCAACTGTTCTATCTCGCCTGCCGTGGCCTTGACCAAAACGCCGCCGAGGACCTGTTCATTCGCGCCAAGCTGGAGGACGCCGCGCTTTCCGCCACCGACGAGCGCACCCGCGCAGCCGTCGTCCGCTTGGGCAACAACCTGATCAACAACTTTGAAGAGGAGCTCGCATGATCGACACCGAGCACGTTAAATGCGATACCTGTACCGCACCGGAGCCTATGGAGCTCGACGCCAGTGACGAGGCCTCGCGCGGCTGGCCTACCGTCGACATCGAGACCAATCCCTACAAGGCACAGTTCCCGCTTTTCCAGCAGCACCCCGAGATCGCCTTCCTCGATAGTGCCGCCACCGCGCAGCGCCCCGCCTGCGTGCTCGACGCCGAGCGTGACTTCTATCAGCGCATGAACGCCAACCCCCTGCGCGGCCTGTACTCACTGTCCGTCGAGGCCACCGACGCCATCGCGAAGGTCCGCCAGCAGATCGCCGACCTCATCGGCGCCTCACAGGCCAACGAGGTCGTCTTCACCCGTAACACGAGCGAGTCGCTCAACCTGGTCGCCAAGAGCTTTGCACCCACGGTGCTCGAGCCCGGTGACGAGGTCGTCATCACCATCATGGAGCACCACTCCAACCTAATCCCGTGGCAGCAGGTCTGCCGCGAAACCGGCGCCAAGCTCGTCTACCTCTACCCCACCAAGACCGGCCAGCTCACCACCGAGGAGGTTCTTGCCAAGGTTGGTCCCAAGACCAAGATTCTGGCCGTGGGTCAGGTTTCTAACGTGCTGGGCGTCGAGAACCCGGTCAAGAACCTCGGCAAGCTCGTCCACAAGTACGGCGGCTATCTGGTCGTCGACGGCGCGCAGTCGCTGCCGCACATGCCGGTCGATGTGGCCGACCTGGGAGCCGACTTCTTTGCCTTTAGCGCACACAAGGCCATGGGCCCCATGGGCATCGGCGTGCTGTGGGGCAAGATGGACCTGCTGAACGCCATGCCGCCCATGCTCACCGGTGGCGAGATGATCGACTCTGTCACCGAGCAGGACGCCGTCTGGGCGCCCGTCCCCGAGAAGTTCGAGGCCGGCACGCAGGACGCCGCCGGCATCTTCGCCACGGGCCCCGCCCTTGATTACCTGGTCAACACGGTGGGTTACGAGAACATCCAGGCCCGCGAGCAGGCACTCGTCCACTATCTGATGGGCGAACTCATGCAGCTCGACTTTGTCCAAATCATCGGTTCCATCTACTGGGACAACCACCACGGCGTTGTGAGCTTTAACGTCAAGGGAATTCACCCGCACGACGTCGCGAGCATCATGGACATGGACGGCGTCTGCATCCGCGCCGGCCACCACTGCGCGCAGCCGCTGCTCACCTGGCTGGGCGTCGAGAACCTTGCCTGCTGCCGCGCCAGCGTGGCCTTCTACAACGACAAGGCCGACATCGACAAGTTCATCGCCGGCCTGCATCACGTTTGGAGCACGTTCAATGGGTAATCTGTACACCTCCACCACGTTTATGGAGCACAACTCGCACCCCGACTATAAGTACGAGATGGATGCTCCCACGCACGAGCACGACGGTATCAACCCCAGCTGCGGTGACGAGCTCACCTTGCAGCTACGAGTCGAGAACAACGTGATCGAGGAAGCCTCCTTTACCGGCCACGGCTGCGCCATCAGCCAGGCAAGCGCCGACATCATGGCCGACCTCATCACGGGCGAGACGGTCGAGGAGGCGCGTCGCTTGGCGGAACTCTTCCTCGCCATGATCCGCGGCGAGAAGCTCTCCGAGGACGACCTGGAAGACCTGGACGAAGCCGCCCAGCTCCAGGACATCTCGCACATGCCCGCCCGCGTCAAATGCGCCGAGCTCGCTTGGCGCACCCTCGACGGCATGCTCGAGGGGCAAGCAAACCAGTAGTTTATGCCCCGAATCCAAGTTTTTTGATTGCCGAGCCGCCCGATACGGGCGGCTCTGTTTTTACCTAATGAGCGCGAACGCACAAAGTCCGCGCGTCCGGCGCCCCGTCTGACATTTGCCACACAGCCAGACGCGAGCACGGGCGTTTTCCACAGCACCAAAGGCCTGCGGCAGGGCCCCGGGCCCGCCAAGCAATGCGCCAAGCCCCGTTCTGCGAAGCTCCGACTCGCTTCGCGCCTGCCGCAGACGGGTCCCATAGGAAGCGGCGTGCATTTTTGCGAGTATTCAGCACGCCAAGCTGTGTGTATACGCATCGAAAGCGTTAATCAATGTCTTTAGGCGCATATATATTGTGTTTTAGAACAAGCATCGCGGTCTCAGGGATCACATACATGCGCTTCGGAGGCGCATCGGAAGGCATAAATAGCTTCGGAACCTGTATGTTGCAAGATTGCGGCAGTGCCGACAGCACCACGATGCTGAAAACTCCGTTTTTTGCACGGCGCAGACGGGGGTAGGCACGGGCAAACCCGGACTGAGCTGTTATTTTATGCAAGATGACGATTGTTCTATGCATATTAAGAAGTGCAGTTACCGTACCAAGCTTTTAGAACAATGGTTGTGGCATATGGGCGACCCCAGCTGCGGTGCACAGGCAGTCCTACGCCACGTTTCGGCCAGTCTGCACCGCCGTTCGTGCACAGGCACGCACGATACGAGAAACGGTACTTTTGCCAATCCCCGTATATCGCTCAATCTGACGCACCGTAAAACCGGCATCGTGCAATCCAAGAATGACGATGTTGCGCTGCGCCGACGGCGCGGCTTTAACCCCGTGGAGCGGAACCCCGAGGCTCTTCGCCATCTTGTCGGCAAAGGCGTGGCGTTCCCACTCTGTCTCTTTCATATCGCACAGCGCCGGCTCGCTACCGTCGGGCGTCGAAAGCGAATAGGCAATAAAGCCCTCGGCAGAACCAAAAAGTTCAAGCACGCAAGAAGGATCAGAAAATCCCCTCGCGGCATCTGCCGCATCACTGTCGTAAGCGCGCAGATGCTCCGCAAAGCTGCTCCATGGGTAACGCTCGATTAGGCTCATGCCCGCCTCCTGCGGATCGGCGTGAACGGAGCGAATAGCCTCCATCACCTGCCAGTCGGTATCGAGCGAGCGCCGGTCAAAACGGTTCTGGAACAGATGCCCTGTGCGCCCCGTGCGTTTATTGAACCGCCGCGCGTACGTCAAAAGCAGCCGGTGCATCGCCGCGCTCATCGCGTCCTCGTAATCTGCAAGCACCAGACGCACGTGATTGCCCATAAGGCACCAGGCGATAACCGTCACGCCCGCCTTGCGGCAGCACTCACGCATCAGCTCCAAGAACTCCCACCGGTCTTCATCGCCCTCAAAGATGAGCTGCTTGCCCGTACCGCGGGCACAGACATGGTAAAAGCCGGTAACCGTTCTCCAAACGCGCTGCATGGCGCTCCCTTCGCCGGGATCTGCTTGCCATCCAATACAGCACGATTGAAGCGTGCCATCAAAACATTCACGCAAAACAATACACTCGCGCGGCCAAAGGCAGTAATCAGGCGGCGAACGGCATCGTTGCAACAGGTCAACCCCCGCAATGCTTACAAGAGCTGACCAATAGCTTGCCCAAGACGGACCCCCTCTACGGAAGTTCACGACCACAGAACATAGAGTTAAACCGTTTCAATTAAAACTTCAGGACTTCTCGATGCGAAAACTGAGCCGTTCGCCGAATATTCCGTGCATTTCGCGGTATTATAGGGGCTGCATGTCATGTCCCTTTCGAAGGGTCGCCCGGCAATCGCCAGCCACGACCCCCAAACGGGACGCCAACACGATAGAGAGGAGAGGCATGCAGTACTCACAGGAAGTGGAGAACATGTGCCCCGTTGCCAAGGGTGCATACCACGGCCCCGCACCCATCCCCGAGGAGGGCAAGTGGGTCCAGGCTAAGGAGATTTCCGACATCTCCGGTCTTACGCACGGTGTGGGTTGGTGCGCACCTCAGCAGGGCGCCTGCAAGCTCACGCTGAACGTCAAGGACGGCATCATCGAGGAGGCCCTCGTTGAGACCATCGGCTGCTCGGGCATGACCCACTCTGCCGCCATGGCTTCCGAGATCCTTCCCGGTAAGACCATCCTCGAGGCCCTCAACACCGACCTCGTCTGCGACGCCATCAACGTTGCTATGCGCGAGATTTTCCTGCAGATCGTTTACGGCCGCAGCCAGACCGCGTTCTCCGAGGGCGGCCTGCCCGTGGGCGCCTCCCTCGACGACCTCGGCAAGGGCCTTCGCTCCCAGGTCGGCACCATGTTCGGCACCAAGGCCAAGGGCGCTCGTTACCTCGAGCTCGCCCAGGGCTACGTCACCCGCATGGCTCTCAACGACAAGAACGAGATCATCGCGTTCGAGTTCCTGAACCTCGGTAAGTTCACCGACGCCGTCAAGGCCGGCAAGACCCCCGAGGAGGCCATCGCTGGCGCTATGGGCCACTATGGTCAGTGGGAGAACGCTGCCAAGTACATCGACCCGCGCACCGACGAGGAGACTCACTCCGTCGCCAGCGTGTTCCCGGTTCACGAGTAGAAAGGGAGGGAAATAACTATGACTGTTACGTTCGAAGGTTACGAGCGCCGCGCTGACAAGATCAACAAGTGCCTCGCCGACAACGGCATCGCCTCCCTCGAGGAAGCTCTGCAGATCTGCACCGACAAGGGCTTCAACCCGCGTGAGATCGTCAACAACACCCAGTCCATCGCCTTCCAGAACGCTGAGTGGGCATACACCCTCGGCTGCGCTCTCGCTGTCAAGCGTGGCGCCAAGTCCGCTTCTGAGGCTGCTGCCATCATCGGCGAGGGCATCCAGGCCTTCACCGTTCCCGGCTCCGTCGCTGAGGACCGCAAGGTCGGTCTGGGCCACGGCAACCTGGGCGCTATGCTGCTCTCCGACGACACCGAGTGCTTCGCCTTCCTGGCCGGCCACGAGTCCTTCGCTGCCGCTGAGGGCGCTATCGGCCTGGCTCTGAACGCCAACAAGGCTCGTAAGAAGCCGCTGCGCGTTATCCTTAACGGTCTGGGCAAGGACGCTGCTCAGATCATCGCCCGCATCAACGGCTTCACCTACGTAAAGACCCAGTTCGACTACTTCACGGGCGAGCTCAAGGTCGTCGAGACCATCCCCTACTCCGATGGTCCCCGCGCCGCCGTCAACTGCTACGGCGCCGACGACGTCCGCGAGGGCGTTGCCATCATGTGGCACGAGAACGTCGACATCTCGATCACCGGTAACTCCACCAACCCCACGCGCTTCCAGCACCCCGTCGCTGGCACCTACAAGAAGGAGCGCCTCGAGGCTGGCAAGAAGTACTTCTCCGTCGCTTCTGGTGGCGGCACTGGCCGTACCCTGCACCCGGACAACATGGGCGCCGGCCCTGCCTCTTACGGCATGACCGACACCATGGGCCGTATGCACTCCGACGCCCAGTTCGCCGGTTCCTCCTCCGTGCCTGCGCACGTCGACATGATGGGTCTCATCGGCATGGGTAACAACCCCATGGTCGGTGCCACCGTCGCCTGCGCTGTCGCCGTCGAGGAGGCCCTCAAGGCCTAATCGCGCTTGCGCGATGCTCATATAGTTGAGCTTTGGAGCCGCTACCTTTCGGGGTAGCGGCTCTTTTTATTTGCGCTGTCGCAGGGTAGCTAATGCCGATATATCAGTTGGGGCGATATACGAGATGTGATGAGATGGAGCATCAGAACGCCCATGACGCCCACCTGCCATATGTGCCCTTTACCGATTTGCCGAGTCTTTGCGGCCCCATTGCCGATCACCCGTGCGACAATGCGCCGAACGAGAAAGGAATCCGATGGAATCGACTGATGTACTGGTAATTGGATCTGGCATTGCGGGCCTTTGCGCCGCCATCGAAGCGGCACGCACGGGTGCAACCGTCACTGTGGCAAGCGCCGGCAAGACTATGAGTGGATCGAGCTTCTTCCCCGGAACCTGGGGCTTGGGGCTTATCGGACCCGTTAACGAAGACGACGAACAAGACCTTATCGATACCATCCAGACCGTTGGTGGCGGCGTCGCCGACCCCGATCTTGTCCAGACGTTTGTCCACAGCATTCCCCAGGCAATTGAATGGCTCGAGCAAGACCTGGGTGTTGAGCTCCAGCGTCCGCAAAGCGCTGAAAGCGCTCAGCAAAAGCAATTTATCCCCTGCTTTGACCACAAGACGCGCATGTGGCGCGGCCTCACCCGCAAGCCCCTTGAGGACGCTCTGACGACCCGGATCGAGTCGCTCGGCATTCGCCTGCTCCCCCGCCATGAGCTTATCGACCTTGTTGAAGATACGGACGGCAGAATCACCGGAACCGTGCTCTACGACCTCACCGAAGATCGAATCGTGCCCTTTGCTGCCAAGGCCACGATCATCGCAGCCGGTGGCACAGGCGGCCTGTTCGAGCGCAGCCTTACGTCGGCTGATGTGCTCAGCTCCTCGCAGGCCATCGCACTGGCACACGGCGCAACGCTCACTAATATAGAGTTCATGCAGATGATGCCGGGCTTCATCGAGCCCAAACGCAACCTTGTCTTTAACGAGAAGACCTGGCGCTACGTCAAGTTCGACCAGCCGGTCGATATCGCCGACGACAAGCTGGACGATCTGCTTGAACAGCGCTCCGGATATGGCCCCTTCACGTCACGCTTGGCCTCCCGCGCCATCGATCTTGCCATCGATCAAGCGGGTACCGAAGGTCTGGCGCTCCACTACGATTTCCCCCGCGAGGACGTCCCCGAGTTTGTACAGACCTTTGCCACCTGGCTGCAAGACGAGTACGGCATCGCGCCGACCGAGGAGATGCGCGTGGCGATGTATGCCCACGCCGCCAACGGCGGTATCAAAATCGACAAGAGCGCGTATACGGGCGTTGAGGGCCTCTACGCTTGCGGCGAGGCGACAGGCGGCATGCACGGCGCCGACCGCATTGGTGGCTTGTCAAGCGCCAACGGCATAGTGTTTGGGCGCATCGCGGGCGCATCGGCAGCCCAGGCAGCACAGAATACACCTGAGGAGGCCCCGAAGGCGGATATCGCCCTCCCCCAGTACGGCATTGCCACAACAGTCGCCGAACGCTTGACACGCAGCCTTAAGCACACGATGAGCACCTATTGCATGATCAACCGCACCGAAGGGGGCCTATCCAAGGCACTACACGAGCTTGAGGGCTTGAAGACGGAGGCAACGACCTTGAGCACACAGATAGCTCAGGACAGCGAAATCGCAGCCCTCGCCCGCCTGCAATCGCAGATTCAACTAGCACAGGAAATGGTCAAAGCCATGCGCAAGCGAACCGAAAGCCTCGGATCGCACTATCGAGCGGACTAAGTCGATTCTCACTTTGAGTTTGATCACAATTTCTCAACATGCATCGAGCCCCGTAAGCATGATTCCCTTAAGGAGAACACGCTTACGGGGCTTTTGCCGTGTTTTCCCTAAGGGAATCACGGTGCAGACTTCGCGGCTCCGCGCCCTTTCGGGTTCGACCCCATGCGAGGTCAACAAAAAAGCGACCAGCCGAAGCCAGTCGCTTTAACATGCTTTGGTGGGCCGTCAGGGGGTCGAACCCTGGACCTTGGGATTAAGAGTCCCCTGCTCTACCAACTGAGCTAACGACCCGATATCAACACGAAGCAAGAACTGGGGTGGGTAAAGGGACTCGAACCCTCGACCTACGGGACCACAACCCGTCGCTCTAGCCAACTGAGCTACACCCACCGTGTCCTGTGCGCTTCGCGCTCGACTATTATTGCAAGGAACGCCACGCGATGCAAGCCCCAATTATCAAGAATTTTGAAAAGAGTTTTTCGGATCCATTTCGAGCATTTCCCACCGGTTTCATAGGAGTAAACTTGCCCCACCCCGATGTTCGAAAGGACAACCATGAAAGAACTCTCCAATCGCACGGCAACGTTTACCGATTCGGTCATCCGCCGCATGACGCGCATCTCCAATAAGTACGACGCCGTCAACCTCTCGCAGGGCTTCCCCGACTTTGATCCCCCGGCGCAGCTGCTCAATAGCCTGAGCACCATCGCCAGCGACCCCAAGCCGCTCTACCATCAGTACTCCATCACTTGGGGCTCCCAGGCCATGCGCGAGGCGCTTGCCGCCAAGCAGGAGCACTTTATGGGCATGCCGATCAACCCCAATGAGAACATCGTGATCACCTGCGGCTCCACCGAGGCAATGATGGCCGCCATGATGACGGTCACAAACCCCGGCGACAAGGTCGTCATCTTCTCGCCGTTCTACGAGAACTACGGCGCCGACACGATCCTTTCGGGGGCCGAGCCCATCTACGTGCCGCTCAACCCGCCCACATTCGACTTTGACCGCGAGACACTCGAGGCGGCCTTCCGCGACAACGACCCCAAGGCCATCGTCCTGTGCAACCCTTCCAACCCCTGCGGCAAGGTCTTTACACGCGATGAGCTCACCTTTATCGCCGACCTCTGCAAAAAGTACGACACCTACTGCATCACCGACGAGGTATACGAGCACATCGTCTACGCGCCCCACGAGCACGTCTATATGGCCACGCTGCCCGGCATGTTTGAGCGCACCATCAGCTGCAGCTCGCTGTCTAAGACGTACTCCATCACCGGCTGGCGTCTGGGCTACACTATCGCCCCTGCCGAAATCACCGAGCGCATCAAGAAGGTCCACGACTTCCTCACCGTGGGCGCCGCCGCTCCCCTGCAGGAAGCCGTCGTCACCGCCCTCAAATTCGACGACAGCTATTACGATGAGGTCCTCGACCTCTATACCGCCAAACGCGACCTGTTCTGCCAGGGACTCGACAGCATCGGTCTTGAGCATAACGTGCCGCAGGGCGCCTACTACGTGATGATGGATATCTCAGAGTTTGGCTACGACAGCGACCTCGAGTTCTGCGAGGACCTGGCCTCAAAGGTGGGCGTGGGCGCCGTGCCCGGCTCGAGCTTCTTCCGCGAGCCCGTCAACCATCTGATTCGTTTCCACTTTGCCAAGCGAGACGAGACGCTTAACGCGGCGCTGGAGAACCTCAAGTCGCTACGTGATAAAATCAAGCCGCGCGGGTAAGGACGGCCCGCAACTAAAGCAACCAAAGAAGCCTCGCACCGCCCGCCGCGTTGCGAGGCTTCTTTCTATAGCGCTTTCTTAAATGGTTTAGAGCTCTATACTTTAGTCACGGAGCAACTCGTCCCAGAGAGAGGAATACTATGGCAGAGCAGCAGCTTATCGGAGCGCTCGAGGCCGGTGGCACCAAGATGGTCTGCGCCACGGGCTATGCGGACGGTACGGTCCTAAAGCGCGAGCAGATCGCGACCACGACCCCGCAGGAGACCGTCGAGGCCGTCAACGCATGGTTTGCAGACAAGGGCATCTCCGCCCTGGGCATCGGCGCCTTTGGCCCCACCGCGGTCAACCCCGCCTCGCCCCAATACGGCAAGATCCTGGAGACGCCCAAGACCGCATGGCGCTACTTTGACCTGCTGGGCACCATCCAAAACGAGCTCAACGTCCCCTGCGGCTACGACACCGACGTCAACGTCGCCTGCCTCGGCGAGGTCACCTTTGGTTGCGCCCAGGGCCTCACTGACGTTGTCTACCTGACCATCGGCACCGGCGTGGGCGCCGGCGTGCTCTCGGGCGGTCAGCTCGTCCACGGCATGATGCACCCCGAGGCCGGTCACATCCTGGTCACACGCGACCCGCGTGACACCATCGGCGAGCACAGTGCCTGCCCCTTCCATGACAACTGCCTGGAGGGCCTCATCGCCGGTCCCGGCGTCAAAAAGCGCTGGGATGGCAAGAGCGCCGGAGACATGGCCGATGACCCGGAGGCCATGGATCTGCTCGCGGGCTATCTGGCACAGGCGCTCATGACCTACACGCTGTGCTACGCACCGCAAAAGATCATCATCGGCGGCGGCGTGGCCGACCACACCCCCATTGTGCCGCTCGCACGCAAAAAGTGCGCCGAGATGCTCAACGGCTATATCGTCACGCCCGAGGTCAACGACATCGATTCCTATATTGTCAACAACAGCCTCGAGGGCAAGCAGGGCATCATGGGCTGCCTGGCCCTGGGCGCACAGGCGCTTCAGTAGCAGACGCACCCACAGGGCGTGGCGCGCTCGGCAAATCCGACCTACGGAACGACGCCACCACGCCCCATATAAGCCCTCAAATAAAAAAGGCCGCCTAGGACCAAACAATACGTCCTAGGCGGCTTTTTTGGCGCACATCAGCCACCGTAAGAGATATCGGAGCACAACGCCCGTTGCCGCTCCACAGCAGTCGATCATCACATCGGTGATCATGCCAGCGCGTCCCGGCACAAAGAGCTGAATCGTCTCGTCGATCGAAGGAATCAGCAGCAGGAACACCGCCGTGGGCAGCAGCACGTCAAAGGTGCGCCGGCCCTCAAAATCAAAGGCATGCGTTGCCAGGATGCCGAGCACCATATACTCGGTAAAATGCGCGCACTTGCGAACAACAAAGTTGGTCACCCATTCATATGGAAGTCCCACGCCGTGCAGGAAACCGCGGATAGCTTCCATGACCGTTAGGCTCAGCGAGCCCGACCCCGAGCCGGGAACCAGCGAATTGCCCCAGATCAAGAGCGCCATCAGGCAGGTTACAACCGCCCATTTTCGATTGATCTTAACCATGCAGAAGTTATGCCTCCGCGCGGAGCGGCGCGAAGCTGGCGGTACCGCCCTCGATAACGCTCAGATAGGCACGGCCCGTACGCTTGGCAGTTGAGGACTGCAGGCGCTCGATCTCTTCCTCGAGGATCTGATTGACGCGCTCGTGACGACGGTTTTCCATAATGCCGGCGGCAATAGCCTCGGCCCGCTCGATGCTCTCGCGCGAGATACGGGCAGTATCCTCGGGGAACACAGCGCTGTGACGGCCGACATAGGCGGGGGCAGCAGGCTGAGGGGCAGCGACGGGAGCGGGGGCTGCAACAGGAGCAGGCTCGTCAATCTCATCCAGAATCGCGGTGGCGGCGGCCCACATGTCCTCGTGGCCCGAGTAATCGGCCATGGGAACATCAACCTCGAGCGAGGCGTCCGGAAGGTCGCCGGTGTCGATGCGATCTTGGGCATCAATCGATGCGGTGATGGCTGCAGGCTCATCGAGGTCATCGAGATCGATGTCCGTGGCACCGGAGATGATAGGCATGCTGGCGAGGTTTGCATTGTACGGCGCAGCCTCAGCCGCCTGCTGCTGGGCAGGAGCGCCCCAAAGCGAGCTCTCGGCGGCACGGCGGGCGGCAACGGCCTCCTCGTCCGCGGTCATGGCTTCATCAACGTACGAATTATCGGCAAAAGCGTTCGCGTCCGACGAGGTAGCGCTGTAGGCGTTATTGGATGCCGCGTTGGCAACGAGTGCCACGAAAGCCGCCGTGCTGCCCGCAGGGGCGGCCTGGGAACCAGACACGGCGCGTGCCGCGGCGGCGATGTCGTCGCGATTGAAGGAGCCGGTCTGCCCGCCGTTGGTGAGCTCGTCGATGGCGACTTGATAGACGTCGCGCGAGTGTGCAGGGTCGCAGCTCACCGGCGAATCGTCGTCGAGCATACTGTCGATCATGGACCAAGCCTCGGCCTCGTCCATAGCATCTGCAGCTCGAGCGATGGTAGGGACACCATCATCGGCATAACGGCGCTGGAACGCACCAGTCAGGCCGGAAAGGAATGCCGAGGTAGACTGCTCCGCCTGAGCCTGAGAAGCAGAAGCCGCAGCGTAAGGAGTCGCATCCTGCTGCTGAGCTGGAATCGAGGCGGTCTTGAACTCGCTTTGATGCTGATTGAGATTGGCGGCACCGCCCATGGCATCGGGCTGGAACAGACGCTCTTCACGCTGCGCACGATACTCGGAGATACCCAGCGAGGCGGCATAGATACCCACGCCCGCCACCGCGCCCACGGCGAAGGGAACCGCACCCGCCACGACCGTCTCGTTCACAGACGAAAACGGCAGCGTCGCGGCATACATAACCACGGGAGCGGCAAGGCCGATCCCGCACGAAAGTCCGGCAAGGACTGCTCGTTGTGTTGCATCAGAAGAAGCCATGAGCTCTCCCCATCTTCCAGCACCCAAATCGCATCATTCAGTTGGCTGCGCGAGAGAAGATGAAGCGGGGCTATGCCCCAAAGCAACGGTATATGGTTCGTTTCATCTGCGTTTTCCGTCGCGAAGCTTAAAAGCTATTATGCGAAACCGCCCCGTCGATTGCAAGCGACGATGTCGGATTGAAACGGGAAACCTGCTGCTCGTCGGTCTTATGGTTAAAAATAAGCGCGGAGCGGCGATATGGAAAAGGGCCAAGGCTCAAAGCCCCGACCCTCTATTGCATTGATGGCTATCGCTGCGTGTGGATGACAACCTAGAACGTCTGCTCGTAGTCGCTGTGCTTTTTGGCCGAACGCACCAGGAACTCCTGGTTGGTGTTGGTGCCCTTAAGACCCTTGATAAACGATGCGGCTGCGCGCTCGGTGTTGTTCATACCGGCAAGAATGCGTCGCAGACCAAAGACAAACGGACGCATCTGCTCGTCGACCAACAGGTCCTCATTACGCGTACCGGAGGCAACGGGGTCGATAGCCGGGAAGATGCGACGGTCGGCCAGGTCGCGGTCGAGCTTAAGCTCCATGTTGCCGGTGCCCTTGAACTCCTCAAAGATGACCTCGTCCATCTTGGAACCGGTGTCGATGAGAGCAGAGGCCAGGATGGTGAGCGAGCCACCGTTCTCGATATTACGGGCTGCACCCAGGAAGCGCTTGGGAGGATACAGTGCCGCCGAATCGACGCCGCCCGAAAGGATGCGGCCTGAGGCGGGCGCCGCCAAGTTGTAGGCGCGGGCAAGACGCGTGATGGAGTCGAGCACCACCACAACATCGCCGCCCAGCTCCACAATGCGCTTGGCGCGCTCGATGACAAGCTCTGCCACGCGAGTGTGGTTGTCGGCGGGCATATCGAAGGTCGACGCCACAACCTCGCCCTTGATGGAACGCTGCATATCGGTGACCTCTTCGGGGCGCTCGTCGACGAGCAGGCAGATGAGGTGCACCTCGGGGTTGTTAATCGAGATAGACTGGCAGATCTTCTTGAGGATCGTGGTCTTGCCGGCCTTGGGCGGGGACACGATCAGGCCACGCTGACCCTTGCCGATCGGCGACACGATGTCGATGGCGCGACCGGTAATGGAGTCCTTGCCGTGCTCCATGCGCAGCGGCTCATTGGGATAGACCGGGGTGAGGTCGCCGAACTTGGGACGGTTGCGAATCTGCTCGGGGTCCAGACCGTTGACGGTCGTGATTTTGGCGAGGCCGGCGCGCTTGTCGCCGCCGCGCGAAGGACGCAGCGAGCCCTCGATGACGTCGCCCGTGCGCAGGCGCGCGGAGCGGATGAGGTAGGCGGGCACGAAGGCGTCGTCGTTGGACTTCATGTAGCCATGGGCGTGGATGATGCCGGAGCTGTCCGGGCGAATCTGCAGAATGCCCTTGATATCGCGGAAGCCCTCGGCCTTCGCAGCGGTGACGTAGATCTCTTCGACGAGCTCGGCTTTCTTCTTGCCGGTCGTCTCGATCTCGAACTCCTTGGCCTTCTCGCGCAGTTCGGCGACCTTCATGGCAGCGAGCTCCTCACGCGAAAGCGTGGGCTCGGTGGGGGCGGCGTTACGCTCCTTGTTGCGCTGTTTGCGATCGCGCTGACGGTTGCGGCGATCGTTGTTGCGCTCGTCCTTGCGGTCGCTGCGGTCGTCATTGCGCTTGTGCTGGCGACGGTTGGGGCGAGCGCCGTCTTCGGCCTCGGCGGGCGCGGCGCCATCGGTTGCGGCGGCGTCGGCATTGGCCGCAGCGGCGTCATTGGCCTCGGCGCCGGAATCGACCGGCGCTTCGACATCAGCCTGCTGCTCGGACGCCTTGGCCTTAGCGGACTTCTTACGACCGCGTTTGGGCTTCTCGGACGCAGGCTGTTCGACGTCCTGGGGCTCGGCGGCACCAATCGATGCATCGGCGGTCGTCTCGGCGGAATCCTCGGACGCACCCTTCTTGGCAGCCTTGGCCTTGGACGTGCGCTTAGCAGCAGTACGACGGCTGCGACCGGGACGGACGTCGGCGGGCTCGGCATCGGCAGAAACGGCCTCGGAAGTCGTAGCATCCTGGACGGGTGCATCGGCAGCGGTTGCAGACTCGGCAGTCGCCGCAGCATCCCGAGCGGCGACGGCCGCGGCCGCGGCCTTCTCGGCCTCGACGAAGGCCTTGGGCTTGCGACCGCGACGGTGCGGGCGCAAAGCCGGATCGACAACGGGAACTTCGCTGCTCTCGACAGGCGCAGCGGGCTCAACAGGCGATGTGCCCTCCCCTGCCGCGGAACGGACCGAAGCCTCAGTGAGCTCGGGAGTTACCTGATCGGCCTTAGCAGCCGTGCGACGGCGCGTGCGCGGTACCGGCTTCTCGGTCGGCTGGTCGGCGACAGGGGTCTCGGTGGCGGCAGGCGTCTCGGGCACAGACGGAGCTGCAAGCTCGGTCAGAGCCGCGGCCTCGCGCTCGGCAGCACGACGGCGGGCGCGCACCACCTGAGCCTCGCTAATCTGCGCCAACGCACGTGCCTGCGCGACCTCATCGGAAATCGGCGCCGAGGAGTCAGCTGCAACGGTGCGCTTGGCGCGCGTCGTGCGCGTGGTACGGCGCTTGGGCTTGGTGACCTCCTCGCCGTCAGTGGCAGGCTTGACCGTGCGGCGCGTACGCTTGGGCTTTGCCGGAGCAGCCTCCTCACCAGTTGCAGGCACGGCCTTCTCAGCCGCTGAAGACGTAGGCGTCGAAGCAGCCTTAGGCGTCTCAGGAGCCGAGGCTTGCGCGGGCGCCGCGACCTGGTCCAACGCAACCGGTGCAGCGGGAGCGGCTTGCGTCGTCGTTATTTCGTTTTCTTGCTGTTGATCAGACACAGTGTTTGCTCAACTTTCTTTTCAAGCCCTGTGATCACATGCTCCCTGCATAAACCTTCAGGGCGGCTAAACAGTCTAGCTCCGTCAAATACCGACGGACATCATTGATCTGTATCGAGATATTTGCGTCATATACGCAGCGTTAGTGTAACACAACCGCAACCACCTGCAACTTAGTCATTGAGGACGTTCTTAAACGACTAGTCAAAAGGGACAATCTTTGGTTTAACACCCACAAATCTGACTGCCTCCGCCAAAACTGTGGCGGTTTACTACGATGAATCGCTCAACCGCGATCACTCCGAAACTTGTTGAACTAAAACCGCAGGTAGATGCCTTGCACTTTTTTGCGAAAAGCCGGCGTAGTTGGAATTTCTCATTTCATCGTAGTAAACCGGCATAGTTTCGTATTTCCAGCAGTTCCAAATTCGTCAATACGTCGGCGTTTGCAAAAAGCCCGACCTCCGTGGGAGATCGGGCTTTCAAGGCTTAGTTAAACCAAGTCTGTACGGTCAAATGACCCGTAGCTTACATCTGCTCGGGCGCGGAAACGCCAACGAGGGTGAGCACCAGGGCGAGCGTCACACGGACGGCATCGCAAGCGGCCAGACGGGCACGCGAAAGCTCGGGGTCGACGGGACGGCCCTCGCTCGGCAGCACCTGACAGGCAGCGTAGAAGCTGTGGAAGTCGCCGGCGAGTTCCTCAGCAAAGTGCGTCAGACGGAACGGGGCGCGGTCGCGAGCGCAGCTGGCGATGAGGTCGGTGAGCTCGTTGAGCTTGCGCGAAAGGGCGAGCTCGGTCGGGTCGGTCAGCAGCGAGTAATCGACGTTCTCACCGATGGCCTTGGCGGCGACGGCCTTCATGCCCATCTCGTCAGCCTGCTCGGGCGTAACGTCAGCGGCACGGCGCAGGATGGAGCACACGCGGGCGTGAGCGTACTGCACGTAGTACACCGGGTTGGAGTTGTCGCGCTTCTTGACGGCCTCAATATCGAAGTCGACCATCTGGTTGGAGCTCTTGGAGATGAGGGTGTAACGGGCAGCGTCGGAGCCGACCTCGTCGACGAGCTCCTGCAGGGTCACCATGGTGCCCTTACGCTTGGACATACGGACGGGCTTGCCGTTGCGCAGCAGGTTGACGAGCTGGCCCAGCAGAACCTCAAACTTGCCGGGGTAACCCAAGGCATCGCAGACGCAGCGGACGCGCTCGATGTAGCCGTGGTGGTCGGCGCCCCAGATGTCGATGACGTGGTCGACGCGCTGGAACTTATCCCAGTGATAGGCAACGTCGGAGGCGAAGTAGGTGTACTCGCCATCGGACTTGATCAGAACGCGGTCCTTGTCATCGCCCAGGTCGGTGGAGCGGAACCACAGGGCGCCGTCCTTGGTGTAGAGATAGCCCATCTTGTCGAGCTTCTCAAAAGCGCGGTCGACGGCGGAGGTGCCGGCGGTCTCGCCCTCGGTGTCCTTCACATACAGCGAGCGCTCGGAGAACCAACGATCGAAGTCGCAGTTAACGGCATGGCAAAGGTCGCGCATGTTGTCGACCATCTTTACATAGCCGCGCTCGCGGAAGCTCTCCATGCGCTCCTGCGGATCGGCGTTGACCCACTTATCGCCGTCGGTGCGCCAGAACTCGGCGGCCTCGTCGATGATGTAGTCGCCGCCGTAGGAGTCCTTGCCCAGGGTCTCGGCAAAGTTGTCCTGATACGGATGGGTCTCGGGATGCTCGTCGTTCTCGTCGGCAACAAAGGCGTCGCGGTCGGCGATCAGCAGCTTGTGAGCCTCGTCGATATCCACGCCCTGCTTGGCGATGATGTCGGCAAGCTGCATATAGCGCGTGCTGATGGAGTTGCCGAAGGTGTTCATCTGAGAGCCGTGGTCGTTGATGTAGAACTCACGCTGGATGTCGTAACCGGCGTGATCCATAACGCGGCAGAGCGAGTCGCCCAGCGCGGCCCAGCGGCCGTGGCCGATGTGCATGGGGCCGACGGGGTTGGCGGAAACGAACTCGACCTGGGTCTTCAGGCCACCACCGACGTTGGACTTAGCGAAGTCCATACCCTTCTCGCGAGCCTCGCCAAAGATGGCATTCTTGACGGCAACGGAGAGGTAGAAGTTGATGAAGCCAGGGCCTGCGATCTCGACCTTCTCGATCGCGGGGTCCTCGGGCATATGGGCAACGATGGCCTCGGCGATCTTGCGCGGGGCGCAGTGGGCCAGCTTGGCGGACTTCAGGGCCATGGTAGAGGTCCACTCGCCATGAGAAGTGTCAGCCGGTCGCTCGATAGCGCAATCGTCAAGTTCAAATGCGGAAAGGTCGCCGGCCTCCTGGGCCGCAGCAAGCGCAGCGCGTACCAGCTCTTCAATCTTCTCGGGCATAGATCCTCCTTGTGTTAAAGCCCCCGAGCTCTTGGTCACTCGTAGGGCAAAAGCCAGAGTTTGTAGCACTCTATCACAAGCGACGGGCACTGTCGCAGGGTAAAGCCAATCGATATTGCATATGCACAAAATTGACTACAGCTTGTATGGAGTCACTCAAAGATGCCGGTCTGCCTGCAGATTATGCAGGCGTTGAAAATGCATAAAGGTGTGAATGAGCTGTGTCTGTTATCGAATACTCTTACCTATCGGAGTTGTGTGCTTTTCCTGCATAACGTGAGAATTTGCGCACGTCAGCGTGTTATTCTAGACATACGTAAATTCGTATAAGTTGGAGGTAGCATGTTCTCAATCGGTCAACACGTCATTCATCCGGGTCAGGGAGTCTGCACCGTCGTCGGTTTTAGGGACGACACGCCGCAGCCCATGCTGCTGCTCGAGACCAAGCAGGGACATGCGCAGACGATCCTCATGTACCCCGTGGCGCAGGCCGATCGTTTGCACGCCGCCATCTCTCAGCAAGATGCCGAGCACCTGCTGAGCCACTATGACGAGCTGGAGTGCGACACCTTCACCGAGCGCAACAGCTCACTTGAGGAGACACACTTTAAGCAGCAGCTCAAGCTGGGTGCGCCCGAGACGGTCCGCGTGGCAAAAACCATGATGCACCGCATTCGCCAGGCCGAGGAAGCCGATAAAAAGCCCAGCTCCTACTACATGCGCGTACTCAAGGAAGCCAAGCGCCGCTCCATCGAGGAGTTCGCCGTGGCCCTTGGCGTCACCGAGGAGGACGCCGAAGCCCGCCTAGCCCAAGCCGCCCTCAACTAACCTGCCCACGCCAAAACCACCACAAAGGGGACAGGCACCTTTGTGGTGGTTTTTTCGTTCTAGTCGTTCTAGTAGTATTCATTCTTAGCGATACCTACGAACACAAGGAGTCTTTTATGGCAGAGCTGCTTTCCGCCGGAATCACCCGCGACCGTGCGTTCGAATTGCTCAACGAGCACAACAAAGACCCGTTCCACATCACCCACGGCGAAACGGTCGAGGGCACCATGCGCTATTTTGCGCGCGAGTTCGACCCCGAGAACGAGGAGTTTTGGGGCATCGTCGGCCTGCTACACGACCTGGATTGGGAGGAACATGAGGACGACCCCATGAACCACACCATCTATGCGGCCGAGATTCTTGAGGGCGAGGGCGCATCGCCTGAGCTCATCCGCGCCATCCAGACGCACACGTCCGATTTCAACTCTTCGCTACCCAAGCCCGAGCTGCAGATGGAAAAGATCCTGTTTGCCTGCGATGAGCTCACCGGCCTGATCGGCGCTGCCGTCATCATGCGCCCGAGCAAGAGCGTTATGGACTTTACGACTAAGTCGCTCAAGAAGAAGTTCAAGGACAAACGCTTTGCCGCCGGCTGCTCGCGCGACGTGATTTCGCAGGGCGCCGAGATGTTGGGCTGGGAGCTCCCCGAGCTCTTTGACCGCACCATCGCGGCCATGCAGTCCTTCGCCCCCGACCGAGATACCTTCCAGGCCTAACCGTCAACGCCACCTAAAACCACCACAAAGGGGACAGGCACCTTTGTGGTGGTTTTTGTTTGCGCGGGCGTTAGGGACGGACCTGGCCGGTGCCGCGGAGCTTGTATTTGTAGGTGGTGAGGGACTCGGCGGCAAAGGGGCCACGGGCGTGGAGTTTTTGGGTCGAGATGCCGATCTCGGCACCCAGGCCAAACTCGCCGCCGTCAGTGAAGCGAGTGCTGGCGTTGGAGTACACGGCCGAGGCATCGACAGCATCGAGGAAGCGCTCGCAAGCATCCGTATCCTCGGCAACGATGGCCTCGGAGTGCATCGTGCCGTAGCGGTTGATGTGTGCGATGGCCTCGTCCTCGTTTGCCACGACCTTCACGCTCATCTCGAGCGCCAGGTACTCGCGACCCCAGTCCTCCTCAGTCGCGGCGACGTAGTCATCGCCCTCCACAAGCCCGGCATCGGCGCATGCGGCGCAGGTTGCCTCGTCGCCGTGAATCAGCACGCCGTGGTCATGCAGCACGGTCACGACCGCGGGCAAAAACGCATCGGCCACAGCACGGTCGACCAGCAGCGACTCGGCGGCATTGCACACGCCTACGCGCTGGGTCTTGGCATTAACGATAATGTTGAGCGCCTTATCAAAGTCGGCGGATTCATGCACGTAGATGTGGCAGTTGCCCGTGCCCGTCTCGATCACCGGCACAAGCGACTCGCGCACGCAGCGCTGGATCAGGCCTGCACCTCCGCGCGGAATGAGTACGTCGACAATACCGCGGAGCTTCATGAGCTCGCCGGTGGCCTCGCGGTCGGTGGACTCGATCATCGACACGGCCTCGCGCGGGAAGCCCTTGGCCTCGAGCGCATCGGCCAGCAGCTCGGCGATCATGGCACACGAGTGATAGGCCAGCGAGCCGCCGCGCAGAATGCAGGCGTTGCCGGTACGGATGCAGATGCCCGCGGCGTCGGCCGTCACGTTGGGGCGCGCCTCGTAGACCATAGCGACCAGGCCCAGCGGCACACTCACGCGGGTCAGGTCCACGCCGCTTGCAAGCACGCGGTGGTCGAGCACGCGGCCCACGGGATCGGGCAGCTCGGCGAGCTTTTCCAGGCCGGCGGCCATGCCCTCGACGCGCTCGGGCGTCAGCAGCAGGCGATCGAGCAGTCCGGCCGAGGTACCCGCATCGCGCGCGGCGGACATATCGAGCTCGTTGGCGGCAACGATGGAATCGACGCCATCGTGCAGCGCCGCGGCCATGGCGCGCACGGCCTCCTGACGCTGCTCATCGCTCGCCGTGGCAAGCGAGGCCGACGCTGCCTTGGCGGCAACGGCAAGATCGTGGACGTACGTGGCTATATCGACCGACATGGGCGGCCCTTTCTCCTAGAAGTTTGCAACCATGGTAGCCGATTTGCGCATGGCCTCGCCCGCGGCGGTAGAATTGGTCAACCCGAAACACCGCAACGAACGGAAGACTCACATGGCCCTCATCACTTCGTACCACGTCCCCGGCCTTTACGTCGAGGACCACAGCATCGACGTCCCCCTTGACTGGCGCGGCCTGGAGCCGATGCTCCTGGCCGTCGGCAGCACCATGCGCCGCGGCGCCATGCCGGCACCAATCGCCGGCGCGCCCGAGAGCATCAAGCTCTTCTACCGCGTGGTTTGCGCGCCCGACCGCATCAACGACGATCTGCCGCTGCTCCTGTTTTTGCAGGGCGGCCCCGGCGGCGAGAGCCCGCGTCCGCTGTCGCCCACAAGCGACGGCTGGATCGAGGAGGCCGTCAAGCACTTCCGCGTGGTCCTTCCCGACCAGCGCGGCACCGGACGCAGTTGCTGCGTGGACGGGCGCACGATTGCCGCACTGGGCGAGCGCGCGACGGCGGCCGGCTCCGATGCCGCACGCTCGCAGGCTGACTTCCTCAAGCGCCACCTCGCCAGCTCCATCGTGCGCGATTTTGAGTACCTGCGCCTGGTGGGCTTTGGCGGCAAGCCCTGGATCACACTCGGGCAGAGCTACGGCGGCTTTTTGACGTTGAGCTATCTGTCGCTCTTCCCCGAAGGCGTGGCGGCGAGCTTTACCTGCGGCGGCATTCCACACGTGCCAGCGAGCGCAAGCGAGGTCTACGCGCACACCTTCCCGCGCATGGCGGCCAAGACTCAGCAGTATTACGACCGCTACCCCGCCGACGTCGAGCGCGTGGCGGCACTGGCCGATGCGCTCGAGGCCCAGAAGCCCGTGCTGCCCGACGGCTCACCGATGACGGTCGAGCGCCTACAGCTCATGGGCAGCGACTTTGGTATGAAGCCGAGCTTTGAGCGCATGCATTGGATTGTCGATCACGCTTTTGCCGACGGCGACGGCACGCTGGCCTGCGGCGCCTCGGTATCTGACAGCTTTTTGATGCGCGCCTTCGAGCACACCAACACGCGTACAAACCCGCTGTACTGGACACTGCAGGAGTTCATCTACGCCGACGGCGACACTATGCCCATTGGTTGGGCCGCGGCCGAAGAGAAGGCACACCGCGCCGAGTTCGACACCCTCGCGCGCCCGCTCATGTTTACCGGCGAGGCAATGTTCCCGTGGATGTTCGAGCAGATGCCCGAGCTCAAGCCCTTCAAACCCGCCATGGACCTGCTGATGGAAGACACCAGCTGGGACAAGATCTACGACCCGCAGCGACTGGCGTGCAACGAGGTGCCGCTCCAGGCCGCGGTGTATTTCGACGACATGTACGTCGATTCGGGCTTGCAGCTCGATACGCTCAGCCGCGTGGGCGACTCGCATGCCTGGGTGACCAACGAGTTCGAGCACGACGGTCTGCACGGCAGCGTGGTGTTCAAGCACCTCTTCGACGAAGCCCTCAACCGCGGAGACCTGCGCCAGATCTTCTAGCAAAGGAGTGTCCCAAAGTGCCGGCACATAAGGAACGTCCCCAAGTGCCGGCACGAGAAAGACAGCGCTGCGGGAAACGATCCGCAGCGCTGTCTTTCTTTATGCAAATACGATCAAGTTATCCCTGTGTATCGCCGGCTTCTCGGCCAGGTCTGCCAGCAGGCGGTTGCTGGCGATCTGGTCCTGGCGGCGGCCGGCGGCAAGTTCCAGCACGTCCGAATCGGCCTCGGCGATACCGCGGGCGACGACCATACCTCTCGGATCGCACACATCGAGCACATCGCCCTCGGCAAACTGGCCATCAACCTCGCGAATACCCACCGCAAGCAAGGAAGAACCACGGCTGACCAGCGCCTTCGCGGCACCGTCGTCAACCGTTACCGAGCCATGTGCCTTGTCACCCAGCGCGATCCACAACTTGCGGGGTGCGATGTCCAGACGCTCCGCCGGCGGATCGAACAGCGTGCCCACGCTCTCGCCGCGGGCTAGGCGCACGAGCGCATCGGGCTCCTCGCCCGAGCAAATCACGCTCTGAATGCCCGCCGTCATCAGGATGCGGCTCGCGCGAATCTTGGTAATCATGCCGCCCGTGCCCACCGATGTGGAAGAATCGCCCGCCGAGGCAATAATCTTGGCATCGATCTTATGCACGACAGGAACAAACTCGGCCGTGGGGTCCTCATGCGGATTGGCAGTATAGAGGCCATCGATGTCCGAGAGCGTCACGCACAGATCGGCAGAAACCAGGCAGCTCACAAGCGCCGCCAGTGTGTCGTTGTCGCCGAACTTGATCTCATCGACGGTAACGGTATCGTTCTCGTTGACGACCGGCACCACGCCAAGCTCCACGAGGCGCAGCAGGGCGTCGCGCGCGTGCAGGTAGGACGTGCGGCGGGCCGTATCGTGGCGCGTGAGCAGCACGAGCGAGGTGAGCAGGTCGCGCGCATGGAACTCCTCGTCGTAGGCCGACGAGATGATGCACTGACCAGCCGAGGCGCAAGCCTGCAGGCTCGGAAGGTCGCCGACCGGCTTGCGGTCGAAGCCCAACACGGGATAGCCACAGGCGATAGCGCCCGAGCTCACCACGACCAGACGCCAGCCGAGCTTGCGCAGCGCTGCGGCCTGATCGGCAAGTCCGCCGATAAAGGCGCGGTTGACCTTGCCATCGGCGCCCACCACCGTGGACGAACCGATCTTTACCACCATCGTTTTATAAGAAGTCGTCATACGTCAAACCAATCAACTGTTCAGCGAACGGCCGAGTTGGCGGCCAAGGGAGCGTGACTCGCCCCTACCGCCCAAGGAATTAGTGAGTCCAAGGAAAGGCAGAAGCCGCGGCCATGTTCTTGCGCACGAGCTCGTCGCGCACCTGAGCCAGGCCCTGCTCCATGCCCACCACATAGGTCTGCGGGTACAGGAAGCGCTTGAAAGCTGCGTCCAGATGATCGAGCGCCCAAGCACAGCGCTCGCGCGCGTCCTGGATGCTCTCACGCGGAGCCACCGCACTGCCATCGCGCACGATCGGCACCAGCAGCTCGCGATACTCAAGTTCGGACACGTCGGTCACCAGGGCGGCATCATTCACGGCCACGAGGGTATTGCCGCGCGCGGCGCCCTCCCCCGCCAGATGGTCCTCGTCGTAGATCATGTCGCAGACCGGGCCGCCAAAGCCGTCGAAATAACGGCGCACGCGTTGCACACCCGGGATCGTGCGCTTGTAGGGCTGCTCGGAGAGCTTGACCACCGGCGTCCATGGATCTGCCTCGCTCGCACGGCGGGCGGAAAGCTTGTACACGCCGCCCAGCGCCGGCTGATCGTAGCAGGTCGCGAGCTTGGTGCCCACGCCAAAGCTGTCGATGGGCGCGCCCTGGTCGAGCAGCGACTGAATCGTGTACTCATCCAGATCGTTGGAAACCGAGATCCCCACATAAGGCAGGCCCTCGGCATCAAAACGGCCGCGCACATACTTGGAGAGCTTGGCGAGGTCGCCAGAGTCGATGCGAATGGCCGACAGGCGCTCGCCCACCGCTTCCATCTCCTTGGCAACCGTAATGGCATGCTCGCAGCCCTCGCGCACGTCATAGGTGTCGATGAGCAGCGTACAGTTCTTGGGGCTCGACTTGGCAAAGGCGCGGAAGGCCTCGAGCTCGGAATCGAAGCTCATCACCCAGCTGTGCGCGTGGGTGCCAAAGACGGGGATGCCGTAACGGCGCCCGGCAAGCACGTTAGACGTGGACGAGCAGCCGGCAACGTAGCTCGCGCGGGCGACGGCCAGACCGCCATCGGGACCCTGGGCGCGGCGCAGGCCAAACTCGGCGACAGGACGGCCATCCGCCGCCAACACCACGCGTGCCGTCTTGGTGGCAACAAGCGTCTGGAAGCCGACGATGTTGAGCAGCGCGGTCTCGAGAAGCTGGCACTCCAGCGACGGGCCGGTGACGCGCACCATGGGCTCGCGCGGAAACACGAGCTCGCCCTCGGGCACGGCGTCAATGTTCACGTGCGCACGGAAGTTGCGCAGGTAGTCGAGGAATGCAGGCTTAAACATCGCGCCGCCGGCCGGAGCCTGGAGCGAGGCGAGGTAGTCGATATCCTCGGGCGTAAAGCGCAGATTCTCGACCAGCTCGGGCAGCTCGGCGGTGCCGCACATGACGGCATAGGCGCTACCAAAAGGATGGTCGCGGTAAAACGCGGTAAAACAACCCTGCTCATTGGCCTTGCCGCTCTCCCACAGGCCCTGGGCCATAGTGAGCTCGTACAGATCGGTGAGCATTGCAATGTCGGTGGGATGCGAGATGTCGGTCAAAGCCATGGGGCGACCTTTCGGATGTGTGGTGCAGAATTTAAGGGTTGGACGAGAGCAGAGCATGCGGACATGACGCCCGATGCAAATCGGTTAGAGCAGGCCCATGCTGGTCAGGATCGTGTAGCCCATAAAGATGACAAACGCGATGAGGGCAAGGACAATGATGATTTTTTGAGCCGGCGCCATGCCAGGGATCTCGTTCTCGCCCGTAGGCTCCTTGGAGGTAACCATGCGCTGGGCAAAGGTCATCTCGTCACGGCTCGGCTTGGGCTCGACGGACTTGGGACGAGCGGCCTTTTTAGGCTGAGGTTTGGGCGCGGCAGGTGCAGGCTTCGCAGCAGCGGGCTTGGGTGCGGGCGCGGGCGCCGGCGCGGATGCGGCGTTCGCGGCGACCTCCTCGGCCTTCGCACGCTCGGCGCGCAGGGCAGCCAGCTCCTCACGCTCGCGACGGGCCTCTTCCCGAGCCTCGCGGCGGGCCTTCTCGGCGCGGAGCTCTTCCAACTCGGCACGCTCCTCGGCAGACAGTGGTTGGGACTCAAGCTCGGCCATAATTCAGCCCTTTCTTTTTAAAAAAAGCCGCCGACACAATGTCAGCGGCTTATCAAATCCAAGGGTGGAGACGAAGGGAGTCGAACCCTCGGCCTCTGCCATGCGACGGCAGCGCTCTCCCAACTGAGCTACGTCCCCAGGACAAGTTGATATTTTACCTACGGCTCGCCAACTGTCAACGCCCAATAACCAGTCTTTTTGGGACGGGGCTAAATTAGCTACCCTGGGCGCTGGTGAGGACGCCGGTGGTGTCGAAGGCTGGAGTGAAGCTCTCGTCCACTGCGCCTCCTTCTTGCCAAAACATCGTCGTAAAGCCCAAGTCGTCGGCATGGTCGAGCACCTGCTCGTACTCCTCGCGTGTCACGGCGCGTGCCAACTCGCCGCCCTGCTCTCGCATGAGGGCATTGGGCGTGTACTGGTTCATGACCGAGATCGGCACGTCGCCCGCCGTCTGCCACACCAGGTCCAGCACGCGACATGAATCGTCCGCATGCCCCGGCAACACCAGGTGGCGCACGATAATGCCGCGCTTCATGAGGCCATCGTCGTCCACCAGCTCTCCCCCGCGGCGCTCAATCTCGCGTGCCATCTGCGCCAAGCCCGACACGGCGACACGCGGGTAGTCCTTAATATGAGAGAGCGACTGCGCAAGCGCCGCATCAGCATACTTAAAGTCGGTAAGCCACACGTCGACCAAATCGCCGAGCGCCGCCACGGCACCCGCACGCTCATAACCGCTCGTGTTGTAGACGATTGGAATGACCAGTCCGCGCTCCCGAGCTGCGGCAATCGCGGCCGGCAGCAGGTGAGCATAATGCGTCGCCGTCACCAGATTGATGTTATTGGCACCTTGGTCCTGCAGCTCCAGCATAATCTCGACCAGGCGCTCGGGCGAAATCTCAAGCCCAAAATTGCCCGTCGAGATCTCGTGGTTCTGGCAATAGATACATTTGAGCGAGCAGCCGCTAAAGAAGATCGTGCCCGAACCGGCCTCGCCCGAGATAGGCGGCTCCTCCCACATATGAAGCGCCGCGCGGGCCACCTTGAGCGTGTCATCGGCACCGCATACGCCGTGCGCACCCTCGTCGCGCACCGCACCGCAACGGCGCGGACACAAATGGCAGGCGGGCGAAAAAAGTTCGGTCAACGGCGTCGGCATAAAAACATGCTCCAAAACAACGATTCAGCAGCTCAAACGTAAAGGGACCAACCGCACAGACGGCTCGAGCCCAAGGCGCCGTAATCGTCCGACACGATTTTTGTAATGTCAAGACTGGAATCGATAAAGTGCCGCTTTATGATGTAGGTATTCCGCCCCCCGCGGAGCAACTGGGTGAACCGTCGCGTTTATTTAGGGAGCCCACACAGTCGTACCTAGTACAGGTATCCTTCGTTGTTAAGGACGCTGGAACAGTCGATGAGGGCACCCACCTGTTTTAGGTGGGTTCATTTTCGTAACGTGGGGGGTGGTTTTTATTTGCCGAAAACCACCATTACAGCCCATATGGATCCCCGCCGGTATCCCGACAATCCATCGACAACATCCCAATATCTGGTAAGCGCGTGATTATCGCTGCGTGCAATTCCATGCACCCCCCTTGGTCGAGTATCATGGTTCGGCTATGCCCTTTGCGCTTAGCAACCTTTGACCTTTTCCTTCGACGCTTGGCGGTTTTTAGATTCATGGCTTCATCCCCGAGCTACATACCGTACCTATGCGTGGCAGCGGCGGCCTTTATCACGACCTTCCTCACGGTGCCCCTGGTCAAGCGCTTGGCAATTAAGCTCGACGCCGTCGACTATCCTTCCAAGCGCCGCATCAACACCAAGCCCATCCCGCGTTTGGGCGGAACGGCGGTGTTTTTGGGCCTGGTCGTTGCCTGTATTGTGCAAATCCTAGGCACCTGGTACCTGGGTTGGCCGCCCGTTTTGGTGCCCCACCCCCGTCTGCACATCAGCTACCCCATACTTGCGCTTTCTTTTACCGTCATCTTTGCGACCGGCGCTATCGACGACGTCATCCAGCTCAAGCCCAAGCAAAAACTGGCCGGTCAGGTCCTCGCCGCGCTCATCGCCTGCGTGGGCGGCCTGCGCATCGGCGTCATCGTCAACCCGTTTGCCCCCGGCGAGATCATGCTCGGATGGCTCGCCTACCCCATCACCGTGATCTATCTGGTGGCATTCACCAACATCATTAACCTCATCGACGGCCTCGACGGCTTGGCCACGGGCATCTGCGGCATCGCGTCGTTCACCATGTTTTCGATGGCCGTTCTCTCGGGCCGCATCGACGCCGCCGCGCTCTCCATTGCGCTCTTTGGCGCTTGCCTGGCCTTTTTGCGCTACAACTTCAACCCCGCAAGCATCTTCTTGGGCGACTCGGGGTCGTTGCTTCTGGGCTTTGCACTGGGCTCCATCTCGCTGCTCAACGTGAGCCGCACCGCCGCACTCACCTCGCTTATCATTCCGCTCATCGTTGCCGGCGTTCCCATCATCGACACGTTCAGCGCCATCGTGCGCCGCAAGCGCGCCCACATTAGTATCGGGCAGGCCGACAAGGGCCACATCCACCACCGCCTGATCCAAGAAGGCTACAACCAAAAACAGGCCGTGCTGCTCATCTATGCCTGGTGCATCATGCTTTCGGCCGGCGCCGCCGCGATTAACCAGGTCGAGGTGCCCATGCGCGTGCTCATCTTCACCGTGCTCGCCATTGGCTCGGCGGCCTTTGCCAAGCATCTACATCTGTTTGAGCCCGTGCTGCGCCACCATTACAACAAGCGTACGCACGAGGACGAGCTCGTCACCCCCGACGACCCCGCCTTTAAGCAGGAGGAGCAGGCAGCCGAGGAGCGCAAAGAAGAGCGCCACCACAAGCTCTAGGGCAAGCTGCCGAGGATGTGCCAAGGCACCGTTAGCCAAGCACGGCCGCGCCGCACCCATCGCACATGCCGCACCACGCGCGTCCCTCTCCCGCCCCTCGCCTACTTACGCACCGCCCCTCCAATAAACGCGTTATCATCTTGACCCATGAACATACGTTAGGAGCAATCATGCCAAACGAGAACAGCTACGAAGTCGCGCTGCAAAAGAGCAACGCCATTCGCGAGGGCCTGGCCAAGACGCCCGAGAAGTTCACCATGCTCACCGGCGACCGCCCCACCGGCCGTCTGCACCTGGGCCACTACTTCGGCACCCTCAAGGGCCGTGTTGAGCTGCAGAACATGGGCGCCAAGACCAACGTGCTCATCGCCGACTACCAGGTCATCACTGACCGCGACACGACCGAGCACATCCAGGACAACGTGTACAACATGGTCATGGACTACCTTGCCTGCGGCATCGACCCCGACAAGACCATGATCTACGCTCACTCTGCCGTGCCCGCCGCCAACCAGCTCATGCTGCCGTTCCTATCGCTGGTGTCCGAGGCCGAGCTGGCGCGCAACCCCACCGTCAAGGCCGAGATGGAGGCCTCGGGCCACGAGCTCACCGGTCTTCTGCTCACCTACCCGGTACATCAGGCCTGCGACATCCTGTTCTGCAAGGGCAACGTGGTGCCCGTCGGTCGCGACCAGCTGCCGCACATCGAGCTCACCCGCACCATCGCCCGCCGCTTTAACAACCGCTACGGCAAGGTGTTCCCCGAGGTCGACGCGCTGCTGTCCGAGACCCCGCTGCTGCCGGGCCTGGACGGTCGCAAGATGAGCAAGAGCTACGGCAACGCCATCAACATCTCGATGACCGCCGAGGAAACGGCCAAGCGCATCAAGAAGAGCCAGACCGACTCCGAGCGCATGATCACATTCGATCCCGAGAACCGCCCCGGCGTGTCTGGTTTGCTTTCGACGGCCGCCATCTGCACTGATCGCTCCGAGGTCGAAATTGCCGAGGAGATTGGCATGGGCGGCTCCGGCCAGCTCAAGAAGTACGTGACCGAGGCCGTCAACGAGTACTTCGCGCCGATCCGCGAGCGTCGCCAGCGCTACGAGAACGATCTGGATTACGTGAAGGACGTGCTGCACGAGGGCAACCGTCGCGCCAACGAGATCGCCGAGCAGACCCTGGCAGAGGTTCAGGACGCCATGGGCATGGTGTACTAGGCCGATCTGCTGGCTTGAGCTTTCGATTGCTATAGGGCGGGCGCTACGGCGTCCGCCTTTTTTGGAGCCGGACCGCTTCGGCTCCGTCCATCGCACTCCCCCGACAAACAGGAACAGGCCCGCCGGCAGTTAGTTGCCAGCGGGCCTGTTCCCGAAGTACACCGTTGAATCGCACAGAGGGGAGGAATGCGAATCAAACTCAACAGGGCAGGCTTTTTCATCGCCTATTGCCTGCTCCGTTGCTGAAACCAATATAGTTCGCCGTGGTTTACTTTGCAGCATCAATATCCGCCGCCATAGCTTCTCCATAAGTTAGCCCAAGTAAACTAAACCACCACAAAGGGGTAGGCACCTTTGTGGTGGTTTTGGCCACGGCAGAGCCGTTAGAGTCCGGCAAGCCAGCGACAGGCGGCCAAGTCGACGTGCACGGGATCGGTAAACGTCACACCCTCCCCCATTAAGAGCTCACGCTGAGCATCGGGGCCGCCAAAGGCAAAGCCCTCACAGATACGGCCGTCGGCAAACACCACGCGGTGACAGGGAATCTCGCCGGGGCGCGGATTGCTGTGCAGGGCATACCCCACGTACCGCGCACTTCGTGGACGACCGGCAAGCAGCGCCACCTGACCGTAGGTGGCGACCATCCCCTCGGGAATCTGCTCGACCACCTCGTACACCCGATCAAAAAAGCCCTCAGACGCCATTGCTCGCTCCCTTCCACCCGGAATAGCATAAACCACCACAAAGGTGCCCGCCCTTTGTGGTGGTTTATGGCAGGTCGGTTAGTTGGCGGGCTGGAAGAAGGCTACGGCTACGGCGCCGGGGCCTACGTGGGTGCCGATGGTGGCACCAATGGTGTGAACGGGCAGTTCGCCCTCGGTGTGACCAGCCCACAGTGCCGCACTGTCCTCGATATACTTCTTGAGCACCGCATCCGAAAGGCCCGTATAGCCGAGCGCCAGCGGCATGGAAAAGTCGATGCCGCCTGCCTTTTCGACCTTCTGGTTGAGCAGGTTCCGGCCGTTCTTGGAGCCACGAGCCTTGCCCAGCTGCACGATCAGACCGTCCTCCGCTGCCACAACGGGCTTCACATTGAGCAACGTGCCCACAGCACCAGCCGCAGCAGACAGGCGACCGCCGCGAACGAGGTACTCAAGCGTCTCGAGCAGGCCGATGACGACTACACGGTCGCGCACGGCCTCGACAGCCGCCGCGATCTGAGCCGCGCCCTGGCCCTCGTCCACCAAACGCAGCGCGTACTCAACCAGCACGCGCTCGCCCAGGGTAACGTTATTGCTATCCACCACATACACATCGCCGCCCGGCGCCTCGGCAAGTGCGGTGCGGGCACTTTGGTTGGTACCCGAAAGCTTAGCGCCCACGGTAATAATCACTGCCTCATCGCCGGCCTCACGCGCCTCGGCAATAGCCTGCGAAAACGCGTACGGGTTGACCTGGCCGGTCTTAGGCAGCTCATCGCGCTCCACGAGCATCTCGTAAAAGCGCTGGTGATCGATGTCGACGCCATCCATGTACACATCGGTGCCAAAGGTGACGGACAGTGGCAAAACGGCCAATGCTGGGTGCTCGGCCGGTGACATATCGCCTGCGGAATCGGTAATAATACGGACGGACATAGCGAATCCTTTCTTGCGCAGGTCCCGCGCAGGGAATTTTGACAGCAAGCCCCGCACGGCATACGCGCTCAAACGGGACTATGCAGTTGTTAATTGGAAGCAAATGCCTTGGCGGCCTTAGATCTCGCGCAGGGTGTTGAGAATCGTGCGTAGCGACGCATACATCTGCTCGCGCTGCTCCACACCCATAGCCTTACCGGTGGTATCGAGCACCTCGCGAATGATGCGGTCCGCCTCGCTCATACTCTCGCCGCCCAGAGCGGTCAGGCGCACCGGAGCACGATACTTAACGGCGGCATCGCCCGAATCATCGACCTCGACGTAGCCGCCCTCCTCCAGATGCGCGAGCGTGCGCGAGACGGCGGCGCGGGTCACGCCTGCCATGCGAGCGAGGTCGGCGCCAGTCAGGCCGTCCTTGCTGCGCTCAAGATAGTACAGGCACATAACGTCGGAGCCCTTGAGGCCCAGCCTTGCGCCCTCGGATGTCTTAATGCGCTGGATCTCCTTGTAGAGCCCGCTGATCAGTCCGACAAAGTCCTCGAAACGTGTCTCGTCGTTCTGCTGCATGGGAGACGACCGCCTTTCGCTTGCATAATGCTAACGGGTAAACATCTTAACCGTACTTATCGGCCGCCAGCCCTGCGCACCCTATTTGTTAACCCATCAACATAAAAACCACCACAAAGGGGACAGGCACCATTGTGGTGGTTTTGACCGTCGAGTTTGATCCGCAGACTTCGCTACAGCTCCACGCAGGGATTGTCGCGAGTCACAAGCGTCTTAACGACAACCGTCGCTCCCAGATAACGCTCGAGCAACTCAGCGAGGCGATCGATCGCGGCCTGGCAGTCCTTCATTCGCTCGGGCTCCACGCACTCAATCGCCAGGAACGCATCGGCCGAATCATCGGACAGAGCCGTTCGAACGCCGTCGCGCCAGTTCCAGCAGCGGCACACGGCGCCCGCATCATCGATATAGGCCAGCTCGCAGGGCAGCGTCGGATCGTCCGCCTCCTCGCCAAGCGGCAAGAACGCGTCGCCACCGTCGGTCACCTTCAGGCAAAGGTCTCCCTCGATCGCATGCAGATCCTCGCCTCCCACGGGCAGCGCGTAGGTCAGCGACACCGTGTTGTAAATATCCACCGCGGGCGTAATGTGGCCGACCGGCTTGCCCTTGAGCACGCGCTTAAGCAGGTTCTCAATCGAACAACGCGCACCCTTCTTAGTCTTGAACAGACGATACGCCTCGCGCCATGCCTTGACCGGTGCGTTCTCGCTGATAGTGTCGCTGGTCAGATGACGCTCCGCGTCGATATTGGCGCGATCGAGCAGCGCCGCAATCGCGTCCACGTCCTCTTGAGGAATCTGCGCCGCGGGTTTCATGCCCTCAACGACTACAACACCGACCGCTGCCTGCGGAAACAGCTCCCAAAATGAATCCTCGGCAATAAAGCTCTTCACACATGCTCCCTTCACGATTCGCGCCAACGCGAGCGCCTAAACAAAAAGCGCCCTTACAACGACCACCTTCAAAGTCCTACGGTGCCGTCACAAGAACGCTTACGCTGTCCCCATCCGGAGAAGGGGACGATATGTCAGGCGTATTGTAACCCGAGTCATCCACGTGAGCAAAACCACCACAAAGGTGCCTGTCCCCTTTGTGGTGGTTACAGGCGGAGTCCCAGCAGGCCGCGGCCGCGGTGACGAGCCTCGGCGGGCACCTGGGCGTGCGGGCCGGCGGCCTTTACGGAATCGGGCAGGTGCGAGTACTTCTTCTCAAAGTTCTCCTCGAACATCACAGCCAGGTTGTGCGCGGCCTCGTCGTAGCGCGCGGTGCTTTGCCAGTACTGACGCGGCACCAGGATGCCGTCGGGCACGCCTTGGCACGTGGTGGGAATGTCGACGTTAAAGATGTCGTCGTGCACGAACTCGCTGTCCTCGATGGTGCCGTCGAGGGCGCGCGCGACCAGGGAGCGCGTGTAGGCAAGCTCAATGCGATGCCCCACGCCGTAGCCGCCGCCGATCCAGCCGGTGTTGACCAGGTAGACGCGCGTGCGGCCGTCGGCGATGCGCTCGCCGAGCATTTTGGCGTAGACCATGGGGTCGAGCGGCATAAACGGCTCGCCGAACAGCGAGGAGAACGTGGGCGTGGGCTCGGTGACGCCGACCTCGGTGCCGGGAATCTTGGCCGTAAAGCCCGTCACAAAGTGGTACATGGCGGCGTCGGCCGTCAGGCGCGAGATGGGCGGCAGCACACCAAAGGCGTCGCAGGTCAGGAAGAGCACGACGCTCGGGGTGGTGCCCATGCCCTTGGTCCACGCGTTAGGAATGTGCTCCACGGGGTAGGCCACGCGCGTGTTATGCGTGATCGAGACGTCGTCGTAGTTGGGCTTACGGTTCTCGTCGAGCACCACGTTTTCGCAGATGGCGCCAAAGCGGACGGCGTTGAAGATCTCGGGCTCGTGGAAGGCATCCAGGCCCTCGCACTTGGCATAGCAGCCGCCCTCGATATTGAAGATGCCCATGTCGGACCAACCGTGCTCGTCGTCGCCGATCAGCAGGCGCGTGGGGTTGGCCGAAAGCGTGGTCTTGCCGGTGCCGGACAGGCCAAAGAACACAGCGGTCTCGTGCGTGACGGGGTCCATGCTAGCTGAGCAATGCATGGGCAGCACGTCATCCTCGACGGGCAGCAGGTAGTTCATGACGCTGAAGATGGACTTTTTGATCTCGCCGGAGTAACCGGTGCCGGCGACCAGGATCACGCGCTCCTGGAAGTTGATGACCACGGCGGCACTGGAGTTGAGGCCCTTAATCGCAGGGTCGCACTGATAACCGGGGGCGGCCAGGACGCAGAAGTCCGGCTCGCCGGTGCGCGCAATTTCGCGGGCGAGCGGACGAGCGAGCATCTGCTTAATAAAGAGCGCCTGGCTGGCACGCTCGCAGGCAACGAGCAGGCGACGCGTGTGGTTGCGGTCGGCGCCCGCCATGCCGCGGGTGACGAACACGTCGCGCTCGTTGAGATAGTCGACGATGCCGGCCTTGATGGCCTCATAGCTCTCGACGGACAGTGGGCGGTTGACCGCACCCCAGGCGATCTTGTCGTGAACATCGGGGGTGTCAACGATAAAACGATCGTTGGGCGAACGACCAGTGCGCTCCCCCGTCTCGATCACGAGCGCGCCATTAGAAGCCATACGGCCCTCTTTGCGACGAATAGCGTGCTCGACAAGCTCCGCGGCGGGTAGATCGACCAGCAGACGGGGTTGATTCTCGGCGGGATCTTCAACGAGCGTAATACCAAAGTTGGACAGAACTTCTGCAGGGGTAACACCAGGCATGGGGCCTCCTTTAAAAACGCGACACGTGGACGCGACGCGCACTTTACTCACGTAAAGCCCGTTGTACCCGATATGCAAAAACGTTTTTGCGGCAAGGGCGGCAAGCCCGCCCAACGGTCAATAATCGCAGGCAAGCGGCCTAGTCATTGGGGACGTTTTTAAACGCCTAGTCATTGGGAACACTCTTGAACAGGCAACATTCAAGGAGCGCCCCCGGATGCCGGCACTTAGGGACGTTCCCAAAGTGCCGGCACATAAGGAACGTCCCTAAGTGCCGACTACCGAATGGCGCCGCCGAAATTATCGAACAACCTGTTCAAAAACACGAGCGGACACCGCGGTGTCTATACTAGAGCGCAGCAATAGAAAGGACCCCGCTTTGAGCATCACGCCCCTCGATAGCATTCGCCGCGCCATCGCCCGCCGTAACGGCATCTCCAACCCCGCTGCATCGAAAGACGGCGCCGCGAAGGCCCAGGGCGGCCGCATCGAGAACGGCCTGTTCCCCGCCTCCCACACGGCCGAAGAGCTCGCGCGCATCCAGGAGCTGAGCCAGCGCAACGCCGGCGGCCCCGACAGCAGCCAGGCCACGCGCCGTCGCCGGCGCGAACGCGATCGGGAGCCCAGCCCCGTCCGCCGCATGGTCAACGCTTGGTGGAACCGTCTGCTCGGCGCCGTCTACGGCGGCGGCTTCTCCATGCAGGAAGCGGAATACGAGGAGCACGCCACCCGCCGCGACTATCTCTGGAATACCCTGGGCACCGCCGTGTGGGGCATGGTGTTTCCTCTGCTCACCATCGTGTCGGCACAGCTCGCGGGCGCCGAAGAAGCCGGCAAGTTCTCCATCGCCTTTGTCACCGGCACGCTCATCATGATCGCGTGCAACTACGGCGTGCGCAATTTCCAGGTCTCGGACATCGACGAAAAGACGTCCTTCGCCTCCTACCAGCTCAATCGTTGGATCTGCGGAGCGCTCGCCCTAGGCTGCGGCCTCATGTATAGCAGCGCCCGCGGCTATGACGCGCAGATGGCGACGATCGGCCTGGGCGTCTACCTGTATAAGGTCATCGACGGCGTCGCCGACGTGTACGAAGGCCGCCTGCAGCAGGCCGACAAGCTCTACTTGGCTGGAATGAGTCAAACGCTACGCTCCGTCGGCGTCATCGCGGTCTTCAGCGTGGCGCTGTTCTTCACGCGTAGCATGCCCATCGCGGCCATGGCCATGGGCATCGCCGCGATCGCCTCGCTCGTGCTGGTCACCGCGCCGCTCGCCCTGCTCGAGACCGAAAAATCGCGCCGCGTGAGCCTGCGCGAGGTCGGCCACTTGTTTGTCCATTGCGCCCCACTCTTTGGCGCGCTATTCCTGTTCAACCTTATCGAGAGCATGCCCAAGTTTGTGATGGAAGGAACACTAGCCTACAAATACCAGCTGTACTTTAATGCCCTGTTTTTTCCAGCTCAAGCTATTCTGTTGAGCATTGGATTTGTCTATAAACCGCAGCTCCTGCGTCTGTCGAGCATTTGGGCGAATCCGCGCAAGCGTCGCCGCTTTGACCTGATTATTGTTGCCGTTATGGCGCTGATCGTGGTCATCACCGGCGTGTGCGCCGCATTTATGGCAGGTCCCGGTATTCCCCTCATGAGCTTTATGTACGGTCTCAGCTTTGAACGCTACCGTACGCTGGCGCTGCTGATGGTCGTCGCCGGCGGCGTCACCGCGGCCATCGACTTTATCTACGCCATCATCACGGTGCTGCGCCACGCTGGAGATGTCACCAAGATCTACCTGATCTGCTTTGCCGTGAGCGTGGTGCTCCCGGTGATTCTGATCAATCTGCTCGGCCTGATGGGCGCCGTCGTGAGCTACCTAACCATCATGGCCCTACTGCTGGTACTGTTGATTATCGAGTACGCCCACATCCGCCAACGCATCGAACGCGACCGTAACCCGTACGGCGTATAACGCCCACCTTGGTACATTGGGGAAAGAAACGTCGATGTTTTGGCGCCAACCTCTTGCGCCGTTATTCCCCGGGGCGAATATTCGCGTAGAACTCCGCCCCATCATCGAGCCGCAGGATGCCCACGCGACCGAACTCGGAGCCGGTGGCGGCAGCGCAGTCGATGTCGATGCGATCGGGCACACCGGCGGCATCCTCGCCGCCCAGGCGCACGATCTGCCCGCGGCCCGACTCCTCGTCGAGCCCCGCAAGACCACCGACCTCGCAATAACGCCCGAGCGACACCGTTGGCGTGTGACCGCTCACAACGACCGGGCCCTTACCCTCGGTAGAAAGCAGCCCGGTCGGCACATCCCAATAGCCGTGACGAATCCACAGCAGGTCATCGGACGACTGTACCGCGAGCATCTGCTGCAGCAGCTCGCGATCGGCACCCACCGCTCCAACGCCATCGGCACAATCGACGCCATGCTCAAGCAAAAACGCGCGCGCCGCCTTCATCTCGATTCCAGCATGTACCAGCAGATACGGGCGCTCCTCGGTCTCGACCACCGCGTAGAGCGGCAGCGCGGCCATCCATCGCACGAGCTCCTCGTATGCCTCAAATTCCATGTCGTTGAGCTGCTCGCGCGTCGTCCAGCCACCGTTGATATCCCAGGTCTCGGCATCGAGCGGATCCTGACCAATGATGGCATCGAGCATGATCTGCTCGTGATTACCCTTGAGCACGTGGGCGTTGGGCAGCGAGCGCACGAGCTTAATAACGCCGACCGGATCGGGCCCGCGATCGATCATGTCGCCCAGCACGTACAGCGTGTCGTCGGACGTCAACGAGATCTTAGACAGGGCCTCGTCAAGCGCACGCACGTGCCCGTGAGCATCAGATGTCACATAGATCGCCATGGTACGCCTCTCCTTGCATTGCGGCCGAAGCCCGGTGCCGCAACTAAAACTTCAAGTTGAACTTAAACGTTACCCATTGTACTCCGTTGCAATAAAGCTGGAAAGGGTTTCCGAGCAGAGGCAAAGACGGCAGCCGTCTATGACGATATCGCGCACGCCCGCAATCCAACCCCATAAACCCACCATCTTTGGGTACAAATAACCACAGACAACTGACCGTGCCACGCCAACCACCCAGGAGCGGACACTATCCATGAACCAGATCCTTCTCTTTATCGGCCTCGTCATCATTTTGTGCCTGACCATCAAACCCGTCGGCAAAAAACTCCCCTTCCCCACCCTGCTCATCTTTATCGCGCTGGGCATGCTGTTGGGCGTCAACGGCCCGACGCATATCGACTTTAGCGACTACGCACTCACCGAAACCGTCTGCAGCACGGCGCTGCTGTTCATCATGTTCTACGGCGGCTTTAACACCAATATCGACCGCGCCAAGCCCGTCGCTGCGCCGGCGGTGCTGCTGAGCACGCTCGGCGTCGTCATCACTGCCGGCATCACCGGCGTGTTCGCCCACTTCGCGCTGGGGATCGACTGGATCGGCAGCCTGCTGCTGGGATCGGTCGTGGCATCCACCGACGCGGCGAGCGTCTTTAGCGTACTGCGTGAGCACAGCCTGTCGCTGAGAGGTGGCACCGACTCGCTGCTCGAGGTCGAATCGGGCTCCAACGACCCCGTCGCCTACATGCTCACCGCTGTGCTCGCTACACTCGCGGCCGGCGGCGACATCAACATTCCCGCACTGCTGGCCAAGCAGATTATCCTGGGCGTGGGCCTGGGCCTTGCCATCGGCTGGGCGGCGGGCCGCCTGATTGAACGCGCGCACGCAACGGCCAAGGACGCGCAGACCATCTTCTTGTTCGCCGTGGCCATCGTCGCCTACGCGCTGCCGAGCCACCTGGGCGGCAACGGCTTTTTGGCCGTGTACCTGGCAGGCATTGTACTGGGCGCCAGCGACATCACCGGCAAGGTCGAGATGGCGCACTTCTTTGACACCCTCACCGAGATGGCCGAGATGACAATCTTCTTCTTGCTCGGCCTGCTCGTGACGCCCGCCCGCCTGCCGCAAATGCTGCTGCCGGGCCTGGCGCTCATGGCGTTCATGCTCTTCGTGAGCCGCCCCATCGCCGTCGGCGTGCTCCTAGCGCCATTTAAGACGAATCCCAGCCAGATCGCGCTCGTAAGCTGGGCGGGTTTGCGCGGCGCCGCTTCGGTCGTGTTTAGCCTCTTTGCCGTGGTAGCCGGTGTTCCCGGCGGTCACGACCTGTTTGACCTGGTGTTTGTGATTGCCGTGTCGAGCATTGTGGTGCAGGGCTCGCTGCTGCCGGCGGTGGCCAAGAAGCTCGATATGATCGATGAGACCGGTGACGTGCGCCGCACCTTTAACGACTACCGCGACGAGGACGGCATGTCGTTTGTAAAGCTCAAGGTGGGCGCTGGACATCCGTTTACCGGACGCTCGCTCGCGGACATTGGCAGCGCCACAGACATGCTCGTGGTCCTGGTGCTGCGCGACGGGGCGCACCCGGTACTGCCCAATGGCGACACCGTGATCCAGGAAGGCGATCTGCTGGTGATGGCCGCCCCAACGTTCGAGGAGCGTGCCGAGGTTACGCTGCGCGAGGTCACCGTGACTCCCCACGGTCGCCTGGCCGGCCAGCGCCTGCGCGACGTTCCGCAAGGCAAGCACCCGTTTATCGTCGTGATGCTCAAGCGCGACGGCCGAACGATCATCCCCGACGGCAACACCCTAATATACGCCGGCGACGAAGCCGTCATCGCCACGCTGGCGTCGTAGCCATCCCCACCCATAAGTTGCGGTGAAATAGGGCTGAATAGGCCTTCTACCGGCCTAAACAGTCCCTATTTCACTCAACTTCCGAGAAGGACCGGCAGCCCCATTCAACTCCGACTGCGTCGAATAATCCCAAATTGAAATACCATTTGAAAGCCGTCCGATCTCATGCTATAAAAAAGTCGGTACCCTCGAATAGAGGGACCTCCAAGAGCCGGGGGATGTCCCCCGGCATTTTTTATGCGAGTCAAGACTAAACAGTTCTCTGGAAACCGCCGGCGCCATTGCGTCAGCAATTTACGAGCCGCTCTACCCCACCTCTCGGCGGCTAAGGACTTTTCGCAGGTAGTTTGACGAACATATGTTTGCTTATTATAATTAAACTTGAAAGCACCCCTTATCTCATGGTATAAAGAATATGGTTCCCTCCAAAAGAGGGGCCTCCAAGAGCCGGGGTCTTACCCCCGGCATTTTTTTGCAAAAATGGAGGCCCATCATGAGCGAACTCTCCGTCTTTGTTGACGAATCTGGCGATCTCGGAGGCGTCTCCAACTACTACCTCGTCACCCTCGTTTTTCACGATCAAAACGATGCAATCGTTGAACGCATTGACCGCTACGAGCGCGCCCTGTCGCAGTCCTCGCTTCCCAATACGCCTTTTCATGCAGGACCACTACTGAATGGAAACGGCGACTACAAAGATCTTCCCAAAGAGCAGAGACGGCACATGCTGAGCGCATTTCGCGCGTTCATTCAGCATCTCCCCATACGTTACCTCTGCCTGCAATACCGAATGAGCGAATTCGCCGGCAATCAAAACGGTCTTGCGGAGAGAATGAGGCGAGACCTCACGGTTGAACTTTTCAACCATCTGGAATTCTTCCAGCGATACGACACCGTTAAGATTTACTACGACAACGGTCAACCGATCGTAACGGAGGTCATCCATTCTGCGCTCGAGTACGTTCTAGCAAGGGACGTCATCGTATACCGAGAAGCCACGCCGCGAGCCTACCGGCTATTCCAAGTTGCCGACTACATCTGCACGATCGAGCTAACGGCTATCAAGTTTGACAGTAAGGAAGAAACCAAGACGGATCGGCTATTTTTTGGAACCCGAAGGACGTTCAAAAAGGGATTTCTCTTATATCTCAGGAACAAAAGAATGAACTGACCGGGGTCACCAGTCGTCAGGCGCTCCGTAGTCATCGTCAACGGCAAAGTCGCGGAGGTCGAGGCCTTCGCGTTCGGCTCGGTCTAGAAGCTCTTGAGGGGACTCATCCTCGATATCCATCATGTCGAGCATGGCAGCAGGAAAACCCACGCCCGCCGCGCTCCCCGCGCGGTCGAGCAGACTCTCGCGCAGCTGGTCTACATCAACGTCGATCTTCATGATGAAACCTCCTACCAGACCAGGACCCTACTCATCAATACCGAGCTCATCCACGGCAGCAACAAAAGCCGCAACCTGCTTGTCGTCCATCTGAGTGACCAGGCGCCCCACGGGCTCATCGTAGGCAAACTGCACCTTATCGATAAAGCAATCCCAAGCACGCTCCTCCACACGCACGGCGGCCTCGCAATACTGGCCGAGCTTTTTGAGTCCATACCAAAACGCATTCACGTGGCGCGTAGGATCCTCATCCAGCACACCATCGTAGCGACGCCCGTTAAACTCGCGCATGCGCGCCACGGCAACCTTGAGCGAATCGCCGCCCTCGGCAGAAGCCTCATCCACCAGCTCGGGAATCGCAACCTCACGCCGAACAGCATGCCTGGTTGCACCATCGTACTCGCCCACCAGCACGTCCTCATCAAGCCGAGAATCGTAGTCCAAATAGCTCGTGCCACAACAAATGCCGTGCGGCGAGCCCGTGCCAAACGCGCAGAACAACCCGCCGTCGGCAACAACGCGACGGTAGGTCTCAAACGACTTCTTAACCTGAGCGAGCAACTCGGAAAGTTCTCCGGTATCACACGCCATCTCGCACGCAACGCACGCAGGCTCCGGCAGCCCCGAAGGCTCCACCGCACTCCCCGCAACGCGGGCGGCGCGCTCGGCCCGATACGCCTGCGCCGCCAAGCGCGCTCGCTGCGCAGCGCCGCGCACGTTGGTAAGTTCACGCTCCAACGCCACGTCACCAGCAACATCGCCAGCCAAATCGCCCGTAAACCCGTCGGCGCCCTGCGACCTCGTCGCACTCAGCTCGGACTCAAACGTCGCTGTGATCATACCCGCAAGGTCCGTCGCGTCGGCGGCACAGCGCATCTGCTCCAGCTGCGTACACAGCAGATCAGCATCCAGAGGCACGGCCTCGGCAACGCGCACGTCACTCAGGCGCGCCACGTCATGCAGCACCATAGCCCCTGCAGCATCGTACGCCGCGCGCACCTTGTCCGCCGTATTCACACGTAACTTTACCTCGATAAACGCAAGCGTCTGCTCCAAACGGGCCAGCAACTCGGCCTTGTCCTCCATGCGCAAAAAGGCAGCATAGCGGCGCTCCATCTGCAGCGAGCCCACAACACCCGCCTGTTTGCGAGCGCGCGCAAGGGCCGCACCCTCAACACGGCGCACGTACGTATCAACAGCCCACACGGCAGACTCGCGCGCAGCGTGCTCGGCGGCCTCGACGCCCCTAAGCACGCCCAGCAGCTCGCGGGAGCGCGCCTTGCGCACCAACTCCCCGCGATCGTACTGCTCAAGCGCCGTCTGGCGCTTGGCTACCGATTCAAAGCCAAACAGCTCGTCGAGCAACTCACCAACCGAACGTTCGTCCGCCATGGCAGGGCCTCCCTACTCGAACACGCCAACACGCCCGCGGGTCTACGCGCACGCAAGCCCGCTCGCCCGTACCCCTACAGATCCAGAGCCTTTTTCGCGGCGTCGACCGGGTCGCCATCCATGTAGAACACCGGGCTCAACCCCGAGATAATCTCGGACGAAACACTCTGTAGGCCCGCGATGGCACTCAGCGGCAAAATCACACGTTTGGCACCGGCGTTTTTGGCCACGCGCATAATGTCCTCGAGCCCGCGGATCTCGTCCATAGAGCCCGACATGCGCAAGATGCCCGGAATCGCCAGCGCGGGCATCACCGGGCGGTTGCACGCCGCGGAGCAGAGGCCCACAAACTCGGCGAGCGAAACTTCCTCGGACAAGCCCTTGCTCTGCAGGTCGTTATAGAACAGCAGGTAATCCTTGGAGCCAATGTGCATGCCCGGCGCCACGCGGTTCGCCAGGTTCACAAAGTTGTCGAACGCGGCTTCCAGCGTATCGCGCACCGGCTTGTTAAAGGCCACGCCCTCGTGCTTAAACTTGCACTCGCCGGCAACGGCCTTGTTCTCCAACTTGTACACGGCAACCTCGCCGCCCTGTGATCTGCCCACGCCAAACACGTGGCCGGACAGCAGCGGCCCATCGGGAATCAGCGTGTCCTCGGACTGCTCGGGCACGCGCACCACGTGAACGTCCTGCGGGTTGTCGGCATCCATATAGCCCAGGTTAACGTCGATAAACTCGACGCCCGCCATAATCTTGAGCTGCTCCTTTACGCGGCGACGGCCCTCGATGGCGTAGTCCAGCAGCCAGCGCACGTCGTCCTTGTCCATGGCCTCGTCGGGGAACAGCAGCTTGGCCAGGCCGCTAAAGGTCTTGCGCACGGCGATCTCGTCGCGCTTGTTAAAGTCGCTGTTAAAGCGGAAATACCGGTCGATATGGTGCGTAAAGTCCTTGCGGCGCATCTCCTTGCAAAATTCCGACAGGCAGTCGGTGATCAGACCGTAATGCCCGGTCAGCAAGCTCGAACGCATCTTGGGAATCTCCCAGCCCGGCAGGTAATAGTGGATACGGTCAAAGAAGGCCGAATCGTTGTTAAACTCCGGCGGGAACGGATCAAACAGGTGCGTGGTCTTAAGGACATTTTGCACGGTGTCGTTGATGTTGCCCTCAAAGACCATGGAGGCATCGGCGTTAATCTGGTCGCGGCCGCGCGCGTAGCTGCCGCTCGCCATATAGTCCTTCATGATCTGCACGGCATTGGTGTCCTTAAAGCGCATGCCGGCGACCTCGTCGAACGTCACGCAGTCCCAGTGACCTACCAAGCCCACACGGTCGGCGCGCATGGAGTTCATGCGGCCGAACAGGTTGGCCGTGGTGGTTTGGCCGCCCGAAAGCAAGATGGCGTAGGGCGAGACCTCTTTGTAGATATGGCTCTTGCCGGTGCCGCGGGGACCCAGCTCGCACAGGTTGTAGTTGCGCTCGATAAGCGGCACCATGCGCTCGATAAAGTGCAGGCGCTCTTTCTCGGAAAGTTCGCTGGGCTCATAGCCAGCAGAGCGCAGCAGCATATTGAGCCACTCGTCGCGCGTAAAGTACTGGCGCTCGTCGATCATGGCATCCAGGTCCAGATTGGGCATCTGGATGGGCGTGAGCGACGCCACGCTAAACGGAGAGTCCTCGGGCCCACGCTTCTTACGCTTGGCCTTGGCGCGGCGCGGCGCATCATCGCCAAAGACCTCCATGCCAAACTCGTCTTCCTCATCCAAGGGGTGACGATACTCGATGCTCATGATGCACCAAATACCACCCTGCAGAATCTTGGAATAGTCGCGCACGTACTCGGCCGGCATCACAAACGGCTCAATGGTCAGGTTGGCAAACGAGGCCACGTAGATGTCTTTGTACTCGTCGAGCTTGGCCGTGACCTTGTCGATGATGGTAAAACGGCCCAGCTCACGGATCTTGGACTTAATGCGCTCGGACTCGTCGGGACGCACGTAGTTATCGGTGAGAATCCTGCGGATGCGATCCAAGCCCTCTGCCACGGCTTCCTCGTCATCGGTCGAGCAGTACATACCCAGCAGATACTCCAACACAAAGGTGGGCACGTTGGCACCGCGCTTCATAAGAGCCGTCAGGTCCTTGCGCACGATCTTGCCAGCAAAGTGCTCGAGCAGCTTGCCGTCCAGCCCATCCATGTCGTAGCCGTCGTCCTCGGGGGCCTCGGCCACGGCCTGGTCATAGCCATCGGTCGAGGACTCGTCCTCGACGGCTACCGCAGCCTCAGCGGGCGCAGCAGTCTCAGCCTCCGCAGCAGGCACGGCCTCCTCTGCAGACACCGCAGCCCGCACCGGCGCATTCATATCAATCGAGGGAACTTCCCACAGATCGTCGTCATGGCTATCAAACATAGGGCACACTCCTAAAAACCAAAGTCAGCAACAGGGGCAAACGAAACGGCAATGGTATACGTCTCGCGCCAAACGATCTTGCCCGTCTCGCGCTCGCGGCAGACCAGATAGTACGGACCCTTTGCCGAGAATCCATCCGCCGCGCGCAGCGCAAACTTGGCATGCACTACGCGCTCCTGCGAATTAACAGAAGTCTTGTTAGCATGCGCCTTGACCGTATCGCTCACCTCGTTGCCGCTTGCATCGGTAAACACCAGCTCGTATTCGCACGACAAGACCTTGCCTTGGGCTGGTTCTTCCTGGATCAAGTTGAGCGAGAAGAGCGAGTTGGTCACCCGGCGCCCCTCACTTAGCACGCGCAACGTCGCCGCGCGCGTGTCGACAAAGTCCTTGGAACCCGAGCGCACACGCCAAAATCCAATAACGGGCACGCAAAGCTCCTGCAGGCTCATGCCGCCGTGGACGTAGTTGTTAGTACCACCGGGACGCTTGAAGTGCACGTTCTCGCGCGGGGCAAACCCCTCAAAGCCGGCACCCAAACGTCCCATGTCAACATTAACAAACACCTCGCGTACCTCGTCCGAAAGCTTGGCCACGGCCTCGTTGGGCACCACCAGATGACGCTTGCCGTGCATGACGGGAGCGTCAAGGAAGGGAAGATCTGGCTTGCCGAGCATCTGACACTCGCTGAGCTCCCGGCGCGTGTAGATAAAGCCGTGATCCGCCGTTATAACAACACGCGCGCCCGGGGCGTCGGTGCACACGCGGCGCGCCAACGCGGCAAGCTCCTCTACGGTGTCCGTACAGGCATCGAAGACGTCATCCTGCGTAGCGGCCTTCTCGCCCGTGGCATCAATCTTGTTGTGATAGAGGTAGACAAGTCTTGAGTCCTTGAGCAGCGCCTTACGCTCGGTTCCCGCCATGTTGAGGTATGCGCTCGAGCGCAAAGCGCGGGCCGTAGGCTCAACATGGGCAAGCACGGCCTCGCGTTGCGGAGTCGTTGCGGTGGGCTTGCCGTCAGCCAGCACAAACGAACCATCCGCTGCAAGCCCAAGCGCCTGATGCGGCAGCAGCGCGGGCATGCCCACCTCTGTAATGGAGGGAAAGACCGCCTGCATGCTAGAAACCTTGACGTTGCCGCCGCGCTCGCGCTCGAGCAGCGCCGCGACGTCGCAGGCCACCTCATAGCGCAGCGCATCGCTCACGATAACGACCGTTGTTTTGGCAGAACCCACAAAGGCGGGTAGCACATGCCAGTAAAACTCATCCTGCCGTGCGGGACCATCGATGTAGCCGCAATCGGCCCACTCCCCTTGCGCAGCAGCCGCCCAGCAGGCATTGGCATCCGCCAAGAACCAGTTGCTGTAGAGATTCTCCGCCCAGTCCGCCACGGTGCGGGCAGGTTCCTCGAGCGCATCGCACTCGACGGAGCGTGCCCGCAGATACGCGGTGCACATATGGCGATAGGCAGCGTCCATGGCATACCATTCGGACGTATAGGCATCCCACACCTGCTGGGACTGCGCCAGATGGAACCCACCCGCGTGCGCCTGCCTAAACGCACACATATCGGCCACAGCGGCAAGCAGGTCAAAGTAGTTCTCGACACGACGGTACCAGCTTAGGTCGCAACGGCGCGCAGCAAAGGCACGCGCATCCTCAACACGGTCTGCACCTTGCGCAAACGAGCAGAACAGCTGCGAGAGCACAGCCTCATTGACGCACGGAAACACATCAAGCGAGGTCAGTACATCGATCGGCAAGGTCTCGAACCGTGCAAAGAGTCCGCGGGCGTCCTCAACCAAACGGCAAATCTCAAATAGGTCCTCGCTCGATGCCTGGGTATCGGCGGCCTGGTCCCACGTACGCACCGCCTCAAGGCAATAGGGCCCATAGGCGGGAGCCACATGGCTCTCAAGCCCCTTGAGCGCTCCCTCGGGAAGCGCGGTGGATGCCGCCGTAAGAAGCACATGGGATGCAAGCATAAGCAATGAATCACGCTCGTAAAGCAGCCCATCAAACCCATAGCAACGCACGATGAAGGCAGAGAGCACATCACGCACGCAGTACTTGTCCACCAACTCGGCCAGCGCCTCGGGACCCTCGTGCAGCAGCATGGTCATACAGCCACGCAGCACAAACGCGGGGCGCGCGTCACCAGGCTCTTTACCGCCAAAAATCACCGTAAGGATGCCGAGTTCGATATCGGATGCGCCCGAGGCATGCGGAACACACGCGGCAAACTTAGCGCAGCGGGTCTTGGCATCAAAGAACGTCTTGTGCTCGCGCAGGCTCTCGCGCACGGCGTCGATATTCTCGATGCCCAGCTGATCGGCCAAAAGCGAAAGATAGTCAGCCTGGAACTGATCGGCATACAGCTCAACATCGGCAAGCCAATCACCCTCAAGCCTGCCGCGCGGGCAACGGCGATACAGCAAGATATCGCTCGCAAGGTCATCGCGGTTGATGAGTTTCTTGACGGCAAACATACGGCCCTCGCAGGCCTCAACAAAGCGCACCGGGCGCTCAAAGTCACCGTGAGCAGGCATTACGCCGGCATCGCCCCCCACGCCGTCGAAACCCTCGGCAGCCAATCGCTCAAACTCAGGAGCAAACTCGCCGTCCGCATCGTGCCAAACCACAACACGGCGCGGCGCGCATGAGGACAACGGCTGCAAAAATCGCAGCTTGAGCTGTTCTTCTACATCTATCTTGGGCATGAATATCCTTACCGTATCTGCAGTTACTTAATCTTCGCCAGCACATCCTGAAACTTGGCATAGTTGACCTTGACGCCGTCATCCAGGTCGATCTTAATCATCTGGTCTGCCAAGTGGTGCAGTTTCTCCTCGTAGGCAATGGTCTCTTTGAGCTGGTCGTTGAGCTTTTTGATGCGCTTATCCAAGCGCACGCGCTCGCCGCGCTCGGCACTGACAAGGGCATCGTTGGCATACCCAATCTGGGCACGGTAGCGCTCCTGCTGCTCATGCACATAGTCGGTGCGGATGCGAGCCAACAGGTCAGGCTGGTAGCGATGCATGTAAACAAGGCACTTGAAGCCGTTCTTCTTGCCGCTGTCGAACAGCCAGTAGATGGGGCGTTTCTTATAGGTCTGGCAGTGGTCCTTATAGAAGTCCTTCAAAAAGTAGGTGCGAATCACCTCGCGCGAGGTGCCCTTGCCGCCGAGCGCCTCGGCAATAAAGGCCAGGTTCTGTTCGAGTGTCTCCTCGCCGTACGCGGTGCGCACAAAGTCGATAAAGTAACGCACGATGTCGTCGTCAAAGTACTCGTCGTCGGTGATGGGCAGCACGTTGTCGGCATCGGGCATAAAGGTCACGTGATCGGGATCGGGCACCTTGGCCAGATAGTCGTCGACCGTGGCGCCCTGGTCGGCCAGAACCAGACCGTCCACATCCAGCGAATAGCGACCGAACATGCAGCCCACGGCATAGCTTATGAGCGAGGTGATCTCGTCGCGCTTGGTGCGCACGTACTTGTTGCCCTTGTAGCTCTCAGGGATCTCGTCGGCGGTATCAAAGATGCGCGCCACCGACACGTACTTATCCTCGACCTCGATGGGCACCTCGCCCTCCATGTTGTAGATCTTGGCAAAGATTCGGTTGAGCTCCTCCTCGTTAGCGCGAAGCTGCTCAAAGCGAGCGTTAACCTCGGCTTTGCGAGCCTCGTATTTATCGGCGAGCAGTGTTGACATGGAACGCCTTCCAGGTAGTAGGGGATTAAAAACAATGATTCAAAGGGGCATTTTATGTGGTAGTCAAGCTTTTCTCACAGCACCCAGGAGGGTCCGTCCAACAACCGGGCACCATCTTCCTCGAGCGTATATTCACTCATCCAAGCCTTACCCAAAATGTCATACATAAAGAGCCAAAGGCTTACCCCATCGCGAAAGGTCCTCGTTGAAACAACGTAATTGGAGCCCTCAACCTCGCCTTCATACGACTCACACGACTCAAAACCGATGTAATCAAAACGACAGGTATCTCCAGGCTCAAGATTAGATACGACTGGCTTTTCCTCCACAATAATTGACGGAATTGGCCGGGGACCTACATTGGTAATCGAAACAATGAATCCGTAATCTTCCTCGAAACTGTCCACCTCAACTTGAGGCTTAGCCTTTTCGCTCCGAGACCTCTCTTCTTCTTGCTTCGTTTCTATGTCGTGCTGATACGAGACCACTGCAATAATGACTGCCGAAAACGTCCCGACTCCATTTAACAAATCCCCCGACGATAAAGAGTTGAGCAACGGAAGCGAGCAAATGCCGGATAGAAATCCAAGAAGAGCTTTAAACAGTAGCGTGAAAACCACTAAGCATGGAATTGAAACAGCCAAAGAAATAAATAGTCGGCGAATGTACCTCATGCTGATCACTCACAATAAGGGGTGACGTTTAAAATCCCAGGAGGTTTCAAACGAGTCCCAGTCGGTTTTTGACAGTTCGATAGCCAGTTCAGCCATGCTAGAGATACGGCCTTCTTCACCAAGGCCAAGAAGCGGCAGCCTTGACACAACGCCCGCATTACAATTAAGAGTTGGGTTAATCATTCTGAGCATCACAGATGCTGCGGATGAATTCAGGTAGGCAATTAGCGGAAGTAGGTTGTCATCTGCAATAAATGCGCAACTTCCAGCATGCTCAAACAGACTGTGTCCGCCGTTGACTCTAAACGAATTGCGATCGGACGTAACGTCTGACCAAGAGATCGACGGCCTAAATTGATCATCAAGGCTGACGGGGCGGAATCCTGACTGTTTTTTCATCTCCAGTTGGCCAGTGACTGAGAAATTCATAACGTTATCTCGGTTGCCATACCACTTGCGATAGCTACCACCTTTGTTACATGGATACCAACACGTTGTGGTTTGGACCTCGTTAATCGATGAGCACTCCCTATCAAACTTTGATAGTTGGACCTCCCACCAAGCTCTAATGAATAAGTCATTGTTTCCCGTTGTGATTCCAGCTTGAAGCGACGCGCGCGTACCAACAGCTGGATTTGATTTAAATGCAGATAGTATTCCGCCCCCAGCCCAGTAGGCTATTGGGGCGCCGGGGATCTGCTTGAAGATGTCGGCGTCGCGGCGGTAGAACCAGCCACAGTCGGGATCTCGGATCGCCTCGAGCAGCTTGAGACGCTTCGCCTCACTACCGTTGATGTCGACGAGGCGCACGTAAGCGCCCTCGTATGCCGCGCGGCCGTTGTAGATGACATCGGCGGTTACGTTGACGACCTCGCCGCCGATGGCGTCAAATGCGCGGGGGCCGAGATGAGCCATCGAGACAATCGTCTTGCCCTCGATAATCGAAGAGCGCATCTTCTCAAAGCTGCCCAGGAACATCCAACTCTGCATGGTAACCATTGCGGCGTAGCCCTTATCCTCGACAAGGTTAAAACCGCGCTCGATAAAGCACGTGCAGAGGTCGCTCTTCACGTCGGGGTAGTTCTTCTTGATCCACTTGCTCATGAATGGATTAAAGCTGCTGCTGCCCATATACGGAGGATTCGCAACGGTGCAGGTAAAACGACGGGACAGCTTCTCGCAGATGGCGGCAGCGCTTTCGAGCTTAGTTTTGGCCGTAGCGGCAAAAAGGTCATCGGAACAACTCGCGGCGGCAGCCTTGAGCTCGTCGATCTCGTCCTCTGAGGGATTGAGCAGCGAACCGATCTCGCCCAAATGACTCAGCTCCTCGGCGAGCTTCTTGTTACCCGGCAGCTCGTCCTCCCCTAGCGGGATGCTCGAGAGCACGGCAACGTCGGCGCGAACGCCACGCCTAAAGAAGCGACGATCGTGCTCGCGGGCGCACATGGCAAGCGCCAGCTCCGCGATCTGAGCCGCACGGGGGTCGATCTCCATGCCAGCGAGGTTTTTGGTCAGGATGAGCTCCGGGATCTCGCGCTCGCGGTAGCCGCGCTCCTCGTACACGGCAAAGAGCAGCTCAAACGCATAGACCAGGATATGGCCCGAGCCACATGCGGGGTCGCAGAGGGTTATCTCCTCGGGGCTCGAAATGCGGATGAAGTCCTCGTGCTCAGTATCAGGCTCGATGTAATACTCCATGCGCTCGCGCAGCGAACTCCCCGGGTTGTTGAGCATCCACAGACGGCCGAGCGAGTTCTGGACCATATAGCGCACGATCCACTCGGGGGTGAAGAGCTGCGTGGCGGGCGCGATGTCCGCCGCCGCTGCTTTGCGTTTTGCCTTGAAGAACTCGTCTTTGACGTCAGCGTTGTAGTACTGATACATCCAGCCCAGAACGGTCACGCCCTTGCGCCAGTCCTCGTCAGCGAGAATGGTGTTGAGTTTGCCCACCACGCCGTCGGACATCATGAGGCCCTGGGGCAACAGCAGCTCCATGGCACCGCCCACGCGTTCAAAGACGCCCGGCAGGCAATCGGCAAGCTCCTCGCACTGAGCCATAAACAGGTAGCGCCACAGCGGTTCATCCAAGCCCGCCATCTTGAGCTCGGCTATGCGATCGGTATCGGCCGTCGCCATCTCCACGTCCAGTGCGTTCTCCACGGCCTCGCTGCCATGGCTGCCGTCCGCACGACTCAGCATGCGCATACGGCTGGGGAGCCATCCGCGTGCATCCATAAAGCGAATGGCCACGATGCGGTTGAACCAGGTGTAGGCCGCTCGGTCGCGCAGCGCCTCGTGACCCACCTCTGTCTGTATGCGCAGCAGCTCGTCACGCTGCACAACCTCAGCAGGACTTAGGGGCAGGCCGTTGACGGTCTCGGACCCAACGGGCGAAGGTGCAGGTTCGGTGACGCCGTAGCGCACCATCTGTGCCTCCACGCCTTTGATGAGCTCTGTACGGGCCCAGGTGCAGAAGCTCTTAAGAGCAGAATCGTTCATGGTTGATGAGCCTTTCTAAACGCCATAAACCACCGGTGCTCGCTTTGGCACCGGTGGCTCCGCGAGTTAGTTGATACGAATCTCGTCGTTTGCAGCGAGCTCCTGCATAAGGCGAGAGCGCAGGTCGTCCACGTAGCGCTCCACGTCCTCTGCGGACAAGAGGCGACTCGGCTTGGCCAAATCGGCGCGGCGCACGGTCTTGATCTTGCGCTGGGGCTTAGACGCGGGCACGGGCGCAGACGATGCGGCGCCCTTGTTGGAGATCTTCTTGACCACCTCACCCGTACTCGTGACCTCGGTGGTGCGGCGCTCGTTGTCCATTCGCATGCGGGCCTCATCCACGGCGTCGTATATCTTGTTGGTTGCAGCAACGATCCAGTTTTCCCAGTTTGCCGCGAGGGCGTTAAGCTCGTTGAGGCTCTGGACGCCATGGGCGCGGTTCTTGAACGACTCATACCTGGTGTTGGCGTCCGCGATGGCATCCTTGGCCTGCTTGACAAAACCTTCTTGGCTCTCGGCCTGCTTCCGCAAATCCTGCAGGTCGTTTTCGATACGACACAAGAACTCGTTGCGGCGAATGCCCAGGTGCTTTTTGATGTCTTCCTTGACGGGTGCCATCAACGGCTGAAGGTCTTTAATGCGGCCGTAGGGCTTTGGGTCTTTGAGGATCTCGCGTACCTTTGCCACGTTCTCCACAGCGTTGGGAATGTCATCGGAGGCATACTCGATGCCCTCGGTGCGGCTCAAGAAATCCTTGGCGTGGTCAAACGCTGTTCGTTGGTTGGACTCGAAGAACTCAACCACCTTGTCAAAGTCTTCCTTGGCATCGAACAGGCGGTCCTCGTGCTTGGTGAACGTGGTCAAGAACGCCTCGGAATCGCTCTGGTCCTTAAGAACGTCGACCACCTCCGAGCGCATCTTCTCGCACTCGTCCTCACCGGGATACGGGTAGGCCGGCTTGATACCCGTGTAGTAGTCGCGTGCCATGGCGAGGCACGCCTCGCGCAAGCCCTCAAGGCGCTCCTTGAGCTCGGCCACGAGCTTATCCTCGTTGGAGGGCACGGTCTTGAGATCAAACAGGCCACGCATAAGCTCGCCCGTGGCGCGCAGCAACCGGTCGCTCATGCGCACGCGCAAACGCACCTGGGCCTTATCGGCATCCTTACGCAGGAGCGACACCATGCGGCTGTCGTTAGCTTGAACCGTCTGACCGCCAAACAGCACCTGCGCGCGCTGCTCCACTACAAGCTGCGCCACCACATTTGCGATGTCAACCTCGCGCCAGCCATAGGGCTTTTGCTGGTACCTGCGCTGGATATCGCCCATAGCGGTATCCAGGTGGCGCTGGTGCTGAACTTTGAGGTAATCCCCGACCTCCTTGAGCGCACGCGTGTTGCCCGCGTCCATGCCAGCGAGCCCCGCTTGAACGTTGCCCGCCAGAGTGGAGCGGATATCGGAATCGCTCGTGACCGGCGCGCCGATATAGTCGGCCTTTTCAAAGACCACATCGCACAGCTGCGCCAGCACTTGTTCAAAGACCTGAGCGGGTTTGGCCGCGCGGACCTCAATTATGCGGCCGTTGACCGCGCAACGTGCATGGAGTACGGCCTCGCTCAAAAGGACATCGGCCTCTTTCTCGTTATAGGCTGCCTCGCGCATCTTGGACTCGACGATCTGGCGCGTACTCGGCTGAAGCTCCTGGAGATTTCGCGTCTTGGCGTACTTGCGGATCTTGGCGGCGTTGACGAGCGTCTCCCAATAATCCGCCTCGTCGCTCAAAGCCACGATGGCTTTGCCCGAAGAAGCCAAGGCCAGCTCGGTATCGTCCGCACGGCCCAGATCGCTCGCCATAGTAGCCACGCAAAGCTCCATGCCGCCCATGCTGGCACCGTGGATTGAGCCGTCCACATAGCGGTCAAAAGGAAAGTCGTTGGCCCCGCGGTTGAGTTTACGCGCGGTGTAGATGCTGTCGAACAGGCGCTTTTTGATAGACTCGATCACCTGCGCGTTATCGATTGGGGTGCGTGCGATCTCCTGCGCTATCTCCTGCTCCTCGTCGGTGAGGAAGCTATAGGTATCGCCCTGGCGCGCCGCGTAGTTCTCGCGCTCCAGCCGGGCAAGGGACTCCTTGACGCGGTCCTTGAGGGCGCGCATGTCCACGTCGAGACCGTCGATCATGAAGATGGAGATGTTCTCGACCGTGGCCTTAACGTAGCCGATGTAACGAATCAGGTACAGGAGCTTGAGCACCTGAACGTCTTAGGGTTCAAGGCCCTTTGCGTCCTCGGCCGCACGGACCGCGCGGTCGACCACCTGGTTGATGCCGTGCTCAAGGTCTTTGGAGATAGTGTCGAAGAAGCACCAGAACGGCACGAGTGCACCGGTCTGGTCATACTGGATGGCCTGAGCGCTCTCCTGGAACGCGCTCAGCATGGAGCGCTCGCCCGTTGACATGTGCTTGGCCTTGACACCGTGCTTGCGCACCTCGGTCATCACGTCGGGCAGGAGCTTAAACTGGTAGCCCACAAACGGGTAGCTGGCCACAAAATCCTTGGAGTTGGCGTAGCCGGCAAGGTCGGAGCGCGATCCACCCTCAAAGGTAAAGTTGTTTTTAAGCACGGCGGCGTCTTGCTCGTAGACCTGTGCAAGCATATCGGCCGCCGGCGCGGTCTTCTCGAGCACACGGCGCTGGATGACCTCGTCCACGCTGGAGCTGGAGAGCGAAAGGCGGGTATTGAAACGGCCCTGGATCTTTGAAAAGTCGTTGCCCACGGGCAGGCTCAGGTTGTCGATGGCCTCCTGGCTCGTAACCATCACCCACACGCGGCCACCGCAGGCGGCACCCAGCTCCTCGACGATGGTCTGAAGGCTCAGCATAAGGCTTGGGTCCTTGTCGTTTGTAATAAACTGACCCACCTCGTCGACCATAAAGAGCAAACGGAAGTTGCCGCCGTGGGCCGCTGCCTGAGCGTCTACGTAGTCCTTGACCTTTTTGGCAAAGACATCAGGGGCCAAAACCTCGTCCTCAGAACCCTCGAGCCAGTTCCATGCGGCCTTTTCGCTCATGCCGAGCACGCTCTGCAGCACCTCGACGACGTCGTCCTCAAAGTAGCTGTAGGTATCGCGGGTCTGGAGCCAAGACTCGCCGTTGACGCGCTCAAAGGCCTCGCGGAACTCCCGGGTCTTGCCCAGGGAATCGATGTAGTCCTCGAGCTTTGCAAGCTTGAGGTCCTCGCCGTAGAAGCCGCGCGCCTCGTAGAACATGCGCTCAAAGCCGCGAAGCAGCGCCGTGGGAGCCGTATCACCCTGCTTCCACTGGCCCGCCTTGCTATCGATGTTAAAGAGGATGGCCTGCGTGGGCACCGAGCAGGCGCGCTCCATGGCAGCCGCGACCATGGGGTCGACGATCTTTCCGTCAAAGTAGCGAATGGCGCTCATGCCACCGATCTGGCGATTCTCGAGCAGGTAGCTCAGCATCTTGAGGAAGTGCGATTTACCGGAACCGAAGAAGCCACTGATCCACACGCCGATCTTGTCGGTGGGCACATCGATGGCATCGCCGTATGCCTTGAAGAACGTGGCAAGGTGCCCTTGCAGCTCGCGCGTCACCACGTACTCGTCAAGCTCCTGGCGGATGGACCCATCTTTTGAATCCTGGACCTTGACCACGCCGTTGATGGAGCGGTTGATGTCTTTTGCAAAGAGGTCGCGAATGATCGTGTTGTCCATGGGTGCTCCTTTGGGTTTGGGAACGTTATGGCAAAGGGTTGTTACCGGCGGCAGGGACTTGCCTGCGGGGAGCCGTGCTTACGAGATATCGATGGCGCGGTAGTAGTTATCGGCAGGCAGACGGTTAAAGAGTTGGAAAGAAGAGCCGTTGAAGCTGCCCGGATAGGCAGCGATCACAGGCACCTCATCAAAATCCGCAAGCATGCAGTGGAGAAGCGTGTGTATGCGAAAGAATGGGAAAACCTCGCCCGCGCCGGTGAGGAGAACGACGTCTCCAGGCGCGTGCGGCTCGGTCTGCTCAAGGATGTACGCGGCGACTTTCTCGGGCGAGGCGAACTTGGCCACGTCCTCGAGCACGCGCTGGGTACCGCGGCGCTCCTCTTGGTGCGGGATAGCCTTGAGGACACGGCGCTTTTCGAGAATTGCCAGCACGGCGTCGTAAAGGTTCACGACCTTGAGCGTGCACGGAAGCTTGTCGGCCTCGGCATCGCGTGAAAGGGTGTCAAATAATGCACGCGCCTCAAACTCCAGCGCGGGGTCATAGCAAAAAGTGTGGAAGCCGATCTCATTGCCTATGCCCTTGTTGGCCAAAAAGTCCTCGCTGCACAGGCGCTCGCGCAGAAGCTGCGCACGGCGCTCAAATTCCTGACAGGCGCGCTCGGAGCGGGCATGCGCCGCCACGACGCTCTTACGGGAATGGATGCCGATATTGGTGGTGAGATCGGTCGCCGGGGTGATAGCAGGTTCGGCGGCGCTGTTGACGGGAGCCACGCTACATCACCGCCCTGCCGGTAAGGGCCGCGATAAGCGACTTCTCGCCCAGCTGAACCAAGGCTCGCTCGACATCGGAATCGAGGAAGAGTGGTGACAGGCGCTCGGACTCCGGGCCCTGGCCCTCGCCGATAAGGCCGGCATGGCGGAGCGTCTGGCGGAGCGAGCCCTTAATGCGCTTGACCGTGGCCTCAGTCCAGCGGGCCGCGTCCGGATACTCCGTGGTAAAGCGTGTCATAAAGGCGTTGAGGTCAACCGCCGTAAAGGCATAATCGAAATTTTGTAGGCGCTCCCCTACCTCGACGAGCACGAGCTCGCGCACGATATCGTAGCGGCAGATCATGCTGTAGAAGATGGCCTGGTCCGCCTGCGTGGGAGTGCCGGATGCCATGAGCCTGGTTAGGGATGACGCAGCCTCGACGGCGGTTTTGGGGTCGATGCCGCGCGCGGCGCATACGGCGTCCGTGGGCACCATGGCGTCAAGGCGGCGAAGGCACACGGTTGCGCGGTTGGCGACCATGCGCTCCGTGGGATATTGAAAGAGGTTCTCGCTCTTTACGCGTACAATGACCTGCTCGTCACTTGCGCCCTGCATACGAAGGGCAGCGACGATGCGCATCTCATGCGGGAGGAATTGCTCGCGGGTGAGCACCCCCCCCCCGAACGCTTTTTGTGGTTACATCCACAGTACACGCTCCAAGGGTGTCAAAGGCTGTCACAAGTGCGCCGCGGCCCAGCAGGCAGGCGCGGCGCACATGTCATTAATCATACCTGTTGGTAAAAAAGTTACCACGCACAGAGTGTCAAATGTTGAGCAACAAAATTTAATCCGGTTAACGGTTATTTTCTCAGCTCAGCAGCTTTGACGAGATCGCCCCAAATCACACTTGTCAGACAGGCGCGCTTGTGAATCTGTCCCCACCCTCCGCTACACTCAACATAGAGCGAAGGCCGAGGCGGATCGGATGCGAGCCTCGAGATAAGCCCTCCCCCATGTAACCATCCTGTAAATCATAGCGACGCACTCGAGTTTTACCGTGATGCAGTCGCGCCTGGCGCTCCACTGTGCTAAAGTATCCCGAACGTTCAAACGACTACGAGGGGGAACTAGAAGATGGCACGTGTGCACAACTTCTCAGCTGGCCCGGCGGCGCTGCCTACAAGCGTGCTCGCCGAGATCGCCGACGAGATGATGGACTACCGCGGTTGCGGCATGTCCGTGCTCGAGATGAGCCATCGATCTAGCATGTACCAGCAGATTATCGACGACGCCGAGGCAACCCTGCGCCGCCTGCTGAGCGTCCCCGACAACTACCGCGTCCTGTTTTTGCAGGGCGGCGCCACGCTGCAGTTTGCGGGCATCCCCATGAACCTCATGCGCCGCGGCCGCGCCGGCTACGTCGTGACCGGTAACTTCGCCAACAAGGCGTACAAGGAGGCCGCCAAGTACGGCGAGGCCGTGCTGCTCGCGAGCTCCGAAGACACCGATTTCGACCGCATTCCCACCATGGCCGACGTCAACGCGCGCATTGCCGCCGAGGCCGCGGGCGACGGGCTCGACTACGTCTACATCTGCCAGAACAACACCATCTTTGGCACCATGTACCACGAGCTGCCCGCTTGCGGCGATGTGCCACTGGTCGCCGATGTCTCGAGCTGCTTTCTGTCGCAGCCGCTCGACGTTGAGCGCTACGGGCTCATTTATGCCGGCGCGCAGAAAAACGCCGGCGCCGCGGGCGTGACCGTGGTTATCGTGCGCGACGATCTGATCGCCGACGGCCCAGCCTTTGCGCAGACGCCGCAGTACCTGGACCTTAAGACCCAGGCCGCCAAGGGTTCCATGCTCAACACGCCCAACACTTTTGGCATATACGTGTGCGGCAAGGTGTTCCGTTGGGTTGAGCAGACCGGCGGACTTGCCGCCATGGCCGAGCGCAACTGGGCCAAGGCCAACCTGCTCTACGACCTGCTCGAGAACAGCAAACTATTCCACGGCACCGCGCAGACAGACAGTCGCTCCATCGCCAACGTCACCTTTCGCACCGGCGATGCCGACCTCGACGCCGCCTTTGTTGCGGGCGCGGCAGAGCACCAGATTCAAAACGTCAAGGGCCATCGCCTCGTCGGCGGCATGCGCGCCAGCGTGTACAACGCCGTCACCATGGAGGACGTACAGGCGCTGGCCACGTACATGAAAGACTTCGAAGCGCAGCATAGTTTGAGTCCGCGATCTAACTAGCCCGCAACGCGCGGGCCGACCAGCCACCTCAGACCACCCTGTTTAGATCAAAACCTGCTAAGGAGTTTTTCCATGCGCAAGATTAAGACTATCGACGACATCACTAAAGACGGCAAAGTCGAGTTTGGCGAGGGCTACGAATTTGTAAGCACCGCCGAGGAGGCCGACGCCATCCTTATGCGCTCTACCGACCTGCACGGCTACGAGCTGCCCGAGGGCATCCGCGCTATCGCCCGCTGCGGCGCCGGCGTCAACAACATCCCCGTCGAGGAGTACGCCAAGAAGGGCGTCGTCGTCTTTAACTCCCCCGGTGCCAACAGCAACGCCGTCAAGGAGCTCGTCCTGGGCATGCTGGTGCTTTCGAGCCGTGGCGTGGTGCAGTCGATGAACTGGGTGCGCGACAACGCCGACGATCCCGAGATTCAGGTCGATGCCGAGAAGGCCAAGAAGGCCTTTGTGGGCCGCGAGCTCAAGGGCAAGCGCATCGGCGTCATCGGCCTGGGCAACGTGGGCTCCAAGGTCGCCAACGCCTGCGTCGATCTGGGCATGGACGTCTACGGCTACGATCCGTTCATTTCCGTCGAGCACGCGTGGGTGCTGAGCCGCGAGGTGCAGCGCGTGGGCACGCTCGAGGACCTGTGCCGCGGCTGCGACTACCTCACCGTGCACGTGCCCAGCAAGGCCGACACCATCGGCATGATCAGCACCGAGCAGATCGACCTGCTGGCCCCGGACGCCGTGCTCATCAACTACGCACGCGAGACCATCATTGACGAGGACGCCGTCGACGCCGCCCTGCGCGAGGGCAAGCTGAGCTGGTTTAGCTGCGACTTTGCCACGCCCAAGACCGTCAAGATGCCCAACACGTTCATCACCACGCACTCGGGCGCCGGCACCGGCGAGGCCGAGGCCAACTGCGCCGACATGGCCATTAGCGAGCTCAAGGATTACCTGGAAAACGGCAACATCGCGCACAGCGTTAACTACCCCGCCTGCAGCATGGGCAAGGCGCGCGCCGCGAGCCGCATCGCCTGCCTGCACGCCAACGTGCCCAACATGATCGGCCAGATCACGGCAATCCTGGCCAAGGACAATGCCAACGTGCAACGCATGACCAATGAGTCCGCCGGCGAGAACGCCTACACCATGTTCGACACCGATGAGCACCTGAACAGCAGCACCATCGAGGCGCTCAAGCAGATTCCGTCGATGTATCGCGTGCGCGTAATCAAATAGCGCCAGCTGATCTGACGGGCAGTTCCCCATGTGGCCCGCCCGTCGCTGACATTGAATGCCCGCGGGGGCGCCTTTCGCACGAGAGGCGCCCCCATTTTGTGAGCGCTCCATTAAATGCACCGAGCCGCTTCTTGGCATACAATCTGTATGTTGACCTAACTATCTGTGAGGTGCCTATGGTTGATACAAATTTTGCTTGGCGGCTTACGCAAGGGCTCGTGCGGATCGACAGTTCCGACCCAGGTGCGTATGAGGGCGAGATTGAACGCTATATCAGAGCGTTGGTTGAGGAACGGTTGGCGCAGCTGAGCCATCCGGTACTCGATGCCGTGCAGATTGCAGAGCTCGAAGTACTCCCCGGGCGCCGCAACCTTATGGTCACCGTGCCGGGCCAAAGCGACGAGCCGCGACTCGTCTACATCTGCCACATGGATACCGTTACGCTGGGCGATGGCTGGGACGCGGACATCGCACCGCTTGGGGCGGTTGTGCGCGACGGCAAGCTCTACGGCCGTGGCGCCTGCGACATGAAGGGTGGCCTGGCCTGCGCCATTGCCGCACTGGTCCATACGCTCGAGCGCGTGGCGGCGAATGGCGCGTTGCCCCGCCGCGGCTTTTCGCTCATCTGCTCGGTCGACGAGGAAGACTTTATGCGAGGCTCAGAGGCCACGATCGATGCCGGCTGGGTCGGTTCGCGCGAATGGGTGCTGGACACCGAGCCCACCGACGGACAGATCCAGGTGGCGCACAAGGGACGTACGTGGTTCGAGATTGAAATGGCTGGCGTGACGGCGCATGCGAGCCAGCCCTGGAAGGGCGCGGATGCCGTCGCCGCCATGGCCGAGGTCGTGTGTTCGCTTCGTCGCGCGTTTGTGGCGCTGCCCGCGCACGATGAGCTGGGGCCTTCGACCATCACGTTTGGCCAAATCGAGGGCGGATATCGCCCCTACGTCGTACCCGACCGCGCCAAAGTCTGGGTCGACATGCGCCTGACCCCACCGACCGATACGGCCGCCGCGACGCGCATGGTAGAGCAGGCCATCGCCGTCGCCGAAGCCGCCGTTCCCGGTTGCCATGGCAGCTACACCGTGACGGGCGACCGTCCCGCCATCGAGCGCGACCCGAACTCTTCTCTTCTAGCAGCGCTCAAGCGTGCCGCCGATGACGTGACGGACGCGGACACGACCGTCGGCTTCTTTACCGGCTACACCGACACCGCCGTCATCGCGGGCAAGACGGGCAACCGCAACTGTATGAGCTATGGTCCCGGGTCGCTCGCGCTCGCGCACAAGCCCAACGAATATGTGCCCCACGTCGATATCGTTCGTTGTCAGCAGGTGCTCATCGCGCTCGCCGATAACGTGCTCTGGGACGCGAGCGGCCAAGTTGGGGCATAATAAGCCGCGAACAAACCGACTCGTGCGTTAGGACCGCCCATGAAAGCACTTCCGTTTCCCTGCATCCGCCCGGCTCAGGACCGCGTGCTCGAGGCACTGCCTGCAATGGGCAGCATCCTGAGCGGCAACGATGTTCTGCGCGGAGCCATTGCCGATGGGCTCATGCTCAAGGACCCGGGTGCGGCATACTACGTGTACGAATGCTCGGGGGAGCCGGGGCGCGTGACGGGTGTCGTGGCGATTTGCCCGGTTAACGTGCTGACGGGTAGCGACGAGGCCGCCGCCAAGAGCGTCGACGCACTCGCCGCCGCGCGCGCGATCGCCGAACTTAAGGTGCAGCCGCGCCCCGTGTCGCTCTCCTACGAGGCGTCGCCCGTCATGGACATCATCCTGGGCGCTGCCAAAGAGGGCGCGTCGCTCTACGCCGTCACCGACCCCGCGGGCATTACGCACCGCGCGTGGGAGGTCAAGCGCGAGGAGGCCGTCGGGGCCATCCGCGCCATGCTCGACCAAGCACCGGAGCCGGCACTGGCCGACGACCCCGCCTACGCCGCCGCTATAACCGGGGCGTCGCAGCTGCTGGCCGATGAGGCCCGTGTCGCCGGAACGTACACCGGCAAGGAGCCGTTCAACTTTACCGTTGCCGTGCTCTTCCCCGCCGCGCGGGTCAGCGGCGCCGCGCCGCAGGTTCCGACAGGTCTGCTCACGCACCAGGTCGCGCGGTTCTAGCAAGACCAGACCGCCCGGCACAAAAATCGGCAGCTCAACAAACAGGGGGCGGAGATGCAGCAGGTACATGCATCTCCGCCCCTTTTGCGTCGAAAAATTAGCCGGCGACCCGTGCCGCCGCGCTCGCGTTATCCGCGCTGCGGACCCGCAGTAGCCACGAGCGGTTCAAGCCCCAGCTCGCGCGCGTAGTCTTCCTGCGTGAAAATCTCAACCAGTTCAAACGTACCGGCCTCGTCGTCAAACACGAAATGCAGCACCGAGCAGTTGCCCGGAACGCGATCGCGTTCATCGGCCGCCGCTCCCCTCACGTGATCCAAAAACTCCTTGATGGCCGAGCCATGGCTTACCGCGAGCACGCACGTATGGTCCGGACGCCGCATAAGCTCGGTCAACGTCGCCACCATGCGCTCGCGCACCTGCATCTGGCCCTCGCCGCCAAACTGACGATAGAAATCGCGCCACGGGCGCTCGGGCATAAGCATCACGCGCTCGGCCTCAAAATCGCCAAAGAACCACTCGCGCAGGCCGTCCAGGCGCTCGTACGCCAAGCCCGGCCACAAGTTGGCGATAGTCTGCTCGGTGCGATGAAGCGTGGAGGTGTAGGCATGATCGGGCTCAATGCCGCGCGCACGTAAAAACATGCCGGCGCGCGCCGCCTGGTCGCAACCCAACTGCGTAAGCGGCGAGTCACTCCACCCCTGAATGATACGCTTAAGGTTGAATATCGTCTGTCCATGACGGACCAGATACAGATCTTTATTCATAGGGGTCCTTTCGTTCGTTACCAACCCAAGAGCGAAAACGCCCCGTCGCAATAGCCAAAATGAAGCACGGCACCGTTGTCGGGTAGCTCTCCCCCGCCAGTCACATACTCAAGAAACTCCTGGCAGACTGAGCCGTGGGAAACCGCCAGCACGCAGTCGTGCTGCGGCCTGGCCATGATGCGGGACAGCGCCGCGACCATGCGCGACTGAAGCTGCACTTCCGACTCGCCGCCAAAGGCCACCGGATAATCGCCCCAGGGCTGCGGCGGCATCTCGCGATTTGATGTGCCCTCCAGCGAGCCAAAATGCCACTCACGCAGGTCATCGACCAGCTCAATGGAACGGCCCTCGCCAACGATAAGCTCGGCCGTATGCCGCGCCCGGCCCAACGGCGAGGAATACACATGATCAAAGGCCACGCCACGCGCCGCAAACGCCGTACGCGCCGTCAGCGCCTGCTCGCGCCCGCGCGCCGTAAGCGGCGAATCGTGCCAGCCCTGCAAAATGCTCTGCACATTGAGCTCAGTCTGCCCATGCCGCACCAAATACAGATCTGCCACACACCCTCCCCTCGTGCCACCACAAAGGGGACAGGAGCCTTTGTGGTGATTTTGCCGCCGGATTGCACCGCGGTGACACTCAACTACACCAGCACGTCGGCGAGCGAACGCTTGGGTACGTGGTGCACCTGCGCCTCATCGCGCCAATAATTGATAGAGCCATCCGGGTTGGAATCGATCGCATCGATCACCTGTGTCTCGGCCGGAACGCCAAACGACATGATCAGCTTGAGCTCATACTTGTCGTTATCGAGCCCCATGGCATCGATCGCGTGGGGCGTAAAGGCCTTGAACATGCAGGCAGCCACCTCGGGCGTGGCGCTGCGGGCGGCGAGCATCATCGTCTGCGCGGCAATACCCGTGTCGACCTCGGTAATGGGAGCGGCGGGCTTGCCCGGAACGGCGCGCTCGGCCAGAATCGCGATGTAGCCGGTCGGGCGCTCGCCCTCGACAGGACCCGGCCAATCCTTGAGCGCACCGGCCCATGCAAGCTCGTCAAATACACGCGCGCAGTCCTCTGCACCGCTTACCACATGAAAACGCAGACGCTGAGCATTGGCACCACAGGGAGTCAGGTGCGCCAGCTCCGCCAGCTCAAGCAAAAGCTCACGCGGCACGCGCATGGACTCGTCAAAGCGACGGCACGTGCGGGCGCAGCGAACCAACGCATCAAACGCGTCCAAGCCGAGCTTTTCGCAACCCTGCTTTGCCATCGACTCAGCGCTTACCGGCGCTGCGGGAACTGCTTCGTTCATAGGGACCCCCAATTTCGGGCAATTGTTCTTAGGAAAATCTAACCTAAAACGTAGGCAATAACGAACAGGGCTGCAATGTTCTACACCTGTTGAATAGAAAATCGCGACGTGGGGAACAACGGAAACAATTCGGGGCCTTTGGGTTACGTTCCGCCCTCCCCGACCCATACGCCAGCGCCTTTAGGCGATACTGGTTGTAATGATCAAGGCTTACGCCGCACGGAAAGGAGGCATTATGGGCATCTTTAAGAACGATGACCAAAAATCGAGCCAGTTTGGATTTGACGAGAAAAGCATGGCGGGCAAAGCCGTCAAGGCCGTACGCTGGATTTACGCCATCACGGGCGTCTTGGCGCTCGTCGCCGGCATCGCACTGCTGTTTGCGCCCGCCAAGTCCCTCGTCTTCCTAACGACCGTCTTGGGCTTCTACTTTGTGATCACGGCCGCGATCAGGCTGTTTACCGCTGTTTTCGAGCCACTGCTGCCCACCGGCTGGCGCGTGACGAGCATCATCTCCAACCTACTCATTATCTTGGGCGGCGTCATAATCCTGCGCAACCAGGCCTTCTCGACCGCGACGCTCACCACGATGGTGGTTATCGTGGCCGGCTTTGGCTGGATCGTCGAAGGTGTCATGTCCATTCTGGAGTCCGAGCTTTCGTCCAACCGTGCCCTCGCCATCCTGAGCGGCGCGCTCTCCATCATCGCCGGCATGTTCGTGTTTATCTATCCGCTGTGGTCGGCCAAGATGCTCGTCATCTTTAGCGGCGCCGCACTGCTGGTGTTTGGCGTAACGCTGATTGTTCGCGCTATTCAATTTGGCAAACTGGTGCACTAGATGCCGCGAACGCTCTTTATTGATGCAGACGCCTGCCCGGTCACGCGCGAGTCGATTGACTGCGCGCGGCGGGCGGGCGTCGCCGTCGTTATCGCCGGCAACAGCACACAGAACCTGGAACGCCACATTCGCCGCGACGATCCGCGCGACGTCGAGCATGCGCGACGCGGATTTTGGGTCACGACGCTCGATGTGAGCGTGGGCGCCGACAGCGCCGACTTTGCCATTGTCGAACGCCTGCAGGCGGGCGACGTAGTCGTGACGCAGGACATTGGCTTGGCGAGCATGGTGCTCGGGCGCGATGCCGCCGCCATCGGCGTACGCGGGCGCGTCTACGATAAGGCGACCATCGACATGCAACTGTTTATTCGCCACGAGGAAAAGAAGGTGCGCCGCGCCGGCGGTCGCACTCGCGGTCCGGCGGCATTTACCAGCGAAGACCGGGCCCGCTTTAAGCGCAACCTCACCGAGCTGCTGCGCTAACCAAGGTAGATTTTCGGGACATGCCCGGAAATCTACCTTTTTGTTTTGAGCGGTGTGAGCGCTCGGAATCCATGGCTCAACAAAAAACGGGCTTCAAAATGCCATGCGTCGCCGCATTGCGCAGGCGCCGAGCATGGCTATTTGAAGCCCATTTTTTAGGCCTACTTAGAGGCCGAAGGCGGATAGGATAAGGCCCCAGCCGGCGCCGATGACGTACATCATGACCAGGAACACGGCGTTTTCACGAGCGCTGCGGTTGGTGCGGAACAGGACAAGATAGCCCACGCCAGCGGAAATGAGCGTGCCGGCGAGCATCGGCGCCAGCTGTAGCGCGCCCTCCAGGTACAGCTGCGTAATGACCACGCTGGCCGAGCAGTTGGGGATCAGGCCGACGAGTGCCGAGCCCAAGACGGCGAGCGTCTCGTTGCCACGCAGGAACTGCTCGATCGCGGACTCGCCGAAGGTCTCGAGCACGGCGACCAGAATCAGCGTCACCAGAAAAATGAATACCGATACCTGCACGGTGTGCGAGATGGCGCTGCGAATAATCGACAGGAGGGGCGCGCTCTCGTGAGAGTGGGAGTGACCGTGGCCATCATGGTGTTCATGCTCGCCCCCATGACCGTGATCGTGTCCATGTCCGTGTTCGTACTCGTCCTCGTCTTCATCGCAACCGCAATGGTCGCGCTCGCACAGCTCATGGATGTGATCGGCGCTCACGCCCGCCTCGGCCACTTCATCAATGATGTCGCCCCCGGTATGGTCGTCGTGCGCGCAGTTCACATGAGCCGGATTGGAAGCGGTCCCCAGCACGGTACGGCGAATCGCCGCATGCGCGCGAGCGTTACGACGAAGGCCGCGGATAGCCGCGTCCACGATAAAGCCCGTGACCAGCGCGATCAGTGCCTTCGAAGCCAAAAGCATCGCCATGGTCTGCACGGGAACCTGCTCGGCAAGTAGCAGCGGCAGCATCTCGTCGGAGGTCGAAAGGAACACCGCCACCAACGTGCCCAAGGTCACGACACGACCGGCGTACAGCGTGGCCGCCATTGCCGAAAAGCCGCACTGCGGCACCATGCCCAGTAACGAGCCAACCACGGGGCCCGCGGCACCAGCGCGCTTGATGGCGCCGTTAACGCTGTCACCCGCGACGTGCTCAAGTGTCTCGAGAGCAAGATACGTCACCAACAAAAACGGCGCCAGCGAGAGCGTGTCCTTGCCGGCGTCGAGCAGAATATCAATCAGCAAATCCATGACGGATGGAACCTTTCATGTCTTTCGGCAGCATTGTAAAAGTCCTAGCGGTCAACTAGGGTATTGTAGTTGTCCTAGGCGCGATGCCAATAGTTGCCCATGGTAAACTATCATCTCGCCACATCTCAATGAACCCGAGCCGCGCGGTGCGGCCCGTCCAAGGAGCAGTTATATGAACGTTTCACAAGCACTCGAATACGAGCGTCAGCCGTTTATTCCCATGTTTATCTATGGCGATCATGGCGCCATGGAGTCCGAGCGCCAGAAGGGCGAAGAGGCCCTTAAGGTGCTCGAAACCGAGTACTTTACCGCCGAGGGCGACCCCAGCTTCGACTTTGCCACCGTGCGCGACCTGGCTGACCGCAACCGCGACCTGTGCGACCAGATTGGCGAGGCGCGCCTGCGCAACGTGACGCCCGCGACGCTTTCGCGCGGTCTGTCCGACGCCGACACCTGCGCCGCCATCGGCAAGATGCAAAAGCGCACCGCCGCGTCCGTCATGCGCGAGATCCGCGGCGACCGCGACGCGCTCGGCGTGGCCTACGCCCGCAAGCCCATCCAGGGCACCGTGCTCGGTATCGACATCGAGACCACCGGCCGTGCACCCGAGCGCGGCTATATCATCAACGTGGGCTGGGAGATCATGGAGCTCACCAGCGACGCCGTCCCGCATGACGCCGAGGCACACTACTGCGGCCTGCCCGACATCTACCGCGGCGAGGATGTGCCGCTATCGAACATCCATCACATTACCTGGGACGACATCGACGGCAAAAAACCATTCCGCGAGAACAAGGAACTGCAGAAGCAGCTGCTCAAACTTATGAAGAAGTACCCGTACATGGCGCATAACGCCGCGTTCGAAGACAGTTGGTTCAAGATCCACCTGGACGGTTACGCCGAGGCACGCCGCGCCGGCAAGATCATCGTCATCGACTCGCGCCAGATCTGCCGCAGCCTGGATGCCGACGTCCGCTCGCTCCCCCGCGAGTCCGCGCCCGCCGCGCTCGAGAACTGGGCGCGCCGCCGTGGAACCCTCGCCGCCGACGCCAACGAGCAGCACCTGGGCCTCGACGACACCGACCTCATGCTCCGCACGGTTCAGGCCGAGTTCAACCTCAAGAACCTATTCGCGAAATAACCGATCCATCTGCGGGAGCGCCTGCCAGGCACAGCGCAATCCGTCTGGGCACACCGACACGCAGTAAACTAGGGCGCAGCCTTATGGCTGCACCCTAGTTTTCATCAAAACGAGCAAATACGCGTGCTTCACATAGTCGGCAGGTTGGCCCACCTACATTTTTCGAGTTGTTCGGCCAGCTGAACCACTAGTCAAGGCCCCTTGAACCGCAATCGAAGCTAAAATCGCCTTAATTTCGCAACCAAGCCCCATAAATCTACCTGAATCAATTCGAATAGGACGTTGCGATCGCACCATTTGTATAGGATAAGGCCGAATAACTCAAATTATGTTGGTGAGGCATCTGAGCGGTCGGCAAAAACGCTTAGAAGCTACGAATCCGCAACTAAAGTTCATCAAAAAGGGGCAGCCGGCAGAAACCTCCCCAGCCAAAGCTGCTCCCTCAATACGACAGCTCAAAAACCCACCGTTCGCAGAAGATAAGCCGCGCCCCAATACCGTTGCCCGAAGTTTCGGGCGTATGCGGCGTCCGCTATGCCATCATGCGCGTATGGGAATCATTCTGTCACATACCACGGCACGCGCTGTATACCAAACAGCCAACTCGCTCGCAAGCTACGCGACCGGTCCCATACCTATGGAAAAGATCAGGGTGTCTGCGCCGACCACGTCCGACCTGGAAGCGGCACGAGCATGGCTCAACAGAAAGAATGTCGATTCTGAACGTATCCATGTGCTGACGTTTTCCAATAATGCCAAAAGGCACCGCAAGGGCTGCATCTGCCACTGCACGCGCTATACGTTTGATGCAGAAAGCTACCTAGAACTCGAGCCGAACGTCTACATCGTCGATATCAAGCTGTGCGCGTTAGAAGCAACAGCCGACCTCAACCTTTCGGAGCTCGTTGAGTATTACTTTGAAATCTGCGGCTCCTACGCGCTTGGAACGTCCGACGAAACTCAATATCGCGAGCGCCCAGCCCTAACCAGCGTTGAAGAGCTCAGAGCCTTCTTTTCAGAGGCACCGGGGTATCGTGGATCTAATAAAGCACTAAAGGCACTTTCTTATGTACACGAAGGCTGTCGCTCCCCACTCGAAACGGCGTTTGTCATGATGCTGACAATGCCCAAGTCAATGGGTGGCTTAGCCATACGCGCTATCAAAACGGATTATCCGATCCCAGTCCCCAAAAGATACGCCGCCCTAACGCGACGGACGGTTTTCTACCTCGACGCGCTGCTCGAAAATTCGATGACCGATATCGAATACAACGGCTTTTACCACGACGAACCCGAGCAGCAATCAATTGACGAGGAGCGCCGAAACACGCTGCGAAACATGGGATATGCCGTTATCACGGTTAATCGTCATTCGTTTTTCAAGCAGTCCGCTTTTAAACGGGTCATGGAAGCGATTCGCATTCGCGAGAAGATATGGCCCGGTCGACTCCCGGATAACTTCGCCATCCTGCAAGAAACTCTTCGTCAATTTGTCTTGCGGCGCTACTTCGAATACGGTCGCCGCGTCCTGGAGACACTCAAAGAAGAAGAGGCCGCCAAGCGCGAAATTGCAAGCCAATATCCGCAAGCTGATGACCCGAGCATCAACGATGTGCCCGAACCCGACGACATGCAACACGTCGGGGCCCTTGCTGAGGAAATCAATGGGGCTTGGGAATGCGACATGTTCGCAAAAATCGATGAAAACCGCACGGAAGACGACACGATTATTGATCTAATTGAGAATTCGCTCTTCTAAAGGCGATCTCTGCGGATGTCCACCTACATTTTTCGACTTATTCGGCCACCGATGTGCCAGATTGGCTGCAGCAATGCTCAATATAACTTTAGATAAAACTGATTCTGCAGAAACTCCCGTAGAGGAAGAACTGATTCTCGCGGTATTTGACACGATAAAGTACAAATATGAACAGTTCTAATGCTTCTCAAGGTGGCTTTCTTAGCATGCTAGCCGAACATCTCGAAATATGTTGGCGAGCATTGCGTCGATGTCTCCCAACCCACAGAAAATCGCAGAAGCGGCAAGCAGTCATCGAAATTAACGCAAATTGTATTGACATATGAACATACACTCATATAATCGAAAGCAAGTTATATGAGCGCATGTTCATATGAAAGGATATTGCAATGAGCATCCGCGTTGATGAAACGAAACCCGACATCGAGGCCACCGAACCCGCGATCCCCACCACCTGCTCGCCCGAGGACCTTCCCGACGAGGAGCTTCTCTACGACCTCGCCGACCTGTTCAAGGTCTTCAGCGACACCACGCGCATCAAGATCCTCTATGCCCTCATGGGCCGCGAGCTCTGCGTGGCAGACATCGCCGAAGCGACCGAAACCTCGCAGTCCGCGGTGTCGCACCAGCTGCGTACACTCAAGCAGTCGCACCTGGTTAAATTCCGGCGCGACGGGCGCAATATCCTATACTCGCTCGCCGACGACCACGTCTACACCATGCTCAACCAGGGCATGAGCCACATCTGCGAATAGCGACTAACCACGGTACCAGCGCGGCCTGCACCCAAGCCGCAAATACAGGGAAAGGAACCCACCATGAAAAAGCAGTTCAAGCTCGATGAGATCGACTGCGCCAACTGCGCGCGTAAGCTTCAGGACGAGCTGGCCAAGCTCGATGGCGTCAAGTCCGTTTCGGTCAACTTTATGACCCAGAAGCTGACGCTCGAGGCCGATGAAGCCGAGTTCGACGAGGTCCTCGACCGCGTTGTGGAGTTCACCGCCGACGCCGAGCCGGACTGCGAGATCATTCTCTAGCCAAGGTTTACGCCAACCCGCAAGGCCGCGCTTGCCGCGGCCTTTGCTCGCGAAATTATGTGAGCGAGTGTTCATACATTCAAATGGGAGGATACGAGTCATGGCCACCGCCGACCCCAAGAAGAAAAAGAAGAAGCGCAAGAAAAAAGAGTCACTCGAGCATAAGCGCAACCGCATCCTGGTAGCGCTGGGCATTTTTGCCGTGGTGTACGCCCTCGATGAGCTCGGCACCCTCACTGCCGCATTCGGCACCCCGGGCGACATCTACGCCAGCTTCGCACTGTTCCTCGTGCCGTTTTTGATTGCCGGCTACGACGTGCTCCAAAAGGCATACAACAACATCCGCCGCGGCAAGGCCTTCGACGAGAGTTTCCTTATGGCCGTCGCGACCATCGGCGCGTTTGCCATGGTGCTCTTCCCCGATACCGACCCGCACATGGCCGAAGGCGCCGCCGTCATGCTGTTCTACCAGGTCGGCGAGCTGTTCCAGGCATACGCCGTGGGCAAGAGCCGTAAATCGATCAGCGCCATGATGGACATAGCACCCGACTACGCCAACGTCGAGCAACCCGACGGCTCACTCGAACAGGTCTTCCCCGATGACATCGCGGTCGGCACCGTGATCGTGGTCAAGCCCGGCGAGCGCGTGCCCATCGACGGCGTCATCGTCGAGGGCGAAACCCAGCTCGACACCGCCGCCCTTACCGGTGAGTCGGTCCCCCGCCCGGCCAAAACCGGAGACGATATCATCAGCGGCTGCATCAACATGACGGGGCTCATCCACGTGCGCACCACCAAGCCCTTTGGCGAGTCCACCGTCGCACGCGTCCTGGAGCTCGTGGAGAATGCCAGCGAAAAGAAGGCACGCACCGAGAACTTCATCACGCGCTTTGCCCGCATCTACACGCCCGCCGTCACCGGCGCTGCCGCGGTGCTCGCGCTCGGCGGTGGCCTGGTCACCGGTGCCTGGTCCGACTGGATTCTGCGCGGCCTGACCTTCTTGGTCGTCAGCTGCCCGTGCGCGTTGGTGATCAGCGTGCCGCTCAGTTTCTTTGGCGGCATCGGCGGCGCGTCCAAGCTGGGCGTTCTCATCAAGGGTTCTAACTACCTCGAGACGCTCGCCGACGTGGACACCGTCGTCTTTGACAAGACGGGCACCCTCACCAACGGCACGTTCTCGGTGGTCGCGGTACACCCCGAGGCAGGCTATACCGAGCAATCGCTGCTTGAAGTCGCAGCCCTTGCTGAGTCGTTCTCCGATCACCCCATCGCGCAGTCCGTACGTGTCGCCTACCAGGGCGAGGTCGACCCCAAGCGCGTAAGCGACTCCACCAACGACGCGGGCCATGGCGTGACGGCAACCATCGACGGCAAGCACGTCGTCGTTGGCAACGCAAAGATGCTCGCCGCGGCCGGAGTCGAAGCGCCCGATTGCGAGGTCGTCGGAACGATTCTGAATGTGCTCGTTGACGGCGTGTACGCCGGCCACATCGTGATTGCAGACACCGTCAAGGCCGATGCTGAGCAAACGATTCGCGACCTGCACGCCGCCGGTGTCAAGCGCACCGTCATGCTCACGGGCGACCGCGAGGAGGTTGCGGCGTCTGTGGTCAAGCAACTCAGTCTCGACGAGTTCCACGCGCAGCTGCTGCCGGGCGATAAGGTCGAGCGCGTCGAGGCGCTGCTTGCAACCGAGAGTGGCAAGGGCAAGCTCGCCTTTGTGGGCGACGGCATCAACGATGCGCCCGTGCTTACGCGCGCCGATGTGGGCATTGCCATGGGCGCTATGGGTTCTGACGCTGCGATCGAGGCCGCCGATGTCGTGCTCATGGACGACAAGCCGTCCAACATTTCCCGCGCGATCCGCGTGGCACGCAAGACCATGACGATCGTCTGGCAGAACATCATCTTTGCGCTGGGCGTTAAGCTGCTGATCCTTGTGCTGGCAGCGCTGGGCATCGCCAACATGTGGCTTGCCGTGTTCGGCGACGTAGGCGTGGCGATCATCGCCATCCTGAACGCCATGCGCGCGATGGGTGTCAAGAACTTGTAGCGTTCGTGGGCTGTCCGGCCGGGGCCGGGCTTGGTTTTGAAAACGTCCTCGACCAATGAAGTGCCCCCGTTCTGCTCCTTCGGAGCTACGAACGGGGGCACTTCTGGTCTGCGGAATGTTTTCAAAACCAAGCCCGGCCCCGGCCTGCGGTAACGTTGCTGGCGGTTCTTGGGCATCGCTTGCTGGTGGGGTTCCTTGTCTGAGTTGGACTTAGTTGGTGGGACCACTCATCTCGGTCGCTGTCCCGCGCCGTTCCGGCGCGGGAGGCGCGCCGCTGCGGGAGTGCTAGTCGGTCATTATTGGCGCCGAAGCACCGTCCCGTCCCAGCATCGCCCTCAGCTTCTCGAAGCTTTCCTCGCTTAGGCAGTGCTCCATGTGGCAGCCCTCTTGCGACGCGACCTCAGCCGAAACACCCGCATCCTCCAGCAGCCCCACGAAAAAGCAGTGACGCTCCCACATTTGACGAGCGACCTCCAGACCACGCTCCGTCAGATGAACATCTCGCTTGCCCATTTCGACGTAGCCGTTGTTCTCCAACGTCGCCATAGCTTTTGAAACACTTGCCTTAGTTACGCCAAGGTACTCTGCAACATCAATCGAGCGCACGATGCCCTGACGTTGCGACAGAACGTAGATCGATTCGAGATAGTCTTCTCCGGATTCACGTAGGGCCATGGGCCGCCTTTCGCAATGATTGCTAGTTAGCCTTTGGATACTTTCCACGGCTAACTTTACCGCAAAAGTTGCCCATGTCTTACTACTTTGCCTAAAAGTTAGCCGCGTTTCACAAAACGTGCGGGACGAAAACAAAATGGGGACGCCCCGCAAGGAATGTCCCCAGGTGCCAGGTGCCGGCCCGCAGCTACACGAGTCCAAAGTGCTTCGCAGCGTTGTAGATGCCGTCGTCGTCCACGGCAGTCGTCACATAGGTCGCTGCAGCTTTCACCGTGTCCTGCGCGTTACCCATGGCCACACTTGTGCCCACGGCCGAGAACATCGACAGGTCGTTCTCGCCGTCGCCAAAGGCAATCGCCTCGCTCGCGTCGATACCAAGCCGCTCGAGCGTCGCCGCCACGCCCAGGTCCTTGCCGCCGTTAGCGGGAATAATGTCGCAGAACAGGTCGCACCAGCGCGTGGTGAGCGAATGCGACACGGCGTCGGTCACGATATGTTCGTCGGCCGGGTCCACAAAGGCGCAGAACTGGTAGACCGGTGCGTCAAAGGCGTGCTCAAACGGCTCCTCGTGGTAGACGATTCCCGCGTTGCTGCCAGCCGTCACCACGCGCTCGGACAGGCGGTTCACAAACGAGTTCTCGCCCTGCATGCACAGCGAGTCGTAGCGCCCCTGCGCCACCTGGTCCACAATCACCGCGACGTCGTCCGGATCGATCGGACAGCTGCGGTAAACCCCCTCGGCATCAAAGCAGTGCTGACCCGAGAGCGTAATGTACGCATCCCAACCCAGGTCGAACAGCCAGTCCGGTATCTGGTAGGTCGGGCGACCCGTGGCGATCACGCACGCAATCCCCTGCTCGTGAAAGCTATCGAGCACCTGCTGCGCCGACGCCGGAATCCGGTGCGTCTTAAAGCTCAGCAGCGTGCCGTCGATATCGAAAAATGCGGCCTTGATCATCCTCGTCTACTCCTCGCCCTCGAGCTTTTCGCTCGCCTCGAGCCACGCCATCTCCAGCTCGTCCATGGCGGCGTGAGCCTCGTCGATCTTTGCCTGCTGCTCGCCGAGCGCCGTGTAGTTGGTGGGATCGACTTGGGCCATTGCTGCCTCGGCCTCCTCAACGCGGGTGCGCTGCGTCTCCATCTTGCGCTCGAGCGAACTCACCTCGCGGCGGAGCTTCTGGCGCTCGGCGTTGGACAGGCCGTTGGGCTGACCGCTCGACTTGGGCTTTTCGGCCGCAGCTGCCGCGGCACCGGTGTCGAACGTGCCGGTCTTGGCGCTCGGCGCGCCCACGGGCTCGCCCTCGGCGGTAGCGTTGCACAGGCGCAGGTACTGGTCCACGCCACCGGGCATATGCGTCAGGTGGCCGTCGAGCAGCGCCCACTGCTGGTCGGTCACGCGCTCCATCAAAAAGCGGTCGTGCGTCACCAGGATCAGCGTGCCGGGCCAGCCGTCCAGCAGGTCCTCGACAATCGCGAGCATGTCGGTATCCAGGTCGTTGCCCGGCTCGTCCAGGATGAGCACGTTGGGCTCGTCCAGAATCGTCAGCAACAGCGACAGGCGACGGCGCTGGCCGCCCGAAAGATCGCCGATGCGGCTCCAGAGCTGCTGCGTCGTAAAGCCCAGGCGCTCGCAAAGCTTCTCGGGCGAAGTCTCCTTGCCGTCGATGACGTAGTACTTCTTATAGTGGCTGAGCACCTCGCGGATCGTGTCGCCCATGTAGGGCTCGAGCTCCTCGAGCTGCTGCGACAACACACCAAAGCGCACCGTCTGGCCAATCTTTACACGGCCGCGCAGGGGCGCGATCTTGCCCTGAATCACGTCGAGCAGTGTCGACTTGCCGGCGCCGTTCTCGCCCAAAAGACCATAGCGGTCGCCCGCGCCGATGAGCCAGGTCACATCGGTGAGCACCTGCTTGGGCGCGCCGTCGGTATCGGCATAGCCGGCGTCCACGTCGACCACATCGATAACCTGCTTGCCCAGGCGGCTCACGGCCAGGCGCTTGAGCTCCAGCTCGTCACGCACGGGCGGCACGTCGGCGATCAGCTCGCGAGCGGCATCAACGCGAAACTTGGGCTTGGTGGAACGCGCCTGGGCGCCGCGGCTCAGCCACGCGAGCTCCTTGCGCGCCATGTTGCGACGGCGTTCCTCGGTAACCGCGGCCATGCGGTCGCGCTCCACGCGCTGCAGGATATATGCGGAGTAGCCGCCCTCGAAGGGATCGACCTGGCCGTCGTGGACCTCCCACATGCTGGTGCAGACCTCGTCCAAGAACCAGCGGTCGTGCGTGACCACGAGCATGGCACCCTGGCCGCGCTGCCAGCGGGCCTTTAAGTGACGCGCGAGCCAGTTGATGGTGCGCATATCCAGGTGGTTGGTGGGCTCGTCGAGCATGAGCACGTCGTAATCGCCGATCAGCAAGCGCGCGAGGTCCACGCGACGGCGCTGACCGCCCGAAAGCTCGCCCACCGTGCCCTCCCAGGGCACGTCGCTGATGAGGCCGGCGAGGATCTGGCGCGTGCGGGGGCTCGACGCCCACTCGTACTCGGGCGTGTCGCCCACGACGGCATGATGCACGGTATCGGTGTCGACAAGTTGGTCCTTTTGGCCGAGCAGACCGATCGTGGTGCCGCGGCGATGCGTCACGCGGCCATCGTCGGGCTCCAGCGTGCCCGCGAGTACGCTCAGCAGCGTCGACTTGCCGTCGCCGTTTTTGCCGACGATGCCAATACGGTCGCCCTCGCCCACGCCGAGCGTCACGCTATCGAAAATATGCTTAGTGGGAAACTCTAGGCTGACGGAATCGCATCCCAAAAGAATCGCCATATGCCCTGCTCCTTCGTAGAAATTCAACGTTGTCCATGATAGCAGCGAAAAGGCGGGCCGTACGCGACACAAAAAGGCGGGCCATCTCGCAAAAGAGATGACCCGCCTCTCCAATCAGTCCCGCGGCAACCATAGCCGCCACGGGCCTCAAGCATGTCCCGGACTAGGAGAACATGCCGGTGAGGTAATCATTCAGCCGCTTATCCTTGGGCCGTTGGAAAATCTCGTCGGTCTCGTCGTACTCGACCATATCGCCCATGTAGAAGAACGCCGTGCGATTGGACACACGCGACGCCTGTTCCATGTTGTGCGTCACGATGACGATGGCGCGCTCGGCCACAATCGACGACATAAGGTCCTCAATCGCCAGCGTCGAGATGGGGTCGAGCGCCGAGCAGGGCTCGTCAAACAGGATCACGTCGGGGTTGAGCGCCAGCGTGCGCGCGATGCACAGACGCTGCTGCTGGCCGCCCGAAAGCGCGTAGGCACTCTTGTCGAGCTTGTCCTTGACCTCGTCCCACAGCGCCGCGCCGCGCAGACTCTCCTCGACCATGCGGTCGAGCTCGTCACGGTCGGTGATGCCGTGGCGCTTAGGCGCAAACGTGATGTTGTCGCGAATGGACTTGCGGAACGGGTTGGGCTGTTGGAACACCATGCCAATGGAGCGACGCAGCTCGTAGGTGTTCTCGGTCTTGGTATTCACGTTGCGCCCGCGGTAATTGATCTCGCCCTCCACGCGGCAGCCGCGAATCTCGCGATTCATCAGGTTGAGGCTACGCAAGAAGGTCGACTTGCCGCAGCCCGAAGGCCCGATGAGCGCCGTGATCTCGCCCTTGTGAAAGTCGAGCGACGTATCGTGCAGCGCATGGTGGTCGCCATAGTACACGTTGACGTCCTTGGTGGAGAGCACGACCTCGTCGCTCACGGCCCTGCCGCTCACGCGCACGCGTTTTTCGCTCTCCCCCACACTCGACAGAAAGTCCTGGGTCTCGGACGTGGCCGCCTCGGTTGCGGGCGTTGCATTCATCTCGCTCATTCGGCCGTCATCTTCCTTGCCAGTTGCTTGCCCACGATACGGGCAACTATGTTAAACAGCAGCACGCAGATCATCAGCAGTGCAGCGGTGCCCCAAACGATCTGCTGGGCCTCGGGGCTGCCCTCGCCGTAAATCTTGTAGATGTGCACGGCGAGCGACTCACCGGGGCGGAACACGTTCCAAGCGCAGGTGGGGCTCGACAGGTTAAAGCTCAAGAAGTTCAAACGCACCGGCGAGCTCATGCCCGAGGTAAAGAGCAGTGCCGCGGCCTCGCCAAACACGCGGCCGGCCGAAAGCACGATGCCGGTCACGATGGCAGGCATGGCCTCGGGGATCAGGATGTGCAGCGTGGCCTCCCAGCGGGTAAGGCCCATGGCCAGGCACGCATCGCGCTGGGCCTGCGGCACGTTCTCGAGCGCCTGCTGGATCACGCGCACCAGGATGGGAATGTTGAACATGGTGAGCGCGACGGCGCCGGAGATGATGGAGTACTTCCAGCCCAGCTGCACCGAGAACACCAGGAAACCGAACATGCCGACAACGATGGAAGGCAGCGAGGACAGCGTCTCGATGGCGGTGGAAGCGATGTCGCGGATGGGACCGTCCGGCGCGTACTCAACCAAAAAGACCGCGCCGCCCAGGCTGATGGGCACCGAGATGATCAGGGTGATCAGCAGCAGATAGAACGAGTCGAACAGCTGGTAGAGTACGCCGCCCTGAGTTCCGTTGGCGCGCGACGGCTGCGTGAGAAAACCCGGCTGGAACAGCGTCGAGATGCCCTCGAACAGGATATAGGCCACCATGGAGATGACGATGAGCATGACGATGGCGACGATTGCCGTCAACACGCCCGTAGCGATGCGGTCCTGTTTTTGGACGCGCCCGAGTCTCGCCTCGTCGATATGGATGCGCGTGCTAGCCACGAGCCTTCGCCCCCTTGCGGCCGATAATGTGGATGATCAGGATGAAGATGAGGCTCATACCCATCAGCAGCAGACCGAGCGCCCACAGAACATCGTCCTGGGCCGAACCCTCGGCATAGACCGCCATGGACGTGGTGAGCGTGGTGGTGATGGTCGAGGCCGGCGACAGCAGCGACGTCGGCATGGCCTCGATGCCGCCGATGACCATGCGTACGGCGAGCGTCTCGCCAAAGGCGCGCGTCATGCCAAGGATGACCGCAGTCATGAGCGACGGCATGGCGGACTTGAGCACCACGTGCCAGATGGTCTGCCAGCGGGTGTAGCCCAGCGCGAGCGAGCCCTGACGGTAGCCGTCGGGCACGGCGCGCAGGCCATCGACCGAAAGGGTGGTCATCGTCGGCAGGATCATGACAGCCAGCACGATGGCGCCGGGCAGGATGCCCAGACCCGTGCTCACGTGGAAAACGGACTTCATAAGTCCGACGACCACGTGAAAGCCAATCAGTCCAAAGACGACCGAGGGAATGCCGGTCAAAAGCTCAATAAGCGGCTGAAAGACCTTGGAACCAAATTTGGGTTGGATCTCGACCGCAAAGATGGCGGAGCCGATGGCGATGGGCAGCGCGATGAGCGTGGAGAGCACCATGACCGCAAACGAGGTGACGATCAGGGGCAGGGCGCCGGTATAGGGCAGGCCGTTTTCGGCTGTGTTGGCCAGGTCCCACTTGGTGCCGGTGAAGAACTCGACGACCGAGACGCCGTCCTTGACAAAAGCCGAGAGGCCCTTTTGGGCGACCATGAAGATAAGCGCGGCAACGACAAGCGTCACGAGCGCTACGCACGCGCCCGTGACGCCCAGGCCCACGTTCTCAAGGTCGCGCTTTGGCAGCTGTTTTGCCATTGCAAACCTTTCCGGGGCGATTACTTATTTAGCGGAAACCTTGCCGCTGGCGTCCTTGACGACCTTCATGGCAGAGACGGGGATAAAGCCCTGCTCCTCGACGAGCTTGCCCTGGACGTCGTCGGAGAGCATGAACTCCAGGAAGGCCTTGGTGGCCTCGTCGGCGTCCTTTGCGCAGTACATGTGCTCGGTAGCCCAGATCTTAAAGGAGTCGTCGGTGACGTTTGCGCTCTTGGGCTCCACGCCCTCGACCTTGATGGCGTTGAACTTGGAGTCATCGAAGTGCGAGAAGTCGAGGTAGGAGATGGCGTTATCGGTGCTGCCCATCTGAGTCTGGACGTCGCCGGACTTGTCGAGCTCGGCGTCGCCCTTAAAGTCGACGGTCTCGTCGCCAAAGACGGCGGCCTCGAAGGTGGCGCGGGTACCGGAGCCGGCCTTGCGGTTGAGGACGACGATGGTGGCGTCGTCGCCGCCGACCTCCTTCCAGTTGGTAATCTGACCGGAGAAGATACCCTTGAGCTGCTCGAGGGACAGGTCGTCGACCTTGACGTTCTTGGAGACGACGGGGCCCATGCCCACGACGGCGACCTCGTGGTCGACGAGGTTCTTGACTTGATCGGCCTCAAGCTTGGTCTCGGCGAAGACGTCGGAGTTGCCGATGGTGACGGTGCCGGCGGCGACAGCGGTCAGGCCCTTGCCCGAACCGTTACCCGAGCCGGAGACGGAGACGTCGGGGTTGGCGTCCATGAACTTCTCGGCAGCGGCCTCGACGAGAGCCTGGAACGAAGAGGCACCGTCGTAGGTCACCTCGCCGGAGACGGACTCGGCAGCAGCGGCGCTACCCTTGTCGGCGGCATCGGATGCGCCGGAGCCGCCGCACCCAACGAGACCGAGACCGACGATGCTGGCAAGACCACCAGCGAGGCCGAGGAACTGACGACGAGAATAAGCCTGATCGAGCATGATCTTCCTTTCATACATGCGACTCGCGGGCACCCTGCCCGCTTTGCTGTTTGGAAAGATACGACCTCGATCGGGCAGTGCCCGCGCCAACTGCGGTTTCTTACGGTCATTTGATAGACCCTTACCGCAAGCTCTGCCCAGCCTTTACAAACGGATAACAATCCAGCGCCGAACATGGCACACCTTTTACACCAATAAAAACAAAGTTGCGGTGAAATAGTTCCTGCTTGGCCATCAAATGGCCCATTCTAGGAACTATTCCACCGCAACTTAGATTGGGAAACCGCGAAACCTTAAAGCTCTAATTCATTCAAACGAAGGATCGCAACAATATAGATCTTGAGCGCTTGCTTGAGCTGTTCCTCGTTGGCGCACTCGTTGGGGCCGTGCATCTGGCCGCCCCATGCGGGCAGCTCCAAGCCGGTCTCCTCGGGGCCAAACGACACGGCGCGGGCAAAGTTGCGCGCGTACGTGCCGCCGCCCATGGCAAAGGGCTCAGCATGCTTGCCCGTAAACTCGTTATAGGTATCAATAAGCGCCTTCACGGCCGGATCGTCGGCAGAGACCGAGAACGGCACCTTCGCACGACCCACACGGCACGTCACGCCAAAACGGCCCACGAGCGGATCGAGCTGCTCGCGGATGGTATCGGCACTTGTGCTGTCGGGGAAGCGCACGTCGATGACCTGCTCAATATGGCCATCCGCCACGCGGATGACGCCAGCGTTGCAGGTAAGCGGGCCAAACGCCGGACTCGTCGCATCGATACCCAGGCCGCGACCATAGGCGTCCGCATGCACAAAGGCCAAAAACTTGACAAACTCGTGCTCGACAGGCGTTAGCAGGCGCTCGTCGCGTGCACCAAACGCGTCCTCGGCCTCGCGCAGATACGCCACGATCAGGCCGACGGCATTGATGGTGCCCTCAGGCATCGAAGCGTGGCCGCCAATACCGTGGGCGAAAATCTGCGCATGTCCATTATCAAGCGCCGTGATCTCCAGACGGTCGGCGTTCTCGATGGGCGCCGGCAGCTCATCGGCGGCAATCGCGAGCTCGCAGATAGACTGCGACGGAATGGCATTGCTCGCCTCGGCGCCGCTCCAGGACACAATGCGCCCGCCGTCGATCTTGGGGCTCACGAACGTCGCCCCAAACTGGCCCTTCTCGGCATTGCAGACCGGGAACTCGGCATCGGGCGTAAATAGAAAGTCGGGGTCTGCGTGGTTCTCCAGATAATGGTGAACGTCGGACATGCCCACTTCCTCATCGCAGCCCAGCAGCGCACGGAAGGTATAGCGCGGCACAATGCCGTGCTTGAGCAGGTAGGCGCCGGCATAGAGCGACAACACCGCCGGACCCTTGTCATCGATCACGCCACGGCCGAGCAGCCAGCCCTCGCGGCGCTCCATCGCAAACGGGTCGGTGTTCCAACCGGGGCCAGCGGGTACCACGTCCACATGGCAGATGGTCGCGAGCTGCTTATCGCCGCGGCCCGGAATATCGGCGATTCCCACAAAGCCCTCGTCGTCGCTCGTCTGGTAGCCGAGCTTTTGCGCGATGCCGAGCGCGCAATCGAGTGCGTCACGGACCGGGCGGCCAAACGGCGCGCCGGGCTCCGCATCAGCAGAAACTGCCACGGACGGATAACTCACCAGCTGCTCGATATCGGCGACGACATCCTCCCAGACCTCGTCGACATACTCGGCAACGCTCTGCTCCACCTGATTCATGGACGACCTCCTTAGCAATGAGCGGCGAGCGTGCCCGCCCCTCACATCACGTCATTAGATAGCGAAAAGTTTAGCAAGCTCGGCCACCGAGTGCACCACCGCATCGGCACCCGCCGCCTCGTGCTCGCCCGGCGCCGCCGCGCCCGAATAGATGCCGATGCACGGCACGCCCATCGCGTGCGCGCCCTCCACATCGTTAAAGCGATCGCCGATCATCACGGCCTCGTCCGCGGTCGCACCGAGCGCCGCCAGGGCATCGCGGACCGAATCTGCCTTGGTCTCGCGCCCCTGCGGCGGATTCATGCCGACCACGGCTTCGAACTGGCAAAGCCCCAGCTCACGCACCATGTCAATGCACTTTGCCTCCATGCGCGACGTCGCGACGGCCATGCGATGCCCCTGTGCGGCAAGGCCATCGAGCAGCTCGGGGATTCCATCGAACACGGGATACTCATCCGGCCCTAGCTCGTCAAAAAAGGCGCGGTACTCGTCGGCCACCACGAGCGACTCCTCGCGAGTGAAGCCGTAAAAGTCGTGGAAGCTCTTCCACAGCGGGGGTCCGATCATGCGGTGCAGGTCGCCCATCTGCGCTTCCGAAAACCCGCGCGCCGCCAGCGTCTTGCGCGTCGAGGTCATCACGGCCCGGCCCGTATCGGCCACCGTACCGTCAAAATCGAACAGCAAGACCGGCCGCTCACATAGCTGTAATGCCGCCATGGGCATCCCTCTTCCCCAGTTGATGATTTCCACACCGACGCTTCAAACCGTTGACTATTCAACAAATAAAGCTGGCAATGTGGAACAACTCCACTATACTTGACGCACTTTGCTCTCAATCGGCGGCGCCGCGGCGCCCCATCGAAAGGTGCAATTATGTCTTTTGCCATCATAACCGACTCCACGTCGGACATCTCCCCCGCCCGCGCCCAAGAGCTCGGCATTTACGTCATTCCGCTGCATGTGATTATCGAAGGCGAGGACCTGCTCGACCAGGTACAGATCACCGCCCAGGAGTACGTCGCCCGCATGGCCGGCTCCGAGCAGCTGCCGCATACCTCGCAGCCGAGTGCCGGCGAGTTCAAGGCGCTGTTTGACCGCGTGCGCGCCGATGGCCACGACAGCGCGATCTTTATCTCGCTGTGCAGCGAGTGGTCCGCCTGCTATTCCAATGCATGCCTGGTCGCCGAGACCCACGAGCTCGACGTGCGCTGCATCGATTCGCGCACCGGCTCGGGTGCCGAGGGCCTGCTGGTGGAGTACGCGCTCGCCATGCGCGAGGACGGCCGCAGCCTGGACGAGACCGAGGCACAGATCCGCGCGACCCTGCCCGACGCCCACCTGCTGCTGATTCCCCGAACGCTCGAGAACCTGGTCAAAAACGGCCGCGCCCCCAAGCTCGCCGGCCAGCTGACGCAGATGCTCAACATTCGCCTGGCCGTTTCGCCGGAGTGGCAGTCGGGCGAGATCAAGGCCATCAAAAAGGGCCGCGGCGCCAAGCGCATCGTCGCCAACACCATGGCAGACTGCCTCGCGTTTTTGGACGAGCACCCGGGCTCAAGCGTGCGCGTGCTCACGACCGGCGCCGCCGAGGAGCAGGAGCTCGTCAACCAGGCGCTCGCGGGCCAGAACTACGTAGACGCCGGCACCGGCCCCATCGGGTGCACCATCGCCACCCACGTAGGCGTCGACGCCATCGCCATCAGCTACTGCCCCCGCTACCAGCCCACCCGCTAGGAGCACTTTCATCACTTGCGGTGGAATAGGGACTGTTTTTAGCTCATCAGCCGCCAATCAAACCCTATTCCACCGCAACTTTTTTGCTGCGCCATCCATATGCAAGATATGCTGGCGATCGGCGCATTCCCAGCTGTTTGAGGGAGCTTCGACTAGCCCCCGACGATACCCAGTGGGCAAAAAATGGCAAATATGAGTACTGTCACAATTTTAGTAACAGCAAAATCTTGCTGAAATTGCCCGCTTTCACCGATTTCAAGCGCCATAAAGTACCGAATCGTCGTGGTAAGGGGGTTGGATATATCAAATCGCAGCCAATTGGTCTTAAATACTTTCCAAATGATATGGTACTAACCAAACAACAGTACTCATATTTGCCATTTTTTGCCCACCGGGTCCGAATGAAGCCCGCTCTGTATGCCTCCGGCTACCCACATGACCGCAAATCCTGGTTATCAAGGGCCGTCGCGCGCTTTGACATCGACCGAAAGCCGCTCGCGGAATAATCCCTCGCCATTAGCGAACTTGAATCGAAATTAGATATCCCAAAAAGCCGCAATGCCGTACCCTCGTCTCAACAACTCCAGTACAAGGACGGCATTCAAATGGGCAACACCATGCATCAATACGCCCTCTTTGGGACCGCACAATTTAAATACGATCAGACGATCGCGCACACCTCGGACCCACACCGACAAATCGTCATTTGCAACAACGGTTCAGACGTACGCTACGCCACACTTGAAGAGTGGGAAGAAGCTGGCGCTTTGTTCGATGAACGAGCGCGAATCGAGGGCATCGTCACCAGCGCGAGCCCAGCACGTGACAAACTCGAGCTCTTTCGCAGTCTCTTTACCGGACGTAAAGATGTTTACGCTCATGGATATCGCAGAAAAGACGGAGGTATCGGCTATACGCCCGCTTGCGCAAACGAGTGGAAGTCGGGAATTTGCCCCAAAGCAGCCCATCAAAGAGTCAAATGCGCAGAATGCGGCAATCGCATCTTCCCCGAATTAAGCGATGCCGCAATCATTGCTCACTTTAAAGGCAACGATGACCGATTCCGTGACGTCCTCGGGCAATATGTGCTCGACAGGAACTGCAACACGAAAGCTCTCGTCATCGATTTTGACAAAGCGGACTGGAAAGAGGCAACAAATGCCGTACGGCTTGTTGCAAAACGACGGGGCATTAACGCCGCCGTTGAGCGCTCAAGGTCCGGCAACGGCGCACACATCTGGTTTTTCTTCCTCGAGCCAATCGACGCAAAGGCTGCCAGAGAGTTTGGAAGTTACCTCATAACCGAAGCCGCGGCGCTTAATAAAACAATCACGTTCGAGGCCTTTGATCGAATGCTCCCCGCTCAGGTCACTATCCCCGATGGAGGCTTTGGAAACCTCATCGCACTTCCCTTTCAAGGCAAGGCACAACGTGAAGGAAACAGCGTATTTGTAGACGAGCAATTCGAGCCCTTTCCCGACCAATGGCTCTACCTGTCCCAAATCCAGCTGATTCCGCGCTCGACGGTGCATAATTTGATCGAGGCAACTGGAAACAACCCACACGGGCTAGCAACAGTTGCGGTGGCAAACAAAACCAAACGATATGCCCAAAAACCACGAAAGCGGCTACCGCTCACATCGCGAGACTTTCCCTCATCGCTGCCCGTCACACAAGCCGATATGCTGTACATCCCCGAGAAGTCTCTGAGTCCAGCGGCTCAAATGGAAATCCGCGGGCTCGCAACATTCGCCAACCCGGAATTCTTCCGCGCGCAATCTATGCATCAATCAGTATTCGGTAAACCGCGGCTCATAGACCTCAGTGAGCTTAGAGGCGGCTGCGTCGCGATTCCCAGAGGCTGCAAAACCAAGCTTGAGCAGCTGCTCCAAGAAACCGGCGTTACTGCCCACTATTTAGACGAACGCCAATCCGATAATCAAATTGTGATGACATTTAAAGGCGCCCTTCGCCCTGAACAGCAAATCGCCGCTGACCAGATGCTCTCGTACGAAGATGGAATCATGTCCGCGCCGACGGGCTTCGGTAAAACCGTCATCGGGGCTTATCTTATTGCCGCCATTGGTCTTCCAACGCTCGTCATCGTTCCCAAGACTGCACTCATAACCCAATGGAAATCCCAGCTCGAGCGATTTATCGACATTACGGACAACAGAGAACCCGTCCGAACCCCAAAAGGACGAATCAGCAAGAGGCAGCCTCCGATCATCGGGCAAATTGGAGGAGGCAAGACCGCCGTAAGTGGCCTCATCGACGTCGCTTCATTTCAATCGCTGTCTGGCAAAGACCGCCAAACCGGAGAGCCAATAGTTAAGGACCTTGTTCGCAATTACGGCCTCATTATCTGCGACGAATGCCACCATGCCGCCGCGCCGCAGCTCGAGCTTGTTCTCAAGTCTGCCCCGGCCAAATACGTATACGGCCTTTCCGCAACGCCCGAGCGCTCCGACGGTCTTACGCGGGCACTCTCCATGCTCTGCGGACCGCTTCGCTATGTCATCGATCCAAAAACACAAGCGATCCAGCAGGGCATCCAGCGCATCGTACGGCCTCGTTTTACCGGAATTCGACTACCGGCCTACGAGCCCGGTGCAAGCTTCAATCAGATTCTCGACCTTCTGTGCGCGCATACGGCAAGAAATGAATTAATTGTCGACGATGCCCTCGAAGCCGCATCAAGCTGTCGACACCCACTTGTGCTTTCAAAAAGGAAAAAGCATGCCGAGGAGCTTTGCAGGCTCCTTCGCGACCGCGGACACGAGCCCATCCTCTTAACCGGAGAAATCGATGCTAAAGAGAGGAAAGCGATATTGAGCAAGCTTCCCGGCTTTGAGCACGAGCACAGAATCATTGTTGCCACCGAAAGCCTCCTGAGCGAGGGGTTCGACCTTGCATATCTCGACAACTTGTTTATTGCGACGCCGATAGCCTGGGATGGCAGCGTAACGCAACAGGCAGGCAGGCTGCATAGAAACTACGACGGCAAACAGCGGGTTGAGATATTCGACTACGTCGACCTGTCGATACCCATGCTCGCCCGCATGTACCAGAAGAGACTCAAGACCTACGCCAAGCTTGGGTACGAAGTCTACGTGACCGGAGGCAGCGAGCAGCCCGATCAAAACATTCTCATAGAGCCGGCGAATGCCGTAGAGACATTGGTTGAAGACATCGTCGACGCCGCCAAGAGCATCTTCATTGCCGCGCCCTACGTATCTGCCGCCTGCCTTGCAAAGCTCGGCGATGCAATCAAAGGCGCCGCTGCCCGAGGGATTGCCCTTGAGATTTACCTTGCCTCGACTCCGCGTGAAGATGCAAAAGAGACTTTGGCCGAAATGAACGTCGAGTATGCCATCAGAGCAGAAGGACGTTTGTGTGCAGCGATAATTGACGAAGAAACTGTCTGGTACGGAACGATCCCGCTGCTAGCTTTCCCAAAGAACGAAGACTGCAGCATAAGGTTCAAAAACAGCGAGATCGCAGCGGAGCTCTTAGACGAAGTCAGCCACAAGGGAAAGCCAGATGCCGCGTCAACAGACGGAACATCTCCATCACTTGCGGTGAAATAGGGACTGTTTTTGGCTTATAAGCCGCAAATCAATCCCTATTTCACCGCAACTTAGAAGTGAGTGGCTAGCTCAGTGGGCCCTGAAATAACTCTTGATGCGAACCCATTCTTACCAGTCGAATCACCGGATTGGTTTTATGCGGCAGGTAGAGAACGACCACGTCGACCAGGCCATCGGAAAGATGAAAATCGATGTGACCGTTGTAATTGCCGCCCGGGTTGGAGAGCTCGTGGGCACCGTACTCTGCCGGAAGCACGCCGTGTGCCGCAAGCTCGGCAACAGCCGCCTTAAACTCGGTTTTTAGCTGCGGGTGGCTCTGCATCGCTCGCTTATAGTCGGCCTTAAACTGAGCCTCGACCTTAATTTCAAACATCGTCTAATCCTCATCGAGGAACGACATCAACTCATCAACGTTATCGAATGACGGGCTGTCGTCTGGCAGAATCCCCAGCTCACGAGCCTCGGCGATCACCATAGCGCGCCTCGTCGCCTCGTTGGGTACCTCCGGCCGCCCCACAATCTCAAACGGAATCTTCCGCTGGTTCACAAGCTGCCGAACAGCAAGGTTGAGATACGAATTAAGGTTCAGGCCAACCGAATCTAAAAACTCAGTCGCCTGCTCCTTAAGCCCCTCCTCGATGCGGACCGTCGTGGGCTTAATCGTTGCAGTAGACATACGCGACCTCCTCGCCCTCGTCTTTTGCATCAGTATACCCAATAAAAATGGCAATCTGATGTTAGATAGCATCAGATTGCCATGCATATTCATGTCGCAGCGGCACGATTGCTCTACATCAGCCCGCTCAGGACGACGTCGACCGCCTCGTTGAGGTCATCGGTGATGTGCACCAGATCCGGATCGAGCGGGCTGATCATACCGGCGTCCATCACCGGGCCGTTGAGCCAGTCGAACAGGCCCTGCCAGTACTCGCTGCCCACCAGCACGAGCGGCATGCGCTTGACCTTGTGCGTCTGCACCAGCGTGAGCACCTCGAACATCTCGTCGAGCGTGCCAAACCCGCCGGGAAACACGATGGCGCCCGAGCTGTATTTGACGAACATGGTCTTGCGCACAAAGAAGTAACGGAAGTCCATGCCGAGGTTCACGTATTTATTGAGCCCATGCTCGTGCGGCAATTCAATGCCCAGGCCAACTGACTTGCCGTTGACACTCGCCGCTCCCCTGTTGGCCGCTTCCATGATGCCGGGGCCGCCACCGGTGATAACCGCCACGCCGCGCTGGGCAATCTTACGGCCGACCGTGCGCGCCGCCTTGTAGGCCGGGTCCGTCTTGGGCGTGCGGGCACTACCGAAGATGGTCACCGCAGGCCCTAACTCGGCAAGTGCGCCAAAGCCATCGACAAACTCGGCCTGGATGCGCAGTACGCGCCACGGATCGGCATGCAGCCAGTCGGTCGACTCCTCGGGCGCCAGCAGGTTGGCGTAGGTGTTGTCCTTAGGAATCATGGGGCCGCGCATGACCACGGGGCCGCGGCGGTACGTCTCGTCGTAGGCAGGCTCGCCCTCGACGTTCTCATTCTTAATCATGGGCACTCCTATCGAGAAAAAGAAAAGCGGGCGGGGTCGACGCCATGCGCCAAACACCCGCCCGAACATCAACTATTCGGTATGGTACCCACGATGCATCAAGTGCTTGCAAGCTATCGGTCAGCGGTCGTGCGGCCGGTGTCAGCAAATGTGACGACCGGCCGTCGCTCGCCCCTTGCCGTTGCCCGCGCTCTGCAAGCGCCCGCGCCGCTCTTAGTAGTCCACCGCCGCAGGGCTGTTCATCCAGTCGCTCACAAACGCGCCGTAGCGGCCCTCGATAATGGCCTGGCGGGCACGCTGCATAAGGTTGAGCAGGTAGTAGATGTTGTGCATCGAAAGCAGGATGCCGCCGAGCATCTCCTTCTGCGTGACCATGTGGCGAATGAGCGCGCGGCTGTAGCCGCCCGTGCACACCGGGCAGGTGCAGGTGGGGTCGATGGGGCCGTCGTCGTGCGCAAAACGCGCGTTGCGGAAGTTAAGGCGACCTTCACTGGAGAATGCCGTGCCCATGCGGCCGGTGCGCGTCGGCAGCACGCAGTCGAACATGTCGATGCCCACGCCCACGCCACGCACGAGCGTCGTCGGGTTGCCGACGCCCATCAGGTAGCGCGGCTTGTGCTTGGGCATGTACTCGCTCACGAGCGGTGCCAGGGTCTCGAACATGGTCTCGTGGTCCTCGCCCACCGAGTAGCCGCCGATACCGTAACCCGGGAAGTCGCCGCACTCCTCCAGATGGCGCAGCGAACGCAGGCGCAGATCCAGGTGCATGCCGCCCTGAACGATGCCAAAGAGCGCCTGGTCATCGCGGGTATGCGCCTTATAGCAGCGCTCGGCCCACATGCTCGACAGCTCCACGGCGCGCTCAACGTAGGCGCGCGTGGCGGGATAGCCCGGGCACTGATCGAGCTGCATGCAGATGTCGGAGCCGAGCTTCATGGCGATTTCCATGTTGTCCTCGGGCGTCCAAAACACGTGGCGGCCGTCGTAGTCGTTGACGATAAAGCGCACGCCCTCGTCGGTGAGCTTGACGGCATCGTTGTGGCTGAACACCTGGAAGCCACCCGAATCGGTAAGAATGGGGCCGTGCCAGTTCATAAACTTGTGCAGGCCGCCCAACTCGGCGATGGTGTCCTCGCCGGGACGCATGGACAGGTGATAGGTATTGGCAAGCACGATCTGGGCGCCGAGCTGCTTGACGGTCTCGGTAGGAATACCCTTGACGTTTGCCTTGGTGCCCACGGGCATAAAGATCGGCGTCTCGATGTCGCCGTGCGGAGTATGCAGCACGCCGGCACGCGCATGCGTCGTCGGATCCTCGGCAATCAGATCGAATTTAAAAAGGTTCTGGTCCATAAACTGGAACTCCTTGGTTGTGGTTCATACGCAAACCATTATACGGGCAACCCGCAAGGAGCACCGACTCGACAGAAACTGGTGCAAAGGAAACCTGCCCATTACAGTCTGAAGTGGGCCACCGATAAATTTCGATGGCGAGCATTCGGCGCATTGTCTACGATACGGGCAAGCCCCGAGGGGCCGCCGATCGGGCGCCTCCGGATGGCCGTCTGCCCCTGCCCCGTAGAGGGCCCGGGGGGTGTTGCCACCGGGGGCGCTCGCCGCTCCGGACGACTGATAGGAAACTGCCGGGCGCAAGCGCCACGGCCAGGTAATGTGGGTGTCGCGGGGAGGGGTTCCGATCGGCCTACCGATTGGAGGATAACACCATGGCACCACCTAGAATGCCGGAAGCCGTCATCGGGCTCGATGTCGGGAAATTGTCCCATTGGGCATGCGTCGCGACCCGGGACGGCGAGATACTGCTGAGCGCCCCCGTCGCGAACAGGGAGGGCGATCTGGACTCGCTGTTCGGCCGCTTCCCCGACGCGCTCGTGGTCGTCGACCAGTCGCGCAACATAGGCGCCCTCGCGCTCGCCCGCGCCAGGGCGGCCGGGATGTCGGCGGCGTACCTGCCGGGACTCGCGGCGCACGGGGCCGCCAGGCTCTTCGCCGGCGACGCCAAGACCGACGAGCGGGACGCGATGGTCATCGCGAAGACGGCGCTGGGCATCCCCGACGCGCTCCTGCCGGTCGGGGACCCGGGCCCGACGGTCGCGGCGGCGAGGGCGCTGGCCGCCCAGAGGAACTTCCTGACCTGCGAGAACACTAGGAATAAGAACCGGCTGCGCAGCATCCTGTTGGAATCGTGCCCCGCCTTCGAGGCGTTGGTCGACCTGTCCGACGGTCCCCAGCTGAGGCTCATGGCATCCCTCGGCGGGGCCTGGTCGGTGGCCGACGCCGGGCCCCGCAGGGCGGCGGCGCT
>UQIL01000006.1 GCA_900541025.1 uncultured Collinsella sp. | reverse complement strand
GTGCAATCGCAAGAAGATGACGGGGCGGAATGTCAATCCTGGTCTAACAGAGCCTTATTTAATCCCCGTCCCTTTTAAACATTGGGAAATCGAGCGTGGCAAGCGGGGGTCTTCGGGGTATAAGACGGCTAATTGTATGCCGCCCTATGAAAGGAACCCTTATGCCCAGCGTTGCCGTTCTTGCCGCCGATGGCTTTGAAACGATTGAATGCCTGACCATGGTCGATGTCATGCGTCGCGGCGGCGTGCGCGCCACGCTCGTCTCGATTATGCCCACGCGCGAGGTCGTAAGCTCGCTGCAGATCCCCGTGACCTGCGATGCGCTCTTTGATGAGATCAACTTTGACGAGTACGACTGCGTCGTGCTGCCCGGCGGCCTGCCCGGTGCCACCAACCTGCGCGCCGATCAGCGCGTCTGCGACGTGGTCTGCGAGTTCGCCGCGACCAAGCACGTCGCCGCCATCTGCGCCGCCCCGTTTATCCTGGGCGAGCTCGACCTGCTCGAGGGGCGCCACGCCACGTGCTTCCCTGGCTTTGAGAAAAGCTTCCCCGAGGGCGCCTATACCGGCGAGAAGGTCACGCAAGACGGCAACATCATCACTGCCAGCGGCATGGCACAGTCCCTCCCCTTTGCATTGGAGCTGCTGCGCACGCTCGCCGGAGACAAGGCTGTCGAGAAGGTCGCCGAGGGCATCCAACTATGATTTTGGCTTCGCAATCACCGCGCCGCATAGAGCTGATGCGCGAGGCAGGCTACAACATTCGCGTGATTCCCGCGGATATCGACGAAACGCCCTTTGATGGCGAGGCCCCGCTCACGCTTGTCGAGCGCTTGGCACGCGCCAAGGCGGCTGCCGTTGCTGCCGAGTATGCCGAACCCAATGAGCTGACGGTCGCGGCCGACACCATCGTCACCTTCGACGGCAAGATTTTGGGCAAGCCGGCAACCGAGGGCGAGGCGCGCACCATGCTCCGCGAGCTTTCGGGCCGCACGCACCAGGTCGCAACCGGCGTCTGCATCGTTAAGGCAGGCGATACGGCCGCCCCGCATGCCGCCGAGAGCCTGTCGTTTGTCGATATGACCGACGTGACATTCTACGAGCTCACCGACGAGCAGATCGAGCACTACGTTGCCTCGGGTGAGCCCATGGATAAGGCAGGCGCCTACGGCATCCAGGGCACAGGCGGCCGCATGCTCGTGCACGATATTTCGGGCGACTTCTATAACGTGGTGGGCCTACCCATCGCCCGCGTCGCGCGCGCGATTCAAAAACTCTCGTAATTGCATCTGGCGCTGGGTATCCCCCAGCGCCTACAATTTTGGCGTACCGTACGGATCCCGACCGGGCACAAGGCGCGGCGGAAAACCGATAGGAGTTAAACATGGATACACTGCTCGAGGCCATTGACGTCTGCGATGTCGATGGCTTTTGCTATGGCAACTATACGGACGAGGAGGCCGGCACCGGTTGCACCGTAATCGTGGCACCCGAGGGCGCCACCGGCGGCGTTGACGTTCGCGGCGGTGCTCCCGCTTCGCGCGAGACCGACCTGCTGCGACCCGAGAACACCGTCGACAAGGTCCACGCCGTCTGCCTTTCGGGCGGATCGGCCTTTGGCCTCGAGGCTGCAAGCGGCGTCGCTCGCGAGCTTGAGAGCCGCGGCATCGGCCTTCCCGTCGGCCCCACGCAGGTGCCTATCGTGTGCTCGAGCTGTATCTTCGACCTCGCCTTTGGTAACCCCACCGTTCGCCCCGACATTGAGGCCGGCATCGCCGCCGTGCGCGAAGCACTCGACAACACCCCCACCAAGCTCGAACAGGGCAACGTAGGCGCCGGCACGGGCGCTACCGTGGGTAAGCTCATGGGCCCCGCTACCTGCATGAAGGCCGGCCTTGGCGCTGCCGCCGTGGCGCTCGGCCCCATCAAGGTGGGCGCCGTGGTCTCGGTCAACGCCTGCGGCAACGTTGTCGACCCCTTCACCGGCGAGTGGGTCGCCGGTATGCGCGCCGCAGCCGATAGCGACCAAATCGTCGACATGGAACTCGCAGCCTTTGCCGCCGCCGGATCCATGCAGATGCCGCTCGACCGCACCAACACCACCATCAGCTGCATCGTCACCAACGTGGAACTCACTAAGGCACAAGCCACCAAGGTCTCCCAGATGGCCGCAGACGCCTACGCACACGCCATCCGTCCCACGCACACCACCAACGACGGCGACACCATCTACACCCTCGCCAGCGGCAAACTGGGCGCCCAGGCAAGCGCCGCCGTTCCCCTAGACCTGCTGGGCATGCTCGCCGTAAGGGCCCTACAGACCGCCATCGTAAACGGAGCCAAAACCGCCAAAACCTCCCACGGAATCCCAGGTGCTGCGAAGTAATCTCACTCGACCGACTACCAACTAATATTTTTTCAGCCCAGCCCCCTGTGTACCGCGCGTCGAAGATCTTCAAATTCAAATAACCTGACAATCGATTCTTATAGCAGAGGCCCCTTGGCCTTTAGTTTGATACAAGTTCCGCACGAGCCGGAAAGCACTAAATGTGCTTTCCGTGCGAGCAGGACTGTTCGCAGTAGCAAACTAAAGGCCAAGGGGCCCAGTCAACCTATCAGCAGCGATTACTCGGCAGCTAGTTGAATTTGAAGATCTTTGAGGCAAGACGGTATAGGCCAAGCGTGGTTTTGTCTCCGGCCCGTCCACGCAGGTTGGTGAAGAAGCCGACCACGCCGTAGCGGGCACGACGATACATGCGCTCGTCGTAGGCCTTCAAATCATTCCACAGCGTCTTTAGGCGCTCGTCGGCGCAATCTTCCTCGGAAAGCTTGGTAAGCACCGAGCAGATCGCCATCATCATGGTGAAGTAGCCCATCATGTACGAACGCAGGCGCGACGACTCGACATCGCTGTACAGGTGGTACGACTCCATCATGATACGCGTAACACGGAACTGCTGGTCCAGACGCTTGACCATCGTTGCCTCGTTGACGCTCTGACCTTCGCGACCGATAAAGTAGCGGTAGAGGTCAATGTCGGCGTAGTACATGGTCTTGCAACGCGGCAGTGGCACGTAGGCGTAGATGTTGTCCACATAGAACGTGTGCGGCGGCATGGGAAGGTTGGACTCGCGCAGCACATCCGTGCGATAGCACAGGCTGTGCATGAGTAGGTTCTGGTCCAGGCGGAAATGACCGATCTGATCCCAGGAAAAGATCTTTTTGCGCGGCAGGGCAAATTTGTAGCCAATAGCGGTATGCGTGCCCTCGTAAACCTTCTCGTACACGTAGTTCGAGATAAACAGGTCAACGCGCTGGTCGCGCTCCTCAAAGCCACGCAGAATCGACAGCATGGTCGAAAGGGCAGCGCCGTCAAGCCAGTCGTCCGAGTCGACAACCTTGTAGTAGGTGCCCTGCGCCTCGCGCAGACCCGAAAGGACGGCAATACCGTGACCGCCATTCTCCTGGTGCACCGCGCGGATGATTCCAGGATAACGGGCCTCCCACTCGTCGGCCTTGGCGGCCGTCTCGTCCTTGGAGCCGTCGTCCACCACGATAATCTCGATATCGGTGGCGAAATTGCTCCCCTCCAAGATGGAGGTGATGCAATGGTCCATGTCCTTGGCGGCGTTATACGAGGGAATACCGAATGTTATGACTTTATGCATGGCAGGCGATAATCTCATCCGAAAGATCGAGGGCGGAATTGGTCACGGCGTCCATATCGTAGTAACGATACTCGGCCAGACGACCCACCGGGTGGAAGTTCGTCAGGTTCTGGACGCGCTCAAGATAGCGCTCATAGAGCTCACGGTTCTCGGGCTCAAGAATGGCGTAGTACGGCGTCTCGCCCGAGCCGGGCGTATAGGCCTTGGAGTACTCTTTCATGATGGTGGTCTTGCCGGGCAGGACCTGACCAGTCATATTCTTGAACTCGGTGATACGCGTGTAGTCCTCGCTCGTGGTGTAGTTGACGGTGCCCACGGGCTGGAACTGGTCCATATCGAGCGTCTCGAACTTCATATCGAGCGTGCGGTACGGCAACGCACCCAAGTCGAGGTTGAACAGCTCATCGAGAGGACCGGTATAGACAATCTCGCCGCCGTAGACCTTGCCATCGATCTTGACGGTGGTCTCGTCGATCTCAAAGAGATCGCGGGCGTCCACGTCGCAGAACACGTCGATCAGGTCGTGGTCGAGCATATGCTCAAACAGCGCGGTATAGCCGTCCTGCGGCATGCCCTGGAAGGGAGCTTGCGGGAAGTAGCGGTCATCATCGCCCACAAAGACGGGAACGCGGCCGGTGATCGAGGGGTCGATCTGATCGGGCGTCTGGCCCCACTGCTTCATGGTGTAATGCAAAAAGACGTTCTCGTAGACGTAATCGGCGACCTCGGCCAAGTCGGGGTCGTTCTTCTTACGAAGCTCCATAATGGGCACCTTGACATCCTTGCCAAAGGTCTCCACGAGCTTCTGATACAGCTCCTCGCCGCGCTCGTCACCAAAGGCGAGCTTGAGACTCGCGTGGTTGAAGGGCACGGGCATAAGGGTGCCGTTGATGTTGGCGAGCACCTTGTGCTGATAATCCGTCCACTTGGTAAAGCGCGACAGGAAATTGTGCACGCGCTCGTTAAAGGTGTGATAGATATGCGGACCGTACTCGTGGATCAGGATTCCGGCCTCGTCAGTGCAGTCATAGGCATTGCCCGCAATGTGGCTACGGCGCTCCAAAACGGCAACACGATAGCCGATGGTCTCGGCAAGACGGCGGGCGCAAACGGCACCGGCATATCCAGCACCGACGACAATCATGTCGTACGCGCCGGCGTTAAAGCCTTCAGGCAGGCCTGAGGTAATCTGCATCGATACTCCTTGTCAAAAGCCACGGGCTCGTTAGCTGGGCTTTTCTCGAACATTCTTCGAGACATATTTATCAGAGCGATTATAGCGCTAATGCGTCCTATAATGAGCTTGCCACACAAGGAAAGCTCAAGCACCGCGGCGTACAAATTTGAAAGGTAAACCCGCTAGCAGCGGGTTTATTCGTGAACAGCCGGGCGCCTGGAGCTTAGTGAAACGCTTGTAAGGAGTAACATGAGCGATTTCCTTAACCGTATGAAGTCTGCCGCCAAGGCCGACCTTAAGACGATCGTCCTGCCCGAGGGCGAGGATCCGCGCACCATCGTCGCGGCCACCAAGATCATCGAGGAGGGCCTGGCAAAGATCGTCATCCTGGGCAACCCCGACGAGATCAGCGTTCCCGGCGCCACCGTCATCGATCCGCGCAATGCCGAGAAGCACGAGGAGTACGCGCAGAAGTTTGCCGAGCTCCGCGCCAAGAAGGGCGTCACCATCGAGCAGGCTCGCGCCCAGGTGATGGACGCCACCTACTTTGGCACCATGATGGTCAAGATGGGTGACGCCGACGGCCTGGTCTCCGGCGCCTGCCACTCCACCGCCGACACCCTGCGCCCCGCGCTGCAGATCCTTAAGACCGCCCCGGGTACCAAGCTGGTCTCGGCCTTCTTCGTGATGTGCACCGACACCCCGCAGTTCGGCACCGACGGTACGCTGATCTTCGCCGACTGCGGCCTCAACATCAACCCGTCCTCCGACGAGCTCTCCGAGATCGCCATCGCCTCCGCTCACTCCTGGTCCACCTTTATGGGCAGCGTCGAGCCGCACGTGGCCATGCTCTCCTACTCCACCATGGGCTCCGCCGGCGGCGAGGTCGCCAAGAAGGTCCAGGAGGCCGTTAAGTTCTGCAAGGAGAAGGCTCCCGAGCTCGCCATCGATGGCGACCTGCAGCTCGACGCCGCCATCGTTCCCACCGTCGCCCAGCTTAAGGCCCCCGGCTCCTCCGTTGCCGGCAAGGCCAACGTGCTTGTGTTCCCCGATCTCGAGGCCGGCAACATCGGCTACAAGCTGGTCCAGCGCTTCGCCGGCGCCGACGCTTACGGCCCCATCCTGCAGGGCATCGCCAAGCCGGTCAACGACCTTTCGCGCGGCTGCTCTGCCGACGACATCGTGGGTGTCGTGGCCATCACTGCCGTCCAGGCTCAGATGGCTGAGTAGCGAACATATCCCCTCGGGACCCTACAGGGTAAAGCTCTGAAAACGTCCTTGGACATGCATGAAACCCCCGCTGCGCACTTCGTGCGGCGGGGGTTTCATGCGTCCTGCGGAATATTTTCAGAGCTTTACCCTGTAGGGTCCCTGCCGCCACGTAGCAATCAGGGAATCCGGGGTGGACGGCGGCTTGGCTACGAGCTGGAGCTGAAAATCTGAATGGATGGGTGCCGTTGCTGGGAGCGCAGGCGTTGCTGATGATGATCACTTTGGAGATTGAAAGGACGGTGGGCTTCGGCGGTTGTTGTGCCGGAAACTACATCCCAGTTTGGAGGCGGATTGTGGGATGTGGCTTCCGCTTGGGGCCTGTTTGGGAAACTTTGGGACGGAATTTTGCTTTATTGTGGGTCGCACTTTCCGCAACGTGCCTCAACCGGAAGGCGTGTCCCAGTATTTGCGCTCGAAATGGGATGGGGTTTCCGCCGTCCGCCTGCTAGTAAAAAAGGCCTCCGGAGCTGTTGCTCTGGAGGCCTTTCGTTTACTTGCAAATACGTGCGTTAGTTGTTCTTGGTCAGACGCTCGACGTCGTGGGCGATCATGTATTCCTCGTCGGTGGGGATGACCATGACCGTGACGGCGGAACCGGCGGCGCTGATGACCTGCGGGCCGTTGCCCACGGCCTCGCGGTTCTTGTTGTTGTCGATGCGTACGCCCAGCCACTCAAAGCAGTCGCAGAAGGCCTTGCGGATCGACCAGTCGTTCTCGCCGATGCCGGCGGTAAAGGTGATGGTGTCCACGCCCGCCATGGAGGCGATCATGGAGCCAGCCTGCTGCATGGCCTTGTAGGCGAACATATCGAAGGCGAGCAGGCAGCGCTCGTCGCCCTCGGAGGCGCGCGTGCGGATGTCGCGGGCGTCGTTGGAGATGCCCGAGATGGCAAGCAGACCAGACTGCTTGTTCATCATGTCATCGACTTCCTGGTAGCTGTAGCCGCCCTCGCGCTGCAGGTAGCACACGGTGGCCGGGTCGATGGAACCACAACGGGTGCCCATCATCAGGCCATCGAGCGGCGTGAGACCCATCGTGGTGTCGCGGCACACGCCGTCCTCGATAGCAGCGAGCGAAGCACCGTTGCCCAGATGGCACGAAAGCAGGCGGTGGCAGCGCGAACCCAGGATCTCCTTGGCCATCATCCACTCATAGCGGTGGCTCGTGCCGTGGGCGCCGTACTTGCGCACGTGGTACTTGTCGCAAACGTCCTTGGGCAGCGCGTAGGTGTAGGAAACCTCGGGCATGGTCATGTGGAACGAGGTGTCGAAGACCGCCACGTTGGGCAGCTCCGGATACTTCTCACGGCAATACTCAATCGCTGCGGCCTCGCCGTAGTTGTGCAGCGGAGCAAGCGGTGCCACCTCAAGAATCTTGGCCATAACCTCGTCGTCGACAACCGCGGAATCATCGAAGTGCCAGCCGCCCTGAACGATACGATGCCCAATGCCATCAATCGTAAAGTCGGTCTTCTCGAGCTCCTCGAGCACGCGAGCGATAGCAGAGCGATGATCGGGGAAAGGGACCTCCTCGGTCTGCTTAGCGCCACCGTTCTCGGAGTGGCCAAAGATGCCCATGTCCGATCCGATACGCTCGCAGTTGCCCTTGGCGAAAACCTTGCGGGTATCGGTATCCAAAAGCTGATATTTAAGGCTTGAGCTGCCGGCGTTGACAACAAGTACGTTCATGAGACTCCTTCGCAGTGCAATACGGTCGACGCAGGCCCCTTAAGGCGGCCGCATTTTAATAAGAAGTTATCATATCTTGATAAATAGATATCAGCATATCGCCCAACGAGCGCAAAAGAGGGGCCGAACGGCGCTCGGTCGTCCAGCCCCTCCCCTCTTGCAATTACTTGCCGTTGACGATGCGCTCGACGTCGGAAGCGATCATGAACTCCTCATCCGTAGGGATGACGAAAATCTTGACCTTGGAATCCTTGGCGGACAGGCACCAAGCGCCGTCGCCACGCAGGGCATTACGGGCGTGATCCATCTTGACGCCCATAAAGGCCAGACGATCGGCCACGCCAGCGCGAACGGCCGGAGCGTGCTCGCCGATGCCGGCGGTAAAGACCAGGGTGTCCATGCCGCACATGGAGGTGGCCATCTCGGCGGCCTTAGCGGCAATCTTGTAGACGAACATATCGAAGGCGAGCTGAGCCTCGGGGTCACCAGCAGCGGCGAGCTCCTCAACGTTGCGGCAGTCGTTGGTCTTGCCACCGGTCACAGCCAAAAGGCCAGACTTCTTGTTCATCATCTCGTCGACCTCGTCGAAGGTGTAGCCACCCTCGCGCTGCAGGTAGCACACGGTAGCCGGGTCGATGGAGCCGCAGCGGGTGCCCATCATGACGCCGTCGAGCGGCGTCAAGCCCATGGTGGTGTCCATGCACTTGCCGTCCTCGATGGCGCACAGGGAAGCGCCGGAGCCGATATGGCACACGACGACCTTGCGGGCCTCGCCGTTGGTCATCTCGGCGACCTTCTTGGAGATGTAGCGATAGCTGGTGCCGTGGGCGCCGTACTTACGGATGTGCAGCTTGTCGCAAACATCCTTGGGAAGGGCGTAGGTCTTGGCGACCTCGGGCATGTTGAAGTGGAAAGCGGTGTCGTAGACCGTGACGTTGGGCAGATCGGGATACTGCTCCAGGCAGTACTCGATAACGTTGGCCTCGGGGTTGTTGTGCAGCGGCGCCAGCGGGGCGACCTCGCGAATCTTGGCGAGGACGTCCTCGTCGACGAGGGAGGAATCACCAAAGTACCAACCGCCCTGAACGATACGGTGGCCGATGCCCTCGATCTTGACGCCGTTGGCCTCAAGGTCCTTCAGGACGACCTCGATGGCGACCTTGTGGTCGGGGAACTCGATGTTCTCGGTCACCTTCTTGGAGCCACTGGCAGCATGGGTGAAGGTACCACCGGTAAAGCAGACGCGCTCGCAGGAGCCCTTTGCGGACACCTTGTGGGACTTGGTATCGATGACCTGATACTTAAGGGTCGAAGATCCTGCGTTGACGACCAGAACGTTCATGTGTCTCCCTACTAACAGGCGGTGTGGCGCCGCCAGGTTACATACGCTTCAATAATAAACCCAAACGCCCTCGCGCTCGGGTTTATTGCGTTGATATATAAGTTATCGGTGCTTGAGCTTCCGTTTCATTGCAAGGAAGAAGCGCCCTCAGATGAGGTTCTCGCCCAGGTTTTTGCCGCCGAGGACGTGCATATGGAAGTGCATGACGGTCTGGCCGGCGTTGACGCCCTTGTTGGAGATGACGCGGAAACCGTCCGCCAAGCCCTTGGCCTTAGCGACCTCCTGGATGGCGTGAGCCATTGCACCCATGGTCTCGGCCGGCACGTTATCGGCGATATCGCTGTAGTGCTTTTTGGGGATCACGAGCGTATGGACCGGCGCCTGGGGATTGAGGTCGTCGAAGGCGATGACCTGGTCGTCCTCATAGACAACGGTCGAGGGGATCTCGTGGTTGGCAATTTTGCAGAAGATGCAATCGCACATGGTTGGTTCCTTTCTCACAGACCAAGGTAATTATATTTGGTCGGGATGGTTAGAACGAGAGGTTGTCGTCGGTGTTGGCGGCTTCGCCGTCGGCGAGCACGTCGTTGCCGTCGACGTCCTTAAGAAGCACCGAGACCTTCTGCTCGGCATCGGACAGGCGGGTGCGCAGGCTCTTGAGGAGCTCGACGCCGCGGGTATAGCTCTCGAGCGACTCCTCGAGCTCCATATCGCCCGACTCCAAGCTGCGGATGATGAGCTCCAACTCCTGCGAAGCCTGCTTGTACGTAAGCTGCTCGACCGGGGTTTTCTCTGCCATATCTGTTTCCTTTCCTAAAGGTTTATCGCTATGAAACGCGGCCTACTCGACCGTATCGACCGTTGCCGTCACGTTGCCGTCTGCCATGCGCACGCGGATGGCGTCACCGGCCTTAAAGGTCTTGGCACTCGTGGCCACCCCATCATCGCTGTACGCGATGGAATAACCACGGGCAAGCACCTTGAGCGGCGACAGGGCATCTAGCGAGGCTGCCGCACGGCCCAGGTCGGACGCGGGCTTGTTGAGCATCGTGCGCCCCTGATGCTCCAGACGGGAACTCGCAAGCGCGAGCGCATGGCGCTTGCCATCGAGCCCCGAGGTGCTTGCAACCAGACGCTCGGGCAGGCGCTCAAAGTTGGAGCGGAATGTCCCGACCGAGCGTACTATGGCGCCCGACAGGCGATCGGCCGTCAGGGCAAGCTCAGACTCGCGACGCTCGACCATAAACGTTGGGTCGTTGAGGCACGGGCGGCACGCAGCCGCATCGAGCGCATCGCCCAAGCGGGCCGTATAGGTATCCCAGGCGCGGCGACCGCGCTGGTCGAGCATCTCCAGATCAACCTGATTCGACCCAATCATCGATGCCATCGCGGCACCCAGACGCTGATGGCGCGCCTCGAGCACATCGGCCAACTCCGTCATAGCCGGCGCCACCGATTCTGCCGCCGCCGTGGGCGTGGAGGCGCGGCGGTCGCTCACCATGTCGCAAATCGAGGTATCAGGCTCATGGCCAATGCCGGTCACCACGGGCACAGGACAAGCCGCCACCGCGCGAGCAAGCTCCTCGTCGTTAAAGGTCATGAGGTCCTCAAAGGAGCCGCCGCCGCGCACCAGCAAAATACAGTCGGGCGCCGGCGTGATGGCGGCGGCGCGGCGCAAGCCCTCAATGAGCTCAGCCGGCGCACCCTCACCTTGAACCTTGGCGCCCACGCAGACGAGCTCGACGAGCGGGTTGCGACGACGCAATGTGCGCTTGACGTCGTCGATTACGGCACCCGAAAGCGAGGTGACGACCGCCACGCGGGAGCAGAACACCGGAATACGGCGCTTGCGCGCTTCGTCCATCAGGCCCTCGCGACGCAGCTTTTCGGCCAGTTGCGCCACTTGTTGACGCAGCAGACCCTCCCCCGCCAGCGAGAATGAGCGAGCGACAAAGCTCATGCGGCCCGTGGCCTTATAAAGATTGAAGCTGCCCTTAAAGCTCACCTGCATGCCGTCGCGCAGATCGAACGTGCGCTTGAGATAGGCACCCTTCCAGATGATGCAGTCGACGGCCGCCGAGTCGTCCTTGATCTGAAAGTAGCAGTGGCCGCTTCGGGCATTGGGGCCACGGAAGCCCGTGACCTCGCCCAAAACGCTCAGCTGCGGAATGGCATCGAGCGCGCCGGCGGCGATCTCCACCGCCTGGCTCACGCTGAGTTCCTTACGCTCCTGCTCGTCCGAACCGTCGAACTCGGCGGAAACGGCATTGCCGGTCAGATTCCAGCCTGCCACGCAGCCTCCTTTCGTTATCGTGCACAAGGGCTCCGGCCCTGCGCAAATTCAAGTCCAACACATAGTACAGCGCCGCGGGGACACAAATCTCCGCGGCGCCTGTCAAGCCAATTTGTTATCGGTTGGAGTTTCTGTTGTAGCGAGCCATCAGGTAGAGCAGCTGAATGATCGAAGTGAGCGCTGCAGCAACATAGGTAAGCGCGGCTGCCGTCAGGACCTTCTTGGCACCATTGACCTGCTTGGAGCTCATGCCCGACTGCTCGATGTACGCCACGGCGCGGCGGCTGGCATCAATCTCGACCGGCAGCGTAACCAGTTGGAACAGCACGCTAAACGAGAAGAAGATCAGTGCGAGGGTCGTGAGTCCCGCGATGTTCATAAACAGGCCCAAGAGCAACACGATGGTCCAGGTGTTCTGGGTAAAGTTGACGACCGGCACGAGGGCGGTGCGAACCTTCATCATGGCGTAACCGCTTTGACGCTGGGCGGCATGGCCCGCCTCGTGGCAGGCGACGGCAACGCTTGCGACCGACCCGCCCGAACGGTTGGCATCCGAGAGATACAGGTTATTGTCCTGTGGGTTGTAATGGTCGGTGAGCTCGCCGGCGACACCCTTGATACCCACGGCGTTGCAGCCGTTGGCGTCGAGCATGCGGCGAGCGACCGTGGCGCCCGTGTCGCCGTCCGAGCGAACCTTGGACCAGGTTTTGTACGTCGAGTTGATATAGTTCTGTGCGGCAAGGCCAATCACCGTGCAGACAAGAACAACCAGCAGGTACAGCGGGTCGATGCCAAAGCCGTATCCATAGTAATAAGGCATGCGAATTCCTCCGAATCGAGTTACACGTTGGAGGCATTCTACCCACTCAAGCGGCTAGGCTTCCTTACAGCAATTCAATTTTGCCATCTTTGACCGTCAACCCCATGTTGCCCGAGAGCAGATCGTCCAGGCGCGAGCCCACAAGCTCAAAGCGCCAGCCTTCGCGCAAGGGGCTCTGCTCGGGATGCTCAATGTAGTCGGCCAGGTCATCGCGCGAGGCAATGACCGAGGTCGCCACTCCCGAGCGTTCGGCAACCAGGCGGATGAGCGCGTACATGAGATCCGTCACGCTCTCCAACTCCGGAGAGATCTGGCGATGCCCGCGCACCATGAGCGGCAGGCGATCGTGCGGGCAGCTTGCGCCGCGCTTGATGGCCATGAGCGCACCGTCCACGTCGCGCTCCCCCAACTGATCGGTACCGCGAATGCTGCGGAACTCCTCAACGCGCACGGGATTGCGTTTAACGAGCGCAAGCAGCGTGTCGTCGGACATGACCCATTTGCGCGGGATGTTGCGGCGCTCGGCGCGGTCCTCACGCCAGGCGGCGAGCTCGCGCGCGATACCCAGCTGGTGACGACTGCACGAGTTGATGCGTTTGACCTTGCGGAACGCCTCGTGGCGATCGGCGCGATAGTGCGACTCGTCAGCCAGCGGGCGCAGCTCGTCGAGCACCCAGTCCACGCGGCCCAGCTCGCGCAGGCGGCTCATCATCTCGGTATAGGCGACGATCAGATACTTGACGTCATCGATCGCGTACTCAATCTGCTTATCGGTCAGCGGGCGACGCGACCAGTCGGTCAGTGACTCGGTCTTGGGCAATGAGACGCCGCAAAACGTCTGCACGAGCGCGCCGTAGGAAATCTGCTGACGCTCGCCCAAAAAGGCGGCGGCCACCTGCGTGTCAAAAATCGGACGCGGCAGCACGCCTACGGTATGGAGCATGACCTCCATATCCTGCGAGCAGGCGTGGAAGACCTTGGTCACGCTCTCGTCGGCCATAAGCTCGGCCAGCGGCGATAGGTCGTCGATTACCAGGGGATCGACCGCTACACTCTCGGCAGGGGTGGCAATCTGAACCAAGCACAGACGCGGATGGAATGTGCGCTCGCGCAAAAACTCGGTATCGACGGCAATCGCGTCGAACTCACGGGCGCGCTGGCAAAAGTCGAGTAGAGCCTGATGTGTGGAAATGTACATATCAACCCATCGAATAAGGTTAGGCCCGAAAAACACGGGTAGGATATCGGCATTGCCTTACAACTATACTCGGTTAGTCACAGAACGGGAACGTAAGTATGCGCTGCCTTATCATCCACAACCCGGCATCGGGCCCCAGCTCAGATGAAATCTTCGCATTCACGCACGCCCTCGCGCAGGGCGGCGACGAGGTCGTGATGCGCTTTATCGGCGATGGCATGGAGCCCGAGGACGCCGTGGCAGACGTGCGCGAGTTTGATCGCGTGGTCGTTTCGGGCGGCGACGGCACCGTCTCCAACGTGCTCGACCAGATGCGCGGGTGCGGTGTCCCCACGCTCGTCTTCCCCTCCGGCACAGCCTGCCTGTTCTTTAACAACATCGGTAATGCCCCCGAGGCAGCGGCGCTTGCCAAGGCTTGCCGCGCCGGTCGCACGGTCAAAGTGGACATGGGCGAGCTCTTTTGGCTCGACGAGAACGGCAACGAGAAGCGCCACGGTTTTATCATCATCGCCGGCTCGGGCTTCGACGCCGAGATCATGATGAAGGCCGCTCCCACCAAAAACGACATCGGCGAGATCGCCTACTTCCTCTCTGCGCTCGCCACGCCCAATCCTACGGTAGCGCACTTTACGATTGAGCATGACGGCATTGTCGAGGAGCTCGACGGCATCTGCTGCATGGCCGGCAACACCTCGGTCATCCAAAACGACATCAACCTGTTCCCCGACTGCCGCATGAACGATGGCATGGTCGATATTGCGGTCATCGAACCCGTAAAAACCGTGCAGCTTCTACCGACTGTGATCACCGCCGCACTCGACCCCGCCGGCAAGGTACTCGGCCGCCCGCAGTTCAAGATCATCCAAACCAAGGAAGCCAAGATCACCTGCACCCCGTCACTGGGCATGCAGTTCGATGGCGAGATTATCTCCAGCAATTCGGGCGTCTTTGGAGCCCGCGCGCTTCCGCAATGCCTCGACCTCATCGTCGACGAATTCTCCCCGCTCGGAAAATAGGAGGACCCTATGAACGACAATCCCCTGCTCGGTTTTATCGTCATCGTCCTGGCCATGCTCGTCGGCTATGCGATTAACGTGATCCACCGCCGGAAGAAGTAATTCCACATTGGTATGATATTCATCCGATTATCATCTCCCCCGCTGTTTATGCATTTGCCAAACAGCGGGGGATTTTTCATTTCGGTATTTCCGGACGCTTTATCCAGATGCAGTAATTGCAGGGCGTCTTTATTTGGCTAAAGCTACAGACTGAGTATAATTAACCGCTCATCGTATATTTCATTACGCTTATCGAGTAAGTATTTTTCATAGATGAATATTGTTTCCGATTCGTTACGCTAAGGGAGTGTCTTTATTGGCTGAAGCCCTCTGGCGACAGAGGGCTTTCGCACGCTGGGAGGGATTATGAGGAAAACTCACCCCGTCAACGCACTCAAAAAGCTGGGCATAGGCCTCGCCTTTGGAGCTGCAACCATCATGTCCATGCCGACCTCTGCGCTCGCCTGCACGCAGATGTACATGGGCAAAGATCTAACGGCCGACGGCAACACGTACTATGGCCGTGCCGAGGACTTTGGCAAGCGCTATCTCAAGCACTATGGCATCGAACCCGCCCACGAAGCCGGCTTTACGTACAGCTCGAATGAGTCTGCTTTCGAATACACTTCGAATAAGCCTACATATCGCTACAGCTACGTACGTGACCATCCCTCCAATTGGGAGGGCCACACCGACGCCTACTCCGAAGCCGGTATCAACGAGAAGGGTGTCTCTTGCTCCGCTACGCTGAGCACCTCCTATAACGAGGATGCCAAAGCAGCAGACCCAATCGATGAGGCTACCGGCATCGGCGAGTACAGCTACGGCAGCGTCATCCTGGGCCAGAGCGCCAATGCCCGCGAGGGCGTCGAGCTCCTCGGCAGCCTGATCGACGAGCAGGGCACTTGCACTAACGACCAGATCATTATCGCCGACAACAACGAGACCTGGCTGTTCGCCACGCTTTCTGCCCATCAATGGATTGCCATGAAGCTGGCCGACGACGTCGCCTCACTCAACCCCAACATCGGCAGCCTCAACTACGATGTCGACCTGAACGATACTGAGAACTGCCTGCACTCCAAGGACATCGAGTCCATGCCCGTGGAGAAGGGTTTCGCCAAATACTCCGCTGACGGTAAATTCGATGTCGCCCAAACGTATGGCGAAAGCCTCGCCGATTCTGGCGTTAACCAATGGTCCCGCTATGTGCAAGGCCGCCATTATTTTGCTAGCCAGCTGACCGAAGGCACGGATTACGAAAATAAAACTATCACCGATAAGGATGGAAAACCCGTCCAAAAGGGAGCTATGGTCAGCGAAATCCAGCCTCTGTTCTTCAAGCCTGGCAAGTCTGGTTGGAGCACCTTTGAGCTGATTCGTGCCTTCGGCAACCGCGGAGAGAACGTCCCTGGTCTCAACGCGAACACTGATGGCGTTTATTGCATCGGCAGCGAGCGCAACACCGAGATCAATCTCTTCCAGATTCGTCGCGGGTATGATCCCGAAGTCGCTACCATCCAGTGGGAAATGCTCTCCCGTGCCGCGTACTCTGTCGCCATCCCGCTGTACTCCGCTCTGATAACTGAAGTTAGCCCCTACTTCAGCGATCAGACCGTCTCCTTCGACCACTGCAATGCGAAAGACGTCGTGTACAACGAGGAGCCCGAGAACTCCATTAACTACGTCCTCATGGACATCAGCTCGCTCTGCTTTGAGAACCCTGACACCCTTGGTACCAGTGTCCGCACCTACCTCGACGCGCTCCAGAACGAGCTCATCGAGCAGAACAAGGAAGTTGACGCCGCTATGCTGGCCGAGACGACCACCGAGGGTCGCACCGCTCTGGCCAACAAGGCAGGCAAGGCTGCCACCGAGAACACCTACAAGAAGTGCAAGGCCCTGCTCCAGGAGATGCGCGCTTATCAGAAGGCCGGAAACTTTGACGAGCGCTTCACCCCGAGCGACCTGAACACCGAGACCAAGGGCCTCAAGGAGTCCATCACCTACGCCCAGGACGCCCTTGCCACCGACCCGGTCACCCCGGATCAGCCCGGCACTCCCGAGCAGCCCGGTAAGCCCGAACAGCCCAGCACCCCCGAGCAGTCTGAGCAGCCCACTAAGCCCGAGCAGCCCGCCACCAAGCCCGAGAAGCCTGGTAAGTCGGATACCACGACCACGGTAACCACCAACAAGACGAACACCAAGGGCGGCCTGCCCACCACCGGTGATCGTTTTGATGGCCGTATGGTGGCTGCATTCGCCGTCGCCGGTGTTGCCGTTATCTTCGCAGGCGGCTACTTCCTCTATCGCCGCAATAAGGAGTAGCCCCTCGCTGGTGCGGGCGGGATGGCACGGTTCGTCCCGCCCGCCTTTTTGACCGGCGGGAAACCCGCCTGAAATCTTTTCAAAAAAGATTTCCCCGCACACACTTCGCTGTGCTATAGTGCAGCGCAACAGCAACTAGGTGCGACCGCGCCATGGCATCACGAAAGGAGCCACCGACATGAAGAACACGATGACGTCTCTCAACAACTGGTGGTGGCGTGATGCGAATACGATCGGTCGACAGTGAGTCCCTCACGCCTGTTTTTGCGCTCTAGGTGATTGGAAGGCCTCCGGTTTCGACCGGGGGCCTTTTTCTATCTCGAGCCCGATCGCATTCGCATCACGCGCCTCCGCTTTTCTCTTGCACTCCCATTCCGAAAGGATTTTCACCATGTCTCAGAACACCACCGCCACCCAGCCCCGCACCGTCCAGACCGCCGACCGCGGCAAACTCGATGTCCGCGCCCTCGTCCTACTCGCCATCCTGCTTGCCGCCGGCTTTATCCTCAACTTCACCGTCGGTAAGGCCATCTCGGGCATCTCGGGCGGCATGATCAGCCCCGAGTTCATCATCTCGGCCTTCTGCCTCACCATCTTGGTCGTGCGCCCCAACATCGGTCAGGCGCTCATCATCGGCCTCATCTCTGCCGCCGTGATCCAGATCACCACCACCTCGCCGTTCATCGATTTTGCCGCCGAGGGCATCGCCGCCATGCTTATGGCCGCCATCGTCAACGCTGCCGGCAAGAACGGCCAAGTTAAGCCTGTCGTCGCCATTGTCGCCACCTTCGTGACCACCTTTGTCTCGGGCGTCATCTTCATGGCTATCAAGATGGCCATGCTCGGCGTGGTGGGCGAGCTCGCTGCCGCCATGCTGCCTGTCGTCGCCATGACCGCCGTCTTTAACGCCATTCTGGTCGGTGCCCTCTACTTGCCCATCCAGAAGGCCCTTAGGCTCAACTAACCCGCTCGGCTTTACGAGCCACCCCATCTTGGCGTTCATTCGTCGCTCGCGTGCCCAAGTACGCTTCGCTCCTCTTTCGCGCCAACCTGGGGCCCTCGTAAAGCCGTCTCCATGCTTCATTATTCAAAATTAATCCCCTTTTCGATTTAACCCCTTTCGTGGGGGTCTAGGACACTCTTATCTCAAATCCCACCTTAAGGAGAACATCATGGCCACCGACACTCAGGCTCGTACTATTTCTGCCAACGCCGCTTCCGACAAAGGCATCCTCGATATCACCTCGCTCGTCCTGCTCGCCGTCCTCCTTGCCGCCGGCTTTATCCTCAACATGACCGTGGGCAACGCGCTTGCCGCAACGGGTATCAAGCCGCAGTTCATCATTGCCGCCTACGCCCTGGCCATCGCACTCACGCAGGCGAGCTTTGCCCAGGCAGCCATCTTTGGCATCCTGTCAGCCGCCGTCATCCAGATCACCACGTCAATCCCCGGCCTCAACTTTGTGACCGAGCTTGCTGGCGCGCTGACGATGGCGGCGCTCGTCAAGTCCAACATCGGCGGCAACAAGGTCAACCCCTTCATCGCCGGCCTGCTCACCACCCTGGTCTCGGGTGCCCTCTTCGCCGTCCTGGGCACCGTCATCATGGGTACCGCGCTGCCCACCGCGCTCGCCAAGGTGCCCATCGTGCTCGGCACCGCCATCTTCAACGCCGTCGTGGTCCAGGCTCTCTTCTTCCCCCTGCGCAAGGTGCTCAACAATTAGCCTGATATGATGGACGGGCCGCGCGTTAGCGGCCCCATCACCAAAGACTGTCCCAAACAGCTAGCATTTGGGGACGTTCTTAAACGACTCGTCATTTAAGAACGTCCCCAATGACCATGAAAGGTATCCATGAAAACGATCATCAACGTCGACGATGTCTCGTTCTCCTATGGTACGCAGACCGAGCAGGCGCTTAAGCACATCTCGCTCGACGTGAACAAGGGAGATTTCATCGGCATCATCGGGCCCTCGGGCGCCGGCAAGTCCACGCTTGCCGCCTGCCTGTCGGGCGCTGTGCCCCACCACTACACCGGCACGTTCTTTGGCTCCGTCGTGGTTGACGGCCACGACACCTGCGAGGTCTCGCTCACCGATGTGTCACAGATCGTCGGAAGCGTGTTGCAGGACATAGACACGCAGATGGTCGCCTCGGTCGTCGAGGACGAGATGCTTTTTGGCCTGGAGAACTTTGGCGTCCCTCACGACCAGATCGAGCAGCGTGTAAACGAGACGCTCGAGACCGTCGGTATCAGCGACCTGCGCGACCGCGAGATCGCCACCCTCTCGGGCGGACAGAAGCAAAAGGTGGCCATCGCCGCCATCCTCCCCATGCGCCCCCGCGTACTGGTACTCGACGAGCCCACCGCAGCACTCGACCCCGCCAGCTCCACACTGGTCTTCGAGACCCTGCGCGAGGCAAACCGCACACTTGGCATCACCATCGTGGTCGTTGAACAAAAGGTCGCCCTGCTCTCGGAGTATTGCAACCGCGTGCTCGTGCTCAACCATGGCGAAATCGCGCTGCAGGGCGAGCCGCATGAGGTCTTCGCGCACACCGATGAGCTTCGTACTATTGGCGTCGACTGTCCCCGCGTAACGCGTATCTTCAATAGTCTCGAGGCCGACGGCCTGGCAAGCGGCACCCCCTGTTTGGATGTCGATGAGGCCGAGCGCCTGATTTCGGGCATCGTCGACCCCGCACATGCTGCCAGCGACGCCCAAGCGCCCGCCGGTTCCCCGCATGCACCGTCGTTGCGCCCTCATGCCAAGGACGCCGAACCCGTACTCACCTTCGACCATGTTGAGTTTGCCTATCCCAATGGCGGAGCCGCCGTACACGACCTTAGCCTGACGCTCTATCCTGGCGAGCTCGTGGGCATCGTCGGCCAAAACGGTGCCGGCAAGACCACGCTCACCAAGCTGCTCACGGGTCTGCTCAAGCCCGCCTCGGGCAGCGTGCGCGTCACGGGACTGGATACCGCAACCGTCCCCACGAGCCGCATTGCCCGCGAGGTCGCAACCCTCTTCCAAAACCCTGACCGTCAAATCTGCAAGGACACCGTGCTCGACGAGGTCGCCTTTGGCTTGGAGCTTGGCGGCATGGACCGCGCCGAGGCTCTGCGTCGTGCCCAACTCGTCATCGACCGCTTTGGCTTGCCGGCCGACGAGGCGCCTTTCTCGCTTTCGCGCGGCCAGCGACAAATGGTGGCACTCGCCTCCGTCATGGTCGTAGAGCCCAAAATCGTGGTGCTCGACGAGCCCACGAGCGGCCTTGATTACCGCGAGTGCATGACCGTCATGGAAACGGTGCGTACCATGGCCGAGCGTGGCTGCGCCGTAATCATGGTCTGCCACGACATGGAAGTCGTCTCCGACTTTGCCGAGCGCATCGTAGTAATGGCCGACGGCCGCATCCTCGATCGCGGCCGCACGCACGAGCTGTTCTCGAACATCGAACTCATGCAGCATGCCTACGTTGAGCCGCCCCAGGTCATCGAACTCTCGCGCCGTCTGGCATCTTCCGTCTCGCCCGCTTTTGCGCAGGTGAGCGAGGTCACCGATGTCGTTCGAATTACCAAGGAGATGGTCCACCGTGGTTAACGTCATCGACTACATGCCGGGCGATACGCTGCTGCATCGCCTGAATCCCGTCGTCAAACTGGGCCTCGCCGCCGCCATCATCGTCGGCATCTTTTTGTCCGACACCTACGTGGCGCTGCTGGGCTTTTTGGCACTCACCCTTGCGCTGGGTGCCTATGCCGGCGTCGTCGACCGTCTGTTCTCGCTGCTCAAGTTGCTGATTCCGCTCGCGCTTATCATGCTGATGCTCCAGCTGGCCTTTATGCGCGATGGCAACGTGGTGTGGGGTTTTATCACCGACACGGGCCTCATCACAGGATCGAAGGCCTGCCTGCGCCTGCTGGGTGTGGCGTTACCACTCATCCTCATGCTCATGGTGACCAAGCTCAACGACCTTGCCAACGCCTGCGTCGAGGTGCTGCATGTGCCGTATCGCTATGCCTTCACCTTTACCACGGCGCTGCGCTTTGTACCGGTGTTTGGTCAGGAGATGAATGCCATCATGGAGGCGCAGACCGCACGCGGCGTCGAGTACGATACCAAGAACCCCATCAAGAAGCTTAAGCTCATGCTGCCACTGTGCGTGCCACTGCTCATCTCGAGCGTGGGCAAGACCGATGCCACAGCCTTGGCGGCAGAACAGCGCGGCTTCTATCTGCGCACACGCGCCAGCTCGTACAAGCGCTATCCCATCAAGGGTCTGGACATCGCCGTGCTCATCGTCAGCATCGCCCTCATCGCCATCGGCTTCCTGTTCTAGTTCACCACCGACAGCAACCACCCAACGCAAAAGGCCTCGGCTCGCACCAAACGAGCCGAGGCCTTTACTGTTTCCCCAGATAATACCTACCAAAAATAAACCTGTCCCTTTTTGGCAGATCGAGGGCTATTGGCGGTAGGGGGCGCCGCTGCGGATGACGGATTCGCGCACCAAGACGTCCATGGCGTCGAGGGTGATCTCGGGCATCTCGCGGTATTTCTGCAGCACCGAGAGCTCCGTGCAGGCCAGGATGACGCGGTCGCAGCCGCTACGGGCGAACTCCCACATCACGCGGTCGAACTTATCCATATCGGGCTCACGTCCGGCCTTCACATCATCGTAGATAAGCGACATCACATCGTTCTGACGTTTCTCGCTGGGATAGACGACCTCAACACCCGCAGCCTTACATTCGCGGCCGTAGACGCCCGCGCCCACGGTTCCGTCGGTGCCCATAATGCCGATCTTGTGCACCGGCTCGGCCGGCATGCTCAGGTTGGGGTCGAACTCGCACTCCCCCATCACCGCACCCGCAAGGGCATAGCGCACCGACTCACGCGGCATGTGGATAATCGGCACTGTGGTAAACGACTGGATCTGGTCGTAGAAGTAGTGTGACGTGTTGCAGGGAATGGCAATGTGCGCACAGCCCAGCGACTCGAGTGCCTGGGCGCACTCTTTCATGGTCGCCAGCAGCTTGGCATGCTCGCCGGTCTTAATGGCCAGCGTGCGGTCGGGCATGGTCGACTTGGAGAGTACCACCATGTCGATATGTTCCTGATCGCAGGCAGCAGCCGTATGACGCACCACCTGGTCGTAGTAATACGACGTGGCCTCGGCGCCCATGCCGCCGATAACTCCCAGCTTTTCCATCGCCGCCTCCTTGGTGACGCTTGCGCAATTGCGCGTATCATACCCGCGCCCGCCCGATGCAAACCGGACGGGCGCCGCACTCATCTACTTGTAATACGTCTTGAACAGCTTAAAGTGGCGCAGCTTGGTGTGCCACATGCGCAGCCAGCGGTTAAAGACAAAGTCGCCCTTCATAAACGAAGGGTCGGCGCCCTTGCCCTCCTTGTCCAGGCGATGCACCTTCGCGCGCAACTCGGGATCCTTGACGTACTTGTCGACGACGCCCATGGGAACGACCATCCACAGCGCCTCGTCCTGCGCCGTCACAAACTCCGGCTCAAACGGGCGGTCGAACACATACTCGTCCACCACATACTTGGCAACGTTAAAGCCACTGTTGGTGACGTAGTAGTTGCTGCGGCCCTGACGCGTGTTGAAATCGAAGAACTTAAACGAGCCGTCGCGCTCGTCGTACTTAACGTCAAAGTTGGAATAGCCCACAAAGTGAAGGTCCTCGAGCAACTTGCGCACGCCGCCCATGAGCTCGTCATTGGGCTCGGTGATGATACAGGCATGGTTACCGACACCGTGGGGCTGATGCTCCTCGAGCAGTACGTGACCCAGGCACATCATGCGCACCTTGCCGTTGCGGTCGGAATAGCTGGTGAGCACGCGCATGTACTCGTCGTTACCGGGCACGCGGTCCTGTAAGATCAGGTCGTCGGTGTAGCCACTGGCATACGAGTCGCGAATGACCTGTTCCAGCTCGGCACGGTCGGCAATCTCATAGGCCTTTTTCTGGCCCTCGAACTCGTGCTGCCACCACATGATGCCGTCAGAAGGCTTCAGAATCATCGGGTAAGGAAAATCGATCTGGTCGAGCACTTCGGCAGGCGCCTCACCCTGGGCATTGAGCATCGCCTTGGTAAAGGTAAACGTGTGCGGATAGGGCACGCCATGCTTCTCGCACAGCTCGTAGAAGATCTCCTTCTTCTGGCACTGCTCGAGCATGTTGTAGGGCGCGTAGGGAGCGACGATGTTGTCCGCCAGCTCATGGGCATCCTTGGCCTGAGCCACGAGGGCAACATAGTTGTCGCCACAGCCCACAAGGACAATCGTCTTGTCGGCATGCGCTTGGGCAATGCCGTTGACGGTTTTGAGCATCACGGGCATGGTGTCGATATCCACGTTGGGCGTGTAGTCGATAATCTGGCTGCGGTACGCGGGACCCGTCTGATACTTGCCAAAGACCAGACTCTTGACCTGGTACTCCTCGTAGAAGGCGCGCGCCACCGAATAGGCGTTGATGTCGCCACCGAGCAGCACGGGAATGAACTCGCGCTCTGTAAATTGCAATGCCATGGAAACTTCCTATCATGAACTGCCCACACAATGGGCGGTCTTTGCGCAACTGATTTATTCTAGCGTGCCAAGCCGCCGGCGCCCAAAGCTCCACCGTATCTATGGCAATCGACGTAATCGTCCAGCACGAAGGCCAGCACGAAGACGGCGCTCACCGTTGTATGACAATGGGCAATGAACCTACCATTGTTGTAGGATTCAGCGTATTGACATCCTCGAGCGAAAGGCGCACACGTGCCCCAAGACCATCTGACCGATAATCCCATCCTCAATGCTGCGAAGCGCGAGCTGGTGGAACGTGCGAAAGCGACCGCTCCCCTGTGCACGGCAAACGACGCCTACGACAGGCCCACCTGCATCGTCTCGATCAACACGTCGGCGCACAAGGGCACACGCAAGTCGCCTGTCGCCGATGGACACGACACCGTTATAGAGCAATTTGGCCTCGCCTCCGACGCACACGCCGGGCATTGGCACCGTCAGGTTTCCTTTTTGGCCGCGGAGTCCATCCAGACGGCGCAGGCTCGCGGACTCGATGTGCGCGAGGGTGACTTTGGAGAAAACTTCACTACCCAGGGCATCAATCTACTCTCGCTCCCCTTGGGCACGCAGCTCAAGCTTGGCAGCGAGGTGCTTGTCGAAATCAGCCAAATCGGCAAGGTCTGCCACACACGCTGTGCTATCTACTATCTCGCTGGCGACTGCATCTTTCCCCACGAGGGCATTTTTGGCGTGGTACTAAAGGGCGGAGAGGTCCATACCGGCGACGACATCCAGGTGGTCAAGCTCGGCGACGGCACTTGCTCGTTCACCCCTGCCGAGGCCCTCGAAGAGATTGAGTGGGCTCGTCAGGAGGGCACGCTGTAGTTGTAAAACCCCACGTTGAGATAGCTTTTACAGCCCAAAACACCTCTCAAACAGGGCTCTGTAACGTTAAAGTTGAACTCTATGGTTTCTCAACAATTCATCATAACTGCAGGTCAAAGCCAAAGCCTCAAGTTCAACTTGACCCTTTGGAACCTTTAAGGTTCAAGTTGAGGTCGAAAGCAGTAGTAAAATACCGTTCGAACCATAACCTACGATTGATTGCAGAGGGACTGGATGCAGCATTCGAATCATCGCACCGCAGCGCTCATTGCGTCGAAGCCGGCTCGCATCATCACGAGCGCCGCGCTCGCCGTTGCGCTGACGGCCACGCCGATGCTCTCCCCCGTTGCGGCGTATGCCGCCTCGCAGGCAACGCAGGACCAGCTTTCCGCAGCCCAGCAGAAGATCGAAGCCGCCACGAGCGCCTACAACGACGCCCGCACCAAACTCGATGACCTGCAAAAGCAGATTGACTCCAATGAGGCAAGCATCGAGGAAATCGAGGCTAAGCTTCCCGAGCAGCAGGCCAAGGCAAGCTCTGCCATGCGCGATCTGTACAAGTATCAGAAGGGCACCAACCCCATCGTGAGCTTCCTGGTCAACGCGCAGAGCCTGGGTGAGTTCATTACGACCTGCAAATACACCAACCAGATCACGAGCTCGAGCGTCGACGAGATCGAACAGCTCAATAACATGCAAACCGAACTCGAGCAGAACAAGGCTGAGCTCCAGCAGGCCAAGTCTCAGCTTGAGGCAGAGCAGAAAAACGCCGAGGATGCATTAGCTCAGGCCCAGCAGCTCCGCAGCGAGGCACAGGCAAAAGCCGAGCAGGAAAATGCCGCCGAGCTTGCCAAGCTTGAGGCCGATAAGGCCGCTGCCGCCGAGAAGCTCTCGGGCGAGGGCGTAAGCGGCAGCAATTCCAGCAGCCAGGCCACCAACACCAACACCACCATCGACACCACGGTGAACAACGCCAATACCGGTAGCTCCGATTACGATTCGTTCATCAATGAGTGGACGAGCCGCATCGACAATTATCTCGCCGGCTCCCCCATGGCAGGCCAGGGCTATAACTTTGCCGTCGCCGCTTGGAATACCGGTGTCGACCCCCGTTGGTCCCCCGCCATCGCCTGCATCGAGAGCACCAAGGGTGCTTATTGCGCCAATTCTTACAACGCCTGGGGCTGGAGCGCCCGTGGCGGCGGTTGGCGCAGCTTTGGCAGCTGGAGCGAGGGCATCTCCGCTCACGTTGCCTATCTGGGCGCCAATTACGGCTCCACCCTTACCCCGGCAGCGGCCAAAAAGTACTGCCCGCCCACGTGGCAGGACTGGTACAACAAAGTCGCCGCTCAGATGAACCGCATCTAAGTGCAACTGCAAAGGGCCCCAATGGGGCCCTTTTCTTTTAGGTAGCGGAGGTATCGACGACGCCAGTCGCATTGGCAACCGCGACTATGACGATCATGCATAGGAGCAGCACACCCAATGCCTTGAGCCAGAGTTTCGCGAGTTTCTTGCCGCGATAGCTGTCGAGCAGTGCGAATCGCCGACGAAGACGGCGCTTATCGAGCAGCGCAAAATGCATAAGCACCATAAGGCCATCGACAAAGAAAAAATACTCGATTACGAGAAGCCACGTCGGGTAGCTTTGGTTTGCTCCCGTGGGGTGAAAGACGGCAAAGTGACTTCCGGCAAAGAACACAAGCAGCGAGAAGCAGACGAGCGTATTCCAAATGCGCCCCAGAGACTCCGGAACGCGAGAGAGCAGACCGCATGCAGCGGAGGCGGCAAGGCCAGGAGGCCCTGCGGGGTTCTGGAGCCCTTGGGGCGTCAGCTCCGTCTCCGATGCCGGATTACGGACAGGCGCAGGCGCAGGGGGCCGCACGGGGCGACTCAGGTCGTATGCCGCGCGCGTCGCCCGTCCCAATGCCTCCGCACTCGCAAAACGCTTGGCCGGGTCGAGCGCCATCGACATGCAGACGGCATCGGCAAGTGGAGTGGGAATGCCACGCGCCTCGCATTGCTCGCGCATGTCGAGCCCTGGTTTAGGGTCGACTCCCGTCAAGCAGAAGAACAACAGGGCGCCAAGTGCGTAGACGTCGCTTCGCACGCTCGTCTGCCCAAACCCATACTGCTCGGGCGGCGCATAGGGTCGCGTGCCAAACTTGACGGTGTCGGCATCGGCGCCATCGTGCCATACGCGCGCGATCCCCAGGTCGATAATCACCAGCGATGAAAACGTCAGGCCGTCATCAGGCGTATAGTTGGCACCTGTCACGATGATATTCGACGGCTTGAGGTCACGATGGATCACCGGCGCCGACGTCTCCCCCGCCATTGCAAAACCGGCATGGAGCTCGCCCACGGCGTCGCAAAGGACAGGATACAATTCACGCGCATAATCGGGGGTGGCTCCCAGACGGTCCACCAGCGCCCCGAGCGTCTCCCCTTCGATGTATTCCATAACCACGTTGAGCTCGTCGCCCACACGACGACAATCGACGATTCTGGGCAGGTGCTCAAAACGCCTGCCTGCCCGCTGAACGGCAAACAGACGCTCGTATGCCCCGCCGATTTGAGCCGAAGCATCGATGCGTTTACGGACAAAGGGGCCGAGCGAGCCACCGCCGGTTCCTTCAAAGTACACGAGCTCGGTTGTTTCAACGGTCGAGCGCTTAAGTACACGCTCCACGCGATAGCTGTCGTCGCAATCGAGCGACGCCAGGTGCTCGGCAAGCGCTGCGGTCAGCTCGTCATCGGAATATGTTGGGGTCTGAGTATCCATAGCCTCCATCATAGCGCAGGGCGCAGACACCCCATGGCATCCGCGCCCCGTTCGTTTGCATCGTTGTTCGGCAGCTCCGCCGGCTCAGATATCAGCCGCTAACTCACCGTCTCCTCGCCAAAGCGATACAGCTCCTCGTTGACCTTTTGGAGGCTGCACCCGCGATCGATGCAAAAAATGATAATCGCATCGCGGCGGTCCTTGCAGTTAAGGACGCTTACCCCGGCAGCCGTCAGCGCACGGTTGGTTTCTTTGAGCGTCAGCACCATCGCAAAGGCAATCTGCAGCACCTTATTGCGGCTCGGATGCCGCGCACCGGTAAAGATCTGATAGCCAAAGGTCTCATTGAGATCGGCCATACGAACCACGCGCGAGCGCTCCAAGCCCTTTTCCTGCAGTAGCTGCTTCAGGTAGTTCGAAAGCGACGGGGCGGCAAAGTCGTGTTCTTTGATATAGCCATCGATGTTTGGCGCGTCGAGAAGCTCATTGAGCAACTCGTCAGTCAGCTTTTTATCGGGCATACGACTTCACCTCCCCCAGTGCATGCAACATGCTAGAAACCACTTACGTCCGAACGCTCCCAGCTAGCAACCTGGTCGGGAGACACTGTACCCAGCGCCTCGAACTTCCAGGAGCCGCCCGCCTTCAGATGATTGGTGTTTGCAAGAGCCGTTCCAACCTGGTTGCCATCGGCATCATACAGAACATACTCAATCTGAATGTAGCTCTTTTCCTTGTCCGTGTTATTGGTCAGCGTGCCCGTGATCTTATAGGCAAACTAATTGGAGGTGTCTTCAGCCTCATCAGCAATGGTATACGGTTCTTGCGGTTCTTTTTGCTCCTCAGCCTGCTGTGTCGCCTCGGCAGGTTTTGCCGAATCGCTCGCAGACGAATCGGTTGAATTGCCACCCATAGAGCCCACGGCACCGACGATAACCAGCACCACGATGACGCCTAGGACAATCTTGCCGATCGGCTTCTTTCCCTCTTTTGCCATTATTCATCCTTCCTACGATCCGGCTACCGCGCCGGCACACAGCACATCGTAGAAAGGATTGAACTTGAATTCATTAGCTGAGAGCTAAGGCTGCAGTAAACGGCCAATGCAGTTATCCAAACGCCGAGCAAACGCACTTTGCGCGACCGTCTGCTGGCAGCGCATCAACCCACCGTGACGGATTTCCCGGTAAAGGCACTGATCATCAACAGGGCAAAGAACACCAGGTAGCTGACACTCAGCGGGTACGCAATGATCAGGAAGACGACCCAGCCGACATTGGTTTTACCGTCGGCACGGCGTTGCTCGCGATTGCGGCAGAGCCAAATCGTCACGCCGATGGCAGTGATAAACAGCACGAGCGCCGCCGCGGCAAGCCCAGCAAGCGCAAACATCACGCCAACGCTCACAGCAATAACCGGGAGCAGTAGCAAGCCACACCCACACCCACCAGGACTATACACGGCAGACTGTCGGCGTCGTTCCATCGTCACTTCAACCTCAACATCTTTGAACACTACAATGCGATAACCTGCTGGACAGGAACGATCTTATCCAGTTCCGGTTCGATCCGCCTTTTCTCGGCCTCAAGGTCAAACGCCACCTGAGCGCGCAGCCAATAACCATCCGTCAGGCCAAAATAGCGACAAAGGCGAAGGTCGGTGTCGGCCGTCACGCGACGTTTTCCCAAGACAATCTGCCCGATACGCTGAGCCGGAATCCCGGTCTCTTTCGCAAGGCGATATTGAGAAATGCCCATGGGAACAAGAAACTCCTCTTTGAGAAGCTCACCGGGAGTCACCGGCGACAGCAAATCGGCCGAAGTCTCATCACTTGTGATAATCGACGATTTCGACATTCCAAGCCATCTCCTGTCTCCACTCAAAACAGACCCGATAGCGCTCGTTAACACGGATGCTATATTGACCGGCACGATCGCCCTTCAAAGCTTCCAGGCGATTGCCCGGCGGAACGCGAAGATCATCAAGCGAAGCACAAACCTGCAGTTGGCGAATCTTCCTCAACGCAACACGCTCAAAGGGCACGAACCTCCTGACCCGCACACCCATGGCAAAGCGTTCGGTATCCTCATCTTTATACGATGCAATCATAGTATCGCCTTACGTTAGTAACGTCAAACGTTTCTATAGACTTACATCTCTATTATATCGTACGTTTGTTCGTGTTTTCTAGAACAAATAGTCCTTCACGCCTTAGTCAAGCGAAAGTAATCGTTTGTAGACATCGAGGCCTTTGAGTAGGATTTCCTCGTCGAAGAGCATGCTATCGGTATGCAGAGCGCTTGTGGCATAGGCGGGGCAGCCATCCGAATCACTCGGGTTGTCTTGGTCCTCTGGCATACCCGTGCCCAGCAAGAAGAACACGCCCGGCAGATGGCGCTGATAGAAAGCAAAGTCCTCGGCAATTAACAGCGGCTCCTCTACAAGCTGCAGCCCGGGCAAGGCAGGCGTGATGTTGGCAAACAGCTCGGGGTCGTTATCGACCGGTGGATAGCCCTCGGCAAAGTCGAGATCATACGTGCAGCCCGTTGCGGTGCACGCCTCGTCGAGTACACGGCGTACGCCCTCGCGCGCACGGTCGAACATGTCGTCCGTAAACACACGCAGGCTGCCGGCAACATGGGCCTCCCCTGCCACCGCATTGCAGACGGTACCGGCCTGCAGCAAGCCGAACTTACCAATGCAGGGCTCGTCGGCACCCAGCTTGTCCATGAGTTCGCGCTCGGAAACCAAGAACTTGGCAGCCGCCAATGCCGCATCGTGCGATTCGCCAACGGGAACGCCGTAGGTCTTGGCGATATGGATGCTCGTCCCGTGAATGTGCACATGCGTCTCGCTCGAACGCGCTAGCAGCGGACCGGGGCAGCTCGCCAACGTGCCGGCGGGCAGATCGGGCCACACATGGAAGCCAAAAATGCGGTCGGCCCCATAGCGCTCGAACACACCGCTCTCGCATACCGTCTTGGCACCACCGGTCGTTTCCTCGGCCGGCTGGAACACAAAGAGAACGTTGCGCCTAATGGCGCCCGGCTGTTCGCGAATCGTACGGTCGACATACGTCGCGGCGGCAAGCGCCATGGCCATATGTCCGTCATGTCCGCAAGCGTGCATCTTGCCGGGATGGGTCGAGGCAAAGGCCGCTCCCGTCGCCTCCGCGATGGGCAGCGCATCCATATCGGCGCGAATCGCCGTGGCATGCGCGGCATCAACGCCGGCGTCGAAGAAAGCACAGACGCAGTTGGGGCACGGATGGGTCACTTCGCAGGTGAGCGGTGCCAACACGCCCTCGATATAGGCAATGGTTTGCGGAAGATCGAAATCGAGCTCCGGAATGCGATGGAGATCGCGGCGATAGCGACGGAGTTCTTGGAGCTCGGTCATAGAGGATCCCTTCGTGAGGCACATCTGTTGCAACTTATTGTGATACAGGATTGTGGCGCACATGTTTCCAGCATATCCCTGCATTTTTTAAACGTTATATACGAATACTCTTGTTTGGTAAAGTGCAACGTGATAGGGTCTTTACCACTTGATAGAGGCGCGGGCACGAAGAGCCGCGGGCGAGCCGGCAGGCTTTGACCCCGTGGGGAGGCGAAACCCGCCGAACTGGGTTTTACGGGCACGAACAACCTGGTGGGCCTGTGGGAAACACCCACAGGACTGTCTGCAGCAATGCGGGAGCGCTATCCGGACATTGGGTCCACGTTATGCGGATTCGATGCGCAGATGGCGCCGTCTGGATAGCGAGGTTTACGGGACATGGCATTGACCCCCAACGAGGCATATGCGGCCAAGCAGCCGTTTGTGGACAAAGAGACACTCGAGCATATCGTCGAGCAGTTCCCCACGCCGTTTCATCTATACGACGAGGCGGGCATCCGCCGCAACATGCAAGAAGTGCGCGACGCCTTTGCATGGAACCCGGGCTTTAAGGAATACTTTGCCGTCAAGGCCAACCCCAACCCGGCGCTCATCTCCATTCTCAACGAATACGGCTGCGGCTGCGATTGCTCGAGCTATACCGAGCTCATGATCGCCCGTTCGCTGGGTATCACGGGACACGACATCATGTTCTCGTCCAACGACACGCCGGCTGCCGACTTTGAGCTCGCCGACAAGCTGGGTGCCATCGTCAACTTTGACGACATCAGCCACATCGAGTTCTTTGAGCGCGTTGCGGGGCCCATCCCCAAGACGGTCAGCTGCCGCTTTAATCCAGGCGGCCTGTTCCAGCTCTCCAACGGCATCATGGACAACCCGGGCGACTCCAAATATGGCATGACCACCGAGCAGCTCTTCGAGGCCTTCCGCATGCTCAAGGCCAAGGGCGCCGAGGACTTTGGCATCCACGCATTCCTTGCCAGCAACACTGTCACCAACGACTACTACCCCAAGCTCGCGCGCATCCTCTTTGAGCTTGCCGTACGCCTGGAGCGCGAGATCGGCGCACACGTCGCCTTCATCAATCTGTCCGGCGGCGTCGGCATCCCCTACCTGCCTGAGCAGCAGGCCAACGACATTCGCGCCATCGGCGAGGGAGTACACGCGGCATACGACGAGATCCTGGTTCCCGCCGGCATGGGCGATGTGGCCATCTGCACCGAGATGGGCCGCTTTATGTTGGGCCCCTACGGCTGCCTGGTCACCAAGGCCATCCACGAGAAGCAGATCTACAAGGACTATATCGGTGTCGATGCAAGCGCCGTCGATTTGATTCGCCCTGCCATGTATGGCGCCTACCACCACATTACGGTGATGGGTCAGCCGGGCGGCGCCGACAAGGCCACAGCGCCCGTCACGAACACCTATGACATCACGGGCAACCTATGCGAGAACAACGACAAGTTCGCTATCGATCGCAAGCTGCCGCATATCGACATGGGTGACCTGCTTGTAATCCACGATACCGGTGCGCATGGCTACTCCATGGGCTACAACTACAACGGACGTCTGCGCTCCGCCGAGGTCCTGCTGCGCCCCGATGGCGCGGCCGACCTCATCCGCCGCGCCGAGCGCCCGGGCGATTACTTTGCCACGCTCGACGTGCTGCCGTGCGGCCGCGAGCTGCTGGCCAAGTCGCGCGCCGAAAGTGCCCGCCGTCGCGCCCAAGACGAGCGCCTGGCAGTCGCAGCTCAATGGAACAAACGCATCCAGATCGCGGAGGCGAAGGAGAAGAACATGGATATCCGCAACCTCGAGGGCTCGATCGTCGCCCTCGTCACGCCGTTTAAAAAGGACGGCAGCGTCGACTTTGACGCGCTCGAGCGCCTTATCGATTTCCACTTGCAAAATGGCACCGATGCCATCCTCACCCTGGGCACCACCGGTGAGAGTGCCACGATGACCGATGACGAGGACAACTCCGTCGTCGCCGCGGTGGTCAAGCATGTTGCAGGACGCGTCCCCGTCATCGCCGGCTCAGGCTCCAACTCCACGCAGACCATGCTCACCAAGTCGCTTACTTACCAGGGCTTGGGAGCCGACGGCCTGCTGCTCATTACCCCCTACTACAACAAGTCCAACGAAGAGGGTATCTATCAGCACTTTAAGACCGTCGCCGATGCCGTTGACATCCCCTGCATCCTGTACAACATCCCCGGCCGCTGCGGCTGCGGTATCAGCGAGCGCAACGTAGAGCGCCTAGCCGCGCACCCCAACATCATGGGCATCAAGGAGGCCTCGGGCAACGTCGCCTACGCGGCCAAGATCGCCCACCTGCTGTCCGACGATTTCCGCATGTACTCGGGCGAGGATGCCCTCACCGTGCCGCTCATGAGCCTGGGCGCCTCGGGCACCATCAGCGTGTGGGCAGACGTTCAGCCGCAGCTCGTGCATGACATGTGCCGCGCCTATTTGGACGGTGACGTGGCACGTGCCCGCGATATCCAAATTGCCGGCCAGCCGCTCATCAATGCCCTCTTTAGTGAGGTCAACCCCATCCCCGTCAAAGAGGCGCTCGCTCAGATGGATATGATCGAGGCAAACTACCGCATGCCGCTGTGCCCCATGGCCAACGACACGCGAGCCGCACTTACCGATGCTCTGAAGGGAGCTGGTCTACTTGATTAAGACCGTCATTATGGGAACGGGCCGCATGGGCTCGCTCATCCGCACTACCGCCGAGGGCATTGTCGACGCCGCCGGTCAGCCCGTTTTTGATATCGTGGCCCAGATTGGCTTCGATTTGAGCGAGCTCGAGAACGCACCGGCTGCCGATGTGATTATCGACTTCTCGAACGTCGTGACCTTCGATGCCGTCGTCGCCTATGTCGAGCGCACGGGCGCCGCACTCGTTTCCGGCACCACGGGCTATTCACCTGAGCAGATGGACCGCCTGCGTGAGCTGGGCCAGAACACCCGCGTTATGCACTCGGGCAATTACTCCATCGGCATCGCAGCCCTGCGTCATCTAGTGGCCCAGGCCACACGCGAGCTGCCCGGCTTTGACTGCGAGATCGTCGAGACGCACCACAACCAAAAGGTCGACGCCCCGAGCGGCACCGCCAAGCTACTGCTCGACGCCGTCGTCGAAGCTGAACCCGAGGCAGGCTACCACCCCGTCTATGGCCGCGAGGGCATGTGCGGCGCGCGTGGCCCCAAGGAGATCGGAATGCACTCGCTGCGCGGCGGCACCGTCGCCGGCGTACACGAGGTTAGTTTCTTTGGCCAGGACGAGGAGGTCACGCTCACCCACCGCGCCACGAGCCGTCAGATCTTTGTCAACGGCGCCTTGGCAGCCGCGCAGAAGCTCGTCACCCGCGAACCCGGCTTCTATACGTTCGACAAGGTCATGTTTGCCTAACCGGGTATCAACCGAATCCACCCAAAGGAGAGATAGCAAATGAGCAACGCAGCCGAGATGGATGCACAGGAGATTATCAACTACATCGCCACCGCGCCCAAAAAGACGCCCGTCAAGCTGTACGTGCGCGAGAAGCCGGGCATGAAGGTTGCCTGGGGCAACGCACATGTCTACGGCGGTCGTCGTGGCAAGACCGTCTTTGGCGACTGGGATGAGCTTAAGGCCATCCTGGACGCCAACGCCGACTCCATCGATTACTACGACGTTGAAAACGATTGCCGCAACTCCGCCGTGCCCATGCTCGACCTTAAGGGCATCAACGCCCGCATCGAGCCGGGCGCGATCATCCGCGACCGCGTCGAGATTGGCGACCGTGCCGTCATCATGATGGGCGCCATCATCAACATCGGCTCCGTTATCGGCGAGGGTTCCATGATCGATATGGGCGCCGTGCTGGGCGGTCGCGCCACCGTGGGTAAGAACTGCCACATCGGCGCCGGCACCGTGCTGGCAGGCGTCGTGGAGCCCGCCAGCGCCACGCCCGTCATCGTCGAGGACGATGTCATGATTGGCGCCAACGCCGTGGTCCTGGAGGGCGTGCGCGTGGGCAAGGGCGCCGTCGTGGCCGCCGGTGCCGTGTGCGTCGAGGACGTCCCCGCCGGCGCCGTCGTGGCCGGCATTCCCGCCCGCGTCATCAAGATGCGCGACGAGAAGACCGACAGCAAGACCGGTCTCGAGGAAGGTCTGCGCCAACTTTAAGGTTACGCGGTTTTACCAAACCGCGTAACGCCTCGACGCTGCAAACGCCCCAGAACGGCAATCTGACGTTCAATCGTCGGGCATGACCAGAAGGTCAATGCCCTCCTCTTTCACGTCACCTTGCTCGCTCTGGGGCGTTTTCGCTGACGCATGCTCAACCTGCGGCGCAATGTCAGCAACCAAGCTAAAAACAACAAAGGCCGAAGCCCCAACCAGGGCTTCGGCCTTCTTTATCTCAAGGTTCCGTCGTATTCGACCATGGCTGGATGCTTCGACAAACGATCGGCAGCCGTCTTATAGACCTCTGAACGGTCGCGTCGACCTATTGCAACGATCTCGGCAATCTCAACCGTTCCGTCCTCTCGAATTCGAAATACCATTCGGAGTCCCGCCTTTCTCCATTTAATCTTTTTGCAGCCGGCAAGCTCACCGTGAAGCGGCGTTCCGATTTCATCGGCGCGCGTCTTTAATTTCGCCACTGCAATGCGGACGAGCCTTCGCTGAGAACCATCTAGTTTTTGATATTCCTTCTCGACGTCTCGATTCAAAAAGCCGACGACAAAGTGCCCGCTCATTCGAAAAGATCCTCATCCGAAATCGCGTCGGAGTCCATCGATTCGAACTCCGCGAGCTCCTCAGGAGTCAGGGTATCTTCAAACGGAATAAACTCATGCGGTCCGTTTTTGATTCGATCTGCCGCAATACGATCAAGCTCAAGTTCGCGAAGGTACTGTAGGGCGCCGTACATTTCCTCATAGGCGGCGTAGTCGATAATCACGGTATCGATATCGTTATGATCGGCGATAAACTGCGGCGCGCGCTTAGCGCGCTTGCGAACGGCAGATAAGGACTTGCTCGCTTCGGTGGCAGAAACTACCTGATCTTTTGTAAACACCGGCTTTTCCAGAACAAGTGGGGACATTTGTACCTCCAAAAAAATAATCTGGATTATATTTCAAAGTATACTTCAAAATATAATCCAGATTTCTCTTTGGAAGAAACTATTGCGCTATCGGTTCTCGATGCTTCCGATGTTCTTGAGCTCGATGGAGATGAGGCCGTTGGGCTCGTTGACGAACTCGATATACTCGGAGTTCGAGCCCATCTCGGCCGGGAAGCTGATCTCGATACCCGTATCGGTTCGAATCTTATGATTGCGCACGGCCGCACGCTCGACCTGTTTACGCTCCACGGGCACGCGCTCGGGCACCTTTTCCTCGGTCAATGCCGCACGAACGCTCTCTTTGATGACCGGCTCGTCCTCAAAGACCTCGTCGACGATATCCCAAGGCGGCAGTTCCTCGTCGTCTTCGACCTTCTCGGCAACAGCGGCTTTGACCTTGGCGAGCGCCACGGCCGTATTGGCGCCGTGCTCCTCGGCAACCTCCTCGACCACGCGCGTCACGGTGTCGATAATCTCCTTGCCCGACACGCCCGTATCGCACTGCAGCAGGCCGTCAGGAATAAGCATGCGGTCCTCGCCGGCGATCTTGCGCTTCTTGTCCACGTAGCCGATCTCCATGGTGCTCGCGCGCACGATGGCGTAGCTCGGCACCTTTTGGGAAGGATTCGGCAGAATAGCATAGTGGCGCGCGATGTCGTTGCGCACCTCGCCCTCCTCGCGGCCCACCTCGTGCATAAAGGCCTGCTTGGACCCAAGTAACATGACAGCAAACCAGCGGGCGTCCTCATCGTCGTCAAAGTCCGCCACAAGCACGTCGGTAGACTCGGCCTTTTCGGCCTTGGCAAGCTCCGAGGAGATGAACTCCGCAATCTGCTGCGACAGGTCCACGAATTCGCGCTCGCCAAAGAAATAGCCCTTGAGCTCACCGCCGAATGCGGAGTTCTCGGCAAACGTGGCGCGCTTGTTATCGGCAGACGTGCGGGCGCGACGCAGATGCGTGGTCACGAAGTTGCGCACGGTGCGGCTCTCGATATCGAGCTCGCGCTGGCTCATGACGTTGACGGCCGAGTCAAAGTCCAGGATATGCAGGATTGCGTGATTGATTTTCATATACGGCATTCCGTTCTAGATCGATTTCAGCACGAATCAGTATAGCGGTCGTGCCCGCCCCAATGCACCAACATGCCCCTTTGCACCAGCGTTAGCGCAGGAGCTCGGACTGCCACGCCTCGAGCTGCTCTGCCAGGCTCTTGCCGGCAGCAGGAACGTTGAGCTCGGAACGCTTGGGCAGCAGGGCGCATTTAAGAATTGCGACGACGGTCTGCGAGATGAAACGGCGCGTATCTTTGTCGAAGCTCTGAGCAGCCTGGAGCATCACCGGCAGGCTCTCGCGCAAATTCCCTGCGATATCTGCGAACCGTTCGGCCCCTGTGGCTTCAAACACGGAGAACAACGCATCTACAAAGCGCTCGCGCTCGGCAGGCCCCACTGCAAGCAGCATCTCGCGAATAGAGCTATCGACGTATCGAGCGCCGGCAGACAGACGCTCGCAATACACAAAGTCGTAGCCGTCAACGACCCAGCTAAAGGGATTGTGCTGCAGCAGACTGAATTCGGTGCTCTCGACAATGGCGTAATCTTCCTGTGTCTCGAACATCATGCCGAAAATCGAAGACTGGGGCAGGGTCTTGTCGATGCGGCCGGAAAGACCTGCGAAGGCGTCACCGCTCAGGAACTCCTCGACAAAGCCGGGGCCATCGTGGGAGAAGGCCCGTTCGATCCGGTCGCCAGCAGCGTCAGAGCACATCGCCGCGCCATACACCGCCAAGTTTCCGCCCTTGGAATGGCCTCCGCACAAGAGCGGACCATCAATCGCGGCCACCGCCTCGTCCACATAGCGCGCCGCAGATTCCTGGGCCGGCACAGGACACCGGAAAGCCATGTTAAAGTCCTCTTTCCAGCCCACAATCGTGCTGTCGGTCCCCCGGAAGGAAAGATAACTAAACCCCGCCGGAAACCGGAACGCCATGGCTGCAAACTGCTCTGTCGCCACCACATCGCTCACGGCACGATAACCGCACACGCGCACGCCACGGTAGCGAGGGCTTGCCGCCACAGCCTCCAGTAAGGCACGGCTCCCCTCCGGATCCCACAGGTCGCCAATCATCTCCGGGTAGCACTCCGCGCGCAGAAGCTCGCGCACGTCCAGTCCCTGCCAGCCGGCAAGCTCCGGCATATCCCCCGGCAAGCGCAAATACGACAGCCATGCAAACACCAGGCTGTCCACCGCGCAGAACGTCCGCTCCTCAAACGAATCAAACGCCGTCTGGGCATAGGTCAAAAAGTTAGGCGAATCCGACATGGCCCTCCCATCAACAATGGTGCATTGGGGTCAGGTTCGTTTGCACCAATCGCGCCCCTTTTGGTGCAAACAAACCTGACCCAAATGCACCAAAAAAGGCGCCCGGGCCGTGGGGCCTGAGCGCCTTCATTGTAGCTTGCTGGCAAACGAGCCTTATTTAGCAGGAGAAATCGACGCTGTCGATGATGTCCTTGAGGGCCTTGGCGGAGGCGGTGAGCTCATGCTGCTCGTCATCGTTCAGCGGCACGGGGACGCGGCAGACGACGCCGTCGCGGCCAACGACCGTCGGCATGGAGATGGCCAGATCGGACAGGCCATACTCGCCCACCATGAGCGAGGAAACGGGCAGAACGGTCTGCTCATCACGCATGACAGCGGTGCAGATGCGCTTAACGGCCATGGCGACGCCGTAGTAGGTGGCGTGCTTCTTCTCGATGATGGTGTAGGCGGAGTTCTTAACGTCCTCGGCGATGCGCTTCTCGGCAGCCTCATGCTCCAGGTGGCCGTGAAGCTCGCAGAAGGTGTTCAGCGGCACGCCGGCAACCTGGGCGCTGGACCAAGCGACAAACTCGGAGTCGCCGTGCTCACCCATGACATAGGCCTGAACGTCGCGCGGGTCAACCTCGACGTGGGCACCAAGCATCTGCTGCAGACGGCCAGTGTCGAGCACGGTGCCGGAGCCGATGACATGGCCCTCGGGCAGGCCGGACATCTTGATGGCAGCATAGGTCAGAACATCAACCGGGTTGGAGACGATTAGCAGAATGCCGTCGAAGCCGGACTTCTTAATCTCGGGGATAATGGACTTAAAGATGTTGACGTTCTTGTTGACCAGGTCCAGGCGGGTCTCACCGGGCTTCTGGGCAGCGCCAGCGGTGACGACGATCATGGCGGCGTCGGCGACATCGGAATAATCGCCGGCGTAGATCTTCATCGGCTCGGCAAACGTCATGCCGTGCGCGATATCCAGAGCCTCACCCTCGGCGCGGTTCTTGTCCACGTCGATGAGGACCATCTCGGAGAACAGACCGCTCTGCATCAGAGCGAACGCCGAAGACGAACCGACGAAACCGCAACCGACAATAGCGACCTTCTTCTCGTTAACCATTAGAAACTCCCATCTCTCTCCACAAACAAGCCGCCCGGGAACGACCCGAGCGGCTTGCCGTAATCCCAATACATCCAATCGGGACTTTGATTATGCTCCTATTCGCAGCCAAAAATCGACCGTTTACCGAAATTGTTTGCAGAATTCGTAAAATAACTGCACGAAATCGGTTTCGAGCTATTGACGAGTCGAAATAGGTTTCTAATACAGGCCCGCCTCGCGAATGGCCTCGACAGCCAAAGCGATCTGATCGGGCGGCAGGACCAGTGCCATACGCACGTGCCCCTCGCCCGAAGGGCCAAAGCTCGCGCCCGGCGTCACCACAACGCCGGCCTTCTCCATAAGCTCCTCGCAAAACGCCATGGAATCGGTGCGACCACCGGGAAGCTTGGCCCACACAAACATAGAGCCATGCGCGTTGGGACGCTCCCAGCCCAGGTCCTCAAGACCGTCGCACAGGGCATCGCGGCGTTCCTGGTACTTCAGACGCTGCGCCTCGACCTCATCGCGCGGGCCATTAAGGCACGCGATGGCGGCCTTCTGAATCGGGAAGAACATACCAAAGTCGATCTGGCTGCGCAGCTTGGCAAAGGCAGAGACCACATCCTCGCGACCGACCAAAAAGCCGATGCGGGCACCGGTGACGTTAAACGACTTGGAAAGCGAGAAGAACTCCACGCCCACCTCAAGCGCACCGGGATACTGCAAGAAGCTGCCGCCCGGCTCGCCGTCGAACACGATGTCGGAGTATGCGTTGTCATGGACGATGAGCAGATCATGCTCGCGGGCAAAGGCGATAATCTCCTCGTAGACCTCGGGCGTGCCCACCGAGCCGACCGGGTTCGCGGGCAGCGACACGATCATATACTTGGCACGATCGGCCACCTCGGAATCGATACCCGCCACATAGGGCAGGTAATTATGCTCGGCAACCAACGGATAGTACTCGAGCTTGGCATCGGCAATCTTGGCACCCGCCTCAAAGACCGGGTAGCACGGATCGGGAACCAGAATGGTGTCACCCGGATCGAGCAGGGCCAGGCCCAAATGGCCCACGCCCTCCTGCGTGCCGTTGCACGACTGCACCATAGACGGCGTAATGCCCGAAACGCCAAAGCGACGCTCATAGTAATCGCACACGGCTTGCTTGAGTTCGGGCAGGTCGCGCAGGGCATACTTCCACATCTCGGGATCTTGGGCTGCCTGCGTGAGCGCCTCGACCACGTGGTCGTACGGCTTAAAGTCGGGCGTGCCCACGCTCATGTTGTAAATGGTCTTGCCCTGAGCCTTCAGCGCGAGAAGCTTGTTGTTGAGCGAGGCGAAGACCTCCGCGCCAAAGCGGTCGAGACGCTGAGATGCCTGCATGGTGCCACCTTTCGATATAAAAAACGCGGCGCTCCGACAAGAGCGCCGCGCGATACGGGCCATCAGATTGCAAAAGTGTAACGCTTGCAACCCCCGTATTGGTTCAATTTAGCCAACCTTAGTCAACTGGATTGAGCGCGTCGATCTGCGCAAGCCACAGACGCGAGCTAGCGTCACTCGGCATACGCCAATCGCCGCGCGGGCTGAGCGTCACCGAGCCCACCTTGGGACCATCGGGCAGGCAGCTGCGCTTAAACTGCTGGGCAAAGAAGCGACGGTAGAACGTACGTAGCCACGTGTGGACGGTCTTAGCGTCGTAGACGCCCTCGAAGCTCTTGAGCGCCATGCGGTAGATCTTGCCCGGCTCAAAGCCAAAACGCAGCAGGTAGTAGAGGAAGTAGTCATGCAGCTCGTACGGGCCCACCAAATCCTCGGTCTTCTGCGCAATCTCGCCGTCGCCCGTGGGCGGCAGAAGCTCGGGGGACACCGGCGTATCGAGGATATCGAGCAAGACCTCGGCAATACGCCCGCCAAAGACATCGGCGGCATAGCGCACCAGATGGCGCACAAGCGTCTTGGGCACGCTCGCGTTGACGGCGTACATGCTCATGTGGTCGCCGTTATAGGTAGCCCAGCCGAGCGCCAGCTCCGACAGGTCGCCCGTGCCAATGACAAAACCGCCAGCCTGGTTGGCCAGATCCATCAGGATCTGCGTACGCTCGCGGGCCTGGCTGTTCTCGTAGGTCACGTCCTGCACGGCCGGATCATGCTCGATATCCTTAAAGTGCTGTTCCACGGCAGCATGGATTGAGACCTCGCGGAAGCTCACACCCAAGTCACGAGCGAGCGACTCGGCATTGGACTTAGTGCGGTGCGTCGTGCCAAAACCGGGCATGGAAACCGCCGTGATACCCGTGCGCGGCAGCCCCAGCGCATCGAAGGCACGCACGGTCACAAGCAGCGCTAGCGTGGAGTCCAAGCCGCCCGAAAGGCCGATGACCGCAGCCTTGGTACCTGTGTGGGCGAGGCGGGTCTTGAGGCCCGCAGTCTGTAGATCAAGGATCGTCTCGCAGCGCTCGGCCAAGTCGCCGTGGTCGGCCGGCACAAAGGGCGCGCGCGGGAAGACACGGTCGATGTCGCAGGCATCGCGCAGGACAGGTTCTTCGGCCAGCACGCCCTCAAACGAAAACTCAACGGTCGTGGCCTCCGGAGCATCGTCGGTACGCGTCCACGTCGTCGAGCGACGGCGTTCGGCAACCAGGCGGTCAAGGTCAACGTCGGCGATGGCCATATCGCAGGTAAGCAGTTTGGTCGCGGCGAGCTTGGAGCCGTTTTCGTAGATAAGGTTCTCGCCCGCAAAGACCATATCGGTCGTGGATTCGCCCTCGCTCGCGTCCGCGTAGGCATAGGCGCAATACAGGCGCGCGCTTTGGTTAGAGATAAGGCTGCGGCGGTAATCTGCCTTACCGATAATCTCGTCCGAGGCCGACGGGTTGAGAATCACCGTCGCACCGGCAAGCGCCATCTCGGTCGAAGGGGGCGCCGGCACCCACAGGTCCTCGCAGACCTCAACGCCCAGCACCAGGTCCTCGGCACCCTCATCACAGCAGCGGTAGACAAGCCCCGAACCCAGCGGAACCGGACCCTGACCGGCAAACTCGACCCACACGGGATCCGCAGGCGCCGGAGCAAACCAGCGGCGCTCATAGAACTCACCATAGTTGGGCAGATACTTCTTGGCCGTCAGGCCCAAAAGCTCGCCCGCACAGCACACGGCGGCACAGTTGTAGATATTCTCGGCAACTGCAACGGGAAGACCGATGGTAAAGACAATCGGCAACTCACGAGTTTCATCGAGGATATGCACCAGCGCTGCCTCGCAGGCATGCAGCAGCGTGCGGTTATGGAACAGATCGGCCGCGGTATAGCCGCACAAGTTAAGCTCGGGCAGCACCAGCGCGCGAACGCCGCGCTCGGCAGCCTCGCGAACAGCCGCCAGCGCAACCTCGGCATTGCCCTCGACATCGGCCACACGAATCTGCGGCGACGCCGCCGCCACACGCAAAAAGCCATCAGACTGAGAAAGGTGAAGATTCATAAGAATGCTCCCGTGCGTAGACGCCATTCAACACAATTAGCAAGCCCTATTGTAGTTCAACCGCCGGGTGGAACCGCATCCCACCAACTTGGTGAGCTATTGATGAGTTGATGGTATCTGTTAAATGTCACGTACGATTCACATCTGGTGGGTACCCTGATGGCTACACGAAACGAAGCAGATTTACACCGGGAGGACCCCGTATGACAACCAAGTACACCGACGCGCCGCGCACACGTGTCATGACGCCGGCATCGCTCAACAACGGCGTTCACGAAAACCATTCCATCGGCCAGACCATGGCCATCGCGCCCAAAAAGGGCCTGTTTGACGACATTTCCATTCCCCAGATCATCGCCGGCGCCGCAGCTGCCGCTACGAGCGTCGCGCTTGCCTCCAAGATCGGTATCGCCGGATCGGTGATCGGTGCCGCTGTGAGCTCGGTCATCACCGTTGTGTCCTCGCAGGTCTACCGCCACTTTATCTCTGCCAGCGCCGAAGCCCTCAAAGGTACGCACGCCACCGTCGACTACCCCGCCGGCGCCTATGAACCCGTTGAATTAAATGCCGAGGAGCACTTAGGCGGCGCCGCGACTACCCAGGAGATGCGCCAGATTGCAGGGCGCGCGACCACGGCGCGCGTCGCCCCCGACAGCCTGCGCGCCAAGGCGGCGGCAGAGCGCAGCCAGACGCAAAAGAAGGTCATCATCTTCTCGATCGCCATCGCCATCGTCGCGGTTATCGCCTGCACCGCTGCCATCCTTATCACCACCGCCGGTGAGGGTCTGGGCGAGCGTCCCGAGCCGATTCTGTCGTCACGCACGACCGAGCACGACGCGGACAGCACTGGTCAATCGCAAAGCCAGCAGGACGACTCGCAGGGCACCTCCGCATCCACCGACTCGTCCTCGAACACCCCCGATCAGTCGCAGGGCGCCGATTCTTCTGTGAACAACAACGGTACGCAATCCGGCACAACCGACTCAAGCCAAACGACTGACGGCTCTCAACCGAGCACGGGCGACCAGACGAGCGACACCACGTCGGGAACGGGCTCAGCAGACAGCAGCAACACCAGCAACTCGAACAGCTCGAGTGGAACCGCGTCCGGCACGGCATCTGACAGCTCGAGCCAAGGCACGGCATCGGGCAACTAAGCACGTTTGCCCCTCATAGATAATCGACCTGTATAACGGGCGCGAACCGGCAACGGTCGCGCCCGTTTGCCTTGGGCGCCGAGGTAGCAAGCCCCGCGCGATGGTAAGATGCTTTGGTGTGTAAAGAGGAGATTTGCCATGAGCAAGACAATAGTTAAGCCCACGCTATCGCTGGGCAACCACATCTATCTGTATCGTCTGCTGCGTGATGCGATTGGGTGCGGCAAGCAAACGTTTATGACGCAGGTCGAGGAGGCGCTCGCTGCTGGTGACATGGCCGCTTATGACCTGGGCTTCGAGTCCACGCGCGAGCTGCTCGAGGAGCTCGACGACTGCATAAGGCTGACCGTCTTTAAGGGCGGTCGCCTGTATGCCACGCTCATCGCCAACGAGGCCTGGGATGCCGCCCTTGCCAAGGGCGAGGACAAGCCCAAGGCTGCCAAGGGTGCCAAGCAGTCCTACAAAAAGAAAAAGCGCGGCGAGAAGGACCTCAAGGCCGTGCGCCCCAAGCACGTTAAGCGCGCCGAGCCCGAGCCCGTGGCCGAAGTCGCTCCGGAGCCCGAGCCCGAGGCAGAGATCGAAGTCTCTATTGAGGTAACGGCAGAAGCCGACACCGAAATCACCGCCACGACCGATCCCGAAGTCATATCCGAGCAGGAAGCCACTGCGGAGCTCAACGAAGCTCCCAAGTCGACAACCGAAGAAGCCGCTGACCAGCCCGAAACGCCTGCGTTCCAAAACAGCGATGTCTTTGGCGACGAGACCGAGGACGATCAGCCCGACGAGCCCGACGATCAAGGCGCTACCGAGTCGGCGCCGGAGCCCGAGACGCCGCAGCCCGCCATCTCGCTCACGGTCGTCTATGACCCCGAGAACGCAAACGCCGGCATCACCACCATGGCATCCACGCCCATCGAGGCAAAGTCGAGCGTCGAGAACGAGAACGCGACGCAGGTTGAGGTTGAAACTGCAGCTGCAGACGCGCCCGTCACCGTGAAGCCCGCAGATTCCACGATCAAGCCGGAAGCGACGCTGGAGCCCGCACCCGTCATCGAATCCGTGCCCGCCGCCGCTTGCGACCGAATTCCCGCACCGGCACCGGCTTCGGTACCCGCAGCGGCCCCAACCCCCGCACCTGCAGCGCCCGCCATCCCCGAGGACTTCCCCGTCGATTTCGCAACCGAAGTCTTCTGCCCCGGCCCGCTTCTGCACCAGCTGTCGACCTATCTCCCCTACGGCGCCGACACGCTCGGCATCGTCGGCGAGTACTACTGGATTGCCCGCGAGCGCGGTACCATCGAGGCCGCGCGAAACCGCGCAAGCTTCCCCCTGCGCTACACGCAGGCCGGCGAGCGCCACGAAGTCACTGTGCGCATCCGCCACAACACCACCGGCGGCCTCGGATCCACCTGGGCCATCGATAAAGTCGAAGAACCCGAGCAGTAACGACAAACGGCTCAAATTCAAATCAGGATTTGAGCCGTTTTTATTTGTTGATGCTGCGTAACCAACAGCGAGCGGGCCGCAAGTGCCCCAGGTTGCCGTGAAAGAGGAGCGACGCGTACTTCGGTACGCGAACGACGGCTTGAACGGCAAGATGGGGTGCTTGCGACCCGCGCAGCGTCGAGCAGTTACGCGGTTTGGAAAACCGCGTAACGATCTAGTCGCGCGTCAGCTTACGGTGGATACGATGCGGCTGGGCCGCGTCCTCGCCCAGGCGCTCGATGCGATTGGCCTGATAGGCCTCGAAGTTGCCCTCGAACCAATACCAGCTGCCCGGATTCTCGTCGGTGCCCTCCCACGCCAGAATGTGTGTGGCGACGCGGTCCAGGAACATACGGTCGTGGCTAATGACCACCGAGCAGCCCGGGAACTCGAGCAGCGCCGCTTCGAGCGAGGACAGCGTCTCGACGTCGAGGTCGTTCGTGGGCTCGTCGAGGAGCAGCAGGTTGCCGCCCTGCTTGAGCGTGAGCGCCAGGTTCAGACGGTTGCGCTCGCCACCGGAGAGTACACCAGCGCGCTTCTGCTGGTCCTGGCCCTTAAAGCCAAAGCTCGCCACGTACGCGCGGCTGGGGACCTCGGTCTCGCCCACCATCATGTGGTCCAGGCCGTCCGAGACGACCTCCCACAGGTTCTTATCGGGGTCGATGCCGGAACGGTTCTGATCGACATAGGAGATCTTGACGGTCTCGCCCACCTCAAGCTCGCCCGAAGTCAGCGGCTCCAGGCCCACGATAGTCTTGAACAGCGTGGTCTTGCCCACACCGTTGGGGCCGATGACGCCCACGATGCCGTTGCGCGGCAGGGTGAACGATAGGTCGTCGATGAGCACACGGCCATCGAACTCCTTGTGCAGGTGATGGGCCTCGAGCACTTTGTTGCCCAGACGCGGTCCAACGGGAATGCGAATGTCGGTCCAGTCGAGCTTCTGGCTTGCGCGGGCCTCGGCCTCCATCTCCTCGTAGCGTGCCAGACGGGCCTTGTTCTTTGCCTGGCGAGCCTTGGGCGAGCTGCGTACCCACTCGAGCTCGGCCTCCATGCGCTTGGCGAGCTTGGCGTCGCGGTTGCCCTGCGCCTCGATACGGGCGGCCTTGGTCTCCAGATACGTGGAGTAGTTGCCCTTGTAGGGATAAAGGTGACCGCGGTCGACCTCGCAGATCCACTCGGCAACGTTATCCAGGAAGTAGCGATCGTGTGTGACGGCAAGCACCGCGCCCTGGTAGTTGTGCAGGAAGTGTTCGAGCCACAGGATCGACTCGGCGTCCAGGTGGTTCGTGGGCTCGTCGAGCAGCAGCAGGTCGGGAGCCTCGAGCAGCAGCTTGCACAGGGCCACGCGACGGCGCTCGCCGCCGGAAAGTACGTTGACCGGCATGTCGGAATCGGGCAGCTGCAAGGCGTCCATGGCCTGGCCGAGCTTGGAATCGATATCCCAGCCGTCGGCGGCGTCGATCTCGTCCTGGAGCTTTCCCATCTCGGCCATGAGGGCGTCCATGTCGCAATCCGGGTCGCACATCTCCTCGCCGATCTTGTTGAAGCGATCGACCTTGGCGATCATGTCGCCAAACGCCATGCGCACGTTCTCGATGACGGTCTTGTCGTCATCGAGCGGCGGCTCCTGCTGCAGGATGCCCACGGTGTAGCCGGGGGTGAGCCTGGCATCGCCGTTGGAGACCTCCTCAATACCGGCCATGATCTTAAGCAAGGTCGACTTACCCATGCCGTTGGGGCCCACGACGCCGATCTTGGCACCGGGGTAGAAGCTCAGGGTCACGTCGTCAAGGATTACCTTGTCGCCATGGGCCTTGCGAGCCTGATACATCTGGTAGATAAACTCCGCCATATGCCTGTTCTATCCTTTCTACCTGCTGTTTCCCTATTCTTGTTTCGCTTTAGTGGAAACGAAATGAAAAAACCAGCTCTGAAACTTAACGAAAAAGGGGCATGGTTGCCCATACCCCCTAATACTACCTGGGAAAAGTCCCTCGGAACATACTATGAACTGCGTACGCTAGTTTTCCGCAACCTTAACGAGCGGCTCGCTGCGATTTGCGCCACAACAGATACGAGTAGACGTAGACGGCTCCAACCGAACCAAACGCCAGAGCCGCAATCACCGCGGCGACGACTTCACTCGAAAGCACGCTGCCTGCCACGCCCATCACAATCAGGCCAATACCCAGCACCATAAAGCAGGCGCCGCCAAAACGCTGCGTACGGCGCCAGTTCTCGGGATCGGCAAGCGCCCAGGGTGTCTTGATACCGAGCGTATAGTTCTGCTTCACACGCGGCAAGTAGTTGCCTACGCCGATGAACAGCAAACCGACAACACCGGAAATCAGCACGTTAACCGAACCGACCGCCGGCACCACGCCCCAGACCGTAAGCTCTCCCAGCCAGCTTATGGCGCACATGAACAAGGTGAAGGAGATTACGAAGCCCTGGTAGAACTTGCCCGAGGTTCGATATGCCTCACCTTTGGGGTCGATGCGCGGCACCACGCAGAACATTGCGAGAAGCGCCAGAGGCAGCACGCCGAGCGCGGAGGCCATCCAGCTGGGACCCCAACCGTCGACGGCGCCGTTCGCGCCCCAGTGCGTGGGAATCTGCGCAGGCAAGCTCGGCATCACCATGAGGTGCGCTACGACATTGGCGACGCACAGAGCGACCAGCGCAATCCACACGCGCGACGATACCCCCGTGGGGTGAATGCCCTTGTTTTCGTTATTCATCCTTATCACCTTCCGTGTTTGTAAAGCCCATAAACCAGCCAATTAAATCCTGCATGACGGTGGTGTTTAAGCTGTATACGATGTTTTGGCCATGGCGCTCGTCGGTCACCAACCCGGCGTTTTTGAGCGTCGCCAAGTGATGGCTCAACGACGGCTTACTGATATCGAAATGCTCGGCAAGCTCCCCCGCCGTGCAATTGCCCTCGCGCAGCAACTCCAAAATGCGCCGTCGCGTTGGATCGGCAAGCGCCTTAAAACCCTCTCCCGGCATAGAACCTCCTCTCACCAGTTCGTTCGACGCGCACACTATACTCGATATTTAGATGTTTGTCTAATTATCTAATTCAGCAATAGCCATAGAACACTCGTTCGCTTTTAGTTACAATACCGTTAGAAGCAGATGGGCCAGCTCCCCTCTACCAGAGAAGGAGATGGACTATGAGTATTGACGATGTCCTGACGTTGTTATTGCTTGTAATCGCGGCTGTGGAGCTCGGCATCCACATTGGAGGTCGAATGAAATAGCCGCCCCCGCGTAATGCGAAGACGGCCACTTCTCACGCCATAAACGTGTTTCGGAGTTGGCCAACCCGCGGCCACGGGTGCCATCTGCTTCAATCTTATGCGAATCCCCGCTTCATTTCAACATGCCCCAAGGCCTCAAATGGAGGCAGAATAATACCTATAATGGCGATAGCCAATTACGTTAATTACTTCCCCATCGGAGGATATCTATGACCGAAACCGCAGCCGCCGCTCCCGTCGAGACGCGCGACACCAAGCTCGAGATCATCATGGGGCGCGAGGCGCTCGACAAGCTCGCCGACGCCACGGTGTTGGTGCTCGGCTGCGGCGGCGTGGGCTCTAACTGCTGCGAAGCGTTCGCCCGCGGCGGCATCGGCCATTTCGTAATTCTGGATAAAGACATCATTGCGCCCAGCAATATCAACCGTCAGGCCATCGCATTTCACAGCACCATCGGCAAGCGTAAAGTCGACGTCATGGAGGCCATGATCCATGACATCAACCCTGCCGCCACCGTCATCAAGCGCACCGAATACCTGCTGAGCGACAACATCGACGAATTCTTCGCGAGCGTTCTGGAGCAGACAGGTGGCACGCTCGACTACGTTATCGACGCCATCGATACCATCTCGGCCAAGCTCACCGTCGCCAAGTATGCTCAGGACCACGACATTCGCCTGGTGAGCTCCATGGGCGGCGGCAACAAGCTGCATCCCGAATGCCTGCGCTTCGCCGATATCTTTGACACGGTGCGCGACCCCATGAGCCGTATCATGCGCAAAGAGTGCAAAAAACGTGGCATCAAGAGCCTGCACGTTCTATTTAGCTGCGAGGAGTCGGTCAAGACTCAGCGCCGTGACCCCTCCAACATCCACGAGCGCACCGAGCTCGGAACCGCCAGCTTTATGCCGCCCATCATGGGCCAGATGATTGCCGGCGAGGTTATTCGCAAGATCAGTGGACGCGGTACCGAGCGCGTTCGCGCCGACGGCCAGCGCCTGGACTAGCAAGGCACACCGCGATGAAGCTGCAGTCCTTTGATGCTCACTGTCACCTCGACCTGATGGCCAGCCCGAACACCGTTGCCCACGAAGCCGCAGCGATGGGACTGGAGCTCTTTGATTGCGGCGTCGATCCACGCGATTTTGCGTCAGCATCCGAACGCGCCAGCAGTAGTCCCAACGTTATTGCAGGGGTGGGCCTCCACCCCTGGTGGATTGCCGACGGCCGATGCGGAACCGCCGAGGTCGGCCTGCTTTGTGAACTCGCCATCCGGGAACGGTTTATCGGCGAGGTCGGGCTCGATTTCTCGCCACGCTTTGCAGGCACCGAGGGAAACCAGACGCAGGCATTTGAACGGCTATGCCGAACGTTATCGCAGTCCCCGCTACCTGGACGCGTTCTATCCATTCACGCCGTTCGCGCGGCGGGAGCAACTTTGGACACTTTGGAGTCGAACGACCTTCTAAAGGACGTCCCCAACTCCCCCACCATTATCTTCCACTGGTTTAGCGGCACCTCAGATGAGTTTGTCCGCGCACGCATTGCGGGCTGCTACTTTTCCGTGAATGAACGCATGCTTGCGACCAAACGTGGGCGCGAATACGCGCGACAGATTCCACTTGATCGCTTGCTACTCGAAACCGACGCGCCGGCCGAACCAGACGCGGAAACATCCGCGCGACAGCTCGTCGATTCACTCATAAGAGTATCCGAGGTCATTGCTGCGCTTAAAAACTGCCCCGAGGAGAGCATCAAGTCGGTCGTCCTGGATAATTCCCACTCCATTTTCGACTTCCGCTGACCTCGGTGGGCAAAAAATGCCAAATATGAGTACTGTTGTAAAACTGGTCACATTATTTTGCACCAAAACAACGACCTGATAATGTACAACTGTTCATTATCAGGTCGTTTTAGCATACCCAGGGACATATTAGACGGCTTTAAGTTGTCCGCAGACACTCAACTTGGACCTCAAGAGCCAAATTTTGCTGCTACTAAATTTGTGACAGTACTCATATTTGGCATTTTTTGCCCACGACCCTCAAGGGACATGCGAATCGCACAACGCAGCCCCCCATAAGAGCGTGGGGCAATTCGGCGGCGCTATACTAGCTCGTGCATAAGGTCGCAATTTCGCGCATATAGCTCATCAAAGATACGGCGGCGCGATGCGTACAGCTCATGAGCGTCCATATCAGGCTCGATCGTTTGCGCGACCCCAAGAACCCGGGCAAGCTCACCCCATGATGAATAGGCGCCGCCAGCAAGTGCCGCCATAAGAGCATCGCCAAAACATGCGCCCACCGTAACCTTCGCAACCGAGACCTCACGACCGCAGACATCGGCAATCGCCTGCATCCATACCGGATTCTTAGTTCCGCCGCCCACGAGCATGATGCGCTCGATGGGAAGCCCGTGCTCGCGCTCGATGATGTCGACATGAGCCGCAACAGTGTAGGCGATCCCTTCCAAAGCCGCGCGGACCATATGGCCCCGGGTATGCCTTTCGGTCAGACCGAAGAACACGCCACGCGCCTCGGGATCGTTGAGCGGGGTGCGCTCGCCCGCAAAGTATGGAAGACACAGCAGGCCATCTGCTCCAGGACCTACCTGCCCGGCATCGTGCGCCATGACCTCATAGGCATCGGGACCGCCGGAGTGTTCGGCATCCATGACATCGCGGTACAACTCGCGTCGCAACCACGCCGTCAACGCACCTGCTGTATTGGTCCCGGCGCAGATGCCGTAGGTTCCGGGGATGATGAATGTCCCTGGCCATAGACGAGCGTCATCGACCATATGGTCCGCCAAATAGATAAAGTAGGCCGTGCTCCCGAGTTGCACCATCATGTCCCCGGGGCAGAACACTCCAGTAGAAATCGCCTCGGCGCCCGAATCGCCTGTTCCGACAAGCACCGGCGTATCCCTCGCAAGACCGGTTTCAACCGCCGCCCGATCCGTGATTACGCCGGCGATATCGGTCGCCGCCATGACTTCGGCCATCTGGTCAGGACGGCAGAACCGCGCGCACCCGCGCTCATTAACCTGCCACGTCTCACGATCGTATAAGGGAAGGAAATCCTCGGCAAGGTAACGGTCGATCGTAAACCTGCCGGTAAGCTTGGCGCATAGATAGGACGAAGCCGTAAGAAACTTCGCCGCCCGCTCATGGACCTCGGGCATATTCTCCTTAAACCAAAGGACCTTAGGGGCGATATCCGACGAACACGGATCGTGTCCAAAGAGCTCGCGAGCGCGATCGGGGCCATATTCGGAAAGAAGCTCGTCAATCTGCGGCTTCGAGCGAGCATCGACCCCGTAGAGAATTGCCGGAGCCAAGGCGTGGCAATCTTCATCGACCGGCACGCAATCACAGCCCAAAGCCGACAACCCTACGCAGCGGATCTGGTTGGCCTCGATGCCCGCGCGCTCGATAAGCTCGCGAGACAGCCGGCAAAAATCACCCCACCAAATCGCTTCTGTATCGTGCTGATACCAACCATCCTGAGGGTTCTCGGTTTCATGTTGGCAAGATGCCTGCGCCACAATTCGACACTCCGCATCAATTAACACGCCCTTGGACGCACTCGTTCCAATGTCGATGCCAAGATAGTACGGCATGCCGCTCACTCCCCTCTCGCGGCACGGGCGGCAGCCATGAACCGCGCGACCCGTTCGGCTTCGACAGGGGCGTCGAGCTTGCCGTCTCGCTTGAGGCAGGTACCGACAAACGCGCCATCATAATGCGAAAACACGTCTGCAACGGTATTCTCGCGACATCCCGTTCCACATACCACCGGCACATCGCCAACACGGACGCGCACCTCGTCGGCAAGCTCGCCCGAAGCGCCGCGCCCGGCAGCAGACCCGCCAATAACAAGGGCGTCGGGTAGGCAGTTGAATACCAGCGAATCGGCAATATCGGGAGTCGATCGGTCGTTAAGGTACACCTCGCCCTCGCTTGTGATGAAATGGAACATCTTTAGGTCATCCAGACGCAGGGCGGCACGGCGGCGCATGGTGTGCGCAAAGTCACGATTGATCAGGCCAAGATCGCCAGCCCAGGCACCGCAGAAATTGCAGCGTGTAAACTGCGCCTCAACGGCGGCGCACAGCTCGATCGTGGCATCGCCGTCATAAATAGCCTCTGCACCCCAAGGGGTCGAGAAATCTGCGGCAAGAGCTCCGATGACATGCCCCATAGCGGCAAGGGTCACTGCCGACACATGCTGCTCGTAGGGCATCGATAGCTCATTGGTGATCAGAATGCCGTCCACGCCACCCGACTGCAGCGCTTCGAGATCGCGCTTGGCGGCATCGATCACGCGCGAAACGCTGCCGCCCGGATAATACAGAGGATCGCCAGGCAGCGGCTGCAGATGCAGCATGCCAATTACCGGTTTCTCGGTCCCAAACATCGAAGCCATAAACGACATGGTCAATCTCCTTTAGCTCGCCGACTCACAGACATCAACTGCTACTCGCCCAGCACCTCAACGAACACTTTTCGCTTCTGAGGTCCATCGAACTCCGCAAGGTAGATGTTCTGGGCCCCGCCACATACAATGTGGCCGTCTTGAACGGGGAAGAAGCAGCTATTGCCGCAAATCATGCTCTTGATATGACCACAGGAGTTATTGCCCGTGGCACCATAGCTCGGCAAGAAATGAGCATGCGCATAGGGGGCATCGGGCGGGGCAATGCGATCGAGCGTCTCCATGAGATCGGTCTCCACGCACGGAAGCCCCTCGTTCACCACGATGCCACAAGTCGTATGCGACAAAATAATCGCTGCCAGTCCGTCGGTCACCGCACTACGCTCGATGGCGGCATGCACATCTTCTGTGATGTCGATGAACTGGTCGGGCGCCGTCGATAGATAGCTCAATGTCTCAAGTGTCACCATGTCACTCATCACCTTTCAGAAAACGCAGCGCCGTGCCAGAATACAGATTCTCCCGCGCCTCATCGCGCATGGGCACAGTATCAAGCGCCCGCTTGAGCTTGAAGGCGCGGAAGCGTGGCGTATTGCTGGCAAACATCACCTGATGAGACAGGGTACGCTCATACCACAGCGGTCCCATATCGACGGTGAAGAGCCGCTGCATCATTTCTTCGGGCGAATCGATATAGGTAATAGAGGCATCCGTATAGCAATTGGGATACTTGAGCAGCATCGCCACGGTCTCGCGCACCCAGGGCCAGCCAAAGTGCGTCAGGTTAAAGCGCACATCCGGATGCGTTGCGATGGTGTGCTCAAACGCAAGCGGGTGGCTTCGCGAAAGCTCCGCACCCGGCTCCCAGGACATACCGGCATGGAAAACCACCGGCTTGTTGTAGCGCTCACAGAGCTTGTAGAGCGGCTCGGCCACGGCATCATCGGGCGCAAAACCTTGCTTTGCCGGATGCAGGCAGAGCCCCTTGGCCCCCAGCTCGGTAAAGGCACGCTCCAGCTCATCGGCGGCGCCACTCACTTGCGGGTCCACGCTCGCGAATCCCCATAGGCGATCGGGGTGCGCGGCAACAAGCGCGGCAACCTGGTCGTTGGTGCCAAAGTGCCCGCCGCACGCCGTGGTCACATCGAGCGGCATGAGCACGCTTTTCCGCACATCGCAGACATCCATTTCGGCCACGAGCTCATCCCAGTCCATGGGGCCCATGTGCCCCATGCAAAACTCACGCTCCCAAAAACCAAAGCCGTCTGGCTCGTCGCCTGGCGTATAGATCTCGCCGTAGAGCATGGGCTGGACCAGCATATCGATTACCATCTTGCACTCCTTTCCAGGCTTTTATTCCTAGTACGGTTCGAACGACCCAATGACTCGGGACGAAAGCTCGGCACCGGCATGCATGCACGCCGGCACGTCAAGCCCATCCAGTACACCCTTGGTGAATCCGGCGATATACGAGTCGCCGGCGCCCACGGTATTGACAACCTTCTCGGCCGGCACGATCCCACATTCATAGAAGCGCTCACCGTCATAGGCGATGCTTCCCTTCTCGCCAAGTGTGGCGACTGCCACGCGCGGGCCCAGCTCCTGCACATGGCGCACCCAGTCGCGCAGCTCCGCGCTATCCTCCTCAAACGACATAAAGGCATAGTCAACGTAAGGAAAATGGTTCTCACAGGCGTATTCGGGATCTTGACTGAACACCGAAAAGTCCATGACGACGGTCTTGCCTGCCTCGTGCCATTCGGGCAGCAGGTCTAAGCAGTTTCCAAACAGGTCGGTATGGATGACATCGTGCTCCAGGATAAATGCCCGGTCATCATCGTTTGGTCGGTACGTTTCCATGACACCGTCAATCGCTTCGAGATGCACGCGGTCGACGCCGTCCTTCAACGCCATGAGCATCACCGAGGTATCGCCGTCCTCCACGCGAAGATGCGAGATGTCGAACCCCTCGGCAGCCAGCGCCTCGCGCATTTTGTCTCCGTACTCGTCCTTTCCGACGACCGACACCGCAGATACCGATATGCCCATTCGCGCCAGGTGGATACCCCAGTCGATGCCATTGCCAGTCGGATAGAACACGCCGATGTTTTGGTACACGTCCGCACAGCAAAAGCCAGCTGCACATGCTTTGATATCCATAGTCTTCTCCAGCAATCAAAAAGGGGCCCACCCAAGGCGAGCCCCTATCCGAATTCCGATGTAATCTAGCGTCAGTCAGCCAAGGCTTCAGCCCCAAGCCTCCCAGCGCTTTCTCAGGCTACTCGGTGATCGGAGCTCCGTGGCCCCAAGAGCCCTCCATGCCGCACACGGTCGAGGCAAAACCTGCCGCAAAATCGAGCGCACGCTCAATGGCCTCAGGTCCGTCCTCGCCGCACTTGGCGGAATCGAGATAGCACATCAGGAATGAGGTCAGGAACGAGTCACCGGCTCCCATGGTGTCCTTCATGTCCGTTACGGGCTTTGCCAGCTGGCGATAGTAGCGCTCGCCGTCATAGGCGATGCAGCCCTCGGCGCCCGCCGTTGCGGACACAAAGCGCGGGCCCAAATTCTTAACCCAAGCGAGGCGCTCGCGAATCTCATCCTCACTTGCAGCATCGGCAGCGCTAAAGAAGGCGAAGTCAACAAACGGGGCAATCTGCTCATAGTATTCATCGGTGGAATCGTCCGAGAAGTCAAACGATACGGTGATGCCTGCAGCCTTCAGCTTGGGGAGCTCGCGCTCGGTAAAGCAGTAGTTGCCCGAGTGGACTACGTCGAACTGCTTCATGTATGCCAGATCGAAGCGATCGAGCACATAGCGCGCATCGCCACGGATGCCGCCCTCGTTGGAGCCGAGGAATACGCGGTCGCCATCGACCACGGTCACACGCGCCGCGCCGTTCTCGCCAATAAGCTGCTCGCACTTAGCGAGCTCGATGCCCTCATCCTCGAGACTTGCAATCACATGCTCGGCAGCGGCGTCGTTACCAAAGATGCCCATGTACGCGGAGCGCGCGGCGCCGCACTTCTTGGCGTAAACGGCAAAATTCACCGCATTGCCGCCGGGATACATGGTATGGATATGCTCATAGCGATCGACGACGTTGTCACCGAACCCGAGCGCGTTCACGTTAAAAGCCATGGTATCCATCCTTCCTAGTACTCAACAACGCCCATGTAGCGGCGGAAGTCGGGGTCGTGATCGAACACCTTGCCGCGCGCTGCACGCAGCTCGCAGTTCATAGCGTAGAACAGCACCGGATCCAGATAGGCACGAACGCTCGCCGGCACGGCCTCCATACCGTACTCCTTGGCATCAAGCACCATCAGCGTGTCGGTATGGGTCTCGAGGAACGCCAGGGCGCGCTCGTCCATAGGACGGCACTCGCTCGAGCCCATCTGCAAGAAGTAGAAGACGCCATCCTGAGTAGCCTCGAAGGGGCCATGGAAGTACTCGGCAGAGTGGATGTAGCTGCAGTGCTGCCACTGCATCTCCATAAGAGAGCAGATAGCGAAACCGTAGGTCTGGCTAAAGTTGGGACCGCTGCCCAGAATATAGAAGAACTCGTGCTCCTGGCAAAGCTTGGCAAAGCGATCGCCCAGCTCGGCATTTACCTTCTCGCGTGCCGGGGGAAGAATCTTATCCATCTCGGCAATACCGGCATACATATCGGCAAGATCGGCGTAGCCCTCCTGCTGATCGAGCAGCTCTGCTGCAAGCGACAGCGAAATGCCAGCGGGGACCTCGGCCTGCGGCACGCCCTCGCCCCATGGGTAGACCCACGTGGTCCACTTGCCGGAGTCGATCTTGGATCCAGCGTTGTCGGTCTGGGCGATCACCGTAGCGCCGGCAGCAAGGGCAATCTCGCAGCCCTCGACGACCTCCGGGGTGTTGCCACTATGGCTACAAGCGATGACCAGGGACTTCTCGCCCAGACGACGCGGACGCATAATGTCGAATTCACGCGCGGTATAGATATACGAAGTGAAGGTGGTTGCCTCGCGCTGCAGAAGCTCATGAGCCGGGATCAAATCGATCATGGAGCCACCGCAAGCAATCCAGTAGACGCTGTCGAACTTGCCCTTCTCGGCAATTGCTTCCTTAATCAGATCATGTGCGTTCATGTTTAGTTCCTTTCCAGCTTGGCCGGCCATGCAGGACGTGTCTTGCATGGCCGAGCAAAATCTTATCTAGTCAATCAAATACTTCTCGAAGGCGGCCATGTTCTTGGCATCTGCCGCCGCCGGATCATCGAAGTAGCGACCGTCCGTGATTTCCTGGCCCAACATGCCATCGAAACCATGGGCGTTGAGCGTGGCGACGAAGGCATCCATATCGTGCTTGCCGTCACCCCAGACCAGATGGCCATAGGGATCGCCGTCGATAAAGTGCATCTCGTGGATCGCACCGTCGCCAAATGCGGCAAACCAGTCCTCGAGCGACTCACCCGCAACGCCCATTGCGGTCGTATCGACCATAGGCTGCAGGTACGGACTCGCGACCTCATCAATCATGCGCTTAGCATCGGCGACGGTCGTCACAAGGTTGCTCTCCTCGGGACGCAGGCTCTCCATCGTTAGCACCAGACCGTGCTCGCCGGCATACTCCGCCAAGATGGATAGGTGCTCGCGACTGCGCTTCCACGCCTCTTCGCGATCCTCGTCCCAGTCACCCCAACCCGAGTTTACGGACATGCGGTCGCATCCCAGCACCTCGGCAAGCTCGATGCCATGCTTGAAGTACGCCAGGCTCCGCTGCTCATGGAGCGGCTTACGAGCGCAATACTGCCATGGGTAGACCACGTTCTCGGGACAGAGCGTCCGATAGCGCAGACCACGGTCGGCGGCCTTTTTCGCCAGAACCTCGGCATCAAAATACCCAGTGTGATCGAGCGTCACATGGGGCTCGGCGCACCACAGCTCGATGGACTCAAAGCCCAGGCGCTGTTGCGTATCCAAAAAAAAGTCGAGCGACCACATGATGTAGTGGATGTTCATGCCCGCGATCTGCTCGCGACGCAGCGTCGGTTTGGTTTCAGGCATGCTAAACCTCCTTATTTCGGTCGAACACGATACGTCCGTCCGACATGGTCATATCAACAGCAAGGTCACAAGCATCATGGTAGTCAAGGCCAAACACATCGCGATCGAACACACAGATGTCGGCAAGCTTACCGGCCTCGAGCGTCCCCAGCTCATCCTCGCGCATGAGGTCATATGCGCCCCCTGCCGTCCACGCACGAAGGAGCTCGGCAATCGTCAGCGTATTGCCCTCATTCACGGACAAACCGTCGGCAAAGAAACCGCCGCATGCGCTAAATACTGATTCGCCCAAGCTCGGAATCAAGAGCGGGAGGTCGGTGCCACAGCACACCGTGCACCCCGCGTCTTCCATACCGCGACGGTTCCAGCTGTGCAGCAGTCGGACCTCGCCGATCTGCCGACGCATCATCGACAGGCAGTCCTCGCGTTTATCGAGCGTGAGGATCTGGGGGTAGACCTCGCAGATTCCGCCCAGCTTGCCAAACAGGGCAAGGTCTTCCGGATCAGAGTTCTCGAGGTCGGTAATCGCATGGCGTCGAAGCATGACTCCGTGTTCATCTCGCGGCAGCGAAGCATACAGCGCAACGGTGTGGCGAACGGCGCCGTCACCCTGACAATGAAGCGAGTAACGGAAGCCCTCGGCATCAATCGCGCGCAGCTCGTCCTCAATCAAACCCCACTCGGGCTCCTCGACAACCGTCTTGCCGGCAGCCCCTGCATCGGCCGTCTCCTCATAAGGATCGATCATCTCGGCAAGTCCTGCCCACACGCCACGATCGGTCATACGGTTGAAGCCCGAGAAACGAACAAACGGTCCCTGGAAGCGATCGCGCGCCGCACGAGCATAGGACAGATTCGCCCCGGCGCCCACCGGCTGCGACATCATGGAGACGCGAACCGTCAGCTCGCCAGATTCCTCACGACGCGCCATCTCGTCGGCAAATCCGTAATAGTCGTCGAAGGCCATCTCTTTGATAGCCGTGACACCGCGAGCGTTCAGCATCGCCATGTAATCAGAATACCCGGCGCGTACCTCGGGAAGCGCCAGGAAGTCCCGCATCATACGCCAGGTCTTCTCGGCGTAGCAGGCCTCGGGCGTAAAACCATAGCGCTCGCTGGCGGCGGCGTTGAGAACGCACGTCTCGGCACCCGGAGTAAAGCAAACAACAGGAACGTCTCCGAAGGCGTCGTCGAGCGCTGCCGCCGTTTTTTCATTCTCGGCGCCTTCGGCGAGCGATGCGGGAAGGTCGTGCCCAAAGGCGGCGGCACAATCGAGATGGGCATCCTTCCACAAACGCAGAAGCGCTACCACTTCGTCGACGTCAGAGGCTTCGGATAAGTCGGCTCCCAAGCTCCGCAACGCCCAGCCCGTATAGAACGTATGCACATCGACCAAGCCAGGCATGACCGTTCTGTCGCCACAATCGATCACCTCATCTGCCTGGGCGAGAAACGAGTCTGCCTCGCCAGCGCTACCGACGGCTTCAATCCGATTGCCGCGTACCGCGACAAAACCTTCAAACGGCTGGTCTTCCGTACCGGTGAAGACGCTCTTGGACGTCAGCACCGTCAAACGATCGGACATCGCGACCTCCTTACGCCGGAAGCATGCCGGAGATGGCGGTAATGACCAAGCCAAACACGACCATAAAGATGAAGAACTTCCAGATGGTCTTCCACCATTGGCCAAACGAGATCTTTGCCACGGCAAGGCCCGCCACCGTCATACCTGCCACGGGGCTAATGGTGTTAATGGTCTGGTTGGCAAACTGCAGCGCCGTTACGGCGGCTTCGGGGTTGAGGCCCATAAGCTCGGTCAAAGGACCCATGACAGGCATGGTAAGCGCGGCCAGGCCGGAGCTCGAAGGAACCAGGAAGGACAGGAGGCCAAGGACAACGTACATGAACGTGGTGTACACGGCGGCAGGGGCTCCAGCAAGCAGAGTGGCAAGTGCCTGAAGGATGGTGTCGATAATCATGCCGCCCTCGGCGATGACCAGAATGCCGCGAGCAATACCGATAACGACGGCTGCGTAGGCAAAGTCGGCAAGACCCTTAACGAACTCATCGGCGATGGTCTGCTGGTCAAGACCGCCCAGGATACCGGCGAGCAGCCCCATGCCAAGGAACACGGCAGAGATCTCGTTCATATACCAGCCCTGCGTAACAAGACCCCACACGATAAGCGCCATACCACCGGCAAAATCAATCAGCACGAGCTTCTGGCGAGTGGTGAACTCTTCCTCGATGGAAGCATCGGTCACGGAGAACTCAATGCGCTTGAGTTTGTCGTCCTCGAACGTAACGGACGACTTGGGGTTCTTCTTGACGCGCATGGCATAGCGCATGGCCCATGCGATGCCGGCGGCGGTGAAAAAAACCCATGCAACGGCACGCAACCACAGCTGCGGGTTGCCCTCGATGCCAATGATGCCCTGCGCGATCAAAACGTTGAACGGGTCAATCGTCGAGGCGCAGTAGCCCAAGTTGGGACCGAGGAAGCAGATGATGAATGCCGTCATGGAGTCATATCCGATGCCCATCATGATGGGGATGAAGATGGCATAGAACGGCAGGGCTTCCTCAGACATGCCAAACGTGGTGCCGCAAATGGACAACAGCGTCATCGTGATGGGAATAATCAGAATATCTTTGTTTTTGAGCTTCTTGATTACTCGGCTCATGCCAGCGTTGAGCGCATTGGTCTTCGTGATGATTGCAAACGAACCACCAATCAGCAAGACAAAGGCAACGACATCGGCAGCCTCCTGAATGCCCTTAGTGGGTGCTTGCAAAACCGCAAAGATGTCCTGCCCCAAGTTGGTGGTCTCGCCGGTCTCGGAATCGGTGTAGTTCTTGTCGACCTGTTCATAGGTTCCGGCAACGGCGACCTCACGCTCGCCTGCCGCAGTCGAGATCGTCTTGCGCTGGTATTGGCCAGAAGGAACGACCCAGGTTAAAACTGCAAAAACCACGATCAGCAAGAACATGATCGTATAGACGTGCGGTAATTTGAATTTGAAACGTCTGTTTGTCTTCTTCGCCTTCGTATCTGACATAGATACCTCCAAAGAACCCGAGACCTTATCGTGTCTCGCTTTAACGTTCGCGCAATGCAAACGTCCTATGACGTTCTATAGATTATCAGCGTGTTTTTAGCACTTCAAGGATATTTCGGACAGGTTGCGAAGACTCGGGTGAACGGTCGTTCAACGGCGGCGAACGGCAAAAACGCCCGGCAGGCAATTTAGCCTGCCGGGCGTTCTCTTGATCAACGTCCTAAATATCAAAAACGTAGCGCGATCCTACAATCCGCTGTCGGCCGATGATAAACGGCCGCTGCTGCTCGTCATAGAAATATGCCTCCATATAAAACAGAGGCTCTCCCGTGGGAACGGACAGCAGCCGGGCGACTTCGGGTGACGCACACGCGATCTCAAGCGTGCACGGCTCGGTGCGAGCAGGCCCGCGACCCGTCTGTTCGCGCACGACCTCGAAAATTGATTGATCGGTAAGGTCCGCCTTCGCCAAAAAGGCGTTGTCTTCATAAACGTACGTGTTGTTCTCGAGCATCACGGGGATGCCATCGGCGGTGCGCACGCGTTCGATGCAGATCAGCTCCGACCCAGCGGGAACGCCAAAAAACTGCGCTTCGGTAGCATCGGCCGGCAACACTTTTCTTGAGACAATACGCGCCCCGGGCTCCATCTCGTTGACGCGGCAGGCGTCCGAAAAACTCTGAACGTCGTCCTTCTGGCGGATTTTACGCTTGAGCTTGGGGGCGTTTACAAACGTGCCCCTCCCCTGCTGCTTGGTTAGGTAGCCCTGCTGCACGAGCTCCTCAATGGCCCGCCGAACGGTAACGCGACCAACTTTGTAGCTTTCGGCCAATTCGAATTCATTCGGTATCCGAGCGCCCGCCTTATAGGTACCAGAATTGATGTCATTTTTGATGATATCGATAACCTGTTGATATAGCGGGATTGCCGCTTTTCCGTCGGTCAACCCTTCAGTCGATGGCATTTGCCCTCCCCTGGCAAATATGGAATCAATAATCGGTGCGGATTACGCATCGCCAGTCCTACGCAAGCTCCAGCAGCTCCGGCAGCTGGTCGATGATCTTGTCAGCGGCATCCTGGCTAAAGCCGAAGCGCTCCTCGCGTTTGGCAATCACCGTCAGACCCGCTCGCTTACCTGCCGTAATGCCAGGGACAGAGTCCTCGACGCAGCAGCAACGGTCCGCGGGCAACCCCAGCAGATCCAGCGCATGCAGGTAAATATCGGGCTCGGGCTTGCTCTCCTTAAACTGCTCGCCGCTCACCACGTACTCAAAGGCATCCGACAGACCGCACGCATCGAGCACTTCCTCGATGCTGTCCATGGGAGACGAGCTGGCCAGCGCCACGCGAACGCCGCGGCGCGGGAGCTCGCGAATCGTCTCCACGGCGCCCGGATTGATCAGGGTCTGATAATCGCGCGGTCGTTTATGTGCCCACTCATCCCAGCGGGCCAATGCCTCCTCGCCGGTAAAGTGCCCCTTTCCGGCGCGCTCAAACCAATCGACCAGCATATGCAAAAAGAACTGATGCGAGGTGCCAACCTGCCCGTTCAACTCCTCTTGGGTCAGGCTCAGCCCAAGCTCTTTGGCAAACGCAGCGGTCTCCCCCAGGTAGTAATACTCGGTATCGACGATGACGCCGTCCATGTCAAAGATAACGGCGTCGAACGGAAATGCGGACACGGCACCCTCCCTAACAAAAAGGCGCCCGCAAGCGGACGCCCGAACCATGCACTATCGGCGATTCTAACCCAGCAGCTTGTCGAGTGCCACCGCGATGCCGTCTTCGTTGTTATTTGCGGTCACCATCTGGGCCACGGCCTTGACCTCATCGACGGCGTTACCCATGGCAACGCCCGTACCCGCCCACTCGATCATGGACTTGTCATTCTGGCCGTCGCCAAACGAAACGACCTCGCTGGCATCGATGCCAAGCTTGGGCAGAGCGCCCTGAAGCGCACGTGCCTTATCGATACCAGGCGCCGTAAACTCAAAGTACCAATCTGCCGTGAACATGCCCGAAAGCGTCTCGGTAAAGGGCGCGTACATCTCCTCGTGATGTGCCTGCAGATAGGCCGGATCGCCCGCGGTAAGCAGCTTGTCTACGGGGTAAGTATCCGCGACCTCATGAAGGCTCTCGACCTCGCGAATCTTAAGATCGCACGCATCGCGCTCGTACTTGACGATGTTCTTCTGCGAACCGTCCGGCAACGTGATCATGCAGCGATACGAGTCCACGACATGCAGGTCGCGACCGAGCGAGATCATGGGGATCACGTCAAAGTTGCGCAGGTGGTCGAGCAGGCGGTGCAGCTCGTCAACCGGCATAGCCTGGTCAAACAGCACCTCGTCGGTCTGGGCATCGACAACGTGCGCGCCGTTAAAGGCCACGAGCAGGCCATCGTGATTCTGAAGGTCGAGCTCCTGCGCCAGGGCATGAAGGCCCCATGCAGGACGGCCCGAAGCCAAGATGAGCTTGATGCCCGACTCCTGTGCCGCGAGCAGTTTCTCGCGCGTGCGCGGGCTAATCACCTTCTGGTCGTTGGTGAGCGTACCATCGATATCCATTGCGATGGCTTTGATTGCCATATATGCCTCCCTGCATTGAGTTTGCCGCGCACCATCATATCCGAGCCGAGCATCCCCCGAAGAACATTTTTGAAAAAGATACTTGCCAAATCGCTGGAGCCTGATTAAGTTGAAGATGACCGCAACGTTGGTCACCATTTGGTCGAGCATATTCAGTTTCAGTTTTCAGCATGTAAGAGAAGGAAGATCGGCATATGAACACCAAGCATCTTTTATCGACAACTAAATAGCGGAGCAAGACCGCCCAAGGCGCTCGTTGACGTCAGCTGTTCCGTCTAAGCACGGAGCACGCCCATCACCCGGCAAACGTCCTTCGAGCATATTGGCCCCATAGCACCCAATCCAGCACATCAAGAACCGCAAGCACATCACCAACGACACCCAGCACATCACTCGCAAGCAAGCACATCACAGATTGGAAACGCCATGAACACCCATCCCCAAACCGCCGGCACCGTCCTCCAGGCCCGCATCGACCGCGCCCTACACGGTGGCTACGACGCCAGCTTCGCCGCTGCCACGATTGCAAACTTCGCCTTGCTGTCCATCGACGAGGCTCTAAGTAACCACGAGTTTTCGGCGAATCGCTGTGCCGAGATCATGGACGATTCGGCCGTCCGTGAGCTGACCGACCCTTATCTCGGACCCCACGGCAAGACCGACGGCCCGTATACCATGGGCCATCTAGCGCATATGATCACGGCACTCGATACCAAGTTGCGACTCGACATGGACGACGAGACGCGGATGACATTGATGGATCATCGATACGATCTGCAAAACGCTCTGACGCTTCCCATTCACGACCTCGCCATGGGTCTCAACGCCTTGGAGGCGCGGCACCAGCAGGCAAACTGCGGGCAGGACGATACGGCAGACCCATCGGGACCACCCAGCATCATGGTGCTCGACCGCGAACGTTACAACCGCGCAACCGCCCGATTCCAGGTCGGCCCGACGACGGTTCGCACCCTTATCGACATGCTCCGCATACTCAGCCTCAATCGTCTCTTCGACGGTTATCGAGCATTGGCGCCTGTTGGCCTTCGCACCCAGACGGTCCGGATTATCGATATCCAGCAGCGGCAGTTCGAGCGCTACCGCGATGAATGGGAGATGAGCCGAAGCATCGTTCACTTCTACCAGAAGCGCTACGACCCCAACGAATTTCCCGATGATCTCGAGCGCCAGCTGCACCTTGCCTACACCGCGCCCATTGCCACGCTGATACGACTTGGCGCATTCGACGAGTCGCTGGCAAAAGCCGCCGACCGCAAAGTTACAACGGAGCTTGAGCGCAGGCTCGATCGAGCCTTTGAGCTTTAGCGCCAGCTTCACCAACCCTAATAGAACCTCGTCCTACGTTAAGAAAGGAACCTTCATGGACACCACTCAGACCCCTGTCATCAGCCCGCTCACGATGCGCGAGTCGGCTCGTGGCATAACGCTCACTTCCGTCTACGACGAGATGCTCGCCCGACGTGAGCTTTCCGTCGTGGGCGACATCAACAGTGCGATGGCACACGATCTGTGCCAGCAGATTCGTCTGCTCGAGGCCGCAGACCCCACGGCCCCCATCACGGTCTTTGTTGCCAGCCCCGGCGGCAGCGTGCGCGCCGGCCTCGCCATCTACGACACCATGCGCCTCTCGCCGTGCCCCATCCACACCGTCTGCCTGGAGTTTGCGGCCTCTATGGGCGCCATCATCTTCATGGGTGGCGACGAGCGCCGTATGGCGCCCCATGCAGAACTCATGATTCACGACCCGCTCATCCCGCAAGGAGCTGGGGGCTCGGCCCTAGCACTCCAGGAAACAAGCCGGCGTCTCATGCAGACCCGCAAGGCCCTGACGCAAATCCTGTCTGATCGCAGCGGCCTTTCGGCCAAGCGTATCCAAACACTCACGGCAAAGGATACGTACCTTTCGGCCGAGCGCGCCGTCGAGCTCGGCTTTGCCCACGGCATTCTCACCTCGACCAAGGAGACCGCCCATGTCTAACCTCAACACAGCCCTGCATGCCCCGGCCCCCACCATCCTTGCGCAAGCCCACGCACTCTCGTGTGATACGCGTCAAACGGGCCTCAACAACAATATGCTCGTAATCGGCCCCTCGGGAGCCGGCAAGACCCGAAACGTTCTCAAGCCCAACCTGCTGCAAATGAACGCAAGCTACATCGTGCTCGACACCAAAGGCACGCTCTGTCGCGAAGTGGGACCCGTGCTGGCAGCCCACGGTTACCGCGTGCAATGTCTCAACTTCGCCGACCTCAACACCGTCCCGGCCCTTGCGCCCGGCATCGAGCGCTGCGGCTACAACCCCCTGAGGCACATTCGCCGCAAGGCGGACGGCAGGCCCAACCAGCAGGACATCCTCTCGGTGGCAAAGGCCATCTGCCCCATCGAGGACAACAACCAGCCTTTTTGGGATCATGCGGCGGCAAACCTGCTGTCGTGTCTTATCGCCTACGTCACCGAACAGCTACCCGCCGGCGAGCAGACGATCAGCTCGGTCATCAAGCTGATCGAGCACCTGCAGGACGGTGCCACGGGTCGATTGTTTGACGACCTGATCACGACCGACCCCCAAAGCTATGCCCTCTCGCTATGGCGGCGCTACGCCATTACGCAAAATGCCGAGCGCATGCACGCGAGCATCGTCGGCATCCTTGCCGAAAAGGTCATGTGTCTGGGATTCGACGGCGCGGCACAGCTCTATCGTGAGTGCCATCAGGTGAACTTCGCTTCCATGGGACACACCCCCTGCGCCCTGTTTGTAACCGTGAGCGATATTGACCGCAATCTCGATCCGCTGACCGGCCTCTTTATTTCGCAGGCGTTTATGGGCCTCATTCGTGAGGCCGATAGGCAGCCCGACGGCAGCCTGCCCGTGCCCGTGCGCTTTATGCTCGATGACTTCGCAAATCTGTAGATCCCCCAGATCGACAACGTGCTCTCGATTATCCGAAGCCGCAACATCTGGGCAACGCTGCTGCTGCAGTCGACCAACCAGCTCGATGCGCTCTATGGCGAGGCACGCGCACGCTCCATCATGGGCAACTGCGACACGCATCTGGTGCTGGCGTTCCAGGATCCCGAGAGTGCCCGGGTGTTTTCCGACCGCGCCGACGCGCTGCCCAGCACGCTCATGGCGACGCCGATTGATCGCTCGTGGCTCTTTGTACGCGGTCGCACTCCCGAACAGGTCGAGCGCTTTAGGCTCGAAGACCATCCGCTCTACGGGGAGCTGCCCGAGGCGCAGCGAGGCCATGCGGAGGCCGAGATCTAGGCGCAGGGTTCTCGCAGCGCGCGGCGCCCCGGCGATGTTCCACAAAGGCCGTGCGCCCCGGGACCACGGCAAAGCAAAGGGGCCCGCATCCGATAGGATACGGGCCCCTGACTATAAGGCGCGATGCGTTAACAGCTGCGACTACTTGCGGTGAGCGCGGTAGAACTCGATAAGCGCCTGGGTCGAAGCGTCCTGCTCGGCCTTGGCGGCGTCATCGTGGAAGGCCGGGGTGATCTGCTTGGCAAGCTGCTTGCCCAGCTCGACGCCCCACTGGTCGTAGGAGTCGATGCCCCAGACCGTGCCCTCGACAAACGTGATGTGCTCATACAGGGCGATGAGCTCGCCGAGTGCAAACGGGGTCAGCGTGTCACCGAAGATCGAGGTCGTCGGGCGGTTGCCCTCAAAGCAGCGGGCCGGGACGATCTGCTCGGGCGTGCCCTCGGCACGAACCTCGTCGGCAGTCTTACCAAAGGCGAGAGCCTTGGTCTGGGCCAGGAAGTTGCCCAGGAACAGCTCGTGGACATCCTGGCCGCTGTCGGTTGCGGGGTTGGCAGTGTTGGCGAAAGCGATAAAGTCGGCCGGAACCACCACAGTGCCCTGGTGCAGCAGCTGATAGAAGGCGTGCTGACCGTTGGTGCCGGGCTCGCCCCAGAAGATCTCACCGGTATCGGAGGTCACAGCGCTGCCGTCCCAGCGGACGTGCTTGCCGTTGGACTCCATGGTGAGCTGCTGCAGGTAAGCCGGGAAGCGGTGCAGATACTGGCAGTACGGAAGCACGGCGTGGCTCTTGGAGCCGAAGAAGTTGACGTACCAGACGTTGAGCAGGCCCATCAGCGCGACGGCGTTGTTCTCGAGCGGCGTGTTGCAGAAGTACTCGTCGATGGCATGGAAGCCCTCGAGGAACTGCTGGAAACGCTCGGGGCCGAGCACGACGATCAGCGACAGGCCCACGGCGGAGTCAACGGAATAGCGGCCGCCGACCCAGTTCCAGAAACCAAAGGCGTTGGCGGGGTCGATGCCGAAGGCCTCAACCTTCTCGAGTGCGGTGGAAACGGCGACGAAGTGCTTTGCCACGGCCTCGGCGTTCTGCTCCTCGGAGCCATCGATGGCGCCCTGAGCCTTGAGCTGCTCGAGCATCCAGGTCTTGACTTCGCGGGCGTTGGTGAGGGTCTCGAGCGTGGTGAAGGTCTTGGAGACGATGATCACGAGCGTGGTCTCGGGATCCAAACCCTTGAGCTTCTCGGCCTGATCGTTGGGGTCGATGTTGGAGATGTAGCGGCAGTCGATACCGGCGTCGGCGTAGGGACGCAGGGCCTCGTAGGCCATGACCGGGCCCAGATCGGAGCCACCGATGCCGATGGACACCAGGTGCTCGATCTTCTTACCGCTTACGCCCTTCCACTCACCGGAGCGCACGCGCTCGGCGAAGGCATACATGCGGTCGAGGACCTCGTGCACGTCGGCGACGACATCCTGGCCGTCAACGATGAGCTGGCCCTTCTCGCTTGCCGGACGGCGAAGCGCGGTGTGCAGAACAGCGCGGTCCTCGGTGGTGTTGATGTGCTCGCCGGAGAACATGGCGTCGCGGCGCTCCTCGAGCTTCACCTCGCGGGCAAGATCGCACAGCAGCTTGACGGTCTCATCGGTCACCAGGTTCTTGGACAGGTCAAAGTGCAGGTCACCAGCGTCAAAGCTCAGCTTGTTCACACGCTCGGGATCGGCAGCGAACCAGGCCTTGAGGTCGATGCCCTCGGCCTCGAGCTTCTCCTGATGGGCCTCGAGCGCCTTCCAAGCGGCGGTCGACGTAGCGTCGATAGGTGCGGCAACAGTTGCCATAAAGTCCTCCTCAGCATACGGGCACACACCTCCATGCGCCCGGATAATCAGATGCCCCTATTCTAGCGCAGGTCAAGACCGTAATCAGCGAGCGTTGCCAATCCGCCCCCAAACGGCGACCGACCAAAAAGGGACAGGTTTATTTTGGCAGGTCAAACGCTTTACCTACCAAAATTAACCTGTCCCTTCCTGGCAGGTACTAGGCCGCGGCGCACACACTGCCGAGCAGCTCGCGCAGAGGAGACCCAATGCCCTCCAACAGTTCGGGCGCAATGATGGCAAAAACGGGAACCTCGCCGGCACCCACGACGGCAGGCACTTTTCCCTCGGAGACGATGCACCCATAGGGAACGAAGCCGTCCTCGCCGGTATCGAGCACAGCCATGCGACGAGCGAGTTCGCGCGCAAAGCTCGCCGTATCGGCATCGCCGATCGCCAGGACAAAGTCCACGCCTTCGTCGGTCGCCAGGGCCACGGCTTCGTCGATCAGCTCGTCTCCCCCGTCGCTCTCAACCGAGTCGCAGCGAAAAAGCACGCGTTCGAGCAGGGCGCGATCGAGCGAGCCGAGTGCCGCCGAGACGAGCTCATCACGCGTATGCTTGTCACCGCCCAACACGACCAGCGCCTTGGTGCCACCGTAGTGAGCGACCAATCGTCCGCACCAGCGAGCCACGTCCCCATCCGCAACAAGGCGTGTCGGCATACCAAACCCATAATTGACCATCTTTCCCACAACCCTTCCGTGCGTATAGGCGGTATCAATCGTTAGGCTCATGCTACGAAGCAAGGTTTTCCGATCTGTTTCGCACTCTTTAGAGCTGCGTTAAAACCCGATTCAACCGCACGGCCATACCTACCAAAAGGGGCAGGTTTTGACGATGTCCGGACGAGCGGGTATTATCGAACAAGTATTCGATAAGAACATGTGTTTGATGGGAGGACGCGTGGGGCACGAGCGTCACACCTATATCTGCATCGACCTCAAGACGTTTTACGCTAGCGTCGAGTGCGTCGACCGCGGGCTCGATCCGCTCACCACCAACCTGGTCGTTGCCGACGAATCGCGCGGGCGCACGACCATCTGCCTCGCCATTACCCAGGCCATGAAAGACCTCGGAATCCATAACCGCTGTCGCCTGTTCGAGATTCCCGACGGCATCGACTACATCAAGGCTGTACCGCGCATGCAGCACTACATGGAGGTGTCGGCACAGATTTACGGTATCTACCTGGAATACGTCAGTCCGCAAGACGTTCACGTCTATTCCATCGACGAATGCTTTATCGACGTGACGCCCTATCTGGACCTCTACCATACCGACGCTGAAGGCTTCGCCTGCATGCTGCGCGACGAGGTCCTGGCACGCACCGGCATCACGGCAACGGTTGGCATCGGCCCCAACCTATTCCAAGCCAAGGTGGCACTCGACATTACCGCCAAGCACGTACCCAGCCGCATCGGCATACTCGACGACGAGACCTTTCGCAAGGAGATCTGGCCCCATCGCCCCATCACCGACATCTGGGGCATCGGCCCCGGCGTGGCGGCCCGTCTCGAGAAATACGGCGTCTACGATCTGATGGGCGTCGCGGCGCTCGACGAAAACCTGCTTTACGACGAGCTCGGCGTCAATGCCGAGTATCTCATCGACCACGCCTTCGGGCGCGAGCCGACAACCATCGCCGATATTCAGGCCTATCGCCCACAGGCAACCTCAACAACCACGGGGCAAGTGCTATCGAAAGGCTATGCCTATGAGCAGGCCTACACCGTCTTGCGCGAGATGGTCGACAACGCCGTGTTGGACTTAGTCGATAAGCACGTGGTCTGCGACAGCATCTCGCTCTTCGTAGGTTATGCGAGCGAACGAGCCGACATACGCCGCCTCGACGCCAGCGGCACAGCGCAATATGTGGACGGATGCGGGCACCTGCGTTCGAGCACGTCGAGCATCGAACCCGCCGCGACCGCCGGTCCCGAGCTCGCGCCCCGTGCGCCCAAGCCCGTCCAGCGCAATGACGAACGGCGCCGACTGGTACGTGAGGCGCAGGCAATCGACGGCATCTTTGTGGGAGAGCATGGCGGTAAACCGCGCGGTGGCTACGCCGCACTCTTTGCACACTCTAACGCCTCGCGAAAGCTGCCCGAGCGCACCAATTCGTTTAAGAAGATCATGGGCTATTTCGATGAGCTCTGGGCGCAGACCGTCGACCCCAAACGCCCGGTCAAACGCATCAACCTGGGATTTGGCAACCTCATGCCCGAGGAATTTGCCACTATCGACCTGTTTAGCGATGTTAAGGCGGATGAGCGCGAGCGCGACCTGGCGCGCGCCGTCCTGGCCGTGAAGGGCAAGTACGGCAAGAACGCCCTGGTCAAGGGATTAAGCTTTACCGCCGGCGCCACCGCACGCGAACGCAACGATCAGGTAGGAGGACATCGTGCCTAAGTCCCAACAACAGCCGATACGGCCACCGACGCCTTTTGAACGCCTAGCGGACCCCGAGGGAAGACGTCGCTCCGCCGACCCAAAGCTCACCGCCAACGGTGCTGTGCGCGCCAACCGCGCCGCACAGTTTATGCCCTTTGCCGCCCTCACGGGATACTACGAGCTCGTGCGCAAACAAGAGATCGCTGTTGAGCCCAAATGCGAACTCACGGAAAAAAAAGCCCTCGAGCTTTCGAAAAAGCTCGGGGGCCTCAAACGCGGCGACCTGGTGCGCGTCACCTATTACGATACGTACGGCTATCGTAGCCGCACGGGCATTCTCGACGAAGTGTTACCCGCATTCAAGCTGCTCAAACTCAGGGATATCGCCATCAACTTCGACGATATCCAAGACATTGAGCTACGCGGACGAGCCTAGACAAGGACGCGCATCCAAGGCAAGGTCTACAGCGTCATGACGTAGTAGCCCGCATCTTTCACGGCCGCCTCAAGGACACCGCGATCGATTGGCCGCTTGGAGCGCACGCGCGCCGTGTGGTCCGCGTACGTTACCGTTGCCCACACACCATTCAGCGCATTGAGGGCATTGGCCACGTTTTGAGCGCAGCCCTCGCAGCTCATGCCGCCGATAAGCAACTCATCGCTATAGGGGTAGTGGGACGGATCGGTATCCGCAACCACTACCTTCTTGGCCTTCTTGCCGCTTGCGCCATCGCTGCAACAACTCTTCCCGTGTGTCGAAGCGGCAATGCGACGCAGTCCAAAAAACATGCCGACGACAATCACAGCCAGCACGATGAGATTCGCAGGGTTGAGCAAGTCACTCATGCGTTCCCCTTTCAAGTAGCCCTATCTAGATACCCCCATGGGGTGTCCCCATCTTAACCCAAAATCATGTCCGTTCGGTCAATTAGTTTCCCTCTTCAAACTTTTTAGTTGACCAAGGCTTACTTTCGTGTATAAGTTTTCCTAGGCTAACAGTTTAGATCCGTAAGGAGCGCCGTGACTCGAACCATAGACATCCCAACGTTTCAGGCAGCAGCCGTGCGCAACTGCTCCCCCACGCTCGCGGGCATCAAACCGGCATCGCTCTTTACCTATCCCGGCGTTTACGCCAACCAAAGCGGAAAACCCGGCGCCGCCCATATCGAAGGACGACGCTCTCGCCTGCTCGCCGTCATAGCCCAATGCAACCGCGAGCTCCAGCCACTCGGGATCCATATGAGCGTTTTGGCCTGGCGCCCCTGCGGAGCGCTCATCTATGTGTACCGCCCTGCGGACCTCATGCGATACCTCTCCGACCCCCGCGCCACGACGGCGCTTGCCGCCGAAGGTTACGATGTCCACAACCTGCCCGCATCGCTGGTGCATCTCGCCGCGCGCATCACGCTGGCAAGCAGCAATGCCGCAGAAAGCGCCTATGACGGCAGCGTCTGCGCACTCGCGCGAAATAGGCACTGCGATACGGGGTGCATGTGCGAGTTTCCACACGAAATTGGCTATTTTTTGGGCTATCCCTACGAAGATGTCCATCAGTTTATCGTCCAGCGCGGCGAGAACTACAAGGTCTTTGGGGCCTGGAAGGTCTACGCAAATGTCGAGCAGGCGCTTGCGACGTTTGATGCCTACCGTGCCTGCACGCAATACCTTACCTACATCTATCAACAGGGCTGCACCCTGGGACAACTTGTCCAGGCAACCCGATAGAACATACAAACCGCGGCCGCACGCCGCACAACCGAAAGGAAAACATATGAGCAAGATCGCCGTCGTCTATTGGAGCGGCACGGGCAACACCGAGGCCATGGCAAACTTCGTTGCCGAGGGCGCAACCGGTGCCAGTGCCGAGGCAGAGGTCATCTCCTGCGCCGACTTCTCCGCAGACAAGGCCGCCGGCTATGACGCCATTGCCTTCGGCTGCCCCGCCATGGGTTCCGAGGAGCTTGAGTATGACGAGTTCCAGCCGATGTGGGACGAGGTCAAGGAGACCCTCGGCGATAAGAAGGTCGTCCTCTTTGGCTCCTACTCGTGGGCCGAGGGCGAGTGGATGGACAACTGGAAGGCCGATGCCGACGAGGCGGGCGTCAACGTCGTCGATTCCGTCATTTGCTACGATGCGCCCGACGATGAGGGCGAGGCGGCCTGCCGCGCCCTTGGAGCCGAGCTCGCCTAGCGGCAATGAGCTCCGCCCGCAACGCGCTCTGCACCAAAACACATTCGCGTCCCAACAAAAACGGGAGCCGGATCACATCCGGCTCCCGTTTTCTGCTATGTCAGTCATATAAAGCGGCTACGAGATATTGCCCAAGAACGCCTTGGTGCGCTCGCTCTTGGGGTGGTCGAAGACCTCGCTCGGCGTACCCTCTTCCACAATGACGCCGCCGTCCATAAAGACGACGCGGTCGGCGACGTCGCGGGCAAAGCCCATCTCGTGCGTCACGACGATCATGGTCATGCCATCGCGTGCCAGGTCGCGCATGACACCCAGAACGTCGCGAACCAGCTCGGGATCGAGCGCCGACGTGGCCTCGTCAAAGAGCATAACGTGAGGGTTCATCGACAGGGCGCGGGCGATGGCAACGCGCTGCTGCTGGCCGCCCGAGAGCTGGCTCGGCATAAAGTCGATACGCTCGGCAAGACCGACCTTGGTCAGCTCCTCGACGGCGATCTTCTCGGCCTCTTCCTTGCTGCGCTTGAGCACCTTTTGCTGCGCAAGCATGACGTTCTTTTTGACCGACAGGTGCGGGAACAGGTTGAACTGCTGAAACACCATGCCCAAGTGCGTACGCACCTTATTGAGGTCAACGCCCTTGGCGCACACATCCACGCCCTCGACGACAATCGAACCACTCGTAGGATGCTCCAGACGATTGATGCAGTGAAGCATCGTCGACTTGCCCGAGCCCGAAGGACCCAGAACTACGACGACCTCGCCCTTATGCACATCCAGATCGATATCGCGCAGGACCACGTTATCGCCAAAGGCCTTCTGGAGGTTCTTAATGCTGACGACGACCTCGTTCGAGTTATTGGTTTCGCTCATGATAGGACCTCCTTACAGACCGGCGATGTGATCGGCAGGCGTCGCGACAACCTGTCCGGCGCTCTTGGCGGGACGCTTCTTCTTGGTCTCGGTCGTACCCAAAAGCCTCGCCTCAAGACCGCTCACCAAGCGAGCGAGCGGCAGGGTGATGACCAGATAGAACAGGGCGGCAACCACGTACGGTGTAATGGAGCCCGTCGTGGCCACGATGGTACGGGCGTTCATGACGATTTCGACCACACCCACGGCGGCAAGCAGCGACGTATCCTTGTAAAGCAAGATAAACTCGCTGGTCAGCGTAGGCAAAACATTGCGGAACGTCTGCGGAATCATAACGTAGAGCAGCGTCTGGAAGGCATTCATGCCCAGAGAGCGAGCAGCCTCGTTTTGGCCCTTGGGGATCGATTGAATACCGGCACGGAAGATCTCGCACAGGTACGCAGACGAGTTCATGGCCATGACGATAACGCCCAAAACATAGTCGTCCACCTTGACGCCGGCCAACGGCAGACCGAAGAACGCGATATAGATCTGCAGGAACGCCGGCGTACCGCGAATGATATTCACGTAGATGCCGGCGAGGCAGCGCAGGATGCGCGACTTGGAGATGCGCATAAGCGACAGGGCAAAGCCAAAGGGAATTGCCAGCGGAAACGCCACGAGCACGATCGAAAGCGACATAAGGAAGCCCTTGAAGACGATCGGCAGGCTCTGGACCAAAATGACCGGGTTCAGGAACAGGCGCAGGAACATATTGGAGTTCCACGCCTCGACCCACGGCTGCTCCTTAAGGTCGGTCAGGAAGTTATCGAAGGCCGTCACGCCCTTGATCTCCACCGACGGAATCTTGGAGATCTTCTTGGTCGACCCGTCAGCGAGCGTATAGGTGCCGCTAAAGGCCTCATCGCCGCCCTCGACGGGGAAGGTCACGCCGTAGACCTCGACGCGGAAATAGCCGCCGGCAGGCGCCGTCTCGCCAAAATCAATCTTGAGCGTCTGACCATCGACCTTGCACGTGGGCTTCATGGGCGTACGGTCCATAAGGTCATCGCCCGAGAGCATCGTCAGGCGCGTATCATCGGCGCCAAAGGTCGTGCCGTCGGCAAACGTCAGTGAAAGGCCGCCCAGCTCCTCGTCGGCATCGGCCTGGACCTCCCAGGTGATGCGGGTCTCGGTGCCACCGACCACGTCGCTACCCGAACCGGTATTGGGTCGGGCGGTGATCTTTGCGGTCTCAAGCGCCTGGGCGGTCGTGGGCACGCAGGCCCCCGCGCACACCAGGGCGAGTGCCACAGCCAAAGCGCAGGCTAGCTTTTGGAGCATCGAGGGCAGTGGATAGCTCTGGCCCATAGCTCCTTGGTTCAATCGAGACAAGGTGGCTCCTAACGTTTAAGTTGCCGACATAACGGGGCGGGATGACGCCCATTCAAGAAACGCAAAGGCCCTCTCCGCCAAAACGGAAAGGGCCCGCGTGCAATCGAGTAGTTATTTTACTTGATGTTGTACTTAGCCATGAGGGCGTCAACGGTACCGTCATCGGTCAGGTCCTTGATGGCCTGGTTGATGTCGTCCTTGAGCTTGGTGTTGCCCTGGTTGATGGCAATGGCGTACTCCTCGCCGGTGCTGATCTGCTTGATGGTCTGGCAGGTGTTGAACTGCTCGGCGGTCAGCTGGCTGGCGACGGAGCGGTTGGTCACCACGGCGTCACCCTTATCGGACTGCAGGGCGCTGAAGCACTCGGTGGCATCCTTGTAGGGGACGATCTTGGCCTTGGGGAAGTTCTCCTGAGCAAAGGCCTCGGCGGTCGAGCCAGACTGGACGATGATGGTAGCGTCGGCGTTGTTGAGCTTCTCGCTGTAGTTATCGGCAGTGATGTCGGTGTTATCGACCTTGGTCACGATAGCCTGGTCATCCATGTAGTAGGAGTCGGAGAACGCGACCTCCTTCTCACGCTCGGGCGTGTCGGTGATAGCCGCGATGGAAACGTCATACTTGGCGCCCGAAGCGACGCCCGGAACCAGCGTGTCAAAGTCATTGTTGACATACTCGACATCCAGGCCCAGCTTGTCGCCGATAGCCTTGATGAGCTCAAGGTCAAAGCCCTGATAATCGCCGTTGTCATCCTTGTACTCAAACGGCGCGTACTCGGCAGAGGTGCCGACGGTCAGCGTGCCGTCCTTGACGAGCGCGTACTCCTTGGAGCCGTCGACCTTCTCGACCTTAGCGTCGTCAGAACTGCTGGAACCGGCATCAGAACCAGAGGTGGCGTTGGACGAACCGCAGCCCGTCAGAGCAAGGGCGAGCGCCATAGCACCCGTGGCGGCAAATGCGCCAAGCTTCTTCAGCTTCATAATGAGTCTCCTTCCGGTGACCTCGTTTGATTCAGAGGTCTGCAAAAACTGTTGGCTATTATGCACCCGGAATTACGAATCTGCAATGAGAAAACTGATTGAAACAAACCCATAACGTGAATGGAATACTCTACTTTGTGACAGTTATTACTGCTGCAATGACCCTAATAGTCTAATTTCAGCTGCATAACCTGCAAGTTCGTTCGGAGTCTCCAAAATAAACGGCAGCGAACGCAAATGGCCATTCGATACAATATTCTGCATAACCTGCATACCGCCACCAAATTCCCCGCTGCCAAGGTATCCCTTGCCGATGCACTCGTGACGATCTTTATGGGCGCCACAAGGGTTCTTCGAATCGTTGATGTGTACGGCATGCAAGCGATCGATACCCACCACGCGGTCGAACTCGTCGAGTACGCCGTCCAGATCATGGATGATGTCGTAGCCGGCATCGCTCACATGGCAGGTATCCAAACAAACGCCCAGCTTATCGGACAGCTCTGGGCACTTGGCGGCAACGCCCTCGATAATGCACGCCAGTTCCTCAAAGCTGCGGCCCACCTCGGTACCCTTGCCGGCCATGGTCTCGAGCAGCACCGTCGTCTGCTGGCCCTCAAACATCACCTGGCACAGGGTGTCGACAATCATCTGAATGCCGGCGTCTGCCCCCTGTCCCACATGCGCACCGGGGTGGAAGTTGTAGTAGTTGCCGGGCAGTGCTTCCAGACGCTGCAAGTCCTCGGCCATTGCCTCCAAGGCAAACTCGCGCGCCCGCTCTTTGACAGAACAGGGGTTGTAGGTATACGGGGCATGCGCCACCAGCGGTCCAAAGTCGTTTTGCGCCATAAGCTCGCGCAGAGCCGCCACGTCATCCATGTCAAGTTCTTTTGCCTTGCCACCGCGCGGGTTGCGCGTAAAGAACGCAAAGGTATTGGCGCCAATGGACAGCGCCGTCTCCCCCATTGCCCGATAGCCCTTCGTCGTCGAAAGATGACACCCGATCGTCAGCATCTCCAGCTCCCTCCTCATCAGTTGCGGTGAAATACGGTCTATTGGTGCCCTATTTTGGCGCAAACAGACCGTATTCCACCGCAAGTTATAAAAGGGGCATCAGGGGCAAAGGCCTCCAAGGCATTCCAGGCGCTGGCGCCATGCCCCCACGCACTAAAGTTTCAAGCGAATCGCATCGATAATGCGCGCGCAGCGCTGCGTGGCGGCAAGGGGCATGACGGGACTCTCGAGTTTCCCCGCCCGGATGAGCTGGGTCGCATGCTGGATTTCGCCGTAGAAATCATCGATCTCAAACGGGGCATTTATTTCGAGCGTTCGACCGTCGGAATACTTCACATGGGCGAGCTCGGGGCGATGGAGACGCTCGATTTCCAACGAGCCTCGCTCACAGACAATCGTTAAGCGGCTTTCATATGTTGCTTTGCCGTCGCACACCATATGAATGGGTATACCGCCGACGCTCATACGGATCTCGTCGGCCCAATCGACGCGGCCGCCTGATACGTCACGCCAGCGAACTTCACGGGATGAAACCTCGCACGCGCCCGCGAGCAAATCCTCAAACCAACCGACCGCATAGCAGCCCATGTCATATAGACAGCCGCCCTGCAACGAATCAAGCAGATAGCCCGAAGGAGGCTCGCCGTAATCGAGCTTTTGCACGCTTTCAATCGAGACAATACGGCCAAGCTCACCCGACGCAAGCAAGTCCTTCACGCGAGTGCGCATCGGGCAAAACCGATTCTTCATCGCCTCCATAAACAGCACGCCGCGCTCACGAGAGGTGGAGACAATCGAGAGAGCCTCTTCCTCACTCAAAACGGCCGGCTTTTCGCACAGCACGGCCTTTCCCGCGCGCAGTGCCCGACAGACCCAATGCGCATGCATGCCATGTGGAAGAGCCAAGTAGATTGCGTCGACATCGGGGTCGGCAATCAGCGCATCATAAGCCACATCGCCGCTATCGTCAGCCGTGGCATAACTGTGCGCGGCATCAATCGAAAACGCCCTGCAAAACTCCTCAACATGCGAAGGAGTGCGGCCGGCGGCAGCCACAAGCCGTGCCCCGTCCACCTCCTTGAGCGACGATGCAAATCGATGCGAAATGTGTCCAGCGCCCAAAACGCCCCAACAAACCTCACGCAAATCATCACATGAATCCCGATGACCCACGACAGCCCCCTTCAGTTGCGGTGAAATAGTTCCTGTTTGGCCCCTATTCTGCCGCAAACAGGAACTATTCCACCGCAAGTTATAAAAGGGTCATGAGGAGCGCGTTTTGCCGAAGACTTTAAGCATGGCCGTTACGGGGCCCGGCTGGAAGCGTCGGCGCACGTCATCGAGACGCTCGGGGATATCGATATGCTGCGGGCAGTGGCGCGCGCATTTGCCGCACTTGACGCAATTGCTCACCAGCTTGGCCTCGCTTGTGCGCACCGCGCTCGCCGTAAAGTACTGCGATAGACCCGTAAACCAGCTGTGCGCATAGCTCGCGTTGTAGGCGGCAAAGCAGCCGGGAATGTTGATACCCTTGGGGCATGGCATGCAGTAGCCGCATCCCGTGCAGGGCACGCGGTTCGTTTTCTCAAACTCTTCCAGCACGCGCGCGATGGTATCAAGCTGACCTGTCGTCATCGAGTCCGGCAGCGCACGATCGGCCAGCGCTGCATTCTCGTCCACCTGCGCGGTATCGGTCATGCCCGAAAGCAGCATCGTCACCTGAGGATGATTCCACACCCACGAAAGACCCCAGGCGGCAGGAGTGCGCAAATGCGGGTCACGGGCACTATCGAGCACAGCGCGGGCCCGTGGCGGCAGCTTGCCCGCTAAACGCCCGCCCAGCAGCGGCTCCATCACAAACACCGCGAGCCCGCACTCCGCAGCCGCCATGAGTCCTGCCGTTCCCGCTTGGTAACGCTCGCCGGCATAGTTGTACTGGATCTGGCAAAAATCCCAGTCATATGCGTCAAGCATCGTCAGGAAATCCACCGCGCTGCCGTGGTACGAAAAACCAATCTGGCGAATGCGCCCCGCCGCCTTTTGGCGCGCAATCCAGTCCTCGATGCCCAACGCCACCACACGTTCCCACTGGGCGGGCGAGGTAATGTTGTGCATGAGGTAATAGTCGATATGGTCGGTCCGCAGGCGGCGCAATTGCTCGTCGAAGAACCGGTCGAAATCCTCCGCACACTTGCACGAAGCATGCGGCAACTTGGTCGCCAGCAACACCCGGTCACGCAGCCCCAATCGCTCAAGCGAGGCGCCCACGCACGCCTCGTTACCGGGATAGAGATACGCGGTGTCCAGATAATTAATCCCCTGCTCCACCGCACGGGAAATGATGGCATCGGCTGTCTTCGCATCCGGACGTCCCGGCGCACCGGGAAACCTCATGCAGCCCAGACCCAGAGCGGATATTCGGTTACCACTTTTAGGGTCAACGCGGTATTGCACGGCCCCTCCCTTCGCCATCAGCGCCCCGACAAGGCGAAACACAATGGTCACGCAGCCGAAACATCGTGGAATCGCAATCGAGAACGTATCGTAACGCAGCAGAAATCGAGCCGTCACGGCACCGCTTTAACATCAGCAAAAAGCCCGATGAAAGGAGCCGGGCATGACCACGCGCATGTCTTTGCGGTCTGCCCCGCAGCGTAACGTCCAGACAAACGTTTCTTTTTTATAACAGCCGCCCCGCGCACCCACCAATCACCCCGGCAGCATACAATCCATCAGGCGTCCCTTACGCGGGCGCCTTTTATATGGGGAGATGATTCACATGCAGATCAACAAGGTCGCCTTTATCGGCAAGGGCGGCGTCGGGCTACTCTACGGCAGCATGATCGCCCAGGCACTCGGCAACGATGCCGTCGAATACATCATGGACGACGCTCGCTTTGAGCGCCATGCGAACGACGCGCTCACCGTCAACGGCAAGCCCTGCGTACTCAAGTCCGTCCGCGCAAGCGAGGCGACACCCGCCGATCTGGCCATCCTCACGGTCAAGACAACCGGACTCGACCAGGCACTCAAGACTATGGAGCGCGTCGTGGGGCCCAATACGCTCATCGCCTCGCTGTGTAACGGAATTACGAGCGAGCAGAAGATTGCCGAGCGCTTTGGCTGGGAGCATACCGTTCTTGGTATTTGCCAGGGCATGGACGCCGTGTTCCTCAACGGAGAGCTCACCTTTACCAGTGCGGGCGAAATCCGCTTTGGCGCGGCGGCCGGCACCGAGCCCGCAACCGTCACCGCCATCGACGAGCTCTACACGCGCTGCGGCATCGCCCATACCGTCGAGAGCGACGTTGCGCACCGCATGTGGGCCAAACTCATGCTCAACGACGGCATCAACCAGACGTGCATGGCCTACGGCGGGACCTACGGAAGCGCCACGGAGCCGGGCTCCGAGCAGCGCCGCTGTTTTGTCGCCGCCATGCGCGAGACGCTTGCGGTTGCCAACGCCGAGGGCGTTGAGCTGACCGAGGCAGACCTGACGCAGATGGTGCACCTCATCGAGGGGCTCGACCCCGCCGGTATGCCCTCGATGGCGCAGGACCGCATCGCGCAACGAAAAACCGAAGTCGAGGAGTTCGCGGGCACCATTTGCCGCCTGGCCGCCAAACACGATATCCAAGTGACGCAAAACGATTGGCTCTACCAGAGGATTCGCGAAATAGAAAGCAGCTGGTAGTGCTCGGCATACTGCAGCCAACAGATCCAATGGCAAAGCCGCCGCAAGGGGCACTCCCCTCGCGGCGGCTTCCTTTTTCATCTTTGGCCAAAAATCAGCTTCACAACGGTTAGAGCTGCGACTCCGACGCCTGGTCCTCATCGTCGCGACAAAGGACTACGCCCGCACTTCCCAGCAGCGCGGCCGCGATCAACGCGCCGACCACGATAGAGGCAGCCCCACAAGACCCCTGCACACCTGCGACGAGCGCGGCCGTAGGACCAAGGCAACCAAGCGTCAATGCAATGGCGGCAACGGCGATATCTCGAGCGTTCACAAGACCACTTCCTCCACGAGAAAGACCTTATTTCTCAAGAACCAGTGTGCCCCGCATCCATACGCCCAGCGTACCGCCACGGTAAGGGCTCTGTTAACTCAAGCGCATACATAGAACGGGCGTCCTTACGTTGCCCTAAAGCTCGGTAAAGACGCCCATCCGCCAAATATCCGTGATGCAGAAAAATTACCAACCGGTGTAGTAGTCGGTGGTTCCGGCAGCGCAGCCGGAGTCATAGACCTTGCACTCGCCCTTGGAGCCCGTAAAGGTCGAGCCCTGGGCCATATCGCCCGCGGCAACAACGTAATAGCCGTCGGAATCGCGCCAGAAGCCCTCAGAATCCTGAGTCCATTCGCCCGTGCGATAGTGATAAAGCACATTGCTGCTGTAATAGGTCTCGCGGCGCCCGTTATAGTTATTGACGCCGCTCGAACGCGTCAGGCCCGAGCCGTTCGCGTAATACGCAGCAGACGCGTAAGACGAGCCGGAGCCGGCGTTGTAATACGAAGCCTGAACGGCCTCAGCGGCCTCGGCTTCGGCTGCGGCAGCCTCGAGCGCCTCGCGCTTGGCATCCTCGAGCGTGGAGCGAAGCTCGTCGAGCTCGGTCGACTTGGCGTCGACCTCCCCCATCGTCAACAGGCTACCCGCACCGTCGATGCAGCCCTGCAGCACAGCGCGCTCGTCATCGGTAGCATAGTCGCCATACATATTCATGATGATCTGAGCGCGCATCTCCAGGGAATCGCGTTTGGCCTCCATCGAGGCGTTCCACTCCTGCATAGAGCCATAACCGTCGCCGCGGTAGTCGACGGGCTGTACCAGCGTCGTCTCGGACGGCGTAGATCCAACCGTATCGGACAATGTTGCGGCGTGGGCATCAGTTGCGCCGGCGCCCGCCAAAAGTGCCACGGTCAGAGCGGCGGAAAGGGCGGCGGCTTTCGGTTTTCGTGAATCGATCCTCATGTAGCTGGAAACCTCCGTAGTGCGTTTTTGCTGCGTTTGAGCTGCGTGTGATTCGATCGCGCTGCATAGTACCCCGAGCAAATCGCGACCTGCGGTTTTACTCAAAAGGCGCACGTCAATTGCGTAAAACTCACATCCTCTCAACAGGAGTTTTCCACAACTCGGATGCATAAAGCGTGTCAAAAACCCTGTTTTTGCGCCCTCTCTATGCAAAAAAGGCGCCTGTGCAACTATTGTTCGCACAGGTGCCTTGAGCAGGCATTTTATGCAGTTATACCTATCGAGTCGCAAGGGGTCCTTGCACAAGTCGCCTTACTCGTCCAGCGCGGCGAAAGCCTGCTTCAGATCCCAAATGATATCCTCGGCGTTCTCGGTACCGATGGAAAGACGGATCGTGGAGGGCGTGATGTTCTGCTCGGCGAGCTCCTCGGCAGAGAGCTGGGAGTGCGTGGTGGTAGCCGGGTGCACGACGAGCGACTTGACGTCGGCCACGTTGGCGAGCAGCGAGAACACCTGCAGATGATCGATGAACTTCCAGGCGGCCTCCTGGCCACCCTTAATCTCAAAGGTAAAGATCGAGGCACCGCCGTTGGGGAAGTACTTCTGATAGAGCTCGTGATCGGGGTGCTCAGACAGGCTCGGGTGGTTCACCTTGGCGACATGGCTGTCACCAGCCAGGAACTCAACGACCTTCTTGGTGTTCTCGACATGACGGTCAACGCGCAGCGACAGAGTCTCGGTGCCCTGGAGCAGGATCCAGGCGTTGAACGGGCTGATGCAGGCGCCCTCGTCACGCAGCAAGATAGCGCGGACATAGGTTGCGAAGGCGGCGGGACCGGCAGCCTCGGCAAACGAGACGCCATGGTAGGAGGGGTTGGGCTCGGCGATCTGCGCATACTTGCCGCTCGCCTTCCAATCGAAGTTACCGCCGTCGACGATCACACCGCCCAGCGAGGTGCCGTGGCCGCCGATGAACTTGGTTGCGGAGTGAACGACGATGTTGGCACTATGCTCCAGCGGACGGAACAGATACGGGGTGCCGAAGGTGTTGTCGACGACAACCGGCAGACCGTGCTTCTTGGCGATCTCGGAGATGGCGTCGATGTTGGGGATGTCGGAGTTGGGGTTGCCGAGCGTCTCGAGATAGATGACCGTGGTGTTGTCCCTGATGGCACCCTCAACCTCTTCCAGGTTATGGGCATCGACAAACGTGGTCTCGACGCCAAACTGGGAGAGCGTATGCTCCAGCAGGTTGTAGGAACCGCCGTAGATGGTCTTCTGGGCGACCACGTGGTCACCGGCCTGGGCGAGAGCCTGCAGGGTATAGGTGATGGCAGCGGCACCGGAGGCGACGGCAAGACCTGCCACGCCACCCTCGAGTGCGGCGATACGGTCCTCGAAGACGCCCTGGGTGGAGTTGGTCAGACGGCCGTAGATGTTGCCGGCGTCGGCAAGACCAAAGCGGTCGGCGGCGTGCTGGGAATTGCGGAACACATAGCTCGTGGTCTGGTAGATAGGCACGGCGCGGGAGTCGGATGCGGGATCGGCGCTCTCCTGGCCAACGTGAAGCTGCAGGGTATCGAAACCAAAGGTGTGCTCGGGGTTGTTGATGAACTGGCTCATGATGATCTCCTTGATCGAACGAAAGTAAATAAAAATAGAGAAGTAAGTCGCTGTCTCCTGATCACGCCGACGGGCGCAAACAGGAGCCCGGTATTCGTCTTGGTAAGCAATTCATATGCGGGCCTCCTTTCGCATCCCGGTTCCGTGGTCGGTTTAATTACCTACCGCCTTTGTGTGTTTTGAATAGTACGAGCATTGTTTCCCTCGGTCAATCACTTAAAAGCGCTAACCTGTTATCGGTTTTATAGATAACACTCGAAAGGATGGCGCCGATGACCCTCCAGCAGCTTCGCTTTTTGATCGCCGTGGCAGAGTCCGGCTCAATCAATGCCGCAGCCCAGCGCCTCTATACCGCTCAGTCCAACATCTCAAACGCCGTCAAAAGTCTGGAGCAGGAACTCCACCTGGAGATCTTTACGCGCTCCAGCCGCGGCGTCACGCTCACCAACGACGGCACCGAGCTTTTGGGCTATGCGCGCCAGGTCGTAGAGCAGGCCGATATGCTCGAGGCCCGCTACGAGGACGGCGGCACCCCGCAAGCCCGCCTCGCCATTTCCGCCCAGCACTACGCCTTTTCGGTCGAGGCCTTTGTCAACGTGGTCGAGCGCTGCCGCGACAGCAAGTTCGAGTTCATCATGCGCGAGACCACCACATCGCAGATCATCGATGACGTCCGCGCGTTTCGCAGCGACATCGGCATCCTCTATCTGGACGACTTTAACGCCCGCGTTCTGCAGAAGGCTTTTGCCGATGCGCGCGCGAGCTTCCATCCCCTATTCGACGCGACGGTCCACGTCTTCGTTAGCGAGCGCCACCCGCTTGCCCGCCGCCCGCAGCTGTCCCTTGCCGACCTCACACCCTATACGCGTTATAGCTTTGAGCAGGGAACCTCAAACTCCTTCTATTACGCCGAGGAACCGTTTAGCTACATCCCCTGCGATCGCAACATTCGAGTCTCTGACCGCGGCACGCTCACCAACCTGCTGATCACCTCGAACGGCTACACGCTCTCCACCGGCGTGCTCTCAAACGAAATGCAATGGGGCATGGCATCGATTCCGCTGGCAGATGCCCCGACGATGCACGTAGGCTATATCATGCACGATGAACGCAAGCCCTCTTCCCTGTTGCAGCAATACCTCGACGAGCTCAACCGCATCATCCATGCCAACTAACTGTCGGAAGACGGGGTAGAAATCGTAGATTGCTAGCCCTCGACGAACGCGGCGCTACAATGGTCACTCACACGAAACGTACCCAACGAAAGGAACCATGTGAAGGTCATCATCTACACCGACGGCTCGGCCCGATCAAATCCGGGACGCGGCGGCTACGGCGCCGTGCTCAAATACACCAACCCCGCCGGCAAGACCTTCACCTCCGAGCTTTCGCGCGGCTACGCCAAGACCACCAACAACCGCATGGAACTCATGGCGGTCATCGTGGCGCTCGAGGCGCTCAACCGCCCCTGCGACGTCGAAGTCCATTCCGACTCGCAGTACGTCGTCAACGCCTTTAACAAGCACTGGATCGACGGCTGGAAAAAACGCGGCTGGAAGACCGCCAACAAGCAGCCCGTCAAGAACCGCGATCTGTGGGAGCGCCTGCTCACCGCAAAGAGCAAGCACAAAGTGGAGTTCATCTGGGTTAAGGGCCACGCCGGCCATGAGCTCAATGAGCGCTGCGACGAGCTTGCCACCACGGCGGCCGACGGCAGCAACCTCGATATCGACGCCGGCTTTAACGAGAGCGACCTGTAACGGCGTTTTCACACGCTATTTCCTGCCCCCTCGCGCTACACTCATCCTGTAAACCGAACGGCACGAGGGGGATACATGCTGCGTATAGCGACCATCGGCACATCCATGATTACCGACGACTTTATCCAGGTCGTCAACGCCAACGACCAAGCCGCGTTTGTGGGCACGCTCTCGCGCGATGCCAATCGCGGTACCGCCTTCACCACTAAGCACGGCGGCGAGCGTAACTTCACCGCGCTTGACGAGCTTGCGTCCGCTGCCGACGTCGACGCCGTCTATATCGGCAGCCCCAACGCGCTCCATCACGAGCAGGCCCTTGCCTGCATCGCCGGTGGCAAGCATGTCATCGTCGAGAAGCCCTTCTGTGCCACCGAAGCGCAGGCGCTGGAAGTCTTCCGCGCTGCCGAGGCAGCAGGTGTCGTGGCCCTCGAGGCCATGCGTCCCCTCCACGACCCCGCCTTCCACGCCATCGAGGACGCCCTGGGCGAGATCGCCCCCATCCGCCGTGCCTCATTGCGCTTTGGCAAATATTCCTCGCGCTATAACGAGATTCTCGCGGGACGCGCCACCAATATCTTCGACTGCAATATGGCATCGGGTTCCCTCATGGACATTGGCGTCTACACCGTCGAGCCCATGGTCGAGATTTTCGGCATGCCCTCCGGCCTTACGAGCATGGCTACTCTGCTCGACCCCACCACGCGACAGCTCACGCACGGCCCCATCGACGGCTGCGGTTCCATCCTCGCCAGCTACGGCGGCGGCCGTATCTCCGTCGAGCTCGCGCACTCCAAAATAACAAATGACCTGCTGCCCTCGCAGATCGAAGGCGAGCGCGGCACTATCCAGATCGACCATCTGTCCACGCCCCGCAACGTCCGCATCGACTATCGCGGCGACGTCGCACGCGGCTCGGCGACCGAGGCACCGCGCGAACAGGGCGACAACGGCCGCGTGCTCGACCTGCCCAAATCGAGCAACACGATGGAATACGAGCTCGCCGACTTTATCACCGCCATCAACGGCGTTCATCACGTCAAAGATGAGATTTGGGAAACGCCGGCAGGACGTCACGAGCTCGGACACTACCGCGATGTCACGCTTGTCTCGTTGCGCATCATGGATGCCGTGCGCCAGCAGGCCGGCATTACCTTCCCGGCCGATGCAGGCAAGCAGGCCTAGCGATGGGCTTCTTCGATACGTTCTTCTCCAGCGTCACCGGCGGCAGTCGAGAGCCTCAAAAACCATCAAACGTCGAGCTCGAGCTGCGCCGTAGGCTCACCGTGCTCGCAAGTGACGAGGCCACTCAAGACGCCCCGCAGCGCTATTTCCTGCGGTGGGAGGGGCAGGTCCAGGGCGTCGGTTTCCGCTTCACCAACACCAACCTCGCGCAGGCACGCGCACTCACCGGCTGGGTGCGTAACATGGAAGACGGCTCAGTCGAGATGGAGATACAGGGAGCTCCGGCAAATATCCTATCTCATCTCGAGGCGCTTCATGCCTCCTACGAGCGCATGGGAACGCGTTTTCGCCTCATAGACGCTCAGGCCCGAGCCCCACTTGCCAATGAAGACGGTTTCAGTCCTCATTATTAGTATTGTGTGCTAAATACGGTATCATTTACCTACGACCGTTGATAGAAAAGAGGCGAGGCGCATGGCGGTGCAAAGAAGGAATACCAGGCAGCGAAAGCTGGTTCTTGACGCCGTGCGCCAAAGCTATAACCATCCCACCGCCGACGAAATCTACAACGCCGTGCGCGCGCAGGATGACAAAATCAGCCGCGGTACGGTCTACCGCAATCTCAATCTCTTGGCCGACGCCGGCGAGATCCTCTCCATCAAGACGCCGGGCGGCAGCCGCTTCGATCGCACGATCGAGCCGCATGCGCATATCATCTGCACCTCGTGCAGCCGCGTCATCGACGTACCGCTCCCCTTCGATGCCCAGCTCGACGCCAAAGCGTCCGAGCAAATCGGCTGGCACGTCACGTCGCACTACACCATCTTCGAGGGTCTCTGCCCCGACTGCCGGTAGATGTTCGGGACATGCCTTAAAATCCACCTTTCCGCGCTTTGCAGCAAACAGTACATTTCTAGGCATGTCCCGAAAACCTACTCGGCGAGCAGGCGGTGCAGTTCTTCTTCGACCGTGTGCACGTAACGGACGCGATCGTTGATACCGCGCATGGTGGGGTTGCAGCTCTCCATCAGATAGGGATGGCCCACGACGTTGAGCATGTCGCGATCGTTCTCATTGTCGCCAAATGCCATCATCTCATCGGGCGAAATCCCCAGGACACGACCGTAATCGACAAGCGCGGAGCCCTTGCCCGAACCGAAACCGATAAGGTCCGTCCATGCGGTTCCTGACGTCATCACATCGACACGGTCGCCAAAGAGGCGCTCGAAATACTCCCGGGCCGCCGGATAATCCACCTCGGGCGTCTGGAAGCCAATCTTAATGACATCCTCGTCGATGTCCTCGGGACGGTCGACCACCGCCACATCGCAGTGGACCACATAGCGCAAATGGTCGACGAACGCATCGTTGCCGCTCATGGTGTAGATGTGCCCCTCACACGAAAGGGTCATGTCGGTATGGGGATACGCAACCACGGTATTCGCGATAACCATAGCAAGGCTACGCTCCATGGAACGCTTGACGACGGCACGCCCCTCGCTCATCACCAGGGTTCCGTTTTCGCATACATAGGCGAGCTCATCGGCCACCGGGGCAAACAGGTAGCGCAAGCTCGCATATTGACGGCCACTCGCCGGCATAAACACGATACCACGACGATGCAGCTCATCGATAAGCTCAAAGGCCTCGGAACGCAGCTCGCGCTCCCCCGGATGCAGCAACGTGCCGTCCAAATCGCATGCAATCAGTTTGATTCCCTCAAGACCCATATGCTTCCCCCAAAGCCTCATATCAACAGCAAGACGGACCTTGATCGGTCGCCCCTCAAAGCCCGTCTTGCGCATACGCGCGCTTAGCCGCGCGCCTTTTTTACGATGGTAAAGTCGGGAGCCATGCTCACGACGACCTCCGCCGCACTCGACGCAAAGCGCCGGTCCGCATCGAGTTCACGGGTAACCAGCGAGAGCCGAACACCCTCGACACCCCGGAGCATGCGGCCCAAAACAGGCTGCACCGGCGTATACATGCGCACAGTATGCTCGTCCGAGTCGCCCCGGAAGAGCGGCGCATGCATGTTGCCGATCTCCCAGCACGAATGCGCGAGCGCAATCGGGTCCATGCGGTCAACTTCGACCAAATAAACCTCGGCGCTGCGCAAGCGCACGACAACCGCCACGGGCACCATGCCCGAACGGTCAATGGCGAGCACGTCGCCGTCGGCAAGACGACCGCCGTCGGCAGTATCCAGCCGAACATCGACCGTGCGCCCCAGCTCCGTCACGCCCACAAACGCGTATACATCAGCCTGGTCCCAATCGAGCAGCAGATCGTCAACTTCAAAGACGCCGCCCAACTTCCGGCGAAGCAGGAGTTCATAGGACGGATCGTTGAGATTTCCCAAGCATGTCGTCGAAACCAAGCGTTCAGGCATACTCTAACCCTCGACCTCGACGAGCTCGATATCAAAGTTGAGGTCCTTACCGGCCAGCTCGTGGTTGGCGTCGAGCGTCACGGCCTCGGACGTAACGTCGATGACCACGGCGGGGACGGGCATACCGCTCGGCGTGGACAAGAAGAGCTTCATGCCCTTCTCAATCTGCTCGATGTTGGGAACCTGTTCGGCCGGGAAGGTCAGAACCATCTCGGGATTGTGCTCGCCGTAGGCATCGGCAGCAGGAATGTGCACGGTCTTCTTCTCACCCACCTGCATGTCGACAACAGCGGCGTCGAAGCCCTTGATCATCTGGCCGGCGCCGCAGGTGAACTCCAGCGGCTCACCGCGATCGTAGGAGCTATCGAACTGCGTGCCGTCGTCGAGCGTGCCGCGATAATGAGTCTTGACCTTCTTGCCCTGGTTGGACATGGAAACCTCCGTGATAAGGGCGGCGCACAACACGGGCCGCCATGAACATATGGCGCTAACTATACCCTAGTCATACAATTTGAAGACAGTTTGCAAAGAAACGCTGCAACCGGAGGAACCATGGCATATCCCGTATTTGATCTACACTGCGACACCGCCGACCGAATCGGCTGGGCCACGCTCGATCTCGACCTGCGCTTTACCGCCGGCACCGACGGTTATTTCCCCGGCGACGAAACGCATCCGCAAGATTTCGACCTCATCGAGGGTAACGCCTGTGCCATCTCGCTCGCAAAGATCGGCAACACGCCGTGGGCACAGTGCTTCGCCACGTTTGTCCCCGACGAGATTCCCACCGCCCACGCCGCGCGCTTCCAGGCGCAGATCATGGCGCATATGAGCGGCCAGGCAATGCTCAACCACGACCGTATGGTCAACGTGCGCAGCGCCGCAGACATTCGCCCCGCGCTCAAGGACGGCAAGGTCGCTTGCATCCACACCATCGAAAACGCCACGTTCTTTGCCGAGGACCCCGCGCTGATCGAAGTGCTCAAGAGCTTGGGCGTGCTTATGTCGTCACTCAGCTGGAATGCGCAGGGGCCGCTCGCGAGCGGCCACGACACCCACGCCGGCCTCACCGGCGCCGGCATCGAGGCACTTACGCAGATGGAGCACGCCGGCATGGTACTCGACGTCTCCCACCTCAACGATGAGTGCTTTGACGAGGTTGTCGCCCACGCCACGCGTCCCTTCGTCGCCAGCCACTCCAACTCCCGTGCGGTTTGCGGCGTCAAACGCAACCTTACCGACGACCAGTTCCGCACCATTCGCGACATGGGCGGTATCGTCGGCCTCAACTACTGCAGCGAGTTCCTTTCCAACGACGCAACCGACAAGACCGCCGCAGACGTCACCTTCGACCAGCTAGCGGCACATATCGAGCACTGGCTCGACCTGGGCGGCGAGGACGTCATCGCACTCGGCGGCGACTGGGACGGTGCCACGGTGCCCGCTTTCCTCTCCGATGCCAGCAAGATGCCCGAGTTCCAGAACATGCTTTCCAAGCATTTTGGCAAGACCGTGATGCAAAAGCTCTGCAGCGACAACGCGCTTGCCTTCTTTGAGCGTTATTAATTTCACATCCCTTGAGCAGGTCGGCATGCCGAACGGTTGACATGCCGGCCCGTCCCCAATCTGAAGGACCGCTTTTGACGCAGCAGTTTACGATTTCCGTATCCCGACCGGATGGGACGCCCATCCCCGTCGTCGTTACCAAAAAGCGCGTCAAGAACTTCAACCTACGCGTCACATCGAGCGGTGAGGTCCACGCCAGCGCACCGCTCGGCGCCAGTCGCGAGCGCATCGAAGCGTTTGTGAAGCGCAACAGCGCCTGGATTATCAGCCGGCTTGCCCAGCGCGAGCAACGTCAGGCGACGGCACGAGAGCCGCTCAGCCCCTCGTCCATCATTGCGCTTTGGGGCAAGCCCATCACGGTACAGGACGCACTCGATCACAACTTTGCATCACCCGCACCGCGGCCCAAGCAGGCCACCTTCGCAAGTTTTATGGGTGCCGACGAGCCAGACGAACGTCAGCAGGCCAAGTGGAATGCGACCCTCGACGGCTTAACGCCCAGTGAGATCCAAGCCCATATTGACCAGCTCTATACGTCCGAAGTCATATCGGCGCTGCGTGATATGGTGCACGCATACGAAATCGCAATGGGTGTCGCCGTTTCCCGCGTTTCCGTGCGCAGCATGAAAACGCGCTGGGGATCATGCACGCCCAAAACCGGCGCCATTCGCATCGCACGAGAACTTGCCGCCTACCCCGTCGAGTGCCTTGACATGGTTGTTGCCCACGAGCTCGTCCACCTGCTCGAGCCGAGCCACAATCATCGGTTTCACGCGCTGCTCGACACGTACTGCCCCAACAACAGGGCTCTGTCGCAGCGGCTCAAGCAGCCACCCATAGAGACGTATTAGAACCGGTTAGCGCACACGCTCGATCTCGACGCCACAGCTTGCCAAGGGCAGGCCAACAGGCGCCCACGGCTTATCGAGCTTGATGCGCACACCAAGCAGCGAGGGATAACGGCGCAGCAGCATCTGGGCCGTACCTTCAGCTGCCGCCTCGATGAGCTTAAACGTATGCTCGCGCAGATAGCCATCGACATCGTGGCACACCGAGCCGTAGTCAATCGAGGCGTCCAAGTTATCGTGCTCTCCCGCTGCACGCAGGTCAGCATAGAGTACCAAGGACACGATGAATTTCTGGCCCAGCGCGTTCTCTTCGGGATACACGCCGTGGTTAGCAAAAACCTCAAGACCTTCAACGGTGATGCGGTCGGCATGGCGCAGATCGTCATAGTTCACGTGGGGCACCGCCGTTGCGGTGGATATTTCGCCCCTTCCACGGCGGGCGAGCTCGGCGCCTTCAGTCTTGGTTGCATTCTCGGGCAGTTTCTTGTTGCTCATCGCGATCGTCTCCTTCGTTTAGAACCCCGACCGCGTAAACTAACTACACGCGAATCGACAGGTTCTTTTTATCATCGCTCCAGTTGCAAGCATTGCGCGCGGGGCATGCAAAGCAGGCGCGCGACGCTTTGTCGGCTGCATAGAGCAGGCGCTCGAGCGGTTGGCTGTTCACGCGCAGCTTTCGATGGCCCAGAATGGCCGTCTTAATGGCTGCGGCATCGGCCGGCTCAAACGCTACGTCATCGGGCATACCGCCGAGAATCGCATCAGCGACGCGTTCGCTTGCAACATCATGGGATATACCCGATTCATACTGTTCATCTTTGCCGATATCGTGAAGAAGTGCCGTGGCGTAGATGACCTCGCGGTCAAATTCGAGCTGTTCCTCGAGATTCTTGATCCACATAATGCGAGCGACATCCAGCAGGTGGTCAATACCGTGGCGGCAGAAGATGCGCCCCGATTCCAACTGTGCAATGTTGCCCAGGTGCCGCCGGAACAGACCGTTGGCACAGATGTAATCAATGCGAGGCATGGCATCAAAGGGGGCCAGGCCCGAAGCCATGAAGCCGCGACGCGGCGTCCCCCCATCGGTCTTCGATGTAAAGTCATTGACGACCCTCATGCTAACGGCCCAGCATCCTAAAGAACCGCTCCTCGAGCGACGGATCGGTCTCAAAGACGCCGCGGCGAGCGAGCGTCACGGTCTTGGTGCCAGGCTTTTGCACGCCGCGCATGGTCATGCACATATGCTCAGCCTCCATGAGCACAATCGCTCCCTGGGGAGCGAGATACTCCATGAGGGCATCGGCAACCTGTGCGCACAGCTGCTCCTGCAGCTGCAGACGACGGGCGTAGACCTCAACCGTGCGGGCAAGCTTAGAGAGCCCTGCGACACGGCCGTTGGGGATATAACCAATGGCGGCCTTGCCATAAAACGGCAGCAGATGATGTTCGCACAGCGAGTAGAACGTGATGTCGCGCTCGATAACCAAATCGTTCGAAGCGACGGCAAAGGTTTTGGACAGGTGCTCCTCGGCACTCTGGTCCATACCGCCGGCGATCTCACCATACATACGGGCAACGCGCGCCGGGGTCTCCAGCAGGCCCTCACGAGTTGGGTCCTCGCCTATGCCCTCAAGCAACAGCTTAATGGCGGCCTCGACTTTTTCCTGATCGATCATCTGGGCCTCACTTTTCCGATTTTGCGTTCGCGCTATGGTACCACGCCCTTTGGCATCGGCCACAAGCTACATAGTATGGGTCGAATAGACTGGATCGTCCCGCCAAAGTTCAACCGCATCACAAAGCGCAACACCCTCGCGCTCAGCACGGTCGCGCGTAGCGTTCATATCGATCACACGCTGGTTACTCGAGCCTCTAAAACGCAATGAGATATCGTACAGATCCTGAACAAACGGGCCGTCCACCAACATGTCGAGGCGGGCCAGGATACGGTTCGTCACCTCGGTATGATGACGGCCACCCGGCATAAGCTCCTCGAGCACGTCGCCGGTAAAGCACCAAATGGTCTTGCCCGACCCCGCGGGATAGGCCGCACGCACGCGTTCGATAAAGTCAACAAGCCCCACCTGATTCTCGGGCTCCATAGGCTCGCCGCCCAGAATCGTCAGACCATCGATAAAGGGGTGGTCGAGGCTCTCGATAATCTTGTCCTCGACGGCACGATCGAACGGCTCACCCGCAGCAAAGTCCCACGCGACAGAGTTAAAGCAATTCTTGCACCCACGACGGCACCCGCTCACAAACAGAGAAGTACGAACGCCTTCCCCATCAGCAATGTCGAAATACTTAATGTTCGCGTAGTTCATAGGTAACTCTCCCGGGAGGTCGGGACATATCATCCCGTCCTCAAACATTCTCGGCCTTCGGCCTGCGAAACTGCGGGCGGGACGATATGTCCCGGCCTCATGCAAAGGGTAACTCAATGAACGAAGCGAACATCGAGTATAGGGTTCGAGGTCCAATAAAAACTTTGTTGCAGCTCAACCGCCATTGCAAATCAATCGCTGCTGCAGCTCGAATTATTTCCGCTAAAAACTTCGAGGAGTGAGCAGACCGCGAGCTGCATCTCAGCTACGTCAACTTGGCCGCCCCGTAGCGAGGCCCCGGACCTTTGCTCGATATGAGTTCCGCACGAACAGGAGGCGCCAGTGGCGCCTCCGTCGTGAGCCAGGACTGTCCGAAATAGCGAGTAAAGGTCCGGGGCCTCGCTACGGGGCGGCCTGGGATGGTTATTAGAGATGCAGCACGCGGTCGCGGATCTCCTCGGTTCGACCCTGGTTCCAGAACTGGGTACCGATGTAGCCGCACGTACGACGGGCGACGTTCATCTTCTCCTGGTCACGATTGCCACAGTTGGGGCACTCCCACACCAGCTTGCCGTCATCCTCGACAATCTTGATCTCACCGTCGTAGCCGCACACCTGGCAGTAATCGCTCTTGGTGTTGAGCTCGGCGTACATGATGTTGTCGTAGATGTACTGCATCACGCGGATGACAGCCTTGAGGTTGTCCTGCATGTTGGGAACCTCGACGTAGGAGATGGCACCGCCCGGCGAAAGCTGCTGGAACATACCCTCGAATTTGAGCTTGTCGAATGCGTCGATCTCCTCGGACACGTGGACGTGGTAGCTGTTGGTGATGTAGCCCTTGTCCGTCACGCCCGGGATGATGCCAAAACGACGCTGCAGGCACTTGGCGAACTTGTAGGTCGTCGACTCAAGCGGGGTACCGTACAGCGAGAAGTCAATATCGCTTTCGGCCTTCCACTCCGCGCACTTGTCGTTCATGCGCTGCATGACGGCCATGGCAAAGGGCGTGCCCTCCTTCTCGGTGTGGCTGTGGCCCGTCATGTACTTGACGCACTCATACAGGCCGGCATAACCCAGACTAATGGTGGAGTAACCGCCCACGAGCAGCTTGTCGATCGTCTCGCCCTTCTTCAGGCGGGCGAGGGCACCGTACTGCCAAAGAATCGGCGCGGCATCCGAAAGCGTACCCATCAGACGCTCATGACGGCACAGCAGGGCGCGGTGGCATAGCTCAAGGCGCTCGTCGAAGATCTTCCAGAACTTGTCCATGTCCTGATGCGAGCTCAGCGCGACATCAGGCAGGTTAATGGTCACAACGCCCTGGTTAAAGCGGCCATAGTACTTAGGCTTGGTCGGGTCATAGTTCAGCGCGTTGGCGACATTGTTAAAGCCGTTGCCCGAACGGTCGGGCGTCAGGAAGCTGCGGCAGCCCATGCAGGTATAGCAGTCGCCGTTGCCCGCGGTCTCGCCCTTCGACAGCTTGAGCTCGCGCATCTTCTTCTCGGAGATGTAGTCGGGCACCATGCGCTTGGCGGTGCACTTAGCGGCCAGCTGGGTCAGGTAGAAGTACGGGGAATTCTCGTGAACGTTATCGTCCTCGAGCACATAGATGAGCTTGGGGAATGCCGGGGTAATCCATACGCCGGCCTCGTTCTTAACGCCCTCGTAGCGCTGGCGAAGCGTCTCCTCCACGATCATGGCAAGGTCGTGCTTCTCCTGAGGCGTACGGGCCTCGTTAAGATACATAAAGACCGTCACGAACGGCGCCTGGCCGTTGGTGGTCATAAGAGTTACGACCTGATACTGAATCGTCTGAACGCCGCGACGGATCTCGTCACGCAGGCGGTCCTCAACAACCTCGCGGACCTTTTCGGGAGATGCGGAAACGCCGAGCTCCTCGAGCTCGCGGGCGACCTCGCCGCGAATCTTCTGACGGCTCACCTCAACAAACGGAGCAAGATGGGTCAGCGAAATCGACTGGCCGCCGTACTGGGAGGAAGCAACCTGAGCGATAATCTGCGTCGCGATGTTGCAGGCGGTCGAGAAGCTGTGCGGCTTCTCGATCAGCGTGCCCGAGATAACGGTGCCGTTCTGGAGCATGTCCTCCAGGTTCACCAGGTCGCAGTTGTGCATGTGCTGAGCAAAGTAATCCGAATCATGGAAGTGGATCAGGCCCTCATTATGGGCGTCCACGATCTCCTGGGGCAGCAGCACGCGCTGGGTCAGGTCCTTGGAAATCTCGCCGGCCATATAGTCGCGCTGAACGGAGTTGACGGTCGGGTTCTTGTTGGAGTTCTCCTGCTTGACCTCTTCGTTATTGCACTCAATCAACGACAGGATCTTGTCATCGGTCGTGTTCTTCTGGCGCTTCAGGCTCTGAACATAGCGATAGATGATGTAGTGGCGGGCAACCTCGTAGCAGTCGAGACGCATGATCTCGTCCTCGACCAAATCCTGGATCTCCTCGACCGAAACGGTGTGGCCCGCGTTCTCGCATGCCTCGGCGACGTTTTGCGCCGCATAAACCACCTGGCGGTCGGTTAGACGAGAGCTCTCCTCGACCTCCAAGTTGGCGGCGCGGATGGCATTGACGATCTTATCGATGTCAAAGACAACCTCGGTGCCGCTGCGCTTGATGATCTTCATCCTCTTGCCTCTTTCGCGTCGTAGCCTCATTGCGCTTCAGAGCCAAACGATGCCCGGCAGGGCTTGCCCCTGTCTTGCGGCGCCGTCGCGCAATCTGTGTTCTCGATAAACCATAAGCCTCCATGCGGACATTCCCTAGAGCCAATCAAGCGGCTCAAGGACACGTTCGAAAGAGGCAGTTAAGGTCTTCGTTCTCTGTCCGCCATCTATCATACGACAAAGACACATCTATATCCTGTATTCTTTTTTTAGTTCAAACACAACATATAGTGTTTCAGCAGGTCAAAGCAATTGGTCATTTTCCAGACGCATTAATTATGAGGGGTTCTTGGCAAGTCGGTAAAACGTTACCAACACGGCTACCTGCATGGCAGTTATAAAACCCCCTTAGTCAAGCCGCTGACAAATCCTACCAAAACCAAGCCGCTCACGCCAAAAGAATCCAAAAGATTATGCTTGACCAACATGTTGCGGTCACGATCGGCCAGGACGTATGCAATCTGCCGGCACCTCTACGGGATGCGAAGACCATCGCGTACAGACCTTGGATCAATATTTGGTGGCTTATTTGGCGGCGTGCTTGGTGGCAAAACAAAACAGCCCAGAGGACATAGCCTCTGAGCTGCGAACATTTGGTGGGCGT
>UQIL01000005.1 GCA_900541025.1 uncultured Collinsella sp. | reverse complement strand
ACGAGCCCCGGGTGGGCGTCCGAGACGACGAGCCGCACGCCCGCCGCCCCGCGCGAGCGGATAGCCCGCAGGAAGGCGAGCCACGAGTCGTAGGACTCGGTGTCGACCACGTCGACGCCCAGGACGCGCCTCCAGCCGCCCGCATCGCAGCCGATGGCGGTGACCACGGCGGTGGAGGCGACGCGCCCCTCGCGGCGGCACTTGACGTAGGTCGCGTCGAGCCAGACGTAGGGCACCGGCGAGCCGCCGAGCGGCCTTGCGCACAGGTCCTCGATGTCTGCGTCCAGGCTCGAGGCGATGGCGCTCACCTGGTCCTTCGAGAGTCTGGAGACGCCCATCTTCTCGGCCACCCTCTGCACCTTGCGGGTGCTGGTGCCCGTGGCGTACATCTCGGCCACGGCGGCCACGAGGGCGCGGTCGACGCGCTGGTAGCGCTCGAGCACGTCCTCGGGGAAGAAGCTGCCGGAGCGCAGCTTGGGGATGCGCAGCGTCAGCGTGCCGACGCAGGTGGCGAGCGACCTCTCGCGGTAGCCGTTTCGGCTGTTCCCCCCGCCACCGCAGAGCTGGTCGGCCTCGGCGTCCATCACGGCGTTCACGACCTGCTCGGCGAGACGCCTGAGCAGCTCCTGCATGTCGATGGCGCCGTCGTCGAAACGGGGCATGGCGAGCATGTCCGGCGTCGGGTCTGATAAGATTTCCATAGCGGTCTTCGTCCTTTCCTAGAACCTGTTGTTGTGGTGATTTCAGATTCTAGGACGAAGGCCGTTCTTCGTTAAACGGGCGCTAGGGCGTCACCCTTACACCAACATTTTCGACGCGATCAGCGTATTTGCTGTACACGTTGACTTCCCACTGCTTTTTTTCGACCTTTGCCACGGAGTCGAGGATGAATCCGGTTGCGAGGCTCAGGCCGCACAGGAACATAAACGAGGCGGCGAGCATGGCGGTGGGGAAGCGTGGGACGAGGCCGGTTTGGAAATACTCGACAACGATGGGCATGCCCAGGGCGAGGCCGATGATCGCAAACAGGAGCGCGACCAGGCTGAAGAACTTCAGCGGACGGTAGTCCTTGAACAGCGTACCGATCATCGCTATGACTTTGATGCCATCGCTGACGGTGTTGAGTTTGGACTCGGAACCCGCGGGACGGTCGCGGTACTCGATGGGCACATCTTTGATGCGCCAGCGGTGGTCGACGGCGTGGATCGACAACTCGGTTTCGATCTGAAAGCCCTCAGAAAGCACGGGGAGGGTTTTGACGAATGGGCGGCTCATGGCGCGGTAGCCGGTCATGACGTCATCGAAACTGTAGCCATAGATCCACTTGATCATGGCGCGTACCAGGTTGTTGCCAAAGCCGTGGAAGGCACGTTTGTTCTCCTCGGCGTAGGTGCCGTTGGAAAGGCGGTCACCCACAGTCATGTCGGCCGTGCCGCTAAGGATGGGCTCGCAAAGGGTCTTGGCTGCCTCGGCGGGGTAGGTGTCGTCGCCGTCGACCATCAGGTAGCAATCGGCATCGATGTCGCGAAACATCTGGCGGCAGACGTTGCCTTTGCCCTGACGGGGCTCAAAACGCACCGTGGCGCCGTGCTCGGCGGCGATACGCGAAGTATCGTCCGATGAGTTGTTGTCATAGACGTAGACCGTCGCCTGCGGAAGCTCGCGGTGGAAGTCGTCGATGACCTTACCGATCGTGAGGGCTTCGTTGTAGCAGGGGATAATGACGGCAATGGATTCAGAATTCACTCAATGCTCCTTTGAATTTCAATTTCTGAAAGTATAGCCGTTTGCGCCTGGCATCCTAAGATGTGGGTTAGTTCTCCAGTTTTGTTGCGCGAATCGTTTGCATGGCTGTCGGGTCTATACTGTTCGTTTGTCAACGATTACGAGTAAAGGAGTTGCATCCGTGTCGGATCAGACAAAGCAACAAGAAACTCGCAGTCTGCCTGCGACGTTTGCTAAGAATGAATTTGAGAAGGACGCGTTTATCCTTCGTCAGCTGGTTACCAAGGATTTTAAGATTAAGTATCGTCGCAGCGTTTTGGGCGTTGCGTGGTCGGTGCTCAACCCGCTGCTGATGATGATCGTCATGGCCATCGTGTTCTCGACGATTTTTGCTCAGGGTCGCAACGGCTCCATTACGCCCGAGATGTACCCGCTGTACTTGATCGTGGGTAACGTCACCTTTGCCGTCATGTCCGAGTCTACGAACCAGGCGCTGACGTCGATCGTGGGTGCTGCCCCGCTGCTTAAGAAGGTTAAGGTGCACCGCTGGGTCTTCCCGGTGCAGAAGGTGCTCTTTTCGCTGGTGAACTTTGCCTTCTCGCTGGTCGCCGTCGCCATCGTTATGCTGTGGTTCCGCGTTATGCCTTCTTGGCACCTCATTCTGCTGCCTGTTTGTCTGCTCTTGCTTATGTGCTTCTGCATGGGCCTTGGCTTGATGCTTTCTGCCCTTACGGTCTTCTTCCGCGATGTCATGCATCTGTGGAGCGTTGTCATTACGGCGTGGACCTACCTTACGCCCATCTTCTGGACGACTGATTTTGTCGCGCAAATGCCGCATCTCGTGCGTATTTTGGTGTATGCGAACCCCATGTATAACTACCTGCAGTTTATGCGTGATATCTTCCTGTTCCAGACCACGCCTTCGCTCATGACGTTTGGTTTGTGCGTGGCTTGGGCGGTCATTGCGCTTGTCATCGGCTATGCCGTGTTCCATAAGTCCGAGCGCAAGTTCATCCTCTACATCTAAGGAGTGCTGTGATGACTGAATCTGTTGTTGATTACAGCGAGCAGCCTCTGGCTGTCGAGGTCGACGACGTCACCATGATCTTTAACATGGCGTCCGAGTCGCTGACCAACCTCAAGGAGTACTTCATCAAGCTTGCCAAGCACGAGCTGTTCTTTGAGGAATTTAGGGCGCTCAAGCATATCTCGTTTGATATTCATCGCGGCGAGGTCGTGGGCCTGGTGGGCACCAATGGTTCCGGCAAGTCTACGATGCTCAAGATTATCGCCGGCGTGCTCGAGCCCAGCGAGGGCAGCGTTAAGGTGCATGGCAACATCGCACCGCTGATTGAGCTTGGCGCTGGCTTTGACCCCGAGCTGACGGCGCGCGAGAACATTTATCTAAACGGCGCGCTGCTCGGCTATACCAAGGAGTTCATCGACGCCAACTTTGACGGCATTATTGAGTTCGCTGAGCTTCAGAACTTTGTCGATATGCCGCTTAAGAACTTCTCCTCGGGCATGGTGGCGCGTATCGCCTTTGCAATCGCGACGATTACCGAGCCCGATATTCTGATCGTTGACGAGACGCTGTCCGTCGGTGATGTGTTCTTCCAGCAGAAGTGCGAGGCCCGCATCCAGCACTTTATCCAGAGCGGCGACGTGACGGTTCTGTTCGTTTCGCACTCCATGGAGCAGGTTGAGCGCATCTGCCAGCGTGCCGTTTGGATTGAGAAGGGTGACCTTCGCATGGACGGCCCGGTCAGTGAGGTCTGCAAGGCGTATCGCGAGCAGTTCAACTAGGTTATAATTACTTGCGCTTGGCCGAATTGTTTGGCTGGGCGTGCGGTTATTTGCTCCATTAGCTCAGTTGGATAGAGCAGGGGACTTCTAATCCCAAGGTCGACGGTTCGAATCCGCCATGGAGCACCATCGTTTATTAAGCCCGGATCGCTTGGTGGTCTGGGCTTTTTTCGTCTTGCTGATGTGGATTGGCCTTTCAGCGACTCCAACGCATGGGCGTAGCCTTGGTTTTAAACGTTTTGCGTGGCTTACTGCTCTGCCCTCGAACACTCCGATAAGTCTTTCGCAACCGCATTCAGCGATTACGGCAATAGAACTTAGTGCGGCATTCTAGTCGCATCTTCAACATCCAGAAAATCATTCGTGGCGCCAACAAACTCCTGCATGTTCCTGACGATGCGGCCATCGTTATCGATGCGAATCTCAAAACGCTTCCAGGGGAACTTCATGACGTGGTAAAGGGTTACCAGCACATCCTGTTCTTTGCCAATTTTGAGCAGCCAACGGGCGCAGTTATCGCCGCAGGTGGAAGCATTAAAGACCATGTTGGGGAGATTGCGGACAAGCAGGAGCGTCTTTACTCCGCCGGATAACTCGAGCGGGCTGATCGAGCCCAGCTGCTTGCTTATGATGTTGTGAGAGCCGATGAACTCCGATCCGTCAACGCCTTTAATAATTTGCGCAGCCATGGGGTCTTCGAACCATGAATCCAAGTACGAGTTCCTAAAGAAGGTCTTGGTATCGTAGATGGAGCCGGGGTAATCTCCCAGATGAATGCTCAGCATGCGGGTCTCCAGACATTGTGTGACTGCAACGATTATATGCCAGTAATAAAATGCCGGCAGCAGCGAGATTGCTGCTGCCGGCACTGGCGTTGTAGTCACGCGAATCAGCGTTCGTGAATTGTCACCGTTTGCTTACTTTTCGAGATGCTCCCTCAGCAGCTCCATCGCGTGTGCGTAGCCCTGGAGGCCTTCGCCGGTGATGGTGACGAAGCAGGCTAGGCGCGCATAGCTCACTTGACGGAAGTCTTCGCGCGTCTCTACGGCGCTGATGTGTACCTCGACGGCAGGGATGGCGACGGCCTTGAGGGCATCGAGGATCGCGACGCTCGTGTGCGTGTAGGCCGCCGGGTTGATGACGATGCCGTCGACCTTGCCGTAGGCCTCCTGGATCTTGTCGACGATGCTGCCCTCGTGGTTGGACTGGAAGACCTCGATCTCGTCAAAGCCCTGAGCGGTGCCCGCTTCCTGGCAGATCTGCACTAAGCGGTCGTAGTTGTCGCTGCCATAGATGCCCGGCTCGCGAATACCGAGCATGTTGAGGTTGGGGCCGTTGATGACGAGTGCTTTCATGGTTGCTTCCTTTGCGATTGGAAAACCACCACAAAGGTGCCTGTCCCCTTTGTGGTGGTTTTGGTTAGAGAGCGGGTGGGATGGTGTCGAGGAGGGCTTGGGCGGTGTTGGCGGCGCAGTCGCGTGAGTCGATGATGTAGTCGGCCCAAGCGCGGTAGCGCGGCATGCGCTGCTCGGCGAGCTTGTCGACGCCGTCGCGGGCGGTGATGGGGCGTCCCTTATGAGCGAGTTCGTCGAGCTTGCGGTTGAGCATCACGATCTGGCTGTTCTGGTGCAGCAGCGGGTAGTTCTCGTCGCGCGTTACCACGCCGCCGCCGGTGGAGAGCACCAGGCCGCTGCGCTTGGAGATGTCGGCCAGCGCCGCCGTCTCCTGCTCGCGGAAGGCGGCCTCGCCGCGCTTGACGATAAAGTCGGCACAGGGCATGCCCAGACGCTCCTCGAGGGCGCGATCCAGGTCGATGTGCTCGCGACCCGTGAGCAGGGCGATCTGCTCGCCCACGCGGGTCTTGCCCGAGCCCGGCATGCCGATCAGCGCGATGTTCTGTTCGCGGCGTGACAGGCGCTCCGTTACGTCCAGGATGCGCTCGCGCGGGGTGACTTGGCCGGTGTAGCGCTCGACAGCTTGTGCCGCCTGGGCAACAAGCATGAGCAGGCCACCGATGCAGGGGATGCCGCGGCGCTCGGCCTCGAGCATGAGTCCCGTGCGAGCGGGGTTGTAGACAATGTCGATAACGCCCTCGAGCGCATCGAGCCCTTCGAGTGTGCAAGGCGCGTCGGGGCAGTGGGGGAACATGCCGGCAGGCGTGCAGTTGACGAGCAGGGCGGCGTCGGACTGCTGCGCGATGTTGCTGTAGTTGACTTCGCTCGTGCGACCCACGGGTACGACGATGGCGCCCATGTCTCCCAGCACCATACTTGCCGTGGTGCCGGCGCCGCCGGTGGCACCGAGCACGAGGGCCTTCTTGCCGGCAACCTCAACGCCCAACTCCTCGACCAGGCACCGAAAACCAAAGTAGTCGGTGTTGTCGCCGCGCAGGCGACCGTCAGGTAGGCGTGTGATGGTGTTGACGTTGCCCATGCGCTCGGCCAGGGGACTCAACTCGTCCAGGTAGTCCATGACGGCGCGCTTGTAGGGGATGGTCACGTTGGTGCCCTCCCATTCGTCGCCGGTCATAAAGGCCTGGAGGTCCTCGGGCTCGCGCTCAAAGCGCACGTACTCAAGCCCCGCGAGCTCCTTGTAGATGGTCGGGGTGTAGCTGTGGCCCAGCACACGGCCCAGTACGCCGTAGGGACGGGTTGCGGCGGTATCGGTCATCTAGAGCACCTCCGTGTAGCTGCCAAAGTAGGTGAAGCTCTCGCACACGTCGTCGATGGAATCGAGCAGGTCGTCGAGGGCCTTGCTGCCAAAGGGGCAGTCCAGATCAAAGTAGAACATAAACTCAAAGTCGCGGCCGGGGATGGGGCGGCTCTCGAGCTTGATGAGGTTGATGCTGAGCGCGTAGAAGCGCTCGAGCACGCGATAGAGGGCACCCGGCTCATTGGCCGTGGTGATCATGAGCGAGGTGCGGTTGGCACCGGGATAGACGCGCGGCTCGCGGCTGATGACGACAAAGCGCGTGTAGTTGTTGTCAGAGTCCTGGATATTGGGTTCCAGCACCTCCAGGCCATAGAGTGCCGCGCAGCTACGCGATGCGATGGCGGCAACATCGGTGCGCTCGGAGCTGGCGACCATCTCGGCCGACATGGCGGTGTTGGGGTACTTGGTGGCGTGCAGACCGTGCGCCTCGATAAAGCTAGCGCACTGCGCGATGGCCTGACCGTGGCTGTAGACCTCGCGTATGTCCGCGAGCTTGGTGCCGGGCTTGACGAGCAAGTTGTGGTCGATCTTGAGGCGCAGCGAGCGCACGATATGGAAGTCGAACTGGGCGAGCAGGTCGTAGACGGCGTTGACCGAGCCGGCGGTTGAGTTTTCGATGGGCAGCACGCCAAACTCGCAGAAGCCGTCGCGTACGGCGCGCATGACGCCCTCAAAGGTCTCAAAGAAGGCGATATCCGGCACGTCGAAGAGCTTGCATGCGGCGATCTGGCTGTAGGCGCCTTCGACGCCCTGGCAGGCGACGGTGGCCGTCTGGGGGAAGGGTGTGTCAAAGGCTGCGGCCGTGGCATGGGCCTTTTGCGACACCGTGATGCCCTTGAGCTCGTTGATGTAGCGCTGCTGCTCGGCCTTGCTCATGCTCATGAGGAGGCGGAACAGGGTGATGGTCTGGGCCTCGTAGCGCTCGGGTGCGCGACTGGCGAGGTTGTTGAGTTTGGAGCGCTCGCGGGCGGGGTCGAAGACGGCCTTGCCCATCTCGATTTTTGACTTGGCGACCTCGGTGGCAATGTCCATGCGCTCGACAAAGCTGTTGAGGAGCGTGGTGTCGATGGCATCGATGGTCTGGCGAATATCGGCAAGGTCCATCTAGACCCCTTTCGTGAATGGTTGCCTGGGGTAGTTAATTTGGGACGGGGCTTTTTTAGCTACCCTTTGACTGTCGTCGAATCGATGGGTGCCAAGGCAAATATCAACTGGCATATGGGGGTAGCTAAAATAGCCCCGTCCCAAATTAACTACCCTTGGGGTGGGTGGACTAAAGCTGGCCTGCGTCCTCGAGGAGGGCGTCCCAAATCGCGAGGGCGGCGGCTGCCTCGGCTACGGGGACAGCGCGCGGGACGATGCAGGGATCGTGGCGGCCGTGGACCGAGAGCTCGGCGTTTTCCATGGCGTCCATGTCTACGGTCTGTTGCTCGAGACCGATGGAGGGCGTCGGCTTTACGGCCATACGCCACATGACGGGCGCGCCGGTCGAAATACCGCCCAGGATGCCGCCGGCGTTGTTGGATTCGACCTCGATCTTTCCGGTCTCGGCGTCGATGCGATACGGATCGTTGTTCTCGCTGCCGCGCATGGCGGCCACGGCAAAGCCCATGCCAAACTCCACGCCCTTTACGGCGGGAATGCCAAAGGCGATTTGCGCGATGCGGTTCTCGATTCCGTCGAACATGGGGTCGCCGATGCCCGCGGGAAGCCCGTAGATGCCGCACTCCACGATGCCGCCGATGCTGTCGAGTTCGTCGCGCGCGGCTAGGATCTCCTTGCGCATTCGACTGGCTGCGGCGGCGTCAATGCAGGGCAGGTCGTTCGTAAGGATCGCCTTGCGGTCGGCCTCGCGATAGGCCATGTCGTCCATGGGTAGGTCCGAGATGCCGCCAATCTGCGCCACATGTGCCATCACCCGAATGCCACGGGCCTCGAGTGCCTGCAGCGCAATACCGCCGGCGATGCACAGGGGGGCCGTCAGGCGGCCGGAGAAGTGCCCGCCGCCGGCGACATCGTGCATGTTGTGGTACTTCACACGCGCGGGAAAGTCTGCGTGCCCGGGGCGGGGCTTGCGGCGCAGCTCGGAATAGTCTTTGGAGCGCGTGTTGGTGTTCTCGATAATCGCTGCGATGGGTGCGCCGGTGGTGTGTCCATCGACCACGCCGGCGATGATGTGTGCGGCGTCGGCCTCGCGGCGCTTGGTTGCGGTCTCGTCGCGACCGGGGGCGCGACGATCCAAAAAGGCCTGTAGCTGCTCCTGGTCAACGGCAATGCCAGCGGGTATGCCATCAAGCGAGCAGCCGATGGCGGGGGAGTGCGACTGGCCGAAGATGCTCAGGTGCAATACGTTGCCAAAGGTCGAGGACATGCTATTCCTCCTCGAGCGTGACTTTGCCGCCCAGCAGGCGGTAGTGGTCGAAGAAATCGGGATAGGACTTGTTGACAGCCTCGGCGCCGTGGATCACGACTTCGCCGGTGGCACGGCTCGCGGCGATGGCGGCCATCATGGCGATGCGATGGTCGTTGTGCGAATCGACCTCGCCGCCGGTAAAGGCATCGACGCCCTTGATGATGAGGTCGTCGCCGGCAATGCGCACCTGTGCGCCCAGCGCGGTGAGCTCGCGGGTGGTGGTGACCAGGCGATCGGATTCCTTGATGCGCAGGCGGGCGCAGTCGCGGATGAACGTGCGGCCCTGGGCCAGCGATGCCACAACGGAGATTACGGGCACCAGGTCGGGAATGTCGTGGGCGCTCATCTCGAAGCCGGCGAGCTTGTCGGACTGCACGGTGGCGGCGTTGGTGGAGCGCACGATGCGGGCGCCAAAGCGCGAAAGCGCGGCGAGCACGTTGCGGTCGCCCTGCGCGGAGCTCAGCGATACGCCTTCCACGGTGATGGGGTCGGAGCCGATGGCACCGGCGCACAGCCAAAAGGCCGCATTGGACCAATCGCCCTCGACGGCAACGCTGCCGGGCGTGCGGTACGAGCCGCTGTTTACGCGGAAGTTTGTGACCTCGGGCTTGCCATTCTTGGCGGGGATGCGCTCGACGTTGACCTCGACGCCGAAGGCCTTCATGGCCTGGATCGTCAGGTTGATGTAGGGGCGGCTCTCGATGAGTCCGGTCACCTGCACGCAGGAGGGCTGGGACAGCAGCGGGGCCGCCAACAGCAGGCCCGAGATGTACTGCGAGCTCACATTGCCCGGCAGCACAAAGGTGCCCGGGCGCATGCGGCCGCTCGTCTTGAGCGGAAAGCCGCCCAGACCCTGCAGGTCGCAGCCGGCGGCGATGATCTCGTCCGAGAGCGGGGAGAGCGGGCGGGCGCCCAGACGGCCCTGGCCCACAAAGGTGGCCTCTGCTCCTAGCGCGCAGGCGACGGGCAGCATAAAGCGGAGCGTGGAGCCGCTCTCTCCACAGTCGAGCGTGCCGCCGGCAAGGGCCTTGAGCAGGCCAAACTCAATACTCTTCATAGTGGGATGGACCTGGAATCCGTCCTCGACGGTCTCGATGCGGGCGCCGAGAGCCGTAAGACAGCGGACCGTGGCCTCGATGTCGGCGCAGGTGGTATTGCAGGCGACGTGCGTCTCGCCGTTGGCAAGCGCGGCGCAGATGATCAGGCGGTGCGCCATCGACTTGGACGCGATGGCGGGAACAGTACCCTTGAGCGGGGACGGGGTGATGCGGGCTAGCATACGGAAGCGTCTCCCTTCTGGCCGAGGCCCTCGGCAATTAAATCGTGGAAGGTGGAAAGCGGCGTGCGGTCGATGCTGCAACGGCCAATGCCGTGCGGAATCACCAGGTCGATGGTGTCACCGGCGCGTTTTTTGTCGTGCAGCGCCTCGGCAAAGATGGCGTCGGCCGAAAGCTCGCAGCGGGTCTTGAGGCCGTGACGCGCGCAGAGCTCCTCGATGCGGCCGGGCAACTCAGCGTCGCAAATGCCATGTAGCGCTGCGGCGCGCGTGATGATGCCCATGCCGATTGACACACAGTTGCCGTGGCCGAGCTCAAAGTGCTCGCAGGCCTCGACAGCGTGTCCGGCGCTGTGTCCAAAGTTGAGGAGCTTGCGCTGGTTGGTCTCGCGCTCATCGGCAACGACCACAGCGCGTTTAATGTCGATATTGCGGGCGATGATGAGCGCCACGCGGGCCACATCCTGGTTGAGGAGCTCCAGCGTGAGCGGGGTTTTCTCCAGCTCGGTGAAAAGCTCGGGGTCGGCGATCACGGCGTGCTTGACGACCTCTCCGCAGCCGTCGGCGAACTGCTCGGGCGTGAGGGTGGCCAGGCATCCCACGTCGGCGATAACCACGCTCGGCTGCCAAAAAGCACCGGCCAAGTTCTTGCCGGCAGCCAGGTCGATGGCAGTCTTGCCGCCCACCGACGAATCAACCATAGCGAGCAGACTCGTGGGGATCTGCACAAACTTGCAGCCGCGCATGTAGGTGGCGGCCACAAAGCCGGCCACGTCGCCCACGACGCCGCCGCCGAGTGCCACGATCACGTCGGAGCGGGAAAGCTCATGCTCGGCAACAAACTCCAGGATGGCAATGTAGGTCTCGGCACGCTTGTGTGCCTCGCCGGCCTCGAAGGTGCAGATACTCACCGCATAGCCCGCGGCCTCTAGGCTCTGCTTGACGGGCATTTGGTATAGCGGGCCCACATTGGTGTCCGTCACGATGACGGCGCGGATGCCGCCAGTGGCGGCGCGGACGAGCGGGCCCGCCTGCTCTAGCAAAAACGTGCCGACGTGCACCTGGTAGGGGCGCGCGGTGTCGATATCGATGGTAATCGCCATAAGCTTCGGTCCTTTCGACCTGGCGTGGTAGATGATCTAGCGGGAGGCCTCGTCGTCGAGCGCGCGCTTGATGCGGTCGCCCTCGGCAAGGAGATTTTCCAGATAGCGCTGGTCTCGGTCTTTGAGCGCACGGCTGTAGGCTCCGAGTGCCTCGATCAGACGGTCGATCTCGAAGGCGAGCGCGTCGGCGTCGTCGATCATGAGCTCCGACCACATCTGGGGGTTGAGGTGCGCCACGCGGGTAAGGTCGCGGTAGCTACCGGCCGAAAAACCGTGGTGAACCTGGGCGGTCGGGCTTTTGACGTAGGCGTTTGAGACGACGTGCGCGAGCTGGCTCGTAAAGGCGATGACGCGGTCGTGCTCGGCAGCGCTGGTCACGCTGAACTTGCCAAAGCCCAGGGGGCGCACCATTTCGCGCACCTGGCCTAAAAGCTCGAGCTTAAGGGCGTCGTCCACCGCGGGCGGTACGAGCACCAGCGGGGCACCCTGGAACAGGTCGGCACGGGAGTGAGCGTAGCCCGAGAACTGGGTGCCCGCCATGGGGTGCGCGCCCACAAAGTAAAAACCGTGCTCGCGGGCGAGCTCAAAGGCACGCTCGCACACGATTCCCTTCACGCCCACGGTGTCAATCACCACGGGCCCCATGATGGCCTCGGTATCGGTGGCGTCGGCGAGCGCTTGGGCGTGCGCCTCGAGCCACTCGATACAGGCCTCGGGGTAACAGGCCAGCACGATGATGTCGCACTCGCCGAGCGTCTCGTCGTTGAGCTCGCCGGCGACGGTGCCCATGCTGGCAGCCGTCATGACGTCATCGTCGGGGTCCCAGGCCAGCACGCGGACGCCCGCCTGCGCATAGCCGCGTGCAAAGCTGCCGCCGATGAGGCCCAGGCCCACAATGCCGGCGCATTTGGGGCCGCCCTGGTTAACGCGTGCGTTTCTCACCGTACCCATGGGCTACTCCATGGTCTCTTGGCAGACGACCTCGCGGATGGCGCGGATGCGGCGCATGGTGTCGTCGAACTGGTCGGGGGTGAGGGCCTGGGCGCCGTCGGACCATGCGCGGCTGGGCTCGTCGTGGACTTCGATCTCCAGACCGTTGGCGCCGCAGGCGGTCGCCGCGAGCGCCATGGGCTCAACGTAGCGGGTGTAGCCGGTGGCGTGGCTGGGGTCGGCAACGACGGGCAGGTGCGACAGGTGGTGCAGCACCGGCACGGCGTTAAGGTCGAAGGTGTTGCGGGTGCGGGTCTCGAAGGTGCGGATACCGCGCTCGCACAGGATTACGTTGTCGTTGCCCTCGCTCATGATGTATTCGGCGGCCATGAGCAGCTCGTCGATCGTGCCGGACATGCCGCGCTTGAGCAGAATCGGGGTCTGGGTCTTGCCGACCTCCTTGAGCAGGGGGAAGTTCTGGGCGTTGCGGGCGCCGATCTGCATGACGTCAATCTTCTTGTCCAAGAAGACCTGCACGTCGCGCGGGTCCATGATCTCGGTGACGATCGGCATGTCGAGCTCGGCGGATGCCTCGCGCAGCAGGTCCAGGCCGGCGGGGCCCATGCCCTGGTAGGCGTACGGGGACGTGCGGGGCTTGTAGGCGCCGCCGCGCAGCATCGTGGCACCGGCAGCCTTTACGCGACGGGCGATGCGGATGAGGTTCTCGCCCTCGACGGAGCAGGGGCCGGCGATGACCTGGAACTGGTCGCCGCCGATTTTGACGCCGTGGCCGCAGTCGATGACGGAGTCCTCGGGGTGGAACTTGCGGTTGGCGCGCTTGAACGGCTCGGAGACGCGCTGCACGCGCTCGACGACGTCCATGGACTCGAGGAGGAACGGGTCAATCTTGGTGGTGTCTCCCACAAGACCGATAATGGTCTCGTTCTCACCGCGAGAGACGTCGGTCTTCAGGCCTTTTTTCTCAATCCAGCTGACGATATGGCTGACGGCCTCGTCACTGGCGCTCTGCTTTAAAATTGCGATCATGGTGTGCCTCTCACCTCGATGGTTAGCCGTTGCAAAAACGGCCCGCATTGCGAGCCGTATATATGGTGCCTGAGAGTTTATACTATTAGGCTCACTTTTGCGTTCTAAAGTGAGCCGCCGAGCCGTGTCTCCCACGGAATTGCAAAGCTTTTTCTTTTCTTTTGTTAGCCCATGTCGCACTTGGGTATAATGCCTAACGTTGGCCCTATTAGCTCAGGGGATTAGAGCGTCTGCCTCCGGAGCAGAAGGCCGTTGGTTCGAATCCAACATGGGGCACCATCGAACGTAAGACCGTCCGAACCTCGCATGGTCCGGGCGGTTTTTCTTATACCGACGCGACGTGATAGGACGTGGTATGGCAACGACGGATATCGAGCGCGGACTATCGACTGGCGAGGTCGAACAGCGCATTGCCGCCGGCAAGATCAACCGCAACATGGAGCTCAAAACCAAATCGGTCCGCGAGCTCATCATCGAAAACCTCTGCACGCTGTTCAACTTGATCAACGTGGTCTTGGCGGTTTTGGTGCTGCTGACCGGCTCGTTTAAGAACCTGACGTTCCTGTTCGTGGTGTTCTTGAACACCGCTATCGGTGTCATCCAGTCCATGCGTTCCAAGCGCATGGTCGACAAGCTCACGCTGCTTACCTCTAAAAAGGCCATTGCGGTGCGTGATGGTGCCGAGGTTGAGCTCGACCTGGACCAGATCGTGCTCGACGACATCATTCGCCTGGGGCGCGGTGATCAGATTCCCGCCGACGCCGTGGTCGTGTCGGGCGAGGCGCTCGTGAACGAGAGCCTGCTGACGGGCGAGAGCGACCTCATCAAGAAGCAGCCCGGCTCCGAGCTCATGAGTGGCAGCTTTATCGACTCGGGCCTGCTGCGCGCCCGTGTGATCCATGTCGGCGCCGACAACTACGTGGCCAAGATTAATAACGAGGCTAAGTACGTCAAAAAGGTCAATTCCGAGATCATGAACGCGCTCAACGCCATCGTGCGCTTTGCGAGCATCATCATGATTCCGCTTGGCTTGGCTCTGTTCGCGTCGAGTGTAAGTGGGCTGTGGGACGCCGCGGGCACGCCGGGCGATAGCGCGCTTTCGTGGTGCTTTTCCGAGCTGCTGGCCGGCCGCGTGCCCTCGTCGGCGCTGCTGTCCACGGTGGGTGCCCTGCTGGGTATGATCCCGCAGGGCTTGGTGTTGCTGACTTCGTCGGTGCTGGCCATCGCCACGGTACGCCTGGCACGTCGCAAGGTGCTGGCACAGCAGCTCTACTGCATCGAGACGCTCGCGCGCGTCGACGTGCTGTGCCTGGATAAGACCGGCACCATCACGTCGGGTCGCATGGAGGTCGAGGGTACCTATCCGCTACCGGTCGAGGGGACTGTCCTGGGCGTGGGGGAGAGCGAGGCAACCGTTCCCGTCGATACCACGGTGCTCGACTTTGCACTCGCCAACGTGGCGCGTGCGACCTCGGCCGATGCCAACGAGACCTGTCAGGCACTGCTCAACTACTACGCCGATCGTCCGGTCGAGGTGTCCGAGCCACTGTCGGTTATTCCGTTCTCGTCGTCCAAAAAGTGGAGCGGCGCCTCGTTTGCGCAGGGCTCCTATGTGATGGGCGCGGCGCAGTTCGTCCTTTCGGACCGCGCGTTTGCGCTTGTCGAGAATCGTGTCGCCGAGCTTGCCGACACCTGCCGCGTGCTCGTGGTGGCGCGCGTGGACGGTTTTACGCCCGACGGCGATATGGTGGGCGAGGCTGAGCCCGTGGGCTTTGTGACCATCCGTGACGAGATCCGTACCTCGGCTGCCGAGACCATTGGCTACTTTAATGAGCAGGGCGTGACCCTCAACGTGATCAGCGGCGACGACCCTCGTACCGTGTCGTCGATCGCGCGCGTGGTGGGCATACCGGGCGCCGACGCCTACGTGGACGCCACGACGCTCGATACGCCTGCTAAGCTCGACGCGGCGGTGGACCGCTACCACGTCTTTGGCCGCGTGACGCCGCAGCAGAAGCGCGAGCTCGTGCAGGCGCTCAAGCGCCGTGAGCACACCGTGGCCATGACGGGCGACGGCGTCAACGACGTGCTGGCGCTCAAGGAAGCCGATTGCTCCGTGGCTATGGCCGCCGGCTCCGATGCCGCGCGCAACGTGGCCGAGATCGTACTCGTCGACAACGACTTTGCCTCGATGCCCGCCGTGGTGGCCGAGGGCCGTCGCTCCATCAACAACCTGCAGCGTTCGGCCTCGCTGTTCCTGACCAAGACGCTGTTCTCGATGGGCCTGGCGGCGCTGTGCATCGCGCTGCCGCCGTACCCCTTCGAGCCCATCCAGATGACGCTCATCAACTTCTTCTGCATCGGCGCGCCGGGCTTTGTGTTGGGCCTGGAGCCCAACAATGCTCGCGTGAAGGGTGCGTTTTTGACGAACGTACTCAAGCGTGCACTGCCGGCGTCGATTGCGGTCATTTTGGCTGCGGCGCTCGATATCTTTGTGGCGCGCGTGTTTGGCTTTAGCCAGCTTACGCTGTCTACGATGTGCCTGCTTACGTCGTGCGCGGCGAGCGTCAGCCTGATCTGGCGCATCTCGCAGCCTCTCACGCCCTTACGAGTGGTGCTCTTTGTGTTTGTAGTCGCCGGCATCTTGGTGGGCGTTATCGGATTCCCGGAGCTGCTGTCTATTGCCAACCTGTCGATGGGCCAGATGGTTATCTTGGCTGTCATCGTGGTCTTTACCTGCTCGGTGTTCTTTAAGCTCGCCACGATGATGGATTCGCTCAAGCCGCGTCGTCGTCATGCCGCAACTGGTTTTGGCCGCGGTGTGCGCGTCCGCCTGGGTCGCGGTGGCGGCAAGGTGAGCTCAACGGGTTCGACGGCCGAGCGTTTTGCCAAGCGCTTCGCCGCCGACATGGCGCAGCGCCGCGAAGATCGCACCGTTCGCGAGGCCGAGGCCCGCGCGCTTGAGGGCGTGGCCCAGGCCCAGCCCAAGAAAAAGAAGAGTACCGGAGCCAAGCGCTCTCGCGTGACCAAGTCCGCCCAAGGCATCAAAGTCTCGATGCCAAGCAAAAAGAAGAAGTAAGTACGCGCCTTGGCGATGTTGAATTGGTGCCTTGCTCCTGTGGGGCCGTGGCGATGTTATGCTCTAACCTCGATTGTTTGAATTGCTTAGAAAAGAGGATGCCGTGATCTGCCCGCATTGCCTTAAGACTATCGAGGACGGCGCCTTGTTCTGCCCCTACTGCAACGCCTATGTGGGTCCGGGCGATGGCCCCGAGCACACCGAGTTCGTGTTCTGTGAGGGCTGCGGTGCCCGTCTTTCTCCGCATGATCGTACGTGCCCCAAATGCGGACGCCCCGCTCCGGGTATCCTCTCCGAGGACGCGGCCGCATCCGACTTGGCTGCGGGCCGCACGGCGGGTTTTCCGCGCCTAACGCAAGAGCAGATCAATACCGAGGTGCCGCATGCGCCGGCCTCTGCCGCTGCGGTGCTTTCGGACGCCGCCGACCCCAATGAGACCTGCGTGCTGCCGGCTTTCGATAAGGATTTCGGTATCCCCAAGGTCGATATTCCCACGTCGGTTTCCTTGCATGACGATGCTCAAAAACCCAAGCGCAAGGTGCATCCCGACGAGGACGCCTATCACAAGCACAAGCGTCATATCCCCAAGCCGCTCATCGTCATCGCGGTCCTTGCCGTCCTTTGCGGCGGTGCCTATTGGTTCGTGACGACCGATCCCATGGGTGTCATGCCTGCCTTCTACGACCAGTTTGGCCAGGCTGCGCAGACGACCTTCCCCACGCGCCAAAAGGGCGAGGCGACTGAGGACGATACCAAGCAGGACGATTCTGCCGAGGTGGTCCAGGAAGAAACCGTGCTCACCGATGATCAGCTCTATACCAGACTCGACGGTCTGTATCAGACCATCGTGTCCTACGGTGATGAGGACCAGATCGGCGAGGTCATCGATTCCTTTAACAACGGCTATCTCCGAACGCCGCTGTCCACCCGCCAGGAGCTGTCGCAGAGTGCCTACGCCCTGCGCGACCAGATCAAAAAGACGCAAGATGAGCTTAACAACCTTAAGTATCAGGACGATACGGTCTATGCGGACGACATCGCCCACTTAAAGCAGCTTGCCGAGTGGATGTACGAGCGTGTCGACGTGATCTGCCAGAGCTGGGATATCTCGCTGGCCATTCCCGATGGCGAGTCGATGAGTTCCCACCAAAGCGAGATCCTGGCGCCCATCGCACAGGGCGGCAACAGCGCGCTGAACCAGTACGACGCCAATGTGGGCTCCTGGAAGCCGCAGCAGCGTTCCCAAAATTAGTTCGCCATAGTCGGCATAACCTACGTGCGCAATTGATGTAAGCGCATGCTTATTGCTACAATTCGTACAAATATGCTTTAAACGCACGAGGAAGGAACCACATGTTTGGTTTTAAGAAAGAGCTCTACACGCCCGAGTATCAGCTTGCCGGCGACGAGTGCGCCGTTATCGAGACGTCGAAGGGTACCATCAAGGTCAAGTTTGACGGCGAGGGCGCTCCCATTCATGTCGCAAACTTCTGCGAGCTTTCCACGATGGGCTTCTATGATGGCCTTAAGTTCCATCGCTATGTGCCCGGTTTTGTCATCCAGGGCGGCGACCCCAATACCCGCGATATGTCCGGCGCCGACGTCGCTGCCGGTCTTGAGGGCCCTGACGGCATGCCCGGTACCGGTGGTCCCGGCTACTGCATCAAGGGCGAGTTTGCCACCAATCCGCGCAACAGCCATGTCGATGGTGCCCTTGCCATGGCACGCTCCATGGACCCCGATTCCGCGGGTTCGCAGTTCTACTTCTGCCTGGGTGCCCAGCATAACCTCGATTCCGGTTACACCGTCTTTGGTACCACGGTCGAGGGTCTCGATGTGATTTCGCAGCTGCGTGCCGGCGACGAGATCGTCCATGTCGAGATTGTTCACGAGTAAAGGGGACTTCCTTGAATAGCCAGCTGATCCAACAGGGCCGCGCCGCTTACCGCGCGGGTGATTTTTCCGCTGCAGCCCAGATGCTTGGGGCGGCAAAGACTCCCGATGAGATTATGGGCGAGGCCGATCACCTTCGTGGCAACGCCTTGATGCACCTGGGCATGTATGCCGAGGCCGCCGAGGCTTATGCTGCCGCCCTCAACGACGGCACCTACGGCAAGCGCGGCGCGCTGCTCACCAACCGCGGCAAGGCGCTCGCCGCCGTGGGCGACTACACGACGGCCGCCCAGGCGTTCTCTGCTGCTACGCAGGATGCTTCCTATGCCACGCCGTTCAAGGCCTATCTGGGCCTGGGCAATGCGCTGTTCCAGTCGGGCGATTATGCCAACGCAGGTACTGCCTTCCGTCAGGCTGCCATCGACGGCGCCAATCCGGCTCCTGCCGCCGCACTCGGCGAGCTCGGTCGTTGCTTCATCAAGCTCGGCCGTCCGGCGGATGCCGTGGAGACCTACCGTACGGCTATCGACTTTGCCGGTCCCCGTGACGACACGCGCGCGCTCAACGCCGGCATGGGTCAGGCGCTTTCTGCCGCCGGCCGTCCCTCCGACGCACTCGACGCCTTTAACGCCGCTACTGCCGATGGCATCTACCAGCTTACCTCCGAGCAGGCCGATGAGCTTGCCCGCGTGCACGATTCGCTTGCCGCGCTGTCTGCCCAGACGGCTATGGCCACGGCTCCGGCGCCTGCGATGGACGCTCCTGCCGTCGATCCGCTCGATCCTACGGGCGCGACCGGTCAGTTTATGCCCGATCCCTCGGACACCGGCTTCTTTACACTGTCAGAGTCCGAGATGGTCCAGCAGGACCGTCAGGATCGTAAGCAGGCCAAGGTCCGTCGTCGCCATCGCCACACGGGTCTCAAAGTCTTCATCGTGCTGCTTCTGCTCATTTTGATTGCTGCGGGCGGTCTGGGCTTTGCCTACACGCGCGGCTTTGGCTTCCCCTCGCAGGAGTCGGTTATCACCGATCTGTTCCAGGCTGCCGGCGACGGTGACACCGCAAAGGCCGAGTCTTGCCTGGCCTCGAGCCTGTCCGAGGACGCCAAGTCGATGATCATCTCCTCGATTCCGCAGGGCGCCACCGTGTCCGTCGAGGGCATGGATCAGTCCATGACCGAGACGACCGCTAAGGTGAAGGCATCGCTGTCCAAGGGCGGCGAGCAGGAGTACACCGTCAAATTCGTGCGCTCCGACAATCATATCGGCTGGGCCGTTTCCTCGCTCGATATGGATTTCTCGGCTGCTGACAACCAGTAGTGACCTTATGGGATTTAGCTTTGCCCGGCGCTTCACCGCAAGTGAGGTGCCGGGCTTGCGCTAGTATCATGAGCTAGTAGTTTTCCAGCAATCATCCAACACATCAGGAGTTGCGTTGTTTTCTTTGATGGATATGTTCTTCGGTAGCTATGCGGGCGATCTTGCCATCGACCTCGGCACCGCAAATACGCTTGTCTCCGTGCGCGGCAAGGGCATTGTCATTCGCGAGCCCTCTGTTGTCGCCATCGACAAGAACGACGAGCGCATCCTGGCGGTCGGTATCGAGGCAAAGCGCATGCTCGGCCGTACGCCCGGCAACATCGTGGCCGTTCGTCCCCTGAAGGACGGCGTCATCGCCGACTTCGATGTTACCGAGGCCATGCTTCGCTACTTTATCGACAAGGCTTCCGAGAAGCGCTATCCGTGGACCCCGCGTCCGCGCGTTGTCGTTTGCGTTCCCTCCGGCGTCACGTCGGTCGAGAAGCGTGCCGTCTTTGAGGCTACGATCCAGGCCGGCGCTCGCCAGGCCTACCTGATCGAGGAGCCCATGGCTGCTGCTATCGGCGCCGACCTGCCTGTCGAGGAGCCCACCGGCTCCATGGTCATCGACATCGGTGGCGGTACCACCGAGGTTGCCGTTATCGCTATGGGCGGCATCGTCGTCTCGCAGTCCATCCGTATTGCCGGCGACGAGTTCGATCAGGCCATCCTCACGCACGTTCGTGATGCCTATAACCTGGCCATCGGCGAGCGTACGGCAGAGGACATCAAGATCAAGGTCGGCTCCGCCGTGCCGCTCAAGGACGAGCTCGATGTCGAGGTCAACGGCCGCGACGTGATCACCGGTCTGCCCAAGACCGTGCGCATCGAGAGCGAGGAGATTCGTCGCGCGCTCAACAAGCCGCTCGACGAGATGGCCAAGGCCGTTAAGGACGCCCTCGATGCCACGCCGCCCGATCTTGCCTCGGACCTTATGTACTACGGCATTTTGCTGACTGGTGGCGGCGCGCTGCTGCGCGGTCTCGACGTGCGCCTGCGCGATGAGACCGGCGTTTCGGTCAACGTCAGCCCCACGGCGCTCGATAACGTCGTTAACGGCTGTGCCCGCGTGCTCGAGGCCAATGCGTTTGATGGCGGCTTCGTCCAGACCAATGCTTAATTTCCAAAAGGTGGATTCCATTTGGCACGATCTTCGGGTTTCTCCACAAATCTGAATACCAAGCGACAATCAACGGGTATGCGCCCGTTGATTGTTTTCAGCCTGATTTCGGTGTTGCTGCTCACGTTTTACATCCGCGAGGGCGAGGCAGGACCGATTCATGCCGTGCGTTCGGGCGTAACGACGATTACCTCGCCGGTGCGCTTCGTGGGCTCGGCCGTGGCGGCTCCTTTCAATGCGATCGGCAACGTGTTCTCTAACCTTACGGCGTCGCAGGACACGCTCGACGAGCTCAAGAAGCAAAACGAGGAACTGACCTCTAAAGTTGCTGAGCTCTCCGAGGCTCAAAAGACCGCCGAGCGTCTGGAGGGGCTGGTCGGCCTGCAGTCGACCTACAACCTCAAATCGACCGCAGCTCGTATCGTTGGTGCCTCCGGCGATGCCTGGACCTCGACCGTTACCATCGACAAGGGCTCTGCCGACGGCCTTACCATCAACATGCCCGTGACGAGTTCTGCCGGTGTTATTGGCCAGATTATCGAGGTATCGGCCAAGACCTCTACCGTGCGCCTTATTGGCGACGAGAACTCCGGTGTATCCGCCATGGTGCAGGACACGCGCGCCCAGGGTATGCTGCAGGGTCAGGCTGACGGCACGCTGCGTCTTGAGTACGTGAGCGTCGACTCCGATGTTAAGGTTGGCGACATCATCGTGACCTCGGGTATCGGCGGCGTGTTCCCCAAGGGTCTACCGCTTGGCACCGTCTCGTCGGTTGAGAAATCGGCAAACGACGTGTACTACACCATTGTGGTGCGCGCTCAGACCACGGCCGAGAACAACGAGGAAGTGCTGGTCATTACCTCGCTGACCGACGAACAGTCGGCTTCGGATGAGGACGTGAGCACCGCTAATAGCACGCCGCAGGGAACGTCGCGCGACGCTGCGACCAAGACGAAGGACGAGAGCTCGGATGACAGTTCCGACACGTCCGAGACGACCGATTCCGGCTCGAGCGAATAGGGGGCATGTCCATGGATCTACACGAGCAGGGGATGAGCTCCCGTACGTTTGTGATCGCCGCCATCGTGTGCGTGCTGCTGCAGGCAGGCCTGGCACCGCAGATCTCCATTGCGGGCGGTCGCGTCAACTTCATGATTATCCTGGTGTGCCTAAGCGTGTTCTCGGGCGACCCGACCCGTGCCGTCGTGTGCGGTTTTTGCAGCGGCTTGTTTTATGACCTGTCCGCTGCCGTGCCGGTGGGCGTTATGTCACTCCTGCTGACCGTGGGTTCTTTTGCCCTGGTGCACAGCGCCGTCGGTCAGACGGGCGGTACCCCGAGTGCGCGCGGCGTCACTGTGGGCGCCTTCGCGCTCGTCATTAATGTGATCTACAGCATCATCTTGCTGTTTATGGGTTTGGAGACGAGCTTTGTCGTGGCGATCTTCGGCCATGCGCTGCCGTCCTCGATCCTGACGGGTCTGGTTGCCATTCCGTTTTTGATGTCCGGTGTCGTGCCGCAGTCCGGCTATGGATTCTCCGCGCGTGGCGGACGCCAGACGGGCATGCGCTTTAAGCCCAAGACCCGTAAGCTCAAATAGGGGAGGCCCGTAGATGTCTTCCCAGTTGACGGTTATTATCGCCGGTATCGTGCTGGTTGTGGCCATCGTGGTCGCGCTGGTCATCATGCGTCGAGGCGATTCCCGTTTTACCTACGATACACAGCATGGAACGGCCCCGCGCGCCACCGAGGGCGAGGGCAATACCGCGGCGACCGCCTTTAAGGGCCGCTTTTCCATCCTCACCACGGGTGTGGGCGCGATGTTTGCGGCACTTGCCGTCAAGCTGTGGGGCATGCAGATGGTCTCGTCGGACTATTACGAGAAGCAGGCCAATAGTAATCAGACTCGCACCGTTACCACACCCGCTGTGCGCGGCCGCATCCTCGACCGCAATGGCGTGGCGCTTGTCCAGAACCGTCCCTCACTTGCTGTCGTGGCCTACCGCGACCTTGCCGAGGATGAGGTTCTGGTTCGCCATCTTGCCAACGTGCTTGGAATGCCTTATGTGGCGGTCCTTCGCAATATTCAGGACAATACAGAGGGCGCTCAGAGCCTGCATACCATCGCGACGGACGTCCGTCGCTCCACGGTTGCCTATATCAAGGAACACGCCGGCGAGTTCCCGGGCGTCAAGATTGCCGAGCGTACCGAGCGCCAGTATCCATACGGCGAGACGGCATGCCATATCTTGGGCTATACCGGCACCATTACCTCCGAGCAGCTCGAGGCCCAGAATAAGAAAGCCTCTGGCGATGATGATGCTTCTGCTGGCAAGATTACGTACCAGTCGGGCGATATCGTGGGCCAGGCGGGCGTTGAGAGCTACTACGAAAACCTGCTGCAGGGTATTCGTGGCGAGCAGACCGTCAAGGTCGATGCCTCGGGCAATGTGACCGGTCAGGCCGGCGCCGTGCCCGCGAAGGCCGGCTCCGACATTAAGCTCACGCTCGACCTTAAGATCCAACAGGCCTGTGAGACGGCGCTGGCGAGCGCTATCGAGCTTGCCAAGACCACTGGCTACAGCAATGCCGGCAACGGCGCTGTGGTGTGTCTCGATCCCAACAATGGCGAGATCCTGGGCATGGCGAGCCAGCCCAAGTTCGATCCGTCCGTCTTTATCGGCGGCGTCTCAAATGACGTGTGGACCGAGCTCAATGATGACAAGGGTTCGCACCCGCTGCTCAACCGCGCCATTAGCGGACAGTACATGTCGGCCTCGACCATCAAGCCGCTCTCGGCACTGGCCGGTCTTGAGTTTGGAACCTACACGTCGGGGCAGACGACCAACTGCACGGGCTATTGGACGGGCCTGGGCAAGTCGTGGGGCAAGTACTGCTGGCTGCATTCCGGCCACGGCACCATGACGCTGCAGTCGGGAATCGCCAACTCGTGCGACCCCGTCTTCTACGACATGGGCAAGGCGTTCTTTTATGACGAGCAACATCCCGAGGGCCTTCAGGAGGTCTTTCGTCGCTGGGGTCTAGGCAAGACCTGCGGTATCGATCTGCCGAGTGAGGGCGCGGGCCGTATTCCCGATGCCGAGTGGAAAGAGTCGTACTTCACCGACGCCTCTGCCGAGGACCGCAAGTGGAATGCCGGTGATATGACCAACATTGCCATCGGTCAGGGCGACATTCTGGTGACGCCCCTGCAGATGGCGTGTGCCTATATGGGTCTTGCCAACGGCGGCAAACAGTACGTGCCTCACGTGTTTTTGTCTGCCGTGTCGCGCGATGGCGACGGCGATGCCTATAAGTACAACGGCAAGGGCAAGAAGAAGCGCCTGGAGGCCAAGATCAACAGCGATTCGGATTTGGCTCTTGTTCGCAACGGCATGCACGACGTGATTTACACGGCATCGACGTCCCTGGCGGCTCACTTTGGCACCCTGACGCCGCAGGTATACGGCAAGTCGGGCACGGGCGAGAAAAGCGGCGAGGACGAATACGCGTGGTTCTGCGCCTATGCACCGGCCGATGACCCCAAGTATGTCATCGCTACCGTCTTGGAGCAGGGCGGCGGTGGCTCAGATACCGCGATGCATGTCGTGCGCGACGTGCTCGGCGTGATTTATGACGAGCCCGATACCTCTTCGGCTTCGGGCGATTCTTCGGTTCGATAGGAGGTTGCGATGGATTTTTCTCCGGCGGATCTGTTCCGTTCAACCAAGACCGGCTCTCGCAGCAGCCTGGACCGCGTCAACAAGCAACTTTCGGCCTCGCGCGGCACGTTTCGCCAAAAGGTGCATATCGGTGTGCTCGTGGCTACTGTGGCGCTCGTCGCCTACGGTGCCATCATTATCTGGTCGGCTTCGCAGTTTAAGGCCGATGCCTCGTTCTCACGCCATCTGCTGGGAATTGGCATCGGAGCGGTGCTGGCGGTGCTGGTCTGGCGTACCGACCTGCGCGGTATTTCCAATTTCTCGACGGCGTTGCTCGTCATCGACCTGATCGTGATTTTCTCGCCCAAGATTCCGGGTCTGTCCTATACGGGCGGTCTGGGCATGACGGGCTGGATCAAGATTCCCGGTATCGGCTTGACATTCCAGCCGGTTGAGCTTGCCAAGCTCATCACCATCTTCTTTATTGCTACGCTTGGCTCGCAGTATAACGGTCGCATCGATACCGTTCGCGACTACGTCAAGCTCTGCGGCATGCTGTCCATTCCGTTTTTGGCCGTCGTTGCCATGGGCGACCTGGGCTCGGGCCTGGTCGTGCTTGTTTCGGGCGCCATCGTCATTTGTATGAGCGGTGCACGCCGCGAATGGGTGCTGTCGACCCTGGCCCTGCTCGTGGGCCTGGTGGCCCTCGTCCTGGCGCTCGATTCGGTCTTTGATTCGTTGCTCGGCCACGATGTGCTCATCAAGCAGTACCAGATGAACCGTCTGACGGTCTTTATCGACCCCGATAATGCCGATTCGGACGATGCCTACAACCTGCAACAGTCGCTTATCGCCGTTGGCTCGGGTGGCTTCTTTGGTAAGGGTTTGGGCCATGCGACGCAGTCGGCCGGCGGCTTCCTACCCGAGTTCCATACCGACTTCGTCTTCGCCTTTTTGTCCGAGACCTTTGGCTTCTGTGGCTCCTTTTTGCTCCTGTGCCTCTACGTGCTGTTGATCTTTTCGACGATTCGCGTCGCCTTTAAGTGTGAGTCCCTGTTTTTGCGTCTTTCGTGTGTTGGCATCGTTGGCATGTGGGCGTTCCAGACCTTCGAAAACATCGGCATGTGCATCGGCATGATGCCGATTACCGGTATTCCGCTACCGTTTATTAGCTTCGGTTCGTCTTCGATGATGATTCAGCTGCTGACGGTGGGTATCGTACAATCCATATGGCGGCATCGTTCGGGCGCCGCGTAACCGCTGGAGGGGTTTGCTATGAAAATTCCCGTAGATAAGCTGACCCGCGCTTTTAAGATGGGCGCGTCCGTTAAGAAGGATTCCGATACGCCGGTGCGCGTCTCGGTCTATCTGGATTCGTCCGCCTCGCGCTTTCTGGCCGAGACGGTGCGTGATGCCTTTGTGCCGCAGACGACCTCGGGCATTGTGCGCGTCGAGCGTCTGGGGGAGGAGCGAATTGCTCCAAAGACCGATACCGATGTGGTGCTGGTGCTCTCGTGTGGTTCCGACCGCTTGGAGAGTGCCGTGCAGGAGCTCGTGATCGCCGGCGCGCCCGTGTGCGTGCTTGCCGAGTCTGCTGTGGAGGTGCCGTTTATCGAGGAGTCCACGCCCATGCTCGGCGTGGTAGCGGCAACCGATAAGACGTATCTGCTCGAGACGCTTGCCCGCTGGATTCTCGATCGCACCGACAAGGAAACGGCTTTTGCGGCGAACTTTGCCTTCATGCGCATCGCGGCGGCCAATCGTATCATTACCTCGTGCGCGCTCACCAATATGGCGACCGGTGCGCTGGTGTTTTTGCCGGGCGCCGATTATCCCGTTATGGCGCTGGCGCAGGTGGGCATGCTCTTTGAGCTCGCTGCCGTCTTTGGACGCGGCATTAAGCCCGAGCGCGGCTACGAGGTCGCGGGCGTGCTTGCCGGCGGTCTTGTGATCCGCGCGGTCACCCGCGCGCTCGTCAAGCAGACGCCGCATATTGGGTTTGCCGTCAAGGCGCTCACTGCTGCCGCGGGCACCTATGGCATGGGCCGTGCGCTCGTTTCGCTCTACGAGCGCGATGTCGACTACAGCCGTGCCAACGAGGTGGTCACTGCCACGTTCTCCCGCGTTCGCGATCTGGTGACCACGGTCGCGGGCGCTACCCGTCCTATGGCGTCCTATCAGGACGCATCAGATCTCGCTGCTTAGGGGTTTTCCGTTGCGCGTTGCATACCAAGATTGTTTTCATTTAATTGAGCCGTTGCTCGCCAAGGTCGAGAAGCCGAGTCGCTATATCGATCACGAGTGGGGTACGCTTTCCAAGGCCGATGCCGACTACCGTTGCTGCCTGATCTATCCGGATGTGTACGAGGTCGGTCTGCCCAACCAGGGTATCGCCATCCTCTACAACATCCTTAACCAGGCTGAGGGCATCTCCTGCGAGCGTGGCTATGTGCCGTGGCCCGATATGGGTGACGCCATGCGCGAGGCGGGCATTCCGCTGCTCTCGCTCGAGGGAGCAGCGCCGGTCGCTTCGTTTGATATCGTCGGTCTGCATGTGCCGCACGAGATGGCGGTGACGAACTTTCTCGAGGCACTCGACCTCGCTGGTATTCCGCTGTTAGCGGCTGACCGCACCGAGGACGACCCCATTATCATCGCCGGCGGCCCCTCGGTGTACAACCCCGAGCCGTACGCGGCCTTCTTCGATGCCATCCTCATCGGTGAGGGCGAGGAATCGCTGCTCGAGACCTGCCAGCTGCATCGCCGCCTGCGTGACGAAGGGGTCCCGCGCGCGCAGATTGTTGAGCAGCTTGCATCCATTGCCGGCAACTACGTGCCGTCGCTCTATGAGGTTCGTCACGACGAGCCCTGCTCGCCGCATGGCTACACCGTGCCGCGTGAAGGCAAGGATGCGCCGGCCGTGGTCTACAAGCGCGTCGTCGAGGATTTCGGCGCCACGAATCCGCTGTCGCAGTCGTGCGTGCCCTATGCGCAGCTGGTCCACGACCGCCTGTCTATCGAGATCCTGCGCGGCTGCGCCCGCGGCTGTCGTTTTTGCCAGGCCGGCATGACGTATCGCCCGGTGCGCGAGCGCTCGGCCGACCAGATCGTCTCGTCGGTGATTCAGGGTCTGGAAAAGACCGGCTATGACGAGGTGTCGCTGACCTCGCTCTCCACGACCGACCACTCCTGCATTCGCGACGTGCTCGGCAGGCTCAACCGCCGCCTGGAGGATACGGGTATTCGCGTGTCTATTCCGTCGCAGCGCCTGGATTCGTTTGGCGTGGATATGGCCGAGTCGGTCGCCGGCGAAAAGAAGGGCGGACTGACGTTCGCGCCCGAGGCCGGCAGCCAGCGCATGCGCGACATCATTAACAAGAACGTGACCGAGGAGGACCTGGACCGTGCGGCCAAGGCGGCCTTCGAGGCCGGCTGGAACCGCATGAAGCTCTACTTTATGATGGGCCTTCCCGGCGAGCGCGACGAGGACATCGTGGCCATCGCCAATCTGGCCGATCACGTGCTGGAGCTCGGTCGTTCCGTGGTGCCCAAGGCTCGTCGCGGCTCGATCTCGGTGTCCATCTCGGTTTCGGTCTTTATCCCCAAGGCTGCCACGCCGTTTCAGTGGTGCCCGCAGCTCGACTACGACGACGTCAAGCGTCGCCAGAAGCTGCTTATCACGAGCGTTCGCAACCGTGCCGTCCGCGTGCATTACCACGATGCCGAGACCTCGCTCATCGAGGCCGCGCTGTCCCGCGCCGGTCGTGACATGACGCCCGTCATCATCGATGCTTGGCGCGCGGGCTCTCGCTTTGACGCCTGGGTAGAGCATTTCTCGCTCGATAACTGGAAGGAGGCTGCTGCCAAAAACGGCATCGACCTCAATGAGCTCGTGCACCTGCCCTACGAGTTGGACTGGCGCCTGCCGTGGGAGCATGTGAGTCCCGGCTGCACGCGCGGCTTCCTCGAGCGCGAGTACCGTCGCTCGCTCGAGGGCGTCACGACTCCCGACTGCACCCGCACGTCGTGCACCGGCTGCGGGATCTGCCCCACGCTCCACGCCAAGAATGTATTGATGGGTGATCGCGCATGAGTGAGCGCCTGACCGACAACCCCTCGCTCTTTAGGCTTCGTGTTCGCTATGGCAAGCGCGATCGCCTTAAGTACCTGGGCCATCTCGAAGTGATCCATACCATTGAGCGCATCGTGCGCCGTGCGGGACTTCCCTATGCCGTCACGCAGGGCTTCTCTCCGCACATGCGCGTGGGCTTCTCTTCGGCGCTACCGGTGGGTACGTCGTCGACCTGCGAGTGGTATGACCTGTTTATGACCGAGTTCGTGGCGCTCGACGAGGCGTTTGGGCGCCTGTCTGCGGCGTCTCCGGCCGATCTGGCGCCCATCGAGGCGGCGTACATCGACGTGCGCTCGCCGGCGTTGACGGCGCAGCTCACGCGCCTGTCGTATCGCATCGACCTGCATCTGGACCCCGAGGCGCCCGTAAGCGCCGACGAGGTGCATCGTGCGATCGACACGCTGCGCGCGGGCCATGGCATCGACTACGCGCGCGGAAAAAAGAGCAAGCGCTTGGATTTGGATCACACACTCGTGGGCTATGAGCTCACGGCGGGGGAGCGCCCGGACCATTTGGTGCTCATGCTCGACACCCATGCCGACAACGAGGGCTCCATGCGTCCGGAAATTTTGCTTTCTGCTGCTGATGTTTTGTTGCAGGGCTTGACCCCGGGCGTGGATGCACCTATTGTTTCCACCGGTATGCAAGACCTCGTGACCATCTGCTCCTACGATGTCGAGCGTCAGAATCAAGCATGCGAGGACGACGAGGGCCGACTCGTCAGCCCCATACCTGTGCGAACTTGTGGATTTGCTCCACATACTCGTTGACGGGGGTATTTTCGCCTGCTACTATATTCGGCTGTTGCACTAACTGATGCATGAAGGGCAAGTAAACATGTACGCAATCGTTAACACGGGCGGCAAGCAGTACAAGGTCGCCACCGACGATGTCATCACCGTCGAGAAGATCGAGGGCAATGAGGGCGACAAGGTCATCCTGCCGGTTATCTTCCTCAACGATGGTAAGAAGATCGTCACCGATCCCGACAAGCTGGCCAAGGCCAAGGTTACCGCTCAGATCGTTGAGCAGTTCAAGGGCGAGAAGCAGCTGGTCTTCAAGTTCCACAAGCGCAAGCGCTATCGTCGTCTGAAGGGTCACCGTCAGCAGCTCACCAAGCTGAAGATCGTGAAGGTCCAGGCTACCTCCCGCGCCAAGAAGGCTGTCAAGGCAGAGGCTGAGGCTGTTGCCGAGGCTCCCGTCGCCGAGTAGATTACACTCGTAACGAAAGAGTAGGTATACACAATGGCACACAAAAAAGGACTCGGTTCCTCCCGTAATGGCCGTGACTCCCGCGGTCAGCGCCTTGGCACGAAGCGCTATGCCGGCCAGACGGTAACCACGGGCACGATTCTCGTCCGTCAGCACGGCACGCACATCCACCCGGGTGAGAACGTTGGCCGTGGTAAGGACGACACGCTGTTCGCGCTGGTCGACGGTACCGTTGAGTTCCACAAGGGTATCAAGCACAGGGTCAGCGTACGCCCGCTCGCGAACGCGTAATTCACCCTTCATAGAGCACATATGTGGGAGGCACTTGAGTTTTAGGATTCAAGGGTCTCCCTCTTTTTTGTAGGAGGCGATTCTGTTGTCACAGTTCACCGATATCAGCCGCATTAACGTGTGCGGCGGCGACGGCGGAGCCGGATGCATGTCGTTTAGGCGCGAGGCATTTGTCCCCAAGGGCGGCCCCGATGGCGGCGACGGCGGTCGTGGCGGCAATGTCGTCATCCAGGCCGATGCTCAGCTGTCTTCGCTGATCGATTACCGCTTTAAGCATCACTTTCGCGCCGAGCGCGGCACGCACGGGCAGGGTGCCCGTCGTAACGGCAAGAGCGGCGAGGACCTGATTCTCAAGGTCCCTATGGGTACCGTGGTGCGCGAGCTCGATCCCGAGACGCAGACCCCGATGTTTGAGATTGCCGACCTGGTGCACGACGGCGAGCGCGTCGTCGTGGCGCCCGGCGGTGCCGGCGGTCTGGGCAACACGCACTTTGTGACGTCGGTGCGTCGCGCTCCGGCCTTTGCCCAGTTGGGCGAACCGGCCGAGGAGCACTGGATCGAGCTCGAGATGAAGCTTATGGCCGATGCCGCGCTCGTGGGCTTTCCCTCCGTGGGTAAGTCATCGCTCATCGCGCGCATGAGTGCCGCCCGTCCCAAGATTGCTGACTACCCGTTTACCACGCTCGTGCCGAACCTCGGCATGGTGCGTGCCGGTGAATATTCTTACGTCGTTGCCGACGTCCCCGGTCTTATCGAAGGCGCGAGCGAGGGTAAGGGCCTGGGTCACCAGTTCCTGCGCCACATTGAGCGTACGGCCCTGATCATGCACGTCGTCGACATGACGGGTGGTTTTGAGGATCGCGATCCGGTCGAGGATTACCACATCATCAACCGCGAGCTCGAGCAGTATGGCGCCGAGCTTTCGGAGCGTCCGCAGATCGTCGTTGCCAACAAGTGCGATGCGCCGGGCACGGCCGACAAGATTGCCGACCTCAAGCGCGCAGCGCTCGACGATGGACATATGTTCTTTGCCGTGTCTGCCGTGACGGGCGCCGGCCTCAACACGCTGATGCTTGCCGTGGGCGAGCAGGTGGCTAAGCTGCGCGCCGAGTTGGCTGTCTCGGATGAGCCGGTCGTTCTGCGCGACGATGAGTGGGAGCGCCGTCGCCTGCAGCGTGAGAAGCGTTTCCGCATTGTTCAGGAAGAGCCCGGTGCCTTCCGCGTGGTCGGTCGTGCCATCGAGCGCATGGTCATCCAGACCGACTGGGAAAACGAGGAAGCCGTCATTTACCTGCAGCATAAGTTTGCGCGTATGGGTGTTGACGACGCGCTCGAGAAGGCCGGTTGCCGTGCGGGCGACGAGGTCCGCATTTGCCAGCGCGCCTTTGACTTTGAGGGCGCCGAGGACTTCTCGGAGTACGAGGAGCTCGAGGATGCTGGCGAGGACGTTGCCGTTGAAGCCATTGACGTGGCCGATGCTGCGGATGAGGGAGTCGAGGTTGTCGATGCGGCGGATGCCGCGGGCGATGCCGAGACCTCGGAGGGCGAGTAAGCCATGTCGCTGCGCGGTGGAATCGGTCTGCCCGAGCTTCCTCTAGAGGACGGGCAGGAGTTTAGGCTCGGCATTATGGGTGGCACCTTTGATCCCATCCATTACGGGCACCTGGTGACCGCCGAGCAGGCGCGCGAGTCGCTCGACTTGGACGCTGTGCTCTTTATGCCGGCGGGCTCTCCTGCCTTTAAGCTTGACAAGCCGGTGACGCCTGCCGAGGACCGTTATGCCATGACGGTCCTCGCCACCGCCGCGAACCCGGCCTTTTTGGCGAGCCGGTTCGAGATCGACCGTCCGGGTGTAACCTATACGGCCGATACGCTTCATGCCCTTCGCGACTTTTACCCGTCGCAGGTAAAGCTCTACTTTATTACGGGCGCCGACGCGATTATCGATATTGTGACTTGGCATGATGCCGAACGAATCGCTGAGCTTGCTACCTTTATTGCGGCGACGCGACCGGGCTTTGATATCGATACGGCGCGTGCCCGAATCAAAGAGTCGGGGCTGCCGTTCGACGTGCGCTATATTCAGATTCCGGCGCTGGCGATCAGCTCGACGAACATTCGCAAGCGTGTTGCCCGCGGTATGAGCGTGCGCTATCTTACGAGCGAGTCCGTGCTCGGCTACATTCGCAAACGCAGGCTATATGCCGATTTGGGCCAAGAAGATTTTGAGTGATGGGGGTCTACGTTGTCGGTAGAGGATCAGTTTGAGGGCGATGAGCGCGCGCTGCTCAAGCGCATTCAAGAGCTGCTCGATGTTCGCATGAAGGATAAGCGCAAGCGCTATGTGCATTCGCTGGGTGTTGCCGAGACGGCACTTCATCTGGCCGAGGTCTACGGCGTTGACCGCTTTGATGCCGCTGCCGCCGGCCTGATCCATGACTGGGACAAAGTGCTCTCCGACGACGAGCTGGTCACGCGCGCTCTGCATTACGGCATTAAGATTGCCGGCTCTCCTTCCGCCGCGACGCCGCTTTTGCATGGCCCTGTTGCCGCCTATGAACTTCCGCAGCTTTTTCCCGAACTGTCGCCGGCCGTTTTCCAGGCTGTCGACCGTCACACCGTGGGTGACTGCGACATGACGCCGCTCGATATGGTGGTCTTTGTGGCCGATGCCATCGAACCCAACCGCCACGGCGATTATGCCCATGCGCTGCGCAAGATGGTGGGGAAGTCCTCACTCGACGAGTTGTTCTTCTCCTGTTTTGCGCAGGGTCTGGTCTATGTGATCCAGTCCGGGCGCTATCTTTATCCCACGGCTATTTCGATTTACAACCATTACGCCCAGCTGCGCTAGCTCGGGCTGACTAGAAAGAGGTATTCCATGGCCGACGAGACCATGACCGACGAGCAGATTCTTGAAGGTGTGGAGCACAAGAGCTTCGCCGCCACGTCCGACCGCACTGCCGCCTCGCTGTCCGCGAGCGGTGTCGCCGCCGAGGATGTCGCCCGCGCCGCCGCGCAGGCCGCCTACGACAAGAAGGGCGAGGACGTTCAGGTGCTCGACCTGACCGAGCTTTCCGATGTGTGCGACTACTTTGTGCTCGCCACCGGTACCAACAACCGCCAGGTCGATTCGATCGTCGACGAGATCGAGGAGAAGGTCGCCGAGGCTTGCGGCGAGCATCCGTTCTCCATCGAGGGCCGCGAGCAGAAGACCTGGATGCTCATGGACTACGGTTCGGTTGTCGTCCACGTCTTCACTCCCGAGGCGCGCGACTTCTACCGTCTCGAAAAGCTCTGGGGTGACGCCCCCCAGCTCCCCCTCAACCTCCTCTAGTAGCTCATTTGAGACGGGGTTTAGCTACCCTCACGCATATCGCCGGGCAGGTGCGGTTTCCGCACCTGCCCGGCTTTCTTTTTGCCCAAAGGCGGTTAATCGTTGAAACGGGATTGGCGGCCGAAGGAAAGGGCGGTGTCGCCGAATTTGTCTCGGACGGCGTCGATGGCGACGGAGAGGTCGCGGCGGTCGCTGGATTGGGCTCCGCGGTCATCGATCTCGCAGAACAGGTCAGTCTGGATGCCGCCTTGGTGGTCGAAGTCGCTCATGCCGATGCCCGCTAAGCGAACATGCATGCCATCCTGCCAGATGTTGTCGAGCAGTTCGAGTGCAACCGCCACGAAGATGTTCTCATCGTCGGTCGGATGAGGCAGCCGGCGCTGTGCCGTACGCCCGCTGCCATACGAATACTTAAGCTTGAGCGTTACCGTGGCACCCGTCAGCCCCTGACGGCGCAGGCGGCGTCCCACTGACTCTCCCAACAGCGCAATCGCCGCCTCAATATCCCCACGCTCAGTCAAATCTTTCGCAAAGGTGCGTTCATTGCTGACCGATTTGACCTCGCGCTCTTCATCGAGACTCGTGACTTCGGAGATTTCGAGTCCTTGCGCACGCTGGCGCATGCGTTCGCCGTTGACGCCAAAAATAGAGGCCAAGGTGGATTCCGGTGCACGTGATAGCTCGCCGAGGGTGTAGATGCGCATGCGGCGCAGTCGCTCCTCGGCCGAGCGCCCGATGCCGCTCATGGCAGATACCGGCAGCGCGGCCAAAAAGCGCTGCTCGGTTCCGGGGCGCACGATGGTCAGCCCAAACGGCTTATCCCGCTCGCTTGCGATTTTTGCGACCGTCTTGTTGCAGCCCACGCCAATGGAGCACGTCACTCCCAGCTCTGCCACGCGACCGCTTATACGCCGCGCAACCAGCAGCGGGTCTTCGGGCGCAAAGCGACCCGGTGTGATATCGATGAAGGCTTCGTCGATGGATACGCGCTCAACGCGCGGGGTCTCGTCGGCGAGAATTGCCATAACGTGCGCGCTCACCTCGCGGTAGCGATCAAAGTGCCCGTGCGTCCAAATGGCTTGCGGGCACAAGCGCCGCGCCTCGGCTGAGGGCATGGCGGAGTGCACGCCAAAGCGACGTGCCTCATACGAACACGTGGACACGACGCCACGCGAATCGGCGTCTCCGCCCACGATGAGCGGCTTTCCGCGCCATTCGGGATGATCGAGCATCTCCACGCTCGCAAAAAACGCATCAAGGTCCATCAGACCCACCGCCGGACCCGTCCAGGGAGGCGGCGTGACGCCCATGGCATCCTCATAACCGTATGTATGTTCGCGTCTTTCCATGTCATGAGTATACCGCGCAGCTCATGTGGGGTGCGTGGATGTGCTTGCAAATCCCGAATTCTTGTCTAAGATATGGATTTGCCCTCGACTACACCGAAGAAGTTGGTCTCACGGACTTCACCTGCCCGCGTCGATGGCGTATTATGTTCAACTGTTTGTTTGTAGTTGCAGCCTAAAGCTGCTTGGTTGGAGGAGTTTCCTTTGGCAGTCAAGATTCGCCTTGCTCGTCACGGCGCTAAGAAGCGTCCGTACTACCGTGTCGTCGTCGCCGATTCCCGCGCCCCGCGTGACGGTCGTATCATCGAGGAGGTTGGCCGCTACAACCCGATGACCGCCCCCAAGACCATCAACCTTGACCTCGAGAAGATCGCCGACTGGCAGTCCAAGGGCGCTCAGCTCACCGACGCCGTCGCCGCTCTGGTCAAGGCCGCCAACGAGGGCGAGAAGACCGAGACCGTCGTCAAGAAGTCCAAGAAGCAGCTCGCCAAAGAGGCCGAGGCCGCTAAGGCTGCCGCTGAGGCCGCTGAGGGCGCCGAGGAGTAAATCGTGCCTGAGGTTGACGCTGCACAGCTCGAGGGTGAGGCAATGCTCTCAGATCGCATCGCCGATCTCGTCGAATATCTCGTTGTTCAGATCGTCGACGACCCGGATTCCGTGAGCCTTGAGGTCATCGATGGTGATGACGCCTCTACGATTGAGGTTTCGGTCGCCGAGGATGACGTCGCTAAGGTCATCGGCCGTCGTGGCCGTACCATCAAGGCCATTCGCACGCTCGCCCGTGCACTGGCTGCTCGCCTCGACACTTCTGTCGAGGTAGAGGTTCTGGGCTAGGACCTTGAGGTCCCAGTACAAAAACATCGCCCGTGTGGTCAAGCCGCACGGAAGGAAGGGGGAGGTCCTCGCGCAGCCGCTGCGGGGGCTTCCTTCTGTATTAGAGCCGGGTATGCGCGTCGCCCTGACGCCGCCGGCGCTCAAGCGCGACCGCTTTTGCACGGTCGTGTCCGTCACCGATACGGGCGATGGCGATCTGGTCTCGTTTGAGGGCATTGACGACTTGACGGCCGCCGAGGGCATCACGGGATGCTACGTGCTGGCAAATCGTGACGACTTTGAGCTCGATTCGCTCGACGCTGCCTATACCGACCTGATGGGTCGCGAGGTGGTCGACGAGCGCTTCGGTTCGCTCGGCACGATCGTCGAGATCATGTCGACGCCCGCTAACGATGTTTGGGTTGTCGAGGGCGATCGGTACGGCGAGGTACTGATTCCCGTGATCGAGCAGGTCGTGCTCGATCTTCCCGACACAGGAACAATTTCCGTCCATGTTATGGACGGCCTGATCGATATGGACAAGTAGGGAGGACAACATGCTGATCGAGACCCTTTCGGTCTTTCCCGAGATGTTTGAGCCCGTCATGTCCACATCGATTTTGGGCCGCGCCCGCAAGGCCGGCCTTTTTGATTTTAAGGCGTATAACCTGCGCGACTGGACGCACGACCGCCATCGTACCGTCGATGACGAGCCGTACGGCGGCGGGCAGGGCATGCTCATGAAGGTCGAGCCTATCGCAGAGGCCATCGAGGCCATTAGCGCAGAGGGTCCCAAGCCCACGGTTGTGTTCTTCACCCCCTGTGGCGAGCCCTTTACGCAGCATGTGGCCGAGCGCCTGCTCAAAAGTGAGCGCCTGCTGTTTGTGTGCAGTCGCTACGAGGGCGTCGACGAGCGCGCGTATGCGTATGCCGATGAGCGTCTGTCGATCGGCGACTACGTGCTTACGGGCGGCGAGCTTCCCGCTATGGTCGTTGCCGATGCCGTCGTACGCCTGATTCCCGGCGCCCTGGGCGACGAGATGAGCAACGTGGACGAGTCGTTCTCGACCGCCGAGGATGGAGGCCTGCTCGAGTACGCGCAGTACACCCGTCCTGCCGAGTTCAACGGCGAGGGCGTGCCTCCGGTGCTTGTGAGCGGCGATCATGCTAAGGTCGATGCGTGGCGTCGTAAGAACGCCATCGAGCGCACCTGTCGTTGGCGTCCCGATCTGATTGAGACGGCGCGCCTTACGCCCGAGGAGCGCGCTTACGCGCAGGAGATTCTGGACGCTTCGTATTCGCAGAGCGAGGAGTGAGGATGGTTCCATCGCAGCATTCCGTGCTAAAGGGTGCGTTTGAGTGGATCGTGGTCGTCGCGATCGCACTGGTCGCTACCTTCTTGATTCGCTCGTTTGTGGTCGAACCCTTTGTGGTACCCACCGGTTCCATGGAGTCCACGATCGAGATTGGCGACCAGATCCTGGCACAAAAGGTGAGCCTCGAGCTCGGTCAGCCCGTCAAGCAGGGCGATATCGTGGTGTTTCACAACCCCGATGGCACCTCCGAGCATGATGTTCTTGTCAAGCGTGTTATTGCCACGGCCGGGCAGACGGTCGACCTGCAGGATGGCAAGGTGGTCGTTGACGGCCAAGCGCTCGACGAGGACTATACGACGGGCATGAGCTGGCCACTTTCGGTCCAAGCGCCCGGCGCTCAGGTAAGCTATCCCTACACCGTTCCCGACGGGTGCGTGTGGGTGATGGGCGACAACCGCGAGAACTCTGCTGACTCCCGCTACTTTGGCCCGGTCGACCGCTCCGAATTGATCGCCGTGGCGCTCGTGCGTTACTGGCCGCTCAACCGTCTGGGCGCTATCGACTAAAAACCGCTATAGTACAGTACCTAACCGTGTAATCGTTTCGACGAGGGGATATTAGAGGCATGAACGCTTCATCGCTTTCCTTCCAAGACATCATCCTGCGCCTCCAGCAGTACTGGGGCGAGCAGGGCTGCGTCATCATGCAGCCCTATGACTCCGAGGTCGGTGCCGGTACCTTCCATACCGCGACCACGCTGCGCTCGCTCGGTCCCGCCGAGTGGCGCACCTGCTATGCGCAGCCTTGCCGCCGTCCCGCCGACGGCCGCTACGGCGAGAACCCCAACCGCATGCAGCACTACTATCAGTTCCAGGTGCTCATCAAGCCCTCACCGGTCAACGCCCAGGAGCTTTACCTGGGGTCTCTTGCCGCTATCGGTCTGGACCCCAACGACCATGACGTCCGCTTTGTCGAGGACGACTGGGAGAGCCCGACGCTCGGCGCCTGGGGCCTTGGCTGGGAGGTCTGGCTCAACGGCATGGAGGTCACGCAGTTTACGTACTTCCAGCAGGTAGGCGGCATCGAGGTCGACCCCGTGCCCGTCGAGATCACCTATGGCCTAGAGCGCATTGCCATGTATGCGCAGGGCGTTAACTCGGTCTACGACTTGGTGTGGAGCTACCTGCCCGACGGCACGCCCATGACCTATGGCGACGTGTTCCTCGAGAACGAGCGCGAGTTCAGTGCCTATAACTTTGAGGTCGCAAACGTCGAGATGATGCGTCAGAAGTTTGACGACTACGAGGCCGAGTGCCATTCCTGCCTGGAGCGCAAGCTGCCGCTGCCGGCATATGACTGCGTCATGAAGTGCAGCCACGCTTTCAACCTGCTCGATGCTCGCGGCGCCCTGTCCGCGGTCGAGCGTGCCAACTACATCCTGCGCGTCCGCGCCGTCGCCAAGGCGTGCTGCGAGGCCTACATGGCCGAGGTCGCCGGAGTCAACGAGAATGCCGATCAGGAAGGCGAGGTGGCGTAAGCCATGGCAGACGCTAAGGATTTCCTGTTTGAGATCGGTACGGAAGAAATGCCCTCCGCACCGCTGAACAATGCCGTCAAGCAGCTTGGCACCATGATCGCCAAGGGTCTCGACGAGGCCGGTCTGGCCCACGGCGAGGTCCGTGTGATCTCGAGCCCGCGCCGCCTGGCTGCGCTCGTTGCCGACGTCGCCACCGCGACCGACGAGGTTCACGAGGTCAAGCGCGGCCCCGCGGCCAACATCGCCTTCGATGCCGATGGTAACGCCACCAAGGCCGCCCAGGGCTTCGCCCGCAAGTGCGGTGTGGCTGCCGAGGACCTGGTCCGTCGCGAGGACACTGACGGTCGCGAGTATGTGTTCGCCGAGAAGAACATTCCCTCCGCACCGGCTACCCCGATCCTGACGGCCCTGTGCGAGAAGACCATCGCCGGCCTGCAGTGGCCCAACTACCGCTCCCAGCGCTGGGGTCACGAGCATGCTACGTTCGTGCGTCCGGTCCGTTGGATCTGCTGCCTTTTGGGCGAGGATATTGTGCCCGTGTCGTTTGCCGACGTGACGAGTGGCAACACCACGCGTGGTCATCGCGTACTTGGCCCTGGTGACCATGTGGTTGCCAGCCCCGCCGTCTACGAGCAGGTGCTCGAGGACGCCGGCGTGCTTTCTGCCGAGCGTCGTCGCGAGGCCATCCTTGCCGGTATCGCCGAGGTCGAGGCCGCTCGCCCCGGCTGTCATGTCGACACGCCCAAGAAGGTCTTTGAGGAGGTCATCAACCTCTGCGAGTGGCCGACGGTGCTCGTCGGTACCTTCGATGAGGAGTTCCTCAAGGTCCCGCACGAAATTATCTGCGAGTCCATGCTCACCAACCAGCGCTACTTCCCGATCTATGACGGCGAAGGCAAGCTCACGCGTGAGTTCGTGGTCGTCTCCAACAGCAAGCCCGAGAACGCCGAGCGCGTGATCGACGGCAACGAGCGCGTTGTGCGTGCCCGTCTGGACGATGCCAAGTTCTTCTACGAGGAGGACCTGAAGATCTCCCTCGACGAGTTCCGCGAGCGTCTGGCCAAGGTCGCCTTCCAGGAGAAGCTCGGTAGCGTGCTCGCCAAGTCCGAGCGCATTGAGCAACTCGCGCTTGCCATCGCTCGCGAGGCCCATCTGGGCGCCCACCTGGCCGCCGATGCCGCTCGCGCCGCGCACCTGTGCAAGGCCGACTTGGTATCCAACGCCGTCGTCGAGTTCACGAGCCAGCAGGGCGTGATGGGCGGTTATTACGCCACCGCGATGGGGGAGAACGACGAGGTCGCCCACGCCATTCGCGATCATTATCGTCCCCGCTTTGCCGGTGACGAGCTGCCCGAGGGCACCGCTGGCTGCATCGTGGCCTGCGCCGACAAGCTCGATACCATCGCCGGTATCTTTGCCATTGGCGAGCCCCCGACCGGCTCCTCCGACCCCTACGCGCTGCGTCGTGCCGCTATCGGCATCATCAACATCCTGCGCGACCGCCTGCCGATCGACCCCACGTCGCTCATCGACTTCGCCCTCGAGCTCTACAGTGAGCAGGGCATTGAGTTCGACGCCGCCGAGGTCGCCCAGCAGGTTCGTGACTTCTTCCATGGCCGCCTGGTGAGCATGGCCCGCGACGAAAAGGTCCCGGCCGATACCGTTGCCGCCGTCTCCGCGGTGCACATCATCGCTCCGTCCGTCTTCTTCGCCCGCTGCGCCGCCCTCGACGAGGCCCGCAAGAACGACGCTGAGACGTTCGACAACCTTGCAACCGCCTATGCTCGCGCCGCGCATATCTCCAAGCCCGAGCTGGGCGTGGAGTACGACCGCAGCCTGATGGGCGAGGTCGAGCTCGAGCTTGCCGATGCCTCCGAGGCTGCTCAGACCGCTGTAGATGCCGCCCTCGCTGCCGAGGATTACCCGGCCGCATTTGCTGCCCTCGCCGCCCTGCGCGCGCCCATCGACCGTTTCTTCGACGAGGTTATGGTCATGGACAAGGACGAGCAGCTCCGCGATAATCGCCTTAAGCTGCTCAACCGCTTCGAGGCCGTTTTCTCCGGCATCGCCAACATCGGTGAGCTTGCCCGCAAAAAGTAAGCCAGCCTGCGCATAAGCGCAAAAGGAGCCCCGCATGGATTGCCCGGTCACCGCTCGTCCCACCGTTATCGTTATCTCCGACTCGCTCGGCGATACCGCTTGTGAGGTGGTGCTTGCGGCGTCCGGGCAATTTGATGAAGGGGCTTTTCATCTCTTGCGCCTGCCCAAGGTGAACTCTGTGGAGCAGGTTAAATCGTTTGTGGGCCCGCGTGTCGATGCAGACCATCGCGATATTGCCGTGTTCCATACCATTGTCGATCCGGCGCTTCGCGCCCGCGTGCTCGATTACCTGGGTATGCTGCATATCCGCTCGGTCGACCTGATCGGCCCGACGCTCGCCGTGCTGTCGTCGCTCATTGGCGTGCCGCCCAAGGGCGTCGCGGGCGTGATTCACAAAACCGATGACCGCTATTTCCATCGTATCGAGGCCATGGAGTATTTCGTTGAGCACGATGACGGGCGCGGCTGCGACGATCTGTCGGGTGCCGATATCGTGCTGCTGGGCGTATCGCGCACGTCCAAGACACCGCTGTCGATGTATTTGGCCTATCAGGGTTACAAGGTGGCCAACGTCCCGCTGGCGCACGGTATGGAACCGCCCAAATCGATTTACGAAGTTGACCCGATGCGCCTGTTCGGCCTGATTTCGACCGTCGACGTGATTTCCGAAATCCGTGATAGTCGCCTGGGCGATGACTACGCCCGCGCCGTTGCCGGCTCTTATGCCGAGCCCGAGAGCGTGCGCAGCGAGCTTGAGGAAGCTCGTACCCTCATGAAGCGCCTAGGCTGCTTTGTGGTGCGTACCGACGGCAAGGCCATCGAGGAAAGCGCTGCCGAGATCATCGCTCACCTCGATGAGATCCAGGAAGCAAGGGCCCGCCGATCCGCCCGCCGCGCCCAGCAGCAGTAACTACTGAGTAGCTAATTTGGGACGTGTCTCTATAGTATTGTCAAATCTCCTGGGACGAGCCCGCCCTCCTCGAGTCGCTCGGGAGGCTCGGCGTTGCAGAGACGGCGAGGCCGGACGGGGATTACCTCTTCGTGATGGAGGGGAACCCCGGCGCTGGAGGGCGACGGGGAGGCGCCTCGGGTGCAGCTACACAAGGGGGCCTGTCCACGAGGTCCACGTGCGGGAAGTCAATTAATTTACCGTTCAAAAAGGGGGCAATGTGGGAAAGGGCCAAGCCGACTATTGAAATGACGATAAAGACGAGGCATCCTGATGTATGTCGGAATATAGATAGGACAAAACGTATCATCTATATCGCTTCTATGAAACCCGATGCAAGTTCTTCTCAATCTCGAAATAGATTGAAGGCATTGAGAGGAACTTTATACTACAAAAATCGTAGGTCTGCCACCTAGACAGAAGAAGTGATTTTGTATGCGGAATCTTGCATTTTGAAAACCGGTGCCAACTATGAGGTGTGAGTCGGGCTCGGTAAAGCGCGGGGGAAATGAGATAGGCTGCGCGTCATCAGAGAGTGGCGCGCAGCCTATTGACCTGCTTTCGTATGACGGATGCTTTAGAGGATCCAGGGGCCAAGTGGGTTGCCATCTGCGGAGCAGTCTTGAATCGTTAGGATGGGATTTTGAAAGGGCTGTCTCTCCCTCCACGCCTTCAAGTGATAGGTGCAGACGCGGTCGTAGTGGATTTTTTTGTATGCGCGCGATATCTGTTTTACAGCCTCCTCTTTGCTGGAATATTTTCCTGGAGCATGTGCAACAGATGTGCATGCGATACCGTCGATCCAGCCAGATTGGGGTCCGAGGTTAAAGCTCGAGATTATTGTCAAGACGCCATTGAGGCCAGCTTGCAACAAATCGTTCTGTATTCGTTCAAATGCTGATTGATTGTTGGTTCCAAGGCCAATCATTCCAATTGCAGAGAGGTATCCGCTATCAGTGAGTTTATCTCCTGCACCTCGAATAACCTTGCTTGTGATGTTGAGGCCATCTGGGCCGCCATCGCCAACGAAGGGGTATGGTACGTCTTCTGGGATTGGGAGCAAAGGAGGATTCACCGTAATGAGTTCATAGCTGCAAGAGCTTTCGATATTGTTTAGTGCGTTGTAGAGACTTCCGGTTAGAACAGTTAAATCTTCGCTAATACCATTGACCAGTGCGTTTAGTTGGCAGATTTCTGAGGCGATTGGATTGATATCTATCGCCGTGACGTGCATTCCAGATTTTGCCAGTATGAGTGCCTGGATGCCTGGTCCAGAGCAGAGGTCTAAGGCATTCTTTCCGGGGGATGGGCTTAGCCGACGAGCGAGCCCAATTGAATCAGAGCCAAAATATAGTAAAGGCGAGGGTGATGGCGCATCGGCAAAAAGCCAGATGCCACGATATCGGATTAGAGATAAACCGGAAAGGGAGGCATTGCCATTGTGCTTGCTTAGCAGCCCGAGTGAGGCTATGGTTTCAACAGTGCCTTTCAGCAGACTTCTTTTTGCCACTTCTGAATCGAGATCAATCTCTCCACCTAGCATCAGGAAGGAGACGGTCTCTTGATGCTCCCTGTCAAGTTGATCCCAGATGCGATGCGCGCATTCAAAAGGATCTATAGATATGTCAAGTGTGTCTAAAAAATCTGTTACTCCAAGAGTGTCCAATCTACGGAGTGGATTACTCGAGAGCGAATTTAAAGAGGGTAGCACTTCAATCATGTATATCAGACCCATTTCCGATAAAGGTAGTCGCGAATTTAGTCTCGACAATCAAGTCGGCTGCCAGTTTAGGAGCTAGCTTTGCAAGACAGGTCTGTGCCTCTTTCGAGAGGGCGATGTCTTCGCAAATCTCGCATTGAGAGAGGTAGCTTGAGCGCCCAAATGAAGAAAGGCCTCCGCTCGTGCGCAAGTGCTTCAGCAGCCCTCCTGGTCCTATGTATTGTATGTAATTAAGTAGGAGCAGCTGCAGTTCATTAATGTCATCCGTCAGATTGATTTTGCCAAGATCGAAAAGCCAAGTTCCCTCTGCATTTATTCCGCAGCAGGGTGCAAGATGGCAGTTTGGGGAAATAACGAAGTCTCGGCCGCAGTCGGAACAGTGTGACGCTAAGAGACGTGCCTGCGGTCGCGCATTTTGGTTGAGACTGAGATTTCGTGCGCGCCCAATTCGCGTGATGCCTGAATCCGTGATGAAGCGGGCTGGCGCGCTGGGAGGCTGGGTATTATCGTCGAACTGATGCAGGAGTGGAATGTCTTCATTAAGGTACTTGCACAGGTATGCCGGGCTGATTGTACTGTTGTTATCTCTGCAGACCGCAATGCCGAGAGTTTGAAAGCCCATTGTTTTTGCTGAGTTCCAAAGGTTGCGCACATTCTCGAGGGGTATATATTCCGCATGAAAGTCGTCGCAGCTGATATTGATTTCGTCAAGGCCACATGACTTCAATTCGTTGAGGAACGTTTCTGCGTCTCTTTCGCTTTTTGCCCACCACGCATTCGTTACAATTCGAGTAAAGAGTCCTAAAGAATTCGCATATGCGATGGCCTCGAGAAGGTCATCGCCAAGAAGGGTGCATTCTCCGCCCGTAAACACAACAACACCACTTCCGACGCATACTTCGGCGAAGCTATCGATGAATTGCCGCATTTGGGGAAGAGTAAGCCTGTCACTGTTGTTCGGAGTGCAGCTCATCAGACAATGATCACACACAGCGCCACATTTATATGTTGTTATAAATGTCAGCATTCGAGGTCTGCGGAACAGCACGTGCTGCGAGCTTTCGGAAATCATGTCGCGAGCAAACGGGCGTCGGTGATTACCAAGGTGCCTTCGTTCTCGGAGTAAGTAACTTCGAATTCGACGGAGCGATAATACCCGCGGGCGACCCCATTGGAAGCCCCTTCGGGGTTGATGGTATTGGAGCTGGAATTCTTGATTGCTGTTTTAAGCATGGCTGCTTGCCTCGCTGCACTCAAGCCCTCTTGATCAAATTTCCTGAAAACAGAAGTTTGTTTGTACGATTCCGATAGTTCAACAACATCAGGTTTGTTCATAAAAATAGCTGATCCATAGCCCATTGTGTTGACGTCGTACTTAAGGTTGGCGTTGTTTTGAGCATTCGCGTTTGCGTTTGCCATTCCGTTTGCGTTCAGAATGATGTTTGCGTTCGTTACTGCGTTTGCATTAAGTACAACGTTTACGAGAGGTATCGTTTGCGGCTCAGCTTCGTTGTCCTCGTCATAATATGCAAGTTGGATACGACGATATACTGCGCGTGCAACGGGGACACGCGCCTCCTTTTCGGTTGACTAAACCAGTTCGTACAGAGAGACTTTTCGATTTCCCGCTTTGATTTTGAGGTCTGTAATTCCATATTTCTGGAATACGGCACGAGGCTGAGCTTCGAAATCGCGTCTTGCGTCGGTAGATTGTTCCGCGTCCGCGACCAGTTTTTCAAGGATGCTAAGCTGGGACTGTATTGAGAGTTCGTTTAGGTGGTTCACATTGTCCATAGCGGTGACCTCCAATGTTGAATAGCTGTCTTGAAAGACTACGTCATGCTAGTGTCGGTATCGATTTGATACTACGAACAAATTAGAACTAAATGGATATAGTTTCCATACTAATCAAAACAAACTTGCATTCAAGTTTTTATTTATACTTGATTTAAGGCGGAGTGGAATGTGGGTGCGCAAGGAGACGCGGAATCGATGAGAGCCTCAAAAAAAATTACTGCAGTGTTATCATCTTTCATCCTCTCTATTCTTCCATTTCTGATTCTATGGGCGGCTTGGTCAGTCCTCCCTGATACAATTCCCGCTCATTGGAGTGGGGGTATGGTTGATCGATGGGGTAATAAGCTTGAATTGCTGGTTGTTCCGCTGTTTTCTCTGATTGGTTCTATTGCAATTTCTGTGTACCTTATTGTTTCCACGCGGCGAAGAGAGTTCGCGGATTTCTCTGTTCGAATGCGACGGGACTTTGTTGCGTGCTATATTTCTAGTCTTATTTTATCGACAACCTGCTCAGTGATAATTGCCGTTTGGGTTCAGTTGATTCTTACGCAAAGCACTGCGGTTGATGGGGGGCTTGGACTATCGATCCTGTATTCCCTTCCCGGGCTATATGTGATCTTGTGCGCTTTGCCGCCTTTTTATGCGAGCGGCGAGAGCAAAAAGGCAGAGCGCCTGATAACAGTTCTTATTGGCGGCGCGGAGATTGTTCTTTGTGGAATAGTGCTTGAAGGTTCGGCTGCCTCATATGCGATGATTGGACTGATGATTCTGTTCTGTGCGTTTGAGATTGTGTCACAGGTAAGGGATAGCCGGTCCTTATGAGTTGAATTACGCGCGTGCGGATATAAAGGGTGGCATGTTAAGCTGGTCGTTTTCTCGTTCTGGGACATTTGCAGTAGGATGAGTGGGACTAGGCGCGCTGCGGTGTGATGGTTGAGACTTGTATCGCTGCAAATCCGCTGATGCACATTTTGCTATTGGGCTTGAAGGTGGGACCGGCAGGCCTTTGTTTGGGTTGTTCTGGTCGTCCAACGCGTGTTGCACGGCTTTATATTGTTACCCTCGTTCGGCGCTCCGTTGGAGCATTTCCGGGTTAGTCGGCATCATGACTTGGCCAAGTGACACGCTTGCCGGGACGGTTGTAACGCCGCGCCGGTTCCGTGTGCTCCTTCGTTGTTGGCCTGTCCAGCCGGGGGCGGATTCGGCCTCATGTTGTGGCGCACGGCCTTCAGGGGCTTCCCCTGGCGAGTTATGTTCGTCCGTATGGGTAAGGGTCGGGTTGAGCTGACAATCCCGTGTCGGAAGGGGCTTGGACCATGCGCGCGATGACAGAGATTGAGTGGCTGGACGGCCGTGTGACGAAGGTGCCGGAGCTCGCCCTGGGCGATGCGTTCGGCGAGAGCGTCCAGGCGGAGCTCGATTTCGGGTTCGACGATGTGTTGGAGGGCCTTTGGGTCGAGGTGCGCCATCATGAGCCGGATGAGGACTCGGACGGCGACCCGCGCGGGAGGGGCTGCGCACTGTACGCGGACTGCCGGTACAGCCTGGTCGAACCGTCGGACCTCGACCGTGTCTTCTGCATCCTTTACGAGGGGCAGCCGAGGGTCTGCCGCGTCGCGGGGGAGCTCGTGAACCTTTTGCGGGCCTGCGCGTTGTCCTGCCTCATGCTCGGATCTCCCTACCCGCCAGGCGCCCTCGAGGCCCTGGCCGCGTGCGCTCGATACCTCTGCGGTCCGGCTTTCACATCCGACCTCGCCGCCCGTGCCCGCGGCGCGGGGGAGCTAGGGCCCCCGCGGCGGCGGTGAACGCGGCCGCTGCGTGGGAATTTGGGATGGGGGCGGGTTCCGAAACGCCTGCGGAGGGGAGAACCCCGTTGGGCGGGGACTATTCGTGATGCTTGATATCGCATTGCAGTATGGAAGCACGGATCATCTTCGCGATGGTCCGACCGGTTGATGGGCTAGGACGCGCATTCAGCAGGGAAGGGGATGGCTTTTAATGCCGCTTTTGGCTTATGCGTGCCGCGCTCCGCGTATGGCTATCCTGCGGTGCTAAAGCATTCTTGAAGTCTGTTAAGTGAATTCGTTTTAATCGCGCACGTGGCCGTTTGCCCATGTCGCATAACAGGATTCACTGTTGATTGCCCGTGTGATGACAGCGTGAGTTTCGGGGGGGGGTGGCGTGAGCGGAGTCGCCGCGTTGTATAAGTCTGGCCGGCCCGACTGATGTGTCGATCTGTCGGGCCGGCCGAGAATGGTGAAGAGATCTCGCTGTTGAATGAACGAATGTTACAAGCAGCTCTTCAAGGCGCTTTGGGCGTTGGCTGGGGCTGCGCAGTCAATCGCATGCAGTGATAGGCGAGGCGATTGCTCGATGAGCCGGCGACTAGTTCTGTGCTGCACTCGTCCCGGTGCCGTCGTTGTCTGCCGAGTACCAGAATGCGTAGGCCGCAACGACGGCATCATAGACGGCTGCGACTACGTTATCCACGACGGCTGCAAAGTTGACCACAACGGGAACGGGGCCGGTTTTGGAATCCATCTTCTCTACTTCTGGGGTCTCATACATGGGAACATCTCCTTAGAATTGTGACAGGACGCTCAGGTCGCCTAGATCATCGTCGATCAGGTCGATATAGAGGTCGCCGTCCATATTGATGTCTGCAATCAACGATGAGATCTCTTCCATCTCGTCAATCGAGTGCATACGATTGGCCAACGCGGTAACAACGGGCTTATCCCAAACGGTTGCCATTCCGGCATCGTAGTATTCCTGAAGGCTGTGTTTGCGAACGTTTCCGATGATGAGAGGTATATAGGGGGATGCGACGATATCGCCATTGGCGTGGATGGCCACTTGGTCAAATTGCATTTGCAGTTGAGGGAATCTGACCAAGTGGTCGATGGGGTCGCCCCACTCAAGCATGAAATAGCCTCGATAGTCCGGATCGTATCGAAGGTCATTGATCGTGTTGACTAGCCGACGGTATTGATTATTCGAAGGGCGAATCGTGCGGTTTCTTCGGGCTCTACCGAGGAGCATGAGCGGCTGAACTCTAAGGTCAATTCGGTCAGTTCTACCCGACGATTTCAGCTTGTCTCGAAGCATCGTGCAAACTGGTTTGAAATCGTCGACATTGAACGATGTCGGACAAAAGGCAATTGAAAGGTGCAGTGAGGTTTCGTTCAGCGTGATATCGATGGCGTCGAGCACCCGGTCGTATAATCCCGAGAGTCCTCGCATATGTTCGTGAGAATCGCGTAGGCCATCGAGGCTAAACTGTATGCCGTTTAAACCGGCGCGTTCGAGCTCATGCAAAGAATTTGAGTTTGCGAGCAGACCGTTTGACACGAGGTTGCATTTGACGCCAGATGCGCTGAGCCGCCGCAAGGACTCGATGACAAGATCCTTTCGCAGGAGGGTCTCGCCTCCGCAGAAGCAGAAGCTAAAGGGGTGCATTTGACAAATCGAGTCGACGAGTTCGAGGACTTCGTTGTCGGATAATTCGTTCGCGACGACATCGTTTTCTCCACTGTTGTTGAAGCAGTGTAGACAACGAAGGTTGCATTTGTTTGTAATGTCGAGCGCAACGCTGTGGGGCGCTCCGATTATTGCCGGCATGCTCATTATTGCTTCTTATCGAGCGGGCGAACAAACAGCTTGACGTCGCCCGAGTCGAGCTCATTGGGCAGGGTGCCGACTAAGGAAAAGCCAAGGCGCTGGTCGGAATGGTCAAGTTGTTCGGCGATTGGGGTGGAATCAGGCGCGTCAATTCTGAGCGCGCGGTAGGCTTTGGGAGCGGAAGATCCGTAGTATTCCGCAAGGCGGTCGAGCACACCGGCAAGCAGCGTGGAGCTGCATGAGATAAATTTGATGATGACGCTGCGGCCGGCGGGATTAGTGGCCGGCTCGCATATTATCAATCCATTAATTTCTCCGGACTGGCTCGTGAGTAGAAAATAATCATGGGTAAAGGAAAAGAGCCTTTGGCGAAGAACCAGAAAGTTCTCCAATTCGGGCTCAACGTCGAACTCAGAGAAATAGATCCTATTGCCATTTTTGGACTGTTTTGCAGAGAGGGATTTTGCAGCCGCCTCTTCGATTTCAGCAAACCTGCTCGCGTCCGCGAGAATAAGCAGCTCGTCGGGATTCACCGATGTTAGGTAATCGGAGCCGAAAGGGTCGTTCATATATCTCCCTTCTTTCTTCCAAACGATAAGACAGTTTACGGTCAGGCTATGCAGGGTTTGGGCCAGGTCATGCGCTAGCGTCTCGCGCGGTTGATCTGGGTATTTTTCTTGGAACAGACGGAGAATTTTGGGCAAATCGCAGGTGCCGTCGCATAAGTCAAGAATCTCTTTAGCGACCCTGTTGAGGATCGTATAGATTTGTTTCCCATCTGAGCTTAGGACGCTCAGGCGGTTATTTGGTTCACTGCGAAGGTAGCTTGGGTCGAGGGGGATAGGGATGACTCCAGGCAATGATGAGATTTGCGCGCTCCAAACATTCACGGATTCCATTGATCTCCTTTGGTTGTGGCCTATCTTCCTCGAATAGCAACTCGTTCGATAAAATATCACAAATCGAAACGATATATAAAAGAATATATTTATATCGATATACAATATTAAGTTAAAAAAAGTTTTGATGTTTGTCGATAGGGCTGGTATTGAAGGAGTGGACTGGAGTGATGGCGATGTCGGACGTTGTGGTTTCAATGGTGGGGTCATGCCTGCTGCTGTTGTTCGGAATAATGATATATCGAGGCAAGCTCACGGGATTGCTTGCCGGAATGTCATTGCTATCGGGAGAGCGTTTAGAGGAGGCAAAGCGGACGGCCGAGTCTCTAGGCGCAAACCGAGTGGTGGGGGCGTCTATAGTTTTCTCCGCAATATGCCTTTTTCTCTCGTCCCTTTTTCCGGACAAAAGGGCTATTCTCGGTCTGATGGTGGCTGCTGTTATAATCGCCGCGCTTGCCTATGCAAATAGGGGGCTTATTCGTATGTATATAAAGGTGAAATGGAATCCTGGGCACCGCAACCCGAGATAATGTCTTGAGCAAGGATTAACAACAAGGGATATATGGGAGCGATTAAGCGGCGAGCAAATTCAGTTTTGGATAAAAGGCCGCTTGATGGGAGCTGGCATGTTTAAGAAGACGGTTCACGAGTTGTTTCGGTGTAAAGGGTCACGGCTTTTCGTGATTCTCATGCTGGTGAATTTTGCTCTCTCGTGCGTCATGCCCGCCTTAAACGGTGGGTTTGTAGACTTTCTCGTGACGAATAGGGATCCATCTCGCGTCGTGTGGTTTGCGGCCTTTGTTGCGGGCATAGGGATATCGGCCTCCTTCATGTCGTATGCGATGGGTGTGAACGTATCGCGCGTCATCTTGGAGATGACGACGAGACTGATGGGGACCACGTGTGAGTCGTTTGAACGGGGGCCCCTGGAAAAGGGGGAGCAGGCGGATCCATCCTATACAACGCAGAGGGTGTATGCGGATTCGAATGCGGTGTCATCGTTTGTCGTGAACAACTTCCTGACGATCGGGCTTAACATCGTTCTGGTTGTGTTGATATGCATCATCCTGTTTTCGATTAATCCGGTGTTCCTGGTGTTAAGTGCATGTTCGCTTGTTGCGTACTTCATTTTATTCAGGGCGTTGAAAAAGCCGTTGTACAACAGTTCGCTTGCGAACAAGGAGGGTTTGAGTAAGCTTTTCGCGTCCGTGAGCGGCGAGCTGTCGCAGTTGTTTGACATTAAGTGCGATGGCGCATATAACCAGAGCGCTCGGACGCTCAAAGGGGTATTCGAGGGGTACTACCCGATTTACATGAAAGCAAGTAGGGTCTCGAATCTGGCCACATCAAGCGACGGCCTGATCTCGTCTGTGTTTCGGGGGGCACTGCTCGTGATCTCCGGGATGGAAATATTGAGCGGAAGAATGAGCTTAGGCGAGTTCACAATGGTGAACTCGTATTACTCGATGGCGTTCGGATGCTTCAAGTATTTTTTGAATTATTTCAAATCGTATCAGGACGCAAGGGCCTCGTTCGACCGATTGGGGGCTCTGACGGAGGACGCCGAGGACCGCGGCACCCTCACGGTTGGGCACGTGGAGAGCATATCGTTGTCCAACATCGCGTACCGATACGCGGGAAAGCCCTACTTATACCGCGACCTCTCCGTGGAGGTGGAGGAAGGAAAAACCTATGCCATTACCGGGCCGAACGGATGCGGAAAAAGCACGTTTCTGAAGGTGCTCCTTGGACTATATTCTGCTGGGGGACATCGGGCTTTGGGGTCGGTGCCATATGAAGAGCTCGATATGGAGACGATCCGACGGGACCTGTTTGCGGTGTGCCCGCAAAAGCTCTTTATTCCGAACGAAACGGTGGAGAATTACCTTGAGAGGACGTCGATTCGGGGATCGAGCGAAAACCTCCGAGAGCTTGTGCCGAGTTTCTATCGAACCGTCGAATCGTTAAAAGGCAAGAATTGTAGAGACCTTTCTGGTGGAGAGTATCGAAAGCTAAGGATATTCGCAGCACTTCGCAGGCAGCCGGAAGTGCTTGTGTTCGATGAACCAACGAACGATTTAGATGAAGAAAGCCGTCGGGAGTTCACGGAGTATATTCATCGAAATCCCTTCGATCAGCTAATTCTTGTTGTAAGCCATGATCAGGATTTGATTTCAGCATGCGATAGGGAGCTGGATTTGGATTTCGATCCGAAAAATGGGCAATGCTGATGGGAAACGCTTAGAGTTCGGGCTTGCGCGTCATGGAGTAATCTTTCCTCTTATCGAAAATCGTTACAATATAAGAAAAACAGTAAGCAAGAAGAAATGGCTCGGGGAAGAGCTCGCTGCTGTCAGTGATATTGGGTCTATATCCAGATAACACGGAAGGGGCCGTCCTCTACAACGGGGTATCACAGCGTCGCATCGACCGATACGCATTGCGGCGGTGCCGAGTTGGCATTACGGAGCAAGAGCCCCCTATTGTTGGGGGGACGATCCTCGATAATCTTACGCTGCTTTCTGATGATTTCGAGGCCGACAAACTGAATCGGATGCTTGCCATATTGGGGTTAGACAAAATGATTGCCGCTGCGGAGAACGGGGCGGCAGCGATGCTTGGCAGCAAGAAAGGAGGGGTGTCCGGCGGGGAGAAGCAGAACATCGCAATTGTGCGGCAGATGTTGAAATCGCCGGACGTCATGTTGTTTCTTGAGTCAACTTCAGCGCTTGATGCGAAGAGCCGGAGCGCGCTAATTAAATTGCTTCATGAGGTTAAGAGAGACCATATTGTAATTGTTGTCACTCATGACGAAGAGATGCTTGCGGCTTGCGACGAGGTCATTCCGATGCCCGGATGCTTATCGGGACGTGGCGTTGAAGGCCCAGAAGATCGAAATGGCGTGGGTGTTGGGTAAGTCCCTACGCGTACGACGTTGGGTTTCTGATCTTCATCGTCCTGCAAAGAAGGCTTTGTAACACGTTTCCCCTGGGAGGCCCCTTTTGTCCGTAGTGGCAAAGAGGGGCTTTTTCGTTTCCCTCTTGCGGCGGAGGGGGACACCATGCGCCTATACAGGACGACCTGCGCGCTTTCGTCGGATGACGGGCTATGTGTCGAGATGGGGGTCTCGGGTGGAGGCCGCGTCGCGGTCGCGGTCGGCCAGCGACCATCGGTACGGCTCAATCGTATTACCAGAACTAGTAAGGAGCCGCCCTTTCGGACGACTCAAACTGTAATGGGGCTTTTTTAGCTACCCCGGCCGTTACTCCGCCAAAGCATTCGCGCTATCTGCCGGGGTGGCTAAAATAGCCCCGTCCCAAATTAGCTACTCTGACCAAAATCCCTGGGACAAATACTTCTGATAGATTTTGTCTTTCTTGGCTATTGCGTAGTTTAAGAGATTCCATTCCAATAATTACAGCTTTTTGCTAAAGCGTTTTAGCAGTTTATACCGCTTTTAACCTGCGACTACGTTGTACTGGTATCTTCATAAGGTAACCACCTTTACCTACCGTTTACCGCCAGTTTTAGCACGTTTACCAAACCGCGCAGCCTCTGCTCAAGCCCGCCCAAAACCCGCCGTATAGTTCCCTCACGGTCCGCATCCGGCGGGTCGATTCGTTACCACGGTCGTGTGTGCGAACACATAGAAGGAGAAGTATCGTGAGCGATTGCAAGAGGGTTTACCGTTTTGGAACCGACGCCCAGGGCACTTGTGTCACCGAGGGCGACAAGTCTATGAACTTTGTGCTTGGCGGCAAGGGCGCTAACCTTGCCGAGATGAGCCGTATCGGCCTGCCGGTCCCCGGTGGCTTTACCATTACCTGCCAGACCTGCGTTGAGTACTCCGGTGCCGGCAACGTCTGGCCCGAAGGCGCACTCGATGAGATCGTTGCCGCCGAGTAGACCTCGAGGCCCGCTGCGGCAAAAAGCTCGGCGACGCCTCCGATCCGCTGCTCGTGTCGGTTCGCTCGGGCGCTCCGTTCTCCATGCCCGGTATGATGGACACGGTCCTCAACCTGGGCCTCAACGACGACTCCGTTCAGGGCCTCATCGCCCAGACGCGAAATCCGCGTTTTGCCTGGGATAGCTATCGCCGCTTTATCCAGATGTTCTCCAACGTCGTTATGGGCGTTGACGCCGACCTGTTCGAGAACGCGCTGACCCAGGCACGCCTGGTCGCTGGCGTCCGCGTCGACTCCGAGCTTTCGGCCGAGGATCTGCAGGAGCTCGTCGAGACCTTCAAGGGGATCTTCTCCGAGAACGTCGAGGCCGCCCTGTACCCCGAGCTCGAGGTTGTCGATGGCAAGCCCGTCTTCCCGCACGACCCTGAGCTTCAGCTGCGTCTTGCCATCCAGGCCGTCTTTGGCAGCTGGATGAACGAGCGCGCCTGCATCTACCGCAAACAGCACGGCATCTCCGACGAGCTCGGTACTGCCGTCAACGTTCAGGCCATGGCCTTTGGCAACAAGGGTGAGACCTCCGCGACCGGCGTCGCCTTTACGCGCAACCCGGCCGACGGCACTAAGGAGTTCTACGGCGACTTTCTGGTCAACGCCCAGGGCGAGGATGTCGTCGCCGGCATCCGCAACACCGAGCCCATCGCCGACCTCAAGACCACCCCGGGCCTCGAGTCCGCAGGTGAGGAGCTCGAGCACGTGTTCCTGACGCTCGAGGATCACTATCGCGACATGTGCGATATCGAGTTCACCATCGAGCAGGGCAAGCTCTGGATGCTCCAGACCCGCGTGGGCAAACGTACCGCAACCGCCGCTCTGCGCATCGCCATCGAAATGGTCGAGGAGGGCCTGATCACCCGCGAGGAGGCTGTGAACCGTATCGATCCCGCGCAACTCGACCAGCTCCTGCACCCGCAGTTTGACGCCTCCAAGAAGTACGAGGCTCTGGCCAGCGGTCTTAACGCCAGCCCCGGTGCCGCCGTGGGTGAGGTTGTGTTCTCGAGTGATGACGCCGTCGCGCGCGCCAACGAGGGCCACAAGGTCATCCTGGTTCGTTGGGAGACCAACCCCGACGACCTGAAGGGTATGGTTGCCGCCGAGGGCATCCTGACCAGCCACGGTGGCAAGACGAGTCATGCCGCCGTTATCGCCCGCGGCATGGGTACGCCTTGCGTCTGCGGCGTCGAGCGCTTCCACATCGATGCCGCCGAGAAGGTCGTGCGCATCGAGGGCAGCGACCGCGTGCTGCGCGAGGGTGATGTCATCTCCATCGACGGCACCCAGGGTATCGTCGTCGACGGCGCCGTTGATCTGGTTTCGGCCGAGCTCACCGGCGATCTGGACACCATCCTGTCCTGGGCCGACGAGATCCGTCTGGACGAGACCGACGGTCACGCCAACCACGTGCGCGTCAACGCCGACAACCCCGAGGACGCCGCGCTCGCACTCGAGTTTGGTGCCGAGGCCATCGGCCTATGCCGCACCGAGCACATGTTCCTGGGTGACCGTAAAAACATCATCCAGAGCTTTATCCTGTCTGACGATGAGACCGTGAAGCAGCAGGCCCTGGCCGACCTGCTCAAGGTTCAGACCGAGGACTTTCTGGCGATGTTCAAGACCATGTCCGGTCGTGATGTGGTCGTCCGCCTGCTCGATCCGCCGCTTCATGAGTTCCTGGATAATCCTCGCGAGCTCGAGGTCGCCATCACCAAGAAGGAAGCCGCTGGCGCCAGCGAGGAAGAGCTTGCCACTCTGCGCGCCCGCCTGCGTCGTATCGACGGCATGGTCGAGTCTAACCCGATGCTCGGCCTACGCGGCGTACGTCTGTCCGTCGTCTTTAGCGATCTGCCGCTCATGCAGGTTCGCGCCGTCGCCACGGCTGCTGCTCGCCTTATCCAGGAGGGCGTCGATCCGCGTCCCGAGATCATGGTTCCGCTCGTTTCCATCACGGCCGAGCATGTCCAGACCCGCGAGGTCATCGAGCGCGTGATCGCTGAGGTTTCCGCTGAGGAGGGCGTCGAGCTCAATATTCCCGTGGGCACGATGCTCGAGCTGCCGCGCGCCTGCATGGTCGCTGACGAGATCGCCCATCACGCAGACTTCTTCTGCTTTGGCACCAACGACCTCACCCAGACCACCTTCGGCTTCTCCCGCGACGATGCCGAGGCCAAGTTCATCCCGCTGTACATGCACAAGAAGATCTTAAAGGACAACCCCTTCGAGACCATCGATACGGCAGTACTCGAGCTGGTGCGCATGGCTGTCGAGAAGGGCCGCGCCACCAACCCCGACATGCACTTTGGCGTGTGCGGTGAGCACGGCGGCGACCCCAAGTCCATCAAGGGCCTGTTTAACGTGGCCGATGTGGATTATGTGTCCTGCTCGCCCTACCGCGTGCCCCTCGCACGCCTGGCTGCCGCTCAGGCCAAGCTCGAGGCTAAGCGTTCCGCCTAACGTTTTGGGTTTAGACGCCTAGCGTAGCCCCCCTTCATGCCGCCCGTCTCATTCGTGAGACGGGCGGTTATCATGTGCGGGTTTTGTCTTTTTGTCTGCGTAAAAAATTGTTCTTGCAGCAGAAACCCGCGCGTGTATACTGGAATACGTTTGTTCAACTACGTGCCGGCCAAGGTGGTACGGCACCTCTAGAAGAGTAAGGAATTGCACATGGATTACATCCGCGCAATCGAGCGTCAGCAGATCCGCGAGGACATTCCTCAGGTTCGCGTCGCCGACAACGTCAAGGTTCACTACCGCATTAAGGAAGGCGACCGCGAGCGCATCCAGGTCTTCCAGGGCGACGTCATCCGCATGGCCGGCGCCGGTGCCCGCGAGACCTTCACCGTCCGCAAGATGTCCTTCGGTGTCGGTGTTGAGCGTACCTTCCCGCTTCACAGCCCCAAGATCGCCAAGCTCGAGGTCGTTCGTCATGGTCGCGTCCGTCGCGCCAAGCTGTACTACCTCCGCGACAAGGTGGGCAAGGCTGCTCGCATCCCCGAGAAGCGCTAAGAAGATCGCAGCGTCTGTCCACTCGTTTGGACGTAAGGGTCACCTTCGGGTGGCCCTTCTTTTTATCTGATTTGCATGCAAGGAGGGCCTGGTATGGCCAATATGACGAGCTCGGTTTCGGCATCGCAGGTTGCCGGCGAGCTGGCGAGTGCCACGTTTGAGGAGATCCCCGCCCTCGTGGAGCATTATCACGAGGATCCGCGCCAGCAGGTGATCAAGGCTTGTGAACGCGCCCTCAAACGCCATGCCAAGGAACTTGCCGAGCGCGAGCGCGTCAATGACATGTACGAGCTTATGCATGAGCTTGGTGGCGATGGCGTGGTCGTTGGTGTCGACGAGGTGGGTCGTGGCTCGGTAGCGGGTCCCTTGACCGTGTGTGCCGTGTGTCTTCCGATGGAGCCGCGCATCTGGGGCATCAACGATTCCAAAAAGCTCACGCCGGCGCGCCGCGAGCTGCTCTCAGTGAAGATTGCCGAGGTGGCGACGGCGATCGGTTTTTGCCATATCGCGCCGAAGGATATCGATGATATGGGCATGGCCCGCGCCATCCGCGCTGCCGTCGCGGGTGCTGTGGCCGATACGGGGCTTGAACCCGACTGCGTCCTCATGGACGGTAATCCTTTGGGTGCCGTTCCCAACGAGCGCGATGTGGTGAAGGGCGATGCCAAGATCGCCTGCATCGCCGCGGCGTCCATCATGGCCAAGGTCACGCGTGACGAGATGATGGTCGAGTACGACGCCGAGTATCCCGAGTACCATCTGGCCGAGTCGAAGGGCTATGCGAGCCCCGAGCATATCGAGGCCATTCGCAAACATGGACTTTGTCCTCTGCACCGCGTGAGCTTTTGCGGAAACTTTCTGCAGACTGAGCGCCTTTTCTAGGTCAATTGTGGAGACAGGGACCTCCGGGGTTTTATAAACCTGCTGGTAGCGGGCCGTGTGCAACGTGATTGTTGCGTACGGCCCGTTTTTTGACGGCATTTGGTCAGCTTTTGGTTTGCTTCCGGTACTTACCCGCATGAAAGGTGCCCTCATCATCGGGGCAATGCAGTGTGCGGGAAAGGAGATCCCATGAGTGCCGCAAGCAAAAAGAGCAAGACGCAGCAGCTCAAGGAGCGTTGGGAAAACGGCGAGCTCGACTGCGGGGCGATGACGCCCGAGTTTATCAAGGGGCTCAGTCCCCGCGAGCTGGGTATGCTGGGCGAGCTGATCACCATCGACTACTTTAACGAGCGCGGCTACACCTTGCTGGAGCAGGGTTATCGTTGCACCGAGGGCGAGGCCGATCTGGTGCTGCTCGATGAGCTCGACGATGTCGTAGTGATGGCCGAGGTCAAGACCAGACGCGTCGCGCTGGATTGCAACACGCGGGTCTTTCCCGAGGAGGCCGTGGACGCCCAAAAGCAACGCCGCTACCGCCGCATCGCAAGTTGCTATCTCATGGAGCATTATCCGCTCAAGGCGATTCGCTTCGATGCCGTGGGTGTCACCATTCGCGGCGGGCATATCGCCGAGATCGAGCATCAGTACAACGCGTTCGATTGGCAGGTGTCGTGATGGCGTTCGAGACGTTTGCCGTTCACGCGGCCTGCATCCGCGGCGTCGAGGCGATTCACGTCACGGTCGAGGTTTCGCTTGCTGGCGGCGTTCCGGGCATTCAGATGCTCGGCATCCCGAGTATGGAGGTGATGGAGTCACGTGGTCGTATTCGCTGTGCGATGCGCTCCGCCGGGTTCGAGATCCCACGCTCGGGCATTACGGTCAATCTGGCGCCCGGCGATATTCGCAAGACCGGTAGCGGCTTTGATCTGCCCATCGCCATCGCGGTTCTGGCGGCCGATGGTCAGATTCCCCGCGACAACCTCGACCGCTGCCTCATTGCCGGCGAGCTCGGTCTGGACGGCACGGTGCTTCCCGTCAAGGGCGAGGTGGCGTTTCAGCTGCTGGCTCGCGACATGGGGCTGTATTTTATCGCCGGCAGATCAGACCAGCATGTGCCACTCGCGGGCGTGGATTGCGGATTCATAGATCATTTGTCTCAGCTTGCTCATGGTATGGGCGATGCCGCGCAGCATTATCTGGATTCCGAGGGTGTGGAGGCTACTTTTGAGCCCGAACTCGACTATGCCGACGTGCTGGGGCAGGAGGTTGCCAAACGCGGCATGGCACTGGCGGCAGCGGGTGAGCTCGGTTTGCTTATGATCGGGTCCCCGGGATCGGGCAAGACGATGCTTGCGCGCCGTATGACCGGCATCCTGCCTGAGCTTTCCGTTGAAGACCAGCAGGAGGCGCTGTGCATCCATTCGGTCTTGGGCGAGAACATCGATGGACTGCTTGCGGGGCATCGCCCCTTCCGCAGCCCGCATCACAGCATTTCGACCGCGGGCCTTATCGGCGGCGGGCGCCCGGTGCACCCGGGAGAGATCAGCCTGGCTCATGGCGGCGTGCTCTTTTTGGATGAGCTAGCAGAGTTTCCCACTGGCGTGCTACAGACGCTGCGTCAGCCCATCGAACGCGGCTATGTGAGGATCGTACGCGTCGACGGGGCCTTTACCTTCCCGTCGCGCTTTCAGCTGCTCGCTGCGAGCAATCCCTGCCCCTGCGGCTTTTTGGGCGACCGCGAGGTGCCGTGCCGCTGCTCGGCATCGATGGTCGAGCGCTATCGGGCAAAGCTGCGCGGTCCTTTGGCCGACCGTATCGACATGATGATCGATGTGACCCGTCCCGATCCCCAGGTGATTATCGAGGGCGCGGAGGGTATGTCGTCGGCCGAGTTACGTGACTACGTTGTGCGCGGTCGCGCTTTTCGCGCCTGGCGCGAGTCTCGTATGGACGATGCGGATGCCGAGGCCGAGGATGACGAGACGCGGTCCATTGACGGCGTCGTTTCGACCTTTGAGCTCGATGATGCTGCCGAGAAATGCGTACTCGGCCTGTCCAAACGCACACATCTTACAGGGCGTGGCATCGTGCGCCTGGTTCGCATTGCGCGCACGATCGCAGATGTCGCCGAGAGCGAGCAAGTGACACAGGACCACGTGCTCGAGGCGGCGATGTACCAGGGAAGGAGGGACCAATGATGGCCGAGGGGACCTTCGAGCTGCATCCAGGCGACGCGTTGTATCCCGAGACCGTTTTGGAGCTTTCTGATGTACCCCAGACGCTTTATGTGCGCGGCAACCCCGAGGTGCTTTCGACGCCCGCGCTCTCTATCATCGGCGCGCGCAAGGCCTCGCCGTATGGTCTTGCCGTGGCAGAGCTTGCGGCAAAGGTGGCGGTCGAGGCGGGCGTGACGGTTGTTTCGGGCGGCGCGGTCGGTTGTGACCAGGCCTCGGGTTGGGCTGCGGTCAACGCCGGCGGCAAACACGTCGTGGTGCTGGGGACGGGCGCCGACGTGGTCTACCCGCGTTCGAGCGCGGGGCTTATTACGCGCACGCTCGATATGGGTGGCGCGGTCGTGTCGATCTCTCCGTGGGGCATGGGTCCGCGCAAGTTTGCCTTTCCGCGCCGCAATCGCGTGATCGCGGCCCTGTCGCAAGCCCTCTTTGTATCCGAAGCGGGTATGCCTTCCGGGACGTTTTCTACAGCCGAGGCTGCTATGGATTTGGGGCGCGAACTTCTTGCCGTGCCGGGGTCGATCCTATCGCCCGAGTCGCGTGGCACGAATTACCTCATTGCAAACGGTGCCTGCTGCATCATCGACGAGGAATCTATCGAGATGGCAATCTCACGCATCTACGGCACCCTGCGCTACTCGCGCCCCGATGCTCCCGGCATTGCCGACCTGAATCCAACACAGCAGACCGTGATGCATGCGCTCATCGCCTCTCCGCTCAAGGTCGACGACATCGCGGCGCTCGTCTCACTCGATGCTGTCGGCGTACTCAAACTCTTGGGTTCGCTTGAACTCGAGGGCCTTATCGAGCGCATGATGGATGGAAGGTATGCGCCCTCCAAGTTTGCCCTTCACGCCCAGACGCCCTTCGGTCACAATGGAAAACGTGTCAATTAGAAAGGTGTTTGCAGATGCAGTTCGATCAGGTGACGGTTATCGGTGGCGGTCTGGCGGGTTCGGAATGCGCGATCCAGCTGGCAGACCGCGGGTTTGCCGTAAAGCTGTGCGAGATGCGCCCCCAGGTGAGCTCCCCGGCCCACCATACCGATCACCTGGCAGAGCTCGTCTGCTCCAATTCGTTTAAGTCGACCCGTCCGGACTCTGCTGCCGGCCTGCTGAAGGCCGAGCTCGAGCGTATGGGCTCGGTGCTGCTCGATTGCGCCCATCGCGCCGCTGTTCCCGCCGGTGGTGCCTTGGCGGTCGACCGCGTTAAGTTTTCCGAGCTTGTCGAGGCCGAGGTTGCCGCCCGTCCCAATATCGAGATCATTCACGGCGAGGTCACGCAGATTCCCGAGGGTCACGTGGTCATTGCCGCCGGCCCCTTGTGCTCGCCGGCGCTGAGCGAAGAGGTCATGAAGCTCGTCGGTGGCGACGCCCTTGCGTTCTTCGATGCCGCGGCGCCTATCGTCGATGCCTCCACGCTCGATATGGACGTGCTGTTCTCGCAGTCGCGCTACGAGGAGCAGGGGAGTGGCGACTATCTCAACGCTCCGCTCAACAAGGAGGAGTACGAGGTCTTTATCGAGGCGCTTACCACGGCCGACCGCGTGGTGCTCAAGGATTTTGAGGGCGGCGATCTGTTCCAGGCCTGCCAGCCTGCCGAGGAGGTTGCACGCACCGGCAAGGACGCCATTCGCTTTGGCGCCATGAAGCCCGTCGGCCTCACCGACCCGCGTACCGGACGTCGCCCCTGGGCGGCGATTCAGCTGCGTGCCGAGAACAAGGAGAAGACCGCCTATAACCTGGTGGGCTTCCAGACCAATCTGACCTTCGGCGAGCAGAAGCGCGTCTTTCGTATGGTGCCAGGCTTGGAGAACGCTGAGTTCTTCCGCTACGGTGTCATGCACCGCAATACCTTTGTCGACGCCCCGCACGTGCTCGATGGCACCTTTGCCGTGCCCGGTACCGGCGTGCGCCTGGCCGGTCAGATCACCGGCACCGAGGGGTACATGGAAGCCGTGGCGACCGGTCTGCTCGCCGCGCTCAACACCTATGCCGAGGCTATCGGTGCCGCGGGCGTCGAGTTGCCCCGCGTGGGCGCCCTGGGCGCGCTCGTGGGCTATGCGACCGATCCTGCCACCGTGGGCTACCAGCCCATGCATGTCAACTTTGGCCTGGTGCCGCCACTCGAGGATGGTAAGCGCCGCAGCAAGCGCGACCGCTACCAGGCCTATGCGGACCGTGCGCTCGAGGCCCTCGATGCCTACTTGGCCACGCGTTCCGACTTGTTTGGAGGCGACCGGTCATAGCCTTTGACCTGTACGACACCGTCGACTCTTTTATCGCCTATATCGCACGCGTTGAGGGGCTTTCTCCCAACACGGTGACGGCCTATGGCTCGAGGCTAGAGCGCTTTGCTGCCTGGTGCGAGCGCGAGGATATTGATGCTTTCGCTGCCGACGTGCGCACCATTCGTCGCTATCTTGCCGAGCTTTCGCGTGAGCAGGTGGCTCCCCGAACGCTTGCGGCGCACCTGTCGGCTATTCGATCTCTCTATCGCTGGATGGCTGCCGAGGGGATTGTCGAGGGCGATGCGGTCTCGGCGATCGCGTCGCCCAAGCTGCCGCGTGACCTGCCGGGCGTCCTTACGACCCAGCAGGTCGAGGCGCTGCTCAAGACGCCTGATACCTCAACACCCGCGGGACTGCGCGATGCGGCGATGCTCGAGTTGCTCTATGCCTCGGGTGCCCGCATCTCAGAGCTTGCGGCGCTCAATGTGGAATCCATCTCATGGTCCGAGCGCACGCTGCGCCTGTGGGGCAAGGGAAGCAAGGAGCGCATCGTTCCTCTGTATCGTCGTGCGCTCGATGTGACGCGTCTCTATATTGAGGAGGGGAGGCCGGAGTTGCTCGCTCGGGCAAAGCGCCGCGACCTCGCTACCGGGCCGCATCCGCTGCTTATATCGGCGCGCGGCAATCGCATGAGCGCCGCGATGCTCCGGCGGCGGTTCCATACGCTGGCGACGCTCGCCGGCATTCCGGCTGACATCGCCCCGCATGCGATGCGCCATACCTTTGCGACCGACTTGCTCGAGGGCGGTGCGGACCTGCGCTCGGTTCAAGAGCTGCTAGGTCATGCGAGCCTGTCCACGACGCAGATCTACACGCATCTCACACCCGATCGGCTTAAGCGGGCTGTGGCTCAAGCCCATCCCCGCGGCGAATAGTGGCTGGCACGTCCCGCGCCGCACTCAGGTGTGTGGTTTTGATTGCGGGTTGGCAGGAAGAGGCATTCCTGCTATCATTCATCGGGTTGCTTCACGGCAACATGTTTTTATCACGCACGCGCGGCTACTTCATACCGTGGTGCCCGGGCTTTGGTAGCACATGTCCGGGTTGGTTTTGGAGGATGACCCCGCGCGGAGGCAAACCACAGGAGGTTTAACATGGCTACCAAGATTAATATCCGCACCCTGCTCGAGGCCGGCTGCCACTTCGGTCACCAGACCCGTCGCTGGAACCCCAAGATGAAGCCGTTCATCTTCGGTGAGCGCAACGGCATCTACATCCTCGACCTCAAGCAGACCATCCTCGACGCCGACCAGGCCTACACCTTCGTCAAGAACGTCGCCAAGGGTGGCAACGTGCTGTTCGTCGGCACCAAGAAGCAGGCTCAGGAGGCCGTCAAGAACGCTGCTGAGCGCGCCAACATGCCTTACATCAACCAGCGTTGGCTCGGCGGTATGCTGACCAACTTCGTCACCATCCGCTCCCGCATCAACCGCATGGAGGAGCTCGAGGCCATGGTCGAGGACGGCCGCATGGCTGTTCTGCCCAAGAAGGAGCAGGCTGTTCTCGGCAAGGAGCTCACTAAGCTCCAGACCAACCTCGGTGGCGCCCGCGACATGAAGGGTCTGCCCCAGGCTCTCTTCGTCATCGACACCAAGCGCGAGGAGAACGCCATCAAGGAGGCCCAGCGCCTGAACATCCCCGTCGTCGCCCTGATCGACACCAACTCCGATCCCGACGAGGTCGAGTACGGCATCCCCTGCAACGATGACGCTATCTCTGCTGTCACCCTTATGTGCGAGCTCATGGCTGACGCCTGCCTCGCTGGCTCTGGTAAGGAGCAGGTCTCCGAGGCCGAGATGGCCGCTGAGCCCAAGGCCGAGTAAATCAGTCTTAGTTAATTCTTTTTCATCTCTTTGAAAGGAACCACAATGGCCCAGATTACCGCCGCTATGGTCAAGCAGCTCCGCGAGATGACCGACTCCCCGATGATGGAGTGCAAGAAGGCTCTCGTCGAGGCTGACGGCGACATGGACGCCGCTGTCGACGTTCTGCGTAAGAACGGCCTTGCCAAGGCTGCCAAGAAGGCTGGCCGTGAGACCAACGAGGGCGCTGTCGCCGCGTTCGTCTCCGAGGATGGCAAGACCGGCGCTCTGCTCGAGCTCTCCTGCGAGACCGACTTCGTTGGCTCTAACGCCAAGTTCACCGGCTTTGCTTCCAAGGTCGCTGAGGTTGTCGCTACCACCGAGCCTGCTGACGTCGACGCTCTGCTCGAGAAGCCGATGGGCGAGGAGACCGTTTCCTCCGAGCTCACCGAGATGATTCACATCATGGGCGAGAACATGAAGATCTCCCGCTTCGCTGCCCGCAAGGCTGAGAACGGCGCGCTCGCTTCTTACATCCACATGGGTGGTAAGATCGGCGTCCTCGTCGAGTTCGCCTTCGAGAAGGCTGAGACCGCTCAGGCTGAATCCTTCAAGACCTTCGCTCACGACGTTGCCCTTCAGGTTGCCGCCGTCGCCCCGATCTGCGCTACCCGCGATCAGGTTCCGGCCGAGACCGTCGAGCACGAGAAGCAGATCTACATGGCTCAGGCTGCCGAGTCCGGTAAGCCCGAGGCTATCCAGGAGAAGATGGCTGTCGGCCGTCTGGAGAAGTTCTACAAGCAGTCCGTGCTCACCGAGCAGGAGTTCATCAAGGACAGCTCCCTCACCATCAAGAAGTACGCTGAGCAGGTCTCCAAGGAGCTCGGCGACACCATTACCGTCGTTGCCTTTGACCGTCTGGTCCGTGGCGAGTAAATAAGCTCTTGTAGCTGGTAATGAGCAGGCTGTGGGTTTTACTCACAGCCTGCTTTTTCATGGCTCTTCTTAGAGCCTTTGATAGAATGTTGAGAGTTCAATCTAAAGGAGGATCGCTTTGTCCGACATCCGATATAAACGCGTGCTTCTTAAGCTTTCCGGCGAAGCGCTGATGGGCGACGGCCAATATGGCATCGACCCCAAGGTTACCGACCATCTTGCTAAGCAGGTCAAGGAGCTGCTCGCCGTTGGCCATGAGGTCGGCGTCGTTGTCGGCGGTGGCAATATTTTCCGCGGCATGGCAGGCGCTGCCGGTGGCATGGAGCGTGCTCAGGCCGACTACATGGGCATGCTGGCAACCGTTATGAACGCGCTCGCCCTGCAGGATGCCTTCGAGCATAACGATGTTCCCTGCCGCGTGATGAGCGCTATCCAGATGAACGAGATCTGCGAGCCCTATATTCGCCGTCGCGCCATCAACCACCTTTCCAAGGGCAACGTCGTTATTTTTGCCGCCGGTTCGGGCAATCCGTACTTTACGACCGACACCGCCGCGGCTCTTCGTGCGTGCGAGATCGGCGCCGAGATTCTGATTAAAGCCACCAAGGTTGACGGCATCTACGACAAGGATCCCGTCAAGTGCGCCGACGCCGTCCGTTTTGACAAGATTACCTATCACGAGGTTCTCGTCCGCGGTCTGCAGGTTATGGATTCCACGGCTACGGCACTGTGCCAGGACAACCGTATGCCGATTTTGGTCCTCAACATCGATGGTGAGGACACCGTCAAGCGCGCGCTTTCGGGTGAGCCCGTCGGCACGCTCGTCTATCAGGAGGATTAAGCATGGCAGAGAACATCACCGCCCATATGGACAAGTCGCTCGAGTCCCTCAAGCATAACTTCTCCAAGGTCCGTACCGGCCGCGCCAATGCCAACATTCTGTCCGACATCACCGTCGATTATTACGGTGTTCCCACGCCGGTCACGCAGGTTGCCGCCGTCAAGACCCCCGAGGCCCACATGCTGCTCATCGAGCCGTGGGACAAGGCACTCATCAATGCTATCGTCAAGGCCATCGGCGCTTCCGATCTGGGTATTACCCCCAACTCCGATGGCACCGTCGTTCGTCTTCCGTTCCCGGCTCCCACCGAGGAGCGCCGTCGCGAGCTCGTCAAGGAGTGCCGCGAGTACGCCGAGCAGGCCAAGGTGTCTATCCGTAACATCCGTCGCGACTTCAACAACAAGCTCGAGCGCGATGAGGAGCTCACCGAGGACGATGTCCGTCGCGAGCAGGCCAAGGTCCAGAAGCACACCGATGAGTATGTCGCCAAGGTCGAGGAGCTTCTGAAGGAAAAAGAAGCCGAGGTCATGGAGATCTAAGGTGCAATACGACGAGTATAAACTGGTCGAGTACTTTGCCGACGCCCCTACGGGCGTCGGTTTTTCCGACCTTGACCTCAATAACATTCCGCACCATATCTCGTGCATCATGGACGGCAACGGTCGTTGGGCCACGTCGCGCGGTCTTGCGCGCACCGAGGGCCACAAGGCGGGTATCGTCTCCCTTCGCGAGATTATTACCGCCTGCGTGCGTCTGGGCGTCGACGTGCTTTCGGCCTATGCGTTTTCTACCGAAAACTGGAACCGTCCGCAGCATGAGGTCAACGTCTTGATGCACCTGTTTGCCAAGACGTTCATCGACGAGCTGCCGCTTCTGAAGCGCGAAAACGTGCGTGTTGTCTTTTTGGGTGATATTTCCGCGCTGCCCAAGAAGACCCGCGACGTTTTTGAACGCGGTCTTGCCGAGTGCGCCGATCACACCGGTATGACGCTGGCGCTTGCCGTCAACTACGGCGCGCGTGCCGAGATTACCCGCGCTGTCCGTCAGATCGCACTCGACGTTGTCGCCGGTAAGATTGATCCTGCCGCAATTGATGACGACATGGTGGCTTCCCACCTCTATACCGCCGGTCTTCCCGATCCTGAGCTTGTGATTCGCACCTCTGGTGAGCTGCGCCTTTCGAACTATCTGCTGTGGCAGGTAGCTTATTCCGAGTTCTACGTCACCGATACCTATTGGCCCGACTTTGATCGTTGGGGTCTTGTCGACGCCATTTTGGCCTATCAGGGCCGTGACCGTAGGTTTGGTGGACTGAGCAAGACCGAGGAGGCTTAATCGTGTCCGATCGTCCCAAGGCATCTGTTCCCAAGACGCCTGCGCGTAAAGCTGCCACTGCGGGAGCGCCTGCAGCGAAGAGCGGCAGCGGTTCGTGGCTGGCGGGCTTTATTACCCGTGCCGCCGCCGGTATCGTCTACGCCGTTGTCTTTATCCTGTGCCTGGTTTTGGGTATCGTGCCCACTGCCATCTTTGTTTCCGTCATGAGCGGTCTGTGCTGTTATGAGTTTTTCCGTATGACGAGGCTCGATGGCAAGATGGCTAACGAGCGCATGGGTATCGCTGCCGCCGTACTCTTTCCGCTGTCGGCGTTGGGCGATTCGATGTTGCTGAATGCCCTGCTTTTTGCCCTGATGCTCGCTGTGGGCATTTGGTATGTCTGGTCGCCGCGTACCCGCATCTCTGATGTGGCCGTGACGCTCATGGGTCCCATCTACACTGGCTTTATGCTGTCGGCTATCGTGCTGCTGCGCGATGCCGTGCCCGGTTTTGCCGGCGCCCTGCTTTCAGTGGGCGTTTGCGCGTCCCTTTGGGTCTCCGATTCGTTTGCCTACATTGTGGGCAGCCGTATCGGCAAGCACAAGATGGTTCCCAAGATCTCTCCCAAAAAGAGCTGGGAGGGGTTTGTCGGCGGCATCCTGGGCTCGGTTTTGATTTGGCTCATCCTGTGGGCGACGCACTTCTACAAGCTCAGCCTGCCCTATGCGCTGCTGTGCGGCGTGGTCGTGTCCATCCTGGGCGTTATCGGAGACCTCATCGAGTCACGCATCAAGCGCGGTGTGGGCGTTAAGGATTCCGGTAACCTTATCCCGGGCCACGGCGGCATGCTCGATCGTAGCGATTCGCTCATCTTTGGCTGCATTACCGCTCAGCTGCTTTTGATGATCGGAGGCGTGCTGTAATGTCATTCCAGACGACGTATGGCCCCGATGGACGCCTCCGTGTTGCCATCCTGGGTTGTACGGGCTCTATCGGCACCCAGGCACTCGATGTGTGCCGTCAGCATGCCGATCGCCTGCAGGTGACGGCGCTGTCCGTTAACTCCAATACCTCCGAGCTCGTTGCCGCTGCCCGCGAGTTCTCGGTTCCGGCGGTTGCCGTGGCCGATGTCGCTCACGGCGATGACGCCGTGCTGCAGGAGTTGCCCGAGGGAACGAAGCTCGGCGTTGGCGCGCAGGCGGTTTGCGAGCTCGCGCGTCGCGACGATGTCGACTGCGTGCTCGTTGCTATTGTGGGCGCCGCCGGTCTCGAGGCGAGCCATGCGGCCTTGACCTCTAATAAGCGCCTTGCCCTTGCCAACAAGGAGTCCCTCGTCGTCGGCGGCGACTTGCTTATGCCGTTGGCGCAACCGGGCCAGCTTATTCCAGTCGACTCTGAGCACTCCGCCATCTACCAGTGCTATCTGGGGGAGAACCCACGCGAGGCTCATTGTATTTGGCTCACCTGCTCGGGCGGTCCGTTCTTTGGCCGCACCCGCGACGAGCTCGACCGCGTGACGCGTGCCGATGCCCTCGCACATCCCACGTGGGCCATGGGTGCCAAGATCACCATCGACTCCGCCACCCTCATGAACAAGGGCCTGGAGCGCATTGAGGCCATGCATCTGTTTAACTGCGACCTCGATTTCATTAACGTGGTCGTGCAGCGTCAGTCCAAGATTCACTCTATGGTCGAGTTCGCCGACGGCTCCGTGATGGCGCATCTCGGTGCTTCCGACATGCGTATTCCCATCCAGTTCGCGTTCTCGTATCCCGAGCGTTGGGATACCCCGGCGCCTCGTATCGATTTCCGCGAGCTGGGGCAGCTCACGTTTGATGCTGCCGACATGGATACCTTCCGCGCTCTGGCACTGGCCGAACGTGCCGGCAAGACGGGTGGCACCATGCCGTGCGTGCTCAATGCCGCCAACGAGGTCGCCGTCGATGCCTTCCTGAACGATGGCTGCAGCTTTACCGATATCGATCGCATTGTGGAATCCTGCATGGATTCCCACGATATGCAGGCGGTCGATTCGTTTGAGCAGCTTCGCGACATCGATGCATGGGCGCGTGAAAAGGCTGCGCAGGTGCTCGCCGCAACCCGTTCCTAACCCATAAGGATTGCTTTTTCGTTTTATGGATACTGTTCTGAGCGTTCTCTCATCGGTCTTTTGGGGCCTGCTGATGCTTTCCGTCCTTGTGTTTTTGCACGAGGGCGGCCACTTTTTGGCGGCGCGTGCCTGCGGCGTCCGCGTGACCGAGTTCTTTTTGGGCCTGCCGTGTCGCTTTGACATCCATTACACGTCACGTCGCATTGGAACCAAGTTTGGCGTGACCCCGCTGCTGCTGGGTGGCTACGCTGCCATCTGCGGTATGGATCCGACCGACGTCTCGTGTGCCGACCGCGTGCTTGCTGCCATCTATCGTCACGGCCGGGTGACGGTGGCCGATCTTGCCGTCGAGCTCGAGCTGTCCGAGGAGGATGTGCTCGAGGCCTGTGCTTTGCTGTTGGGCTGGGGCTCCATCGCTCCCTGGTATGAAGAAGGGGAAAAGCCTTCGCCCAATTACTATCCCACCAAGTACCAGACCCTGCCGCGTGACGCGGCGGGTTATACCACCTTTGACGGCCGTCGGTTCGATCGTGAGCACGCGACTGCCGAGGGCGATGTATGGGAGCTGCCGTGCGCCGAGTCTGAATTCCTTGCACGCGAGCGCTCGCACACCTATTTGGGCCAGGGCTTTGTCAAGCGTTCCTTTATGCTGCTTGCGGGCATTATCGTCAATATCCTGACGGGCTTTTTGCTCCTTATGAGCATCTATTCCATCGCGGGCGTCACGGTGCCGGTGGATACCAATGTGATCGGCCAGGTTGACGAAGGCTCGATTGCCGCCGCGGCGGGAATCGAGGGCGGCGACGCGATCCTTTCGGTTGACGGAGTATCGTGCTCTACCTGGATGGACGTTTACGATGCCATCGGCAAGGCCGCCGGTAAGGACGATATCGCCATTGAGTATGAGCGCGACGGCAAGCAGCATTCGACCTCGGTTGCGCTCAAAGAGGACGAGCGCCTAGGTGTGTATGCCTCTACGCAGGTGGTCCGTTTAGACCCCATCACGTCGGCGCGTCTGTCATTCTCCTATGTTGTGCAGACCGCGGAGGGCGTGATGCGCCTGCTCCAGCCGCAGCATACGATGGAGATTCTCGATCAGTCTTCTTCGATCGTGGGTATTAGCGTTATGTCCTCACAGGCTGCTGCTGCCGGTCCTGCCACGTTCCTTTCGTTTGCCGCCCTCATTTCGTTCTCGCTTGGCTTTATGAACCTGCTGCCCATCCCACCACTCGATGGCGGCAAGCTGGTCATCGAGATCATTCAAAAGATTGTGGGCCGCGAGCTTCCGCTCAAGGTCCGGACGATTGTGAGCTATGTGGGCATCGCGCTCTTTGCGCTGCTGTTTGTCTATATGCTTCGTTCCGACATCCTTCGATTTATTCTGTAGGGGAGTGTTTGGATTGTCTTTATCCCATCCTTTGCCTCGCGATTTGACGCGCCCCGTGCATGTGGGCGGTGTGCAGATCGGTGGCGGTGCGCCGGTGGTGGTCCAATCCATGACCTGCACCGATACCGCTGATGCCCAGGCAACGCTTGCGCAAGTGTGCGCGTTGGCGCAGGCTGGCTGCGATATCGTGCGTGTGAGCGTGCCCACCGAGGCCGCGCTTGAGGGTTTCCGCACCATCTGTGCCGAGTCTCCGGTGCCAATCGTTGCCGATATCCACTTTAACCACAAGCTGGCCATTGGCGCTGTGGAGGCCGGTGCCGCCAAGCTCCGCATCAATCCCGGTAATATCGGCGATTGGGCCAAGGTCGATGCTGTCATCGATGCCGCGGGTGCTGCGGGCTGCGCAATTCGCATCGGTGTCAACGCTGGTTCGCTTGAGCAGGATATCGCCGAGCGCGACGACCTCACGCAGCCCGAAAAGCTCGTGATGTCGAGCGAGCGCTTCGTCAAGCACTTTGAGGACCGCGGCTTTACGAACATTGTGCTTTCGGCCAAGGCCCATAGCGTGCAAACGACGCTCGATACCTATCGAGCCCTGTCGCGTGAGATTCCCCACGTTCCTCTTCACCTGGGCGTGACGGAGGCGGGGACCAAGCTCCAGGGCACCATCAAGAGCTCTGTAGGCTTGGGTATCTTGCTTTCCGAAGGCATTGGCGACACCATGCGTGTGTCGCTCACAGCCGATCCGGTTGAGGAGCCGCCGGTTGCCTGGGGTATTCTGCAGTCGTTGGGCCTGCGTCGCCGTGGCCCCGAGATTGTCTCGTGCCCCACGTGCGCCCGCTGCCAGGTTAACCTTATTCCCATTGCCGAGGAAGTAACCGAGCGGCTTAAGAACTATACCGCGCCGCTTTCGATTGCCGTTATGGGATGTGCCGTTAATGGCCCCGGCGAGGCTTCTGATGCCGACCTGGGCGTTGCTTGCGGACGTGGTCAGGCCTTGCTCTTTTCGCATGGCCAGATCATTGGTAAAGTAGCTGAGGACCAAATTGTCGACGCGCTTATGGCAGAGGTCGACAAGCTTATTGAGGAGAAATAAATGACCCGAGCAATGTATATGTCTAAGCTCTATGCGCCGACGCTTAAAGAGGATCCGGCGGACGCTGAGCTCGCCAGTCACCGCCTGCTGCTCCGTGCCGGCATGATCCGCAAGGAGGCCGCCGGCCTGTATTCCTACCTGCCGCTTGCCTGGCGCTCGATCCGTAAGATCGAGAACATCGTGCGCGACGAGATGGACGCTGCCGGCGCCCAGGAGCTTATGATGCCTATCATGGTCGACGCCGAGTTGTGGCGCGAGTCCGGCCGCATCGACGCCTATGGCAAGGAGCTTGTGCGCTTTGACGACCGTCATGGTCGCGAGTTCGTCCTGGGCCCCACGCACGAGGAGACCGTCACGGCCCTGGTGCGCAACGAGCTACGCTCCTATAAGCAGCTGCCCGTCAACCTGTATCACATTCAGGACAAGTTCCGCGACGAGTTCCGTCCCCGCTTTGGCCTGATGCGCGGCCGCGAGTTCATCATGAAGGACGCCTACAGCTTCTCCGCCACGCAGGAGAGCCTGCAGGAGGAGTACGACAAGATGAAGCAGGCGTACGCCAATATCTGCGAGCGCTGCTACATCAAGGCTCTGCCCGTCGTCGCCGATTCTGGCGAGATCGGTGGCGATACCTCCGTCGAGTACATGGCTTTGGCTGACGCCGGCGAGGCTTCGCTCGTCTACTGCGACGATTGCGGCTTCGCTGCCGATGACGAGGCTGCAAGCACCAAGGTCGTCGTGACCGAGGGTCCTGGTGACGGTACGCTCACCAAGGTTGAGACTCCGGGCATGGGCACCATTGAGGCTGTTGCTAAGTTCTTTGGGTTCCCCGAGAACGGCACGCGCAAGTCGCTGGCACTCATCGACGCCGAGGGCAAGCCGGTCGTGGCCATTGTTCCGGGCGATCACGAGCTCAACGATTGCAAGGCCGAGCACGTCTTTGGCAAGGGCTATCGCATGATGACCGACGAGGAGCTTCAGGCGAACGGTCTGCACAAGGGCTTTATCGGACCGGTTAACCTGCCCGATGGCATTCGTCTGGTCTGCGACGAGAGCCTGCGCGAGTCCAAACAGTGGGCCTGCGGTGCCAACGAGGTCGATTATCACTTTACCGGTGCCTGCCCCGAGCGCGACTTTACCGTCGATGAGTGGGCCGATCTGGTCACCGTTGTCGCCGGCGACCCCTGCCCGCACTGCGGCAAGCCGCTCTCCGCTGCCCGCGGCATCGAGGTTTCTCAGGTCTTCCAGCTGGGCACCAAGTACTCCGAGGCCATGGGTGCCACCTTTATGGATGAGGACGGCAAGGAGAAGCCGCTCATCATGGGTTGCTACGGCGTGGGCGTGTCCCGCTCGCTTGCTGCCGTCGTGGAGCAGCACAACGACGAGCACGGTATCGTCTGGCCGGTCTCCGTTGCCCCGTACGAGGTCGCGGTGATTCCGCTTGATCCCAAGAAGGAAGAGTGCGCTACCGTCTGCGAGCAGATTGTTGATGGCCTGTGTGCCGAGGGTATCGAGGTCGTCGTCGACGATCGCGATGAGCGTCCGGGCTTTAAGTTTGCCGATAACGACCTCATGGGCTTCCCGTATCAGGTGGTTCTGGGCAAGCGCGGCTTTAAGAATGGCACCGTTGAGCTCAAGGACCGTGCTACGGGCGAGCGCGAGGACGTGTCGATCGACGAGGTCGTTGCCAAGGTTGCCGAGCTTGTTAAGGCAGCCCGCCGTTAATCGACGATTTTGCTTGTAGTTCGATATGTGGGACGGCCCCGCATTTCTCCAATCGGGGAGATGCGGGGCCGTCCTATTATCTTGTAGCATCCTCGATATCTAAAAGGAAAACCCCACAGCCCATGCGAGCTGCGGGGTTTTCCATTATGCCTCCGATGCGAAATAAATCGCTCAGATATTACTGATAATCGACGACGTCGATCCAGTTCTTCAGGAACTCATCGTTCACGTTGCGCTTACGAGCGAGCTCGGAAGCGGCGACGATGCTCGTCCACTGACGCACGACCTGCATGGGCATGTCGGCACGGTCGCAGTAGAGCTCCAGGTAGGCCTCGGCCTGGTCCTTGCTGTTGAGGGCAAAGAGCAGGTAGGTGGTGGCAACGTCGGCAGCAGGGGAGCCCTGGGTGGCGTGTGCCCAGTCGCACACATAGAGCTGGCCGTCGTCGCCGACGATGACGTTGGAGGGGTTGAAGTCGCCGTGGCAGACCTTGAACTCCTTGGTCATGCCGTCCAGACGCTCCTGAAGGTTGTAGCGCGTGGTGGCATTGAGCTGATCAAGGCTGTCGATCATGCGGGCGAACTTGTCGCGCTGACGGTTGAGCAGCGGGGAGGTGTAGCCGTGGATCTCGATCTGGAGGTCGACGAACATCTCGAGGTACTCACCAAAGCGCTGGGGCTCGGCAGTCATCTTCTCGGCAAGGGTGGTGCCCGGAACCTTCTCGGTCACGAGCGCCCAGCCGTTGGCGTTCTCGAGCTGGGAAACCTCGAGAGCCTTGGGGCTGCGGATGCCGCACTCATTGATGCGGGCAAGATTCAAAGCCTCGTTGAACACGTCGGAGACAGGCTTGGTCTCGTTAAAGACCTTGACGATCTTGTCGCCCAGGTCGTAAACGACCTTGTTGCCACGGCGGACGAGCTCGGTCTTGGAATCGGGTAGCAGCATGGTTGCATCCTTTCAACGATGCGATAGAAGCGACGGCGGGGGTGTGTGAAACACCCGTGCACCCCCGCCGCAAAAAACCGTGCTAAAAACTAGCAGACGGCGTAGTCCTGGGGCTCGCGGCCGTAGTAGGCGTCCAGGTAGAGCTCCTTGATCTCGCTCATGAGCGGGTAGCGCGGGTTAGCGCCGGTGCACTGGTCGTTGAATGCCTGCTCGGTCATCTCGTCGAGGGTGTCGAGGAAGTACTGCTCGTCAACACCGTAGTCGGCGATGGTCTTCTTGACACCGATGAAGTCCTTGAGCTCCTCGAGCTTCGTGATGAAGTTCTCGAAGACCTCCTTGTCGTCCTTGCCCTCGATGCCGCAGTACTTGGCCATCTCGGCGTAGTTGTGCAGCGCGTTGGGGTAAGGATACTGGGAGAAGGTACCCATCTTGACGGGAGCCTCGGCGGCGTTGTAGCGCATGACGCGGGTCAGGATGACGGCGTTAGCGATGCCGTGGGGCAGGTGATGGAAAGCGCCGAGCTTGTGAGCCATGGAGTGGTTGAGGCCCAGGAAGGCGTTGGCGAAGGCCATACCGGCCATGCAGGAGGCGTTGTGCATCTCCTCGCGGGCGTGCGGGTCCTTGGCGCCGTTCGTGAAGCTGGAGGGCAGGTTCTCAAAGACGAGCTTGGCAGCGCGCTCGGAGAGGCCCTTGGTGTAGTCGGAAGCCATGATGGAGACGTAGGACTCGATGGCGTGGGTCATGACGTCGATGCCGGAGGCAGCGGTCAGGCCGCGCGGGGCGGTCATGCAGTTGTCGGCGTCGACGATAGCCATGTTGGGGAGCAGCGCGTAGTCGGCGAGCGGCCACTTGATGCCGGTCTCCTTGTCGGTGATGATGGCGAACGGCGTGCACTCGGAGCCGGTACCCGAGGAGGTCGGGACGGCGACGAAGTAGGCCTTCTTGCCCATCTCGGGGAAGGTGAAGATACGCTTGCGGATGTCCATGAAGTCCATGGCCATGTCCTCAAACTTGCACTCGGGGTGCTCGTACATCATCCACATGATCTTGCCGGCGTCCATAGCGGAGCCACCGCCGACGGCGATGATGACGTCCGGCTCAAAGAGAGCCATCTGCTTGGCGCCGCGACGTGCGCACTGCAGCGACGGATCGGGCTCGACGTCGTAGAAGCAGTCGTGGGCGATGCCCATCTCGTCGAGCTTGGCCTCGATGGCGCGGGTGTTGCCATTCTTGAAGAGGAACTGGTCGGTAACGATGAAGGCGCGCTTCTTGCCCATGACGTTGCCCAGCTCGTCGAGGGCGACGGGCGTGGAACCCTTCTTGAAGTAGACCTTCTCGGGAGCGCGGAACCACAGCATGTTCTCACGGCGCTCGGCCACAGTCTTAACGTTGATCAAGTGCTTCACCCCAACGTTCTCGGAGACGGAGTTGCCGCCCCAGGAGCCGCAGCCCAGGGTCAGAGACGGCTTCATGCCAAAGTTGTACAGGTCACCGATGCCACCGTGCGAGGACGGGGTGTTGATGACGATACGGCAGGCCTTCATGACGTGCTCGAACAGGCTGATCTTCTCGGCCTGGGCGGGGTGCACGTACAGAGAGGCGGTGTGGCCCGGGCCACCGGCGAGCACCAGGTGCTCGGCCTTGTCGACGGCCTCCTGGAAGTCCTTGGCGTGATACATGGCCAGGACCGGGGAGAGCTTCTCGTGGGAGAACTCCTCCTTGGCGGGGTCGGTGGAGGTGACCTCGGCGATCAGGATCTTGGTCTTGGCGGGAACCTCGATGCCGGCGAGCTCGGCGATCTTGGCGGCAGCCATGCCGGGGATGCGGTGATCGAGGGCGCCGTTCTTGAACATGGCGGCACGCAGGGCCTCCATCTCGGCACCCTGCTTGACGAAGTAGCAGCCGCGCTTCTGGAACTCGGCCTTGACCTGGTCATAGATGGTGTCGATGACGGTCACGGACTGCTCGGAAGCGCAGATCATGCCGTTGTCGAAGGTCTTGGAGTGGATGATGGAGTTGACGGCGAGCAGCACGTCGGCGGTGTCGTCGATGACGACCGGGGTGTTACCGGCGCCAACGCCCAGGGCGGGCTTGCCCGAGGAGTAGGCGGCCTTGACCATGCCCGGGCCACCGGTGGCGAGGATGATGTCGACGTCGCGCATGACCATGTTGGTCAGCTCGATGGAGGGGACATCGACCCAGCCGATGATGCCCTCGGGGGCGCCGGCCTTGACGGCGGCGTCAAGCACGAGCTTGGCGGCGGCGATGGTGCACTTGGCGGCAGCCGGGTGCGGGGAGATGATGATGGCGTTGCGGGTCTTCAGGCTGATCAGCGTCTTGAAGATCGCGGTGGAGGTGGGGTTGGTCGTCGGGATGACGGCGCCCACGATGCCGATGGGCTCGGCGATCTTGGTGATGCCGTAAGCCTCGTCGCGCTCCAGGACACCACAGGTCTTGGTGTTCTTGTAAGCGTTATAGATGTACTCTGCGGCGTAGTGGTTCTTGATGACCTTGTCCTCAAGAACGCCGCGGCCGGTCTCCTCGATGGCCATCTTCGCCAACGGGATACGAGCCTTGTTGGCGGCCATGGCGGCCTCATAGAAGATCTTGTCGACCTGCTCCTGCGTGTACGTAGCAAAAAGCGCCTGGGCCTCTCGCATCTGAGCGAGCTTAGCCTCAAGCGCCTCTACGTTGTCCACAATTGCGGGAGTAGTGTTTTCCGGTGACTTTTTCACCATTTGTGTCTCCTTGCGATCGGAGATTTACCCTACGCCTTGCATGATAGCAAGAAATTATTCGGCGAACGGTCAGATTCCTTTAAAAGGCACACTAAAACGCTTCAATAAACTGAAACGTTTTAACTAAAACTATTTGCCTGCTCTTCCGCCCCGCTCGTTGGGGACAGGCTTACTTGGGACAGACATCGTTTTGCCATTTTGCCGTTCTGGGCCTGTTATTGCCGCTTATTGGATATAAATAGGTTGCAGGCTCAGCATTTCGCGTTGCTTCTCTCCTTTTAGGTGTTGCCTGAACAGTTTTGAAAGGAGAGATTATGCCCCGATGCGCCCGCCCCGTTTCGATCACTGGCTATTACCACGTCTTTGACCGCGGCAACTCCAAACAGATTATTTTTGAAGATGACTCCGACCGTTATCGTTTCTTATCGGATATCTCGGACAGGTTTGCGCGCCATGAAGTGGCGGTGTTGGCTTGGTGCCTTATGGACAATCACTTCCATTTGATGGTTGATGACCCATTTGACAACCTTTCAAAGGCAATGCAGTGCGCGCTGACGGCATATGCTAAGTATTTCAATGGAAAAACGGGGAGAACGGGACATCTGTTTGACAATCGCTATTCGCGGGTCGCGGTTGAGTCGGACGCGCAGGCGGTGCAGCTGCTCGACTATATTCATCTCAATCCCGTGAAGGGTGCGCTTGACTCGCTCGATGCGTACCGCTGGTCAAGCTATAAGGCGTATCAGCTGGGCTATGATCCCTTTGACATCTGTGATGCGGCCCCTATGCTCGATATTGTCGGTGGCTCTCGTTGCTATTGCGAGCATCTCGAGGAAGTTGCCGGGCGCATCTGGTCAATGGAGGTTCTTCCACGCCGGCGGATCCCCGATGAGGAGGCCCTTTCCGTTGCGCGCGAAGTTCTGCCGAGCATAGATCCTGCACTGCTCAAAGCCCTGCCACGCCCCGAACGCGATGCGTGTCTGCTGAGGCTTAGGCGGGCGCATCTCACGGTCAAGCAAATTGCCCGTATCACCGGCATCGGCGCTACAAGCGTGACCAAGGCAACTGCAGGCTGGAAGGATGCTGCGTGAGGCAGGGGCCGGAGCCAGTCAGTGCGTCGCATGCGTGCTTCATGTCTGTCCCCAATGCGTGAAAGCACTCATGTAAGTCTGTCCCCAATGAGTGCAAAAAGGCGCCCTCCGTAGGGGAGGGCGCCTTTGGTAAGTTCTATGTGAACGCGAGGTCTTTGACCCGGAGAGTCCGAGGTACTTGTTGGTAAGACCTTATTTAGGAGCGCGCAACCTTGCCGGACTTGAGGCAGGTGGAGCAAACGTTCATCTTGCGACGGTGACCATCGACGACGACGTAGACGCGCTGGATGTTGGGGCGGAACTTACGGTTGGTGACGCGGTGAGAGTGGCTGATGGAGCGACCGGCAACGGGGTGCTTACCGCAAACTTCGCAAACTTTGGACATAACTGACCCTCCTTGGGCGACAAACGAACATGTCGCGTTAACAAACAAGCCTGAACTATAGCACAGAAGCAGCTCCCTGTGCGTAATCTACACAGAGATATTCCTCTTTTGGCGATAGTGCTCACGCCACGGCCCTGGACGTAGATCCGATTTGCGTGCAGCAGAGGGGATTATGCCAGCTCGTGCGTGTGTTTTCAAGCTCGTCCCACAAATATATAGGTTTATTGAGCATTGGGCTCCGTTTACGGATTGCTCTGTATTAATGCTCGCAATTAAGCCCGAGGTTGGCTACACTATCCCATGACCATTAAAGGGGTACGAGATACCCACATGGAATTACATAGCTGCCAAAGAGCAGCCCTTCCTGTGGGTGTCTGGTCCGCTTTAAGCGGTCGGGCATCTATTTTTTTGACTGTGTCAGCAGTCAAGACATGTGAGGAAGGAGATCGATGGGCACGACTTCCCCCAAGGCGGTCATCATGGACGAGACCGCCGTCAATCGAGCGATGACCCGCATCGCGCACGAGATTCTCGAGCGCAACGAGGGCTGTGAAGACCTCGCTCTGGTCGGCATCGTCACGCGCGGCGACCTTCTGGCAAAGAAGCTCGCCGAGGAGATCAAGGAGATCGAGGGCGTCGACGTTCCGCTCGGCAGCCTCGACATCAGCTTCTACCGCGATGACTACGCGACCAATTTCGCTCCCGCGATCCACGCTACCAACATTCCCTTCAGCGTCGACGGCAAGCGCGTCGTGCTGGTGGACGACATCCTGTATACGGGCCGTACCATCCGCGCCGCTCTCGACGCCGTCATGGACCTGGGCCGTCCGAGCCGCATTGAGCTGGCAGTCCTCGTTGACCGCGGCCACCGCGAGCTCCCCATCTCGCCGGACTTTGTCGGCAAGAACGTTCCCTCGTCGCATGAGGAGAACGTGCACCTATATATGAAGGAAGTCGACGGCCACACCGCTGTCGAGATTAATGACGTCGCGCCGGGTTCCCACGTGGGCTCCGCGCCGCTGGGAGGTGAGTAGTACCGTGGCGTTCAACCATAAGCACCTGATCGACATTACCGAGTACTCCGAAGAGGATATCAAGCTCATCCTCGAGACCGCCAAGGCGTTCTCCGAGGTCAACGAGCGTGCCATCAAGAAGGTCCCCACGCTCAAGGGCAAGACCATCGTCAACATGTTCAACGAGCCCTCGACGCGCACCCGCAGCTCTTTCGAGCTCGCCGAGAAGCGTCTTTCGGCCGACAGTCTTAACTTTGGCGGCTCCTCGACCTCCACGGTCAAGGGCGAGAGCCTCGTCGACACCGTTGAGACCCTCAACGCTTATAAGATCGACTGCATTGTCGTGCGCGACAAGCACGCCGGCGCTCCCTACATCGTCACGCAGAACTCGCCCGCAAGCGTCATCTGCGCCGGTGACGGCAAGCACAACCATCCTACGCAGGCCCTGCTCGACCTGTACACCATCTGGGAGCACAAGGGTGACTTCCACGGTCTGAAGGTCGCCGTCGTCGGCGATATCGCCCACTCCCGCGTTTGCGGCTCGCTGATCCCCGCCCTTAAGATCATGGGCTGTGAGACCTACGCCGTCGCCCCCGGCACGCTGCTGCCGCCGTCGCCCGAGGTCCTGGGCTGCGACCACGTGACGAGCGACCTCGATTCCGTCCTGCCCGAGCTGGACGTCGTCTACATGCTGCGCGTGCAACAGGAGCGCCTCGAGGGTGCCCCGTTCCCGACCATTCGCGAGTACCACAAGCTCTTCGGCCTGACCAAGGACCGCGAGAAGCTCATGAAGCCCGACGCGATCATCTGCCACCCGGGCCCCATCAACCGCGGCGTCGAGTTCGACTCCTATATGGCCGACCACCCGCAACGCTCCGTCATCCTGGAGCAGGTCTACGCCGGTATCTGCGTGCGTATGGCTATCCTGTATCTGCTGCTTGGAGGTGCCGATAATGGCCTTGCTTCTTAAGAATGCCCACGTCGTCGACCCGTCCGTCGAGCTTGACGGTGTCGTTGACGTCCTGATTGACGGCGACAAGATCGCCGAGGTCGGCGAGAATCTCGCCGTCGAGGGGGCCGAGGTCCGCGACCTTTCCGGCAAGTACCTCGTCCCCGGCCTGGTGGACATGCACGTTCACCTTCGCGAGCCCGGCTACGAGGTCAAAGAGGACATCGAGAGCGGCACCCGCGCAGCTGCCAAGGGCGGCTTTACCGGCGTGTGCGCCATGCCCAACACCGATCCCGTCACCGATAATGGCACTGTCGTTGAGTTCGTCAAGTCCCGCGCTGCCGAGGTCGGCCACTGCCGCGTCTATCCGTCGGGCGCCATGACCCGCGGTCTTAAGGGCGAGGCCATGTCCGAGATGGGCGATATGGTCGCCCACGGCGCCGTCGCCTTCACCGATGACGGTCGCGGCGTGCAGGGCGCGGGCATGCTCCGTCGCTGCATGGACTACGGCAAGATGTTCGGCAAGGTCTTCATGAGCCACTGCCAGGACGAGGACCTGGTCGGCCATGGCCAGATCAACGAGGGCAAGGTCTCGACCCGTCTGGCCCTCGAGGGTTGGCCGGCTGCCGGCGAGGAGCTCCAGATCGCCCGCGACATCGAGATCGCCAAGCTGACCGGCGCCAAGCTGCACATCCAGCACATCTCCACCGCCCATGGTCTGGAGATCGTGCGTGCCGGTAAGGCCGCTGGCGTTCAGGTTACCTGCGAGGCCACCCCGCACCACATGTTCCTGACCGAGAACGACCTGGACGAGACCTACAACACCTCGCTCAAGGTCAATCCGCCGCTGCGCACCGACGAGGACGCCGAAGCCATTCGTCAGGGCGTCATCGACGGTACCGTCGACGTGATCGTTACCGATCACGCTCCGCACACCCCGTGGGAGAAGGCCCGCGAGTTCGAGCTCGCACCCTTTGGCATGATCGGCCTCGAGACCTCGTTGTCGCTCGTGCTCACCGAGCTGGTCAACACGGGCAAGATGAGCATGGGCCGCATGGTCGAGCTCATGGCCATCAAACCGCGTGAGATCCTGGGTCTCGACCAGGTTCAGGTCAAGGCGGGATCCGTTGCCGACCTGACCGTGTTCGACCCCTCCGCAACCTGGACGGTTGGCGAGGACGGTTACGAGTCGCGCGCCGAGAACTCCGGTTTTGCCGGCCGCACGCTCACCGGTCGTGCCACCGATGTATTTGTCGGCGGTAAACAGACGCTTGCCGACGGCTGCATCTGCTAGCATAGCCTTATCGCTTTTGTGCGCGGCGCCCTTGCGGTGCCGCGCTTTCTATTCGTTTGGACCATGCAACCGCATGGGGGATTGGAGCGTTTATGCCCACACCTTCCACTGCACGCATGCACGACTTCGAGGTCGTCTCGAACCGGGAGATTGCCGACGGCGTCTTCTCGCTCGTCATCTCGGCCCCCAAGCTTGCAAGTGCGCTCAAGCCCGGTCAGTTTGTGAACATCGCCGTACCCGGTGATGCGTCCTCGCTGCTTCGCGTGCCCCTGAGCTACTACCGCGCCGACGCCGAGGCCGGCACCGTCGAGCTGTGGTACGCCGTCGTGGGCGACGATACCCGTCGTTTGTCCCAGATGGGCCCCGGCTCCACCTCTAACCTGTTGGGCCCTGGCGGCCGCGGCTGGCTTGTTCCCGAGGGCACCAGGAAGGCGCTGCTCGTGGCGGGCGGCATCGGTGTTCCGCCCGTGCTGTGCCTTGCCGGCAAGCTTGCCGAGCAGGGTGTGGCCGTCGACGTGTGCCTGGGTTTTGGCACCGCTTCCAAGGCCGTGGGCATCGATGAGTTCCGCGCGCTGGGCGCCACGGTCAACGTTTGCACCGACGACGGCTCGCTCGGCACGCACGGTTTTTGCACCGATCCTGCCGCCGAGCTGCTCGGCGAGGGCGGCTACGACTACGTCGCCAGCTGCGGTCCCGCCGTCATGATGAAGAAGGTCGCCGCTGCTGCCGCCGAGGCCGGTGCGTACTGCGAGGTGTCCCTCGAGCGCATGATGAGCTGTGGCTTTGGCGCCTGCAACACCTGCAATGTCGAGACGGTCGACGGTATGAAGGGTGCTTGCATGTGCGGCCCCGTGTTCGATGCTTCCAAGGTCGTGGTCTTCTAGTGGGTACCGTGAACATGGCCGTCGATTTCGGCGGCGTCAAGATGCAGAACCCCATCAACACCGCAGCCGGTACTTTTGGTTACGGTTGGCAGTTCCAGAACTTCTTTGATGTTTCCCAGCTGGGCGCCATCACCACCAAGGGTTGCGCAGCCGAGCCCTGGCCCGGCAACCCCGCGCCCCGCATGGCCGAGATCCCGGGCGGTATGATCAACTCCGTGGGCCTTCAGAACCCCGGCGTGGCCGCCTTTGCCCGTGAGTCAGGCCCGTGGCTCGAACAGCTGTCCAAGGACGGTTGCCAGGTCATCTGTCAGGTTGCCGGCCACTCCGTTGACGAGTTTGTGCGCGCGCTCGAGATGTATGTCGAGCTATGCCCCTGGGCTGCCGGCTACGAGATCAACGTGAGCTGCCCCAACATCGCCGCCGGCGGTGCCGCCATGGGCTCTACGCCCGAGGGCGCCTCTTCCGTTATGGCTGCCTGCCGCAAGGTGACCGATAAGCCGCTGTTCGTGAAGATGGCGCCGGTCAACGTCGCCGAGATCGCCAAGGCCCTCGAAGCCGCCGGCGCCGACGGCCTTTCGGTCATTAACTCCATCCAGGGCATGGCCATCGACGTCCATACCCGCAAGTCCCGTGTGGCAAAGCCCAAGGGCGGCCTTTCGGGCCCGCTGTGCCACCACATCGCCGTGCGCATGGTCTGGGAGGTCGCCCAGGCCGTCGATATCCCCATCAACGGTGTCGGCGGTGTCATGACCGGCGAGGATGCGGCCGAGTTTATCCTGGCCGGTGCCACCTGCGTGTCGGTTGGCATGGCCAACTTCGTCGATCCGTGCGCTTCGCTCAAGATCGCGCACGAGCTCGAGGCCTGGGCCGAGTCCCAGGGCGTAAAGGACATCAACGAACTGGTAGGTGCGTTCGAATGCTAGAGACCGATGCCCGCGACCGCGTAATCGTCGCCCTCGACTGCGATCGTGAGCGTGCGCTCGAGCTCGCCCACGAGCTTTCGGGCCATGCCGCTTGGCTCAAGGTTGGTATGACGCTCTATTACGCCGAGGGTCCCCAGATCGTCAAGACCTTTAAGGACCTAGGCTTTAAGGTCTTTCTTGACCTTAAGTTCCATGATATTCCGCATCAGGTTCGCGGTGCCGCCCGCTCGGCCTCGCTTGCCGGTGCCGACCTGCTCTCGGTTCACGGCTTGGGTTCGGGCGCAATGCTTGCTGCCTGCCGCGAGGGTGCCGAGGAGGCGCGCGACGACCGCGCCAAGCTCGTCGCCATCACCGTGCTCACGAGCATGAATCAGGATGCCTTGAGCGAGATCGGCGTCGAGTCGCCCGTGGCCGAGGAGGCCGCCCGCCTGGCAAAGCTCGCTCAGGCCAACGGCATCGACGGCATCGTGTGCTCGCCGATGGAGGCTCACGACATGCGTGAGCTGTTGGGTCCCGATGCCCTGATCGTGACTCCGGGTGTGCGTCCGGTTGGTGCCGCCCTTGGTGACCAGTCCCGCGTGGCGACGCCTTCCCAGGCTATCGAGCGTGGCGCAAGCCACATTGTGGTGGGCCGTCCCATCACCGGTGCCGACGATCCGGTTGCCGCCTTTGACGCCATCGTCGCCGAGCTGGTCGAAAACGTCGCGTAAAAGATTCCCCTAAGTCACCACTTTTGGGTCTCATTAGCACAAAATAGCCCCTGTGCCTGCGTAAACTTTCCCATCCTTTGTGTGGAATCGCAGGTCAGGGGCTTAACTTTGGGCGCAGTATATTGCACTTTTTGCGGGTATCGTCTAACCTATGGAACCGCGATTGGGCATTTTGTACGTTCTACGTGCTAAAATGCCAATTATTGAATCAGATATAACCCAACTATTTGGAGGTACGAATGGCACTCCCTCAGCTTACCGATGAGCAGCGTAAGCAGGCTCTTGAGAAGGCTGCTGCCGCACGTCACGCCCGCGCTGAGCTTCGCGAGCAGATCAAGAAGGGCGAGAAGTCCCTCGAGTCCGTGCTCAACTCCGATGACCCCATCGCTTCCCGCATGAAGGTTTCCACCCTCATCGAGTCTCTCCCTGGTTATGGTAAGGCCAAGGCCGCCAAGATCATGGAGGAGCTCGGCATCTCCGCTACCCGTCGCGTTCAGGGCCTTGGCGTCCGTCAGCGCGAGCAGCTCCTCGAGCAGCTGACCAAATAAGTGAGCGCTCAGGATTCCAAGCTCTTTGTGATTTCTGGACCGTCAGGCGCGGGCAAGGGCACGCTCGTCACTCGTGTGCGCGAGCGTCGCTCTAACCTGGGCCTGACGGTTTCGGCTACCACGCGAGCCCCACGCAAAGGCGAGGTCGATGGCGTCAATTACTTTTTCCTGACGCGTGAGGAGTTCGACCGCCGCGTGGCAAACGGTGAGTTTGTTGAGTGGGCCGAGGTCCACGGTAACTGCTACGGCACGTTGGTGAGCGAGGTTCAGTCCAAGCTCGCCTCTGGTTCGTCTCTCATCTTGGAGATCGATGTCCAGGGTGCCCTGCAGGTGAAGGAGCGTTTCCCCGAGGCCGTGCTGATCTTTATCAAGCCGCCTTCGCTTGAGGTACTCCGCGAGCGTCTAGTCGGTCGCGGTACCGAGACGCCCGAGACGATTGAGCTGCGTATGGCAAACGCCGCCGATGAGCTTGCCCTTGCCGACCGCTACGACGACGTCGTGGTAAATGACGATCTCGACCGCGCGACCGATGAGCTCGTTCGCGTTCTCGATATGCATGAAAGGATCTGTGGTCCGTGTCCGTTGTAAAGCCTTGCATTGACGATCTTCTGGAGAAGACCGATCACAACCGCTTCCTGCTCGCTTCGCTTGCCTCCAAGCGCGCCTGCGACATCAATAGCATGCTGCGTGGCCAGCACAACCGCGTGCTTGCCGTCCAGGATGTCGATGACATCACCATCGGGCTTTCCGGTGCCGATACCATTTCGATGGCTATGGATGAGATTATCGACGGCGACATCTCTTACGACGAGGCCCGTTATGAGAAGGCGCTCGGCCACAAGGTTGCTGAAGCCTAAATGGCGGCTCGCGTCTGCCTGGTCCACTATCACGAGGTTGGACTTAAGGGTAAGAACCGCGCACATTTTGAGCATATCCTCATGGATAACATCAAGGCGGCCTTGGCCGCCTTTTCCGTGAATGCCGTGTCTCGAATTTCCGGTTATATCCTCGTGACCTTTAACGAGCATCAGGCCGACGAGGCGGCTCGTGTCATTCGCACCGTTCCCGGCGTTGCTCGCGTGTCTTTGGCGTATCACACCAATCGCGACCCTCAGGAGTACTGTGCCGCCGCCGTGAAGGCGCTGCGTGAGTTTGGCCCCTTCGATTCGTTTAAGGTGCACGCCAAGCGCTCCAATACCGACTATGAGCTCACCTCGATTGATATCAATCGACAGGTTGGCGAGGTGCTGTGCGAGGCGTTCCCCGATAAAAAGGTTCAAATGCACGATCCCGACGCGATGGTTCACGTACTGGTTGTTCAGGGTAGCGTTTATGTGTACGCGCGCTCCGAGCGCGGTGTGGGCGGTCTGCCGGTGGGCTCTGCCGGTAAGGTCGTGACCCTGCTGTCATCGGGTATCGACTCGCCGGTGGCGACCTGGATGCTCGCGCGACGCGGAGCCGTGTGCGTGCCGGTGCATTTTTCCGGTCGTCCGCAGACGCCAGATACCAGCGAGTATCTAGTGCAGGACATCATTCGCGCCCTTGAGCCGGGTGTCCAGATCGGCCGTCTGTATGTTGTGCCGTTTGGCGACTGCCAGCGCGAGATTTCGGTGACCTGTCCCAGCAACCTGCGCGTGATCATGTATCGCCGCATTATGTATTCGGTTGCCGAGCGCATTGCACACATCGAGGGCGCCAAGGCTATCGTGACGGGCGAATCGCTTGGGCAGGTTGCCTCCCAAACGCTTGAGAACATCATGGCCGTCAACGAGGCCGTGAAGATCCCCGTGTTCCGCCCTCTCATCGGTTCGGACAAGCAGGAGATCATCGCGCGCGCCGAGGAGATTGGTACGTTCGATATCTCGACTGAGGCCGCTCCCGACTGCTGCACGCTGTTTATGCCGCGCCGTCCCGAGACGCACGCTAAACTCGATGCCGTGCATGAGGCCTGGGAGTTGTTCGATCACGAGGAGATGATCGAGCGCCTGCTCAAGCAGACCGAGTACATCGACTTTGAGAGCAACACGTATAAGGCCCCTAAGACCTTAAAACGCAAACATTCGGAGCTTGCTCCGCGTGAGATTTACCAAGATCACGAGTAAATTTGTGCATAGACCGACGATGCGTCTGCATCGTCGGTCTTTTGCTATCTGGGCATTTTGCGACTAAGTGTTCATTTGCTGACGTGTGCCTGAATAAATGGACAGATTTATGCAAGATTTTGGTCGGCTTTTGGTTTGACCGCGAAAACCGGTTTTGGAGCGTGGCTGTTGCAGGGCTCTTTTCCTGACACGATGTTGTTGGGAGGTTTTGCTATGGCGCAGCGCGAACAACACGAACGGGTCAAAAAGATGGACCGCTGGGCGGGCAAGCTGCTCGGTCATAAGGCAGTGGTGGTGGCGATGCTGGGCGTCATTGCGATGGCGAGCGGTTTGGCGATGGCGAACCTTGGCGGCGGTGCCGGCGGCGTGTCGTTTGAGCGCACTGATGGTTCGGGCTCGTTAGTGGAGCCGGGATCCGGCGATGCCTCGAGCGGAAAGACATCCGAAGGCTCTTCGCCTAAGGCGTCTGCCGCGGCAGAGGTCTATGTCGATGTTGATGGCGCCGTTGTGTCGCCCGGTGTATATCGCCTCAAGGATGGCGCGCGGGTGGCTCAGGCGATTGATGCCGCCGGCGGGCTGGCGCCCGAGGCAGACGTTACGGGGCTCAATCGGGCATCTAAAGTCGTCGATGGACAGAAGATTCACGTTCCAACGGTAGGGGAGCAGCAGGCGTCCATTGCGGAAGCCGATGTTGATGGTGGGGCTTCCGCATCGTCGGGCGTGAGTGGCGCTACAGGCCTAGTAAACATCAATACGGCAAGTGCGGCGGAGCTGCAGACGCTTTCGGGCATCGGGCCTTCTATGGCCCAGTCGATTATCGATGAGCGGACAAAGAACGGTGCTTTTGCCTCGGTTGACGATCTGATGCGTGTGTCGGGAATCGGCGAGAAGAAGCTTGCCAAAATCAAAGATTGCATCTGCGTATGAGTGCGACAGAGCGCGAGCATGTGATGCCTCCGCGGTCCTTGATGCCGTGGACGATGGCCCTGTGTGCCGGCATGCGCGTGAGCTGCGCTTTGGTGCTTAACGTGGCCGCTGATGCGCTGCTGAGGGAGCGGGTGCCGGCGGTCGGGCCGCTATGGGCCATTCCCATTGCGGCGGCGGTCTTCGTTGTGCTGGCTCAATCTTGTGCGCGGCTTGCCCCTTTGAAGCGGTGGCTGTATGCCGCGTCCGTCGGTCTCGTGGCGGGAGCGGTCGTCTCGGCGTGGTGGGCTGTGGGCACGCTAGGCGCCTCGAAGGCGCTCGACGGTCGAGCGGCAAGCAGCCTCGAGTTTGTCGTGCAGGGTGATCCATCCATAAACGACGACGTGTATTCCTATACCTGCGAGGCACGCGCGGACGGTAAGAACTTGGCAGCGGTTCGCCTATCGTGTGACCGCGAGCTCAAGGTCGGGGCGCACGTGCGTGTTATCGGTCGCGTTTCACGTTTTGAGAACGATGCGTTTGGACGATCGCGCGCGCTCCGAGGCGAGGTACGCAAGATAAAAGCCGTTCGGATTGTGTCGATCGATGAGGGTTCTCCGGGGCCGCTGCTTCGGCTGCGAAATGGGCTGCTTGCGTCCATCGCGCCTGCGACCGACCCGGCGCGTGCGCTCATAGCCGGTGTCGTCTGCGGTCGTTCGGCCGAGCTACGCGCCCAGCCGGCGGGCGACTGGTTTTCGGTAACGGGAACGGCGCATCTTATCGCCGTCTCGGGCAGCCATTTGGCTATCGTGGGGTTTGTAATCGAGGGTGTATTGCAAAAGACTCGGTGCTCACGTGGTCTTCAGCGGGCGATATTGGCGATAACGCTTGTGGGCTACGCTGCCTTTACGGGCGCGTCTCCCTCGGCCGTGCGCGCGTGCTGCATGGTGTTCGCGACGCTTGTCGTAAACGGCGTGGGGCGTCGCCGGCACGGCGCATCGGCACTCTTCGTAACCATGTCCATCTTTGTGCTACTGCGACCGACGGTGCTGTTCGAGATGGGCTTTCAGCTTTCATGTGTCAGCGTCTTTGCCATTCTGTGCTTTTGCCCCTATGCGACCTACGCTTTGGGTGAGCTGGGTGTGCCATCGGGCGTTGCCAGCATGCTTTCCGTCACGCTGTGCTCGCAACTGGCGACTCTTCCCATTACCATTCCCGCCTTCGGTACGTTCTCGCTCATTGCTCCGTTGGCAAATGCGGTCATCGGCCCGGTGGTGAGCGTACTGCTTGCTGTGTCCATCGTGCTGGTTCCCTTTTCGCTCGTGGGACCGTTGCGGACTTGGGCGCTCGTGGTGCCCATGATTGTCGCTCGCTGCGCCCTGTTCTTTGAGCAGCTCTTTGCTGCCGTTCCGGGCGCATCCGTGAGTGTGTCGCCCGATAGCGTGTGGATTTACCTGGTGCCGTGTTTGCTGGCGGTTCTGCTGGTCTGGTGGCCGCGTCCCCGTGCACGTCCTATGGCGGTGGGGCTTGCATGCCTGGTGCTCTTGGCTGCTATTCCGTACGTCTACTGGGATCGATTCGCTCCGCCTTCGGTGACGGTGCTCGATGTGGGCCAAGCCGATGCGATTCTTATCCGCCAGGGCGGCGTAGTAGCGCTCGTCGACTGCGGGCTCGACGAGCGCGTGGTAGCGGCGTTGGTTCGCAATAACGTGCACCATATCGATGCCGTCTTTGTGACGCATTGGGATGAGGACCACTGGGGTGGTCTGCCTGCCGTGCTCGAACAGTTTTCGGTCGGAACGATTGCCGTGGCGGCGGATGCGCTGGAGGATGCTCCTGCCGAGGTATTGAACCGACCTGGCGTGGAGTATCGGCAGGTGCGCCGTGGGGATACGGTCGACATCGGCCCATTTTGCGGCCGCGTGATGTGGCCATTCAAGTCCGTGGATGGCGAGGGAAATGAGGACTCGCTTGTCCTGCTGCTCTCTTATGTTCAGGAAGGCAAGGGCCTGCGTATGCTCCTCACCGGTGATGCCGAGCTCGATCAAGAACGGGAATTCGTGCAGGAGGTGGGGGATATCGATGTACTTAAACTTGGGCATCACGGCTCTAAGGTTTCAGTCGATGGTGAGTTGCTGGACGTCCTGAAGCCCGAGCTTTCCCTTGCGAGTGCGGGTGAGGGGAATCGATACGGCCATCCGTCCGATGCCTGCATCGATGCCGTTAAGGAAGCGGGTGGTGTGTTCGCGTGCACTATCGAACACGGCGACATTACCGTCACGCCGTCTGCGAATGGCTTTGCGATGCGATGCCAGCGACCGTGATGCTGCCGTTGGCGCGGGACCAACCCCTGGGCTAAAATGGCACGGTACGAATTCGAGAGTCTGCGGGAGGGGAGCGCAATGTCCGAAACCGGTCTGCTGCCGGCATATCTGATCGTCGGTACCGACGGAGTCAAGCGCGATCACGCCGTCTCGCGTATGAAAGCGCGTCTGGAAAAGTCGGGTATGGTCGAGTTCAACCTCGACGAGCGCGATATGACCAAAGACCCCGATATCGAGTCGATTATCGGATCGCTCAACACCTTTCCCATGGGCAGCGAGTTTCGCCTGGTAATCCTTGACGGCTGCTCAAAACTCGCCAAAGCGATCTCCGAGCCGCTTGTCGACTATCTGGCGAGTCCCAGCCCCACGACGGTTTGTCTCATCATCGCCGACTCGCTTGCCAAGAACACGCGCCTGTATAAGGCGATCGCCAAGATCGACAAGAAGGCGGTGATCGATTGCTCCGGTACCAAGCGCTGGGAGCTACCGCGCCGCGTGCAGCAGATGGCGACGCAGCACGGCAAGTCGATCTCGACGTCGGCCGCCGAGGAGCTCGTCTCGCGTTCGGGTGAGAACACCCGCATGCTCGATAACGACTTGGCTAAGCTTGCCCAGATGGTCGAGGCGCCCCAGATTGAGCTTGCCGACGTTGAGCGCTGGATTGTACGTACGGCCGAGGTTCAGCCCTGGGACTTTCTCAATGCGGTCTCGGCCCGTGACATGCGCCGCTCGCTCGAACTCTTCAATCTACTGCCCGCCAAGAGCTACGTGTGGACTTACACATTGCTGTGCGGCCGCATCCGCGAGCTTGTCGTTGCCAAGGCGCTCGATGCGCGCGGACAGGGTCGTGAGTTGGCCGCAACACTTAAGCTCCAGTCCTGGCAGGTCAAGAATCACCTGACCTGGTCACGTCGCTTTTCGATGGCAGAGCTCGTCGCAGCGCTCGAGGGCGCGGTCGATGTGGAGCTCGCGCTGAAGGGTTCGGCCGATTCTCAGACCGCGCTTTTGCTCTGGATTACGAACATCTTGAGAAAATCGTGATGATACCTGCCTATTTGACAAATTCGTTCTATCCCTTTGAGGGGGAGCGTGCTATAGTAGGCGCTTGCATGACCTCACCGTGTCTCAGAGGTGTCATACATTTTTTGCAAGGAACTCGAAAGGAACTCCAGAAGTGGCAAACATCAAGTCTCAGAAGAAGCGTATCCGCACCAATGAGGCAGCTCGCATGCGTAACAAGGCTGTCAAGTCCGAGCTCAAGACGCTGACCAAGCACGTCCAGTCCGCCGTCGCCGAGGGCGACGCCGAGAAGGCCCAGGCTGCCCTCAAGACCGTCACCAAGCGTCTCGACATGGCTGCCGCCAAGCATGTTATCCACAAGAACCAGGCTTCCAACCGCAAGTCCGGTCTTGCCAAGCTCGTGAACAGCATCAACGCCTAAGTTGTAAATTTCACACCACACAGATTACGCGCATAAATGGAGCCTGTTTTATGGAACAGGCTCCATTTTTTGTATCGCTCGGGTAAGATAGTCCGCATGAATACTTCAATTGACATTTCCCACATCCGCAACTTCTCAATTGTTGCGCACATCGACCATGGCAAGTCCACGATCAGTGACCGTATCCTCGAGCTCACCCATACCGTCGACGAGCGCGACATGGAGTCGCAGCTGCTCGACACCATGGATATCGAGCGCGAGCGCGGCATTACGATCAAGTCCAATGCCGTCCGCGTTTCCTATGACGCCGACGATGGCGAGACGTATCAGTTCAACCTGATCGATACGCCGGGCCACGTTGACTTTACCTACGAGGTCTCGCGCTCGCTGGCAGCCTGTGAGGGCGCGGTGCTCGTTGTCGACGCCACGCAGGGCGTCGAGGCGCAGACCGTCTCCAACGCGACGCTCGCTATGAACGCCAATCTGGATATTGTTCCTGCCATCAACAAGATTGACCTGCCCTCGGCCCATCCCGACGAGGTCAAGACCGAGATCGAGGATGACCTGGCAATTCCCGCCGATGATGCCGTGTGCGTGTCGGGCAAGACCGGCGAGGGTATTCACGATCTGCTAGAGTCCATCGTCTTTTTGATCTCTCCGCCTAAGGGCGATGCGAACGCGCCGCTCAAAGCGCTCATTCTGGATTCGTACTTTGACGAGTATCGCGGCGTGGTGGCCACGGTGCGCGTCTTTGACGGCTCCATCAAAAAGGGCGATACCCTGCGCATGATGCAGGCAGAGGGCGACTTTTTGGTCGACGGCGTGGGCGTCAAGCGTCCTGCCGAGACCCCGGTTGACGCGCTGACGGTTGGCGAGGTCGGCTACGTGGTCACGGGCCTGAAGGACCCCGAGGCCGTTCGCGTGGGCGACACCCTTACCTGGGCGTCGAACCCCTGCCCCGAGCCGCTTCCTGGTTACCGCGAGGCCAAGCCCATGGTCTATACGGGCCTGTTCCCGATCGATAACAAGGACTACGAGAACCTGCGTGACGCCCTCGATAAGCTGCACGTCAACGACCCGTCGTTGGTGTGGGAGCCCGAGACCTCGGTGGCGCTCGGCTTTGGCTTCCGCGTGGGCTTCCTGGGCCTGCTGCACATGGAGGTCGTCAAGGAACGCCTGGAGCGCGAGTTCAACTTGGACCTCATTGCCACGAGCCCCTCGGTGGACTATCACGTCTACAAGACTGACGGCGAGATGATTGATGTCCGTAGCCCGCAGGATCTTCCCGAGGCCACGCGCATCGAGCGTATCGAGGAACCCTACCTCAAGGCTAAGATCATCTGCCCGCCCGAGTATACGGGTGCCGTCATGCAGCTCGCTATCGAGCACCGTGGCATTACAACCGACATGATCCATCTCACGAGCAAATCGGTCGAGATGCGCTTTGACATGCCGCTCGCCGAGCTCATCCTGGACTTCTTTGACCAGCTCAAGAGTCGTACCAAGGGCTATGCCTCGCTCGACTACGAGTTCAACGAGTACCGTCCCTCCGAGCTCGTTAAGCTCGATATCTTGCTTTCGGGCGACGAGGTGGACGCGCTGTCGTTTATCGTCCACAAGGACAAGGCCTATGGTCTGGCCCGTGGCCTGTGCGACAAGCTTAAGGAGATCATCCCGCGTCAGCTGTTCGAGGTGCCCATCCAGGGTGCTATCGGCAATAAGATCATTGCCCGCTCCACCGTCAAGGCGCGTCGCAAGGACGTGCTTGCTAAGTGCTACGGCGGCGATATCTCGCGTAAGCGCAAGCTGCTCGAGAAGCAGAAAGAGGGCAAGAAGCGCATGAAGGCCATCGGATCGGTCGAGGTCCCGCAGGAGGCCTTTATGGCGATCCTCAAGGTGGACGAGTAGGTCTATGGCGCTTTCTGAATACAGCAAGCGGCTGCTGGGCGCCTATGCCGAGCAGCCGTTCCTTATGGCTCCCATGGCGGGCGTGACCGACCCTGCCTACCGCATCATGTGCCGCCGTCGCGGTGCCAACCTTGCCTACAGCGAGATGGTGAGCGTGGCGGGCCTTGCCTATGCCAGCAACAAGACCTGGCGCCTGGTGCTACCGGCCGACGAGGAGCAGCAGATTTGCGTGCAACTCTTTGGCTCCAAGCCCGATCAGTTTGCGAGCGCCGTCGCTGCCGTCGAGGAGCGCGTTGGCGATCGCCTGTCGCTCATCGATATCAATATGGCATGCCCCGCCCGCAAGGTCGTTACCAAGGGCGAGGGCTCGGCGCTCATGCGCACGCCCGACCTGGCGGAGAAGATCGTCGAGGCCACGGTGGGCGCGGCGCACGTGCCCGTGACCGTCAAGATTCGCAAAGGTTTTTATGCCGAGGACCGCAATGCCGCGACATTTGCCCAGATGCTTGAGGGCGCAGGGGCTGCCGCAGTCGCCGTGCATGGTCGTTGCGCCACGCAGCTCTATACGGGCCAGGCCGATTGGTCGGTCGTCGATGAGGTTGCCGACGCCGTTGAGATTCCCGTGATTGGTTCGGGCGATGTGTTCTCGGCCGAGGATGCCGCGGAGCATCTGCGCAACTCGGGTGCCAGCGCGGTGTTTATCGCGCGCGGTATCTACGGTAATCCCTGGGTCTTTGGTGATGCTCGCGCTCTTGCGCTCGATGGCATACCGGTGCCGCCGCGCAGCTCGGTCGAGCGCCTGGACGCCCTGCGTGAGCACCTAACGCTGACGCATGAGCTCCTGCCGCTCATGTCGCGTGCCCGCACGTATGCAAGCTGGTACTTAAAAGGCATGCCCCATGCCGCCGCTTGGCGTGCCCATGTGGTGCGCTGTTCCACTTACGAGGAGTTTATGGCACTGGTCGATGAGATCGAGCGCGATGTGGTGGCCTGCGAGGCCGCCCTTGCCGCCGGCGAATCGGTGCCCCCTCATCCTCTGGAGGCTTAAGGGTGGCCGTTACCGCACTGTACGTGCACGTGCCGTTTTGCGCCCAAAAGTGCCGGTACTGCGACTTTGACTCGCGCAGTTTTGCTCCGTGCGACCTGAGCGCTGCGCTCGATGCCTATTTTGAGCAGTTGTTCGCGCGTCTCGATGCTTTTGGTAAGGCTGATGCCCTTGACCAGATCCGCACCGTCTATGTTGGCGGCGGTACGCCGTCGCTGGCGGGGGAGCGCCTGGTGGAGCTGGCGCGGCGTATTCGTGCGTGGTGTGCCCCCGTTGAGTTTACCTGCGAGGCCAATCCCGAGTCGCTGACCGCCGAGCTTGCTACTGCACTTGTCAAGGTTGGTGTCACACGCGTCTCTCTGGGCGTGCAAACGCTCGATAACGCCGAACTTACTGCCATCGGCCGTATTCACGATGCCGATCGGGCGCTCGCCGCCATCGCGACGGTCAAGAACGCTGGGCTTGATGTGTCGTGCGACCTTATGTGCGGACTTCCCGGGCAGACCGCAGCGAGTTGGAAGCGCACGCTCGATGGCGTGCTGGTGGCGGCCCCGCATCATGTGTCGGTCTACCCGCTCACGCTTGAGGAGGGGACGCCCCTTTATCGCATGGCGCGCCGCGACGAGTCGCTCGAGCCCGACGAGGATTTTCAGGCTTCGTGCATGGACTTGGCACGCGAGCTCCTGGGTGCCGCCGGCTATCACCCGTATGAGGTGGCGAGCTACGCGCTCGACGGCCATGAGTGCGCCCATAACATTGCCTACTGGACCGGACGGGGCTATCTGGGCCTGGGTCGTTCTGCCGCGGGCATGCTCGACGCCGAGGATTTCGACCGTCTCGCAGGTTTGTTCCCCGGCGTGTCTTCTCGAGGCGATGCGTACCGCGTGCGTCTGGTGCAACGTGACGATGACGCGATGGCGTTCGAGACCGAATATCTGTCGCAGCGCGAGGCTGCGGCTGAAGACCTGATGCTCGCTTGTCGCATGACGCGCGGTGTCGCGTCCGACCTGTTGGTTCGTGCAGCTTTCGTCATCCCAACGGGCGAGTTGGCAGCTGCCTGCGATCACGCGCTCGAATTGGGACTTGCCACGTGGGTGCCCGAGGCGCTCGGGGCCCATGAGGGATCCTTCACTTCGGCAGATGTCGTCGCAGGCCGCGCCCGCGCCCGTTTAGCGCCGACACACCTAGGTTGGCTCGATGGAAATGTTCTGTTCGAGCTGTTTTGGGGTCTAGCATAGACCGCTCGGGTAGAATTACCGCAATATATACGCTGCTTTGAGCAGGAGGTTGCCGCGCATGGCGACGATGAACGAAAAAGATTACTACGAGATTCTGGGTGTCTCCAAGGACGCCACCTCGCGTGATATTCAAAAGGCCTTCCAGCAAAAGGCCCGCAAGCTCCATCCGGACGTCAACAAAGAGCCGGATGCCGAGGAAAAGTTTAAAGAGGTTTCCGAGGCCTACGCCGTGCTTTCGGACGAGCAGAAGCGTTCGCGCTACGACGCCATGCGTTCGGGCAACCCCTTCGCCGGCGCTCCTACGGCTTCGCCCTATGGCGGCGGCTACGCCGGCAGCGCGGGCTATGGCAATCCCTTTGAGGGCGGTTTTCCCTTTGGTGGCGCCTGGGGCCAGCCGCGTCGCGGGCAGGCTGCCTACAATCCCGAGAACGGCGCCAACGTGGTCGTCGATATCAAACTCGACGCCAAGGAGGCAAAGGGCGGTGCCCGCAAGACCGTCCGCTACACGCGCTTCGATACCTGTAACAACTGCGGTGGTTCGGGCTCTGTTTCGTCCGAGCATGCACATACCTGTCCGAGCTGCGGCGGTCGCGGTCACATCGATGTCGACCTGTCCTTTCTGTTTGGTGCCGGCACGTTCCAGTCGGTCTGCCCTGAGTGCGGTGGCTCCGGTAAGGTCGTCGCCGACCCCTGTCCCGATTGCGGCGGCAGCGGGCGGACCCGTGTGACCTCCGAGCAGACGATTGAGTTTCCCGCCGGCACGCACGATGGCGACGAGGTCCGTATTGGCGGCATGGGTCACGCCGGCACCAACGGCGCCTCTGGCGGTGATCTGGTCGGTCGCGCCCATGTTGAGGCCGAGCGCCTGGAAGGCAAGGCCCGTACCGGTTTTTACCTGATGGGCATCGTGGCGCCGTTTTTGGTGCTATCGGCCATCTCGGGCGTGTTCTCGGCCTTTGCCGTGATGTGCTTTATTCCGTTTGCCATGGGCCTGTTCATGGTGCTTTCGGACGGCGTGCTGCACCGCAGCCTGCTGTGGTGGAAGCGCGGCGCGATGCAGTTTGCCAACGGTTTTGCCAACGGATTTATGTTTGCGCTCGTGTCGGTTTGGTTTGCGAGCTGCTCGCAACGTGCCATGCTTTCACCCTACGCAATGCAATAACATCAAACCCTCTGTTTGCGGCCGGCCCAGCTTGGGTATAGGACGCACTGTGACAATAATGAAAGTCGGAAGGATTCGGTCGTGTCGGAAAATAGGGATTACTACGAGGTGCTTGGCGTCGACAAGGATGCCGACGCGCGGACGATTAAGCGCGCGTTTCTAAAGAAGGCCCGTACCGTACACCCGGACGTTTCGGACGACCCCGAGGCCGAGGCCAAGTTCAAAGAGCTCAACGAGGCATATTCCGTTCTTTCCGATGAGCAGAAGCGTGCTAACTACGACCGTTACGGCATTGCCGACGGCCCTGGTGGTTCGGGCTACGTCGACATTAACGATATCTTTGGCGGCATGGGCATGGACGACCTCTTCTCGTCGTTCTTTGGCGGCGGTGCCGGCGGTGGCGCCCGAAATCGCCGTGAGCGTCGTCGCGGCCGCGACATGGCCATCTCCCTTTCGGTGACGCTCGAGGAGGCGGCACTCGGGTGCAAAAAGACGATCAGCTATGACCGCCTTGCTCCCTGTGAGGATTGCAATGGCACCGGTAGGGCCGAGGGCGCGCAGGAAAAGCAGTGCAGCCGCTGCCACGGCACGGGCTATGTCACGACGGTCCAGCGTTCGTTCCTGGGCCAGGTTCAGTCCTCTTCGCCTTGTCCCGACTGCCACGGCGAGGGCACGGTCATCGATCATCCCTGCGAGACCTGCGACGGTCAGGGCCGCACGCCTTCGCATGAAAAGATCGACATCGATATCCCCGCCGGCGTTTCGACCGGTCGCCAGCTGCGCGTGAGCGGCTTTGGCGAGGCTGGCCTTCGCGGCGAGCCCTCGGGCGATCTGATCGTCAACGTGCGCGTCGCCGACCACGAGCGTTTTAAGCGCAACGGTGACGACCTGTACCTCGTGAGCGATATTTCGATTGCGCAGGCAGCGCTCGGCTGCGAGATCGAGGTCGAGGGCATTATGCCCGATGAGGTCGTCAAGGTGACGGTCCCTGCTGGTACACAGTACGGCGACACCGTGAGCGTCAATAATTACGGCATGCCGCGCATTGGCGGTGGCGGTTCGCGTGGTCGCCTGATCGTGCAACTGCGCGTGGTCGTTCCCACCAATCTTTCCAATAAGCAACACGAGCTGCTCCGTGCTTTTGCCGATGAGATGGGCGATGACGTCGCTTCCGGTAAGAAGTCGGTGACCGACCGTATCAAGAGTGCCCTCGACGATATCCTCGATTAAGGAGCCCGCGTGCTCGCACCCCATATTTCCGTCGTCAACCTCGGCTGCCGCGTCAACCGGGTTGAGTCTGACCGTATCACTGCCGATCTTATGCGCCTGGGCTTTGCTATTGTGGATCCCCAGGATGCCGATCTGATCGTCATTAACACCTGTGCCGTTACGGGCGAGGCCGAGGCCAAGACCCGTAAGGCCGTCCGTCATGCGCTGGCCCATCCTAACGACCCTTACGTGGTCGTAACCGGCTGCGTCGTCAACCTGCATCCCGAGGAGCTGTTGGAGCTTTCGGATCGCGTGATCGCCGAACCGTCCAAGATTGACGTCGCCGAGCGCGTCTGCGAGGTGCTGGGCGTTGAGTCCGATAGCGTTCCCGCCTGCAGCGATGGCGAGGTGGTCGATGCGCTCGGTCGCTCTCGCCTGGGCGTGAAGATTCAGGATGGCTGCAACCATCGCTGCACCTATTGCATTGTGTGGAAGGCGCGCGGCCCCGAGCGTTCCGTGCCCGTCGAGTCCGTGCTCGAGCAAGTTCGCGAGGCCCAGGAGGCCGGCGTGCCCGAGGTGGTGCTGACCGGTGTGAACCTGGGTGCCTACGATGGCAAGAGCGCGACCGACGAGCATGTCGAAATCGATGAGCTGCTCGAGGCCATCATGGAGCGCACGTCTATTCCGCATGTGCGCATTTCCTCGGTCGAGCCCATGGATATCTCTGAGCGCCTGCTTAAGGTTATGGCGCGCTATCCGCAGCGCATCGCCCCGTTTTTGCACCTGCCCGTGCAGTCCGGCTGCACGGCGACCCTGCATCGCATGGGCCGCCCCTATAGCGCCGAGGCCTTCGAGGACACGGTGCGCATGATTCGCGCCAACCTGCCGCAGGCGTCCCTTTCGTGCGACGTTATCGTCGGTTTTCCCGGTGAGACGGACGAGGAATTCGAGGAGTCGCTGGCGCTGTGCCGCCGTGTGGGTTTCTCGCGTATGCACGTGTTCCGCTACAGCAAGCGTCCCGGCACCCTTGCTGCCGAGATGCCCGGCCAGGTGCCGCCCGAGGTTATGGCCGAGCGCAGCCGCCGTATGCGGGCCGACGCACAGGAGCTCGCCATTGCCGACGCTCGTCGTCGCGTGGGCACGGTCGAGCGTGCCGTGCTCGAGTATGGTGACAACCTGACGCTCGGCTCGTTCCATCATGCCCGTCTTGACGATACCTGTGGACTTACAGCCCCGTGCCTGCTCGATGTTGCTATCATCGGAGTCGATGATTCCGGCTTGGTCCATGCACGCAGGGAGGTTCATGGAAGCCTCGAAGATTAGACTTACCGTTCCCGAGGGAATTGATCCCTCGCGCGTTTTGGGCGCCGGCGACGGCGTCCTTCGTGCGCTCGAGAGCTTGGTTCGCGCTCATGTGGTCGCCCGTGGCGATAGCATCGCCGTGAGCGGCGACCCGGACGAGGTCGAACTCGTGGCGCGCTTTTTCGAGCACGCTTTTCGCGAGGCGGCCGCCGGGCGCACGCTGTCTGCCGACGATGTCTCTCGCTGCCTGGCCGTCCTGCGCGACGGTGAGCACGAGGCTACGTCGCTTCGCGATGACGTGCTGCTTTCGTATCGCGGCCGCGTCATTCGTCCCAAGACGCTCGGGCAAAAGCGCTACGTGGATGCCATTCGCTCGCATACCATCACCTTTGGCTTGGGTCCTGCCGGTACCGGTAAGACCTATCTGGCCATGGCGCTCGCCGTTGCCGCGCTCAAGCGTCACGAGGTGGGCCGTTTGATCTTGACGCGTCCGGTTGTCGAGGCGGGGGAGAATCTGGGCTTTTTGCCCGGTACCCTTGAGGAAAAGATCGACCCCTACATGCGTCCGCTCTACGACGCCCTTTTTGACATGATGGATCGCGAGCGCACCGATGAGCTTATGGAGCGTGGCGTGATCGAGATCGCCCCGCTTGCCTACATGCGCGGCCGCACACTGAGTGATGCCTTCGTGGTGCTCGACGAGGCGCAAAATACCACGCCCGAGCAGATGAAGATGTTCCTGACACGCCTTGGGTTCAACTCCAAGTTCGTGATTACCGGCGACCTGAGCCAGCGCGACCTGGTGGGTCGTCGTGGCGGTCTTGCTGACGTTGAGCAGATTTTGGGCCGTGTCGACGATGTCGCATTTTCTCACCTCGAGCGTGCCGACGTGGTGCGCCATGCCCTGGTGGGTCGTATCGTCGAAGCATATGAAGCTTATGATGACGTGCGCGAGCAGCGCCCGCGCGACCGAAAGGAGTCCCGTTGAGTGTATTGATCAGCAACGATGCCGAGCTCGATACGCTGCTCGACGCGCAGGAGGTGGAGCACATCTGCGAGGTTGTGCTTGCCGCCGAGGGCGTTGAACGTGGAGTCGAGATTTCCCTTTCGTATGTCGACGAGGACGAGATGCACGAGCTCAACCACGAGTGGCGCGGTATCGACCGCACCACCGATGTGCTTTCGTTTGAGTGCGATTCGGCCTTCGACGATGACATTCCCGCCGATGAGACGCTCGAGCTCGGCGATATTATCTTGGCCCCTCAGGTTATTGCCCGTCAGGCCCCCGGTTTTGGCAATAGCCCCGCTGACGAGTGCCGTCTGATGCTCGTACACGGAATGCTGCACCTGCTGGGCTATGACCACATCGAGGACGACGAGGCCGAGGTCATGGAGGCCCGTGAGGATGCCATCCTGCGCGATCTGGCGCTCGAGCGCGGTGAGGACCCCAAGTTGGTTCACGTCGGTCCCATCACCAACCATGCCCACGACTAGGAGCCGTCTATGATTCCCGGATCGAACAAGGACCATCCGTCCTTTTTAAAGTCGTTCTCCTACGCCATGGAGGGCTTTGTCACCGCCGTTAAAACCGAGCGTAACATCAAGGTCATGCTCGTGGCGGGCGTGTGTACCGTCATTGCCGGCTGCATTATCGGCCTCGACATTGCCGAGTGGGCCACGGTTATCATCTGCTGTGGCCTGGTGATTCACGGCGAGCTGTGCAATACCGCCATGGAGGCGATCGTCGACCTGGCGACCCAGGAACTTCATCCGCTGGCAAAGCGCGCCAAGGATATCGCCGCCGCTTCCGTGTACGTTCTTTCCATCACCGCCGCAATCGTGGGCCTGCTGGTCTTTGCCCACGCGCTTGGCTTTATTTAGAAAGGGATTCCCATGTCCGATAATACGCAGCCTACCGATGAGGTTCTGGACGACGAGGTTCTGGACGCGGTGGATACCGAGGAGCTCGAGGATGTCGAGGAGTTCGACCCGTTTGAGGGCATGAGCGACGAGGAGCTCGACGCCCTGTGCGACGAGGGCGACAGCCTCGCGGGCTTTGGTGACGTGGAGCCCGGTTTCCGCAGCGGTTTTGTGGCCCTGGTCGGTCGTCCCAACGCCGGCAAGTCCACGCTGCTTAATGCCTGCTATGGCAAAAAGGTCGCCATCACCTCGCCGGTGGCCCAGACGACCCGCCGCCGCATGCGCGCCGTCGTCAACCGTCCCGGCTACCAGCTGGTCTTTGTCGATACCCCGGGTATTCATAAGCCCAAGGACGGTCTGGGATCCGAGCTCAACAAGAGCGCGCTGTTCGAGCTGAACGATGTCGATGTCGTCGCTTTTTTGATTGATGCCACCAAACCGATCGGCAGGGGAGACGCCTGGGTTGCCGAGCGCGTCAGATGCGCCCGTTGCAAGAAGGTCCTGGTGCTCACTAAGGCCGATGAGGCCGACCCCGCACAGGTCATGGAACAGCTTAAGGCTGCCCACGAGCTCATGGAATATGACGACGAGATCGTGACGTCGTCGGTCAAGAACTTCAACGTCGATGCCTTTATCGAGACCGTTGCGCACTTTTTGCCCGAGGGTCCGCGTTGGTTCCCCGAGGACATGGGTACCGACGCTTCCGATGAGACGCTCGTTGCCGAGTTTGTGCGCGAGAAGGTCTTGCGCCGCACCCGTGATGAGATTCCGCACTCCGTTGGCGTGATCTGCGATGCGCTTGAGCAGACCAAGAAGGTGCTGCGCGTGCACGCCACCATTTACGTCGAGCGCGAGGGCCAAAAGGGCATCATCATCGGTAAGGGCGGCGAGATGATCAAGCATATCGGTATCGACGCCCGTCGCGATCTTGAGCGCATTTTTGGTACGCAGGTCTTTTTGGAGCTGGACGTGAAGGTCAAGGCTGGCTGGCGCGACGACGAGGCCCAGATTCGTCGTTTTGGCTACAACGCCGAGGACTAAGGACGCGCGGCGCGCATGGCAGGCTCCCGGACATATCGCACGAAAGTGCTCGTGCTCGATAAGACTAAGCTCAAAGAGACCGACTTGATCTTGACGATGCTTGACGAGCGGGGGCAGCAGGTTCGTGCCGTGGCAAAGGGCGCCCGCAAACCCGGCGGACGCCTGGCTGCGCGCTGCGAGCTGTTCTGTACGGTCGATATGCTGCTCGCACATGGACGGTCACTCGACGTGGTTTCCCAGGCCGAGCTTATGGAGGCGCCGCTCGGCGCTGCGCCCGATTACGAGACGACCTGCGCCGCAAGCGCGATCGCCGAGGTTGCGCGCGTGTGCTCGTTCGAGGACACCGAGGACCCGTTTACCTTTGCTATAACGCAGCGAGCGCTTGCCCTGGTGGGCAGCGGACTTGACACGGCGCATATGGACCTACTTGTGGCGGCATATGTCTTTAAGCTGCTGTCGCACGTTGGCTATCGACCCGATTTTTCGGCCTGCGTGCTGTGCGGAGACCCCATGCTGTCGTATTTTTCACCCCAGGCGGGCGGTCTCATGTGTGGGTCGTGCGCGTCGAGCGTTCCAGGTGCCGAACTGGTGTCGACCGGTGAGACCGCATGGCTGCGCGCCCTCATGTCCATGACCTTCGATGCGCTCATGGCCGAGCGAATCGACCCGCATACCGCAGCCTTTTTGCTGGGGCTTTCGCATGTTTGGGCTGCGACGCACACCGATCAACGCCTCCGTGCGATGGAATTCATGTTGGGTCGGTGATGATGCGCAGGCGCGGGCTGCTTGTGGTATCATGCCGACCTGTTGGTACCTCGACCTTGGTTGCTCGCTCCACCGGCGGCTTCCCAGTCCGAGGCGAATCGAGTCGCCCGCGGGCGACGTAAAACGAAAGGTGAAACAATGACTGTTTCCAAAGAGCGCAAGGCGGAGCTGACTGCCCAGTTCGGTAACACCCCGGTCGACACCGGCAACCCCAAGGTTCAGGTCGCCATCCTGTCCGAGCGCATCAAGGAGCTGACCGAGCACATGAAGTCCCACCAGAAGGACTTCCACACCCGTCGTGGCCTGCTCATGCTCGTCGGCCGTCGTCGTCGTCTTCTCTCCTACATCAAGAAGAACGACATCGTTGAGTACCGTGAGCTCATCAAGGCTCTGGGCATCCGCGACAACATCCAGTAGGATTTGTACATGCTAAGAGCGTCCTGCGCAGCGGGGCGCTCTTTTTGTGTAAGGGCGCGAACAATCACGCTCTGAAGCGTGGCGGGGGCAGGGGGCCCGCGTCACATGAGAAGCCCGCAGGCAAGGGGTCTGCGGGGTAAAGGAGAACAATGACACTCGTATCCAAGACCTTTGAGCTGTACGGCAAGACCTACACCTTTGAGTCGGGCGAGCTTGCCAAGCAGGCCACCGGCGCCTGCCTGGTCAAGCAGGGTGACACCACGATGCTCGACACCGTGGTCGTCTCCAAGGAGCGTAAGAACTACGACTTCTTCCCGCTGACCGTCGACTTCAACGAGAAGATGTACGCCGCCGGCCGCATCCCGGGTGGCTACCTCAAGCGTGAGGGCCGTCCCAGCGAGAAGGCCACGCTCACCGCGCGCATGATCGACCGTCCGATTCGCCCGAGCTTCCCGGACGGCTTCCGCAACGAGGTGCACATCGTCGCTACCTCGCTTGTCGCCGACCAGGTCAACCCCTTTGACGTCATCAACGTCATGGGTGCTTCCCTGGCCATGACGCTCGGCGGCGTGCCCTTCGAGGGCCCGCTTGCCTGCGTGCGCATCGGCCGTAACGTGGAGACCGGCGAGTTTATCGTCAACCCCACCTACGAGGAGCGCGAGAACTCCGATCTGGACTTGGAGCTGGGCGGCTCCGCCGACTTCATCTCGATGGTCGAGGCCGGCGCCGAGGAGATCTCTGAGGACGACATGCTCGCCGCCATGAAGTTTGGCCAGGAGGCCCTTGCTGCCTTCTGCCAGGCTCAGGATGAGTTCGTCGCCGAGTGGGAGCAGGTCAACGGCCCCATCGTCAAGAAGGAGTACCCGCTCGACCAGCCCGTCGAGGAGGTCCAGGAGCGCATCTTCGCCCACTACGACGAGATGGCAGCCGCCTTGCGCGACGCCGACAAGCTCTCCCGTATCGGCAAGGTCGAGGCTCTGAAGGAGTCCATCCGCGCCGAGTTCACCGATGAGGAGCAGGCTGCTTGGGAGCGCGAGATCCCCGTGGCGCTCAAGAAGCTCGAGAAGAAGGCCATGCGCACTATGGTCGTCGAGACCGGCGAGCGCGTCGACGGCCGTGCCGCCGACGAGATCCGTCCCATCATGGTGAAGGACAACTACCTGCCGCTCGTTCACGGCTCCGGTCTGTTCCAGCGCGGCCAGACCCAGGTGCTCTCCGTCCTGTCGCTCGGCATGCTCAACGAGGGCCAGCGTCTGGATACCATCGAGCCCACCGAGGGCAAGCGCTACATGCACCACTACAACTTCCCGCCGTTCTGCACCGGCGAGACCGGCCGCATGGGCAGCCCCAAGCGTCGCGAGATCGGTCACGGCAATCTGGCAGAGCGCGCTCTGCTTCCGGTGCTTCCCGACGAGAACGAGTTCCCCTACGCCATCCGCGTCGTCTCCGAGGTCATGGAGTCCAACGGCTCCTCTTCGATGGCTTCGACCTGCGGTTCTACGCTCGCCCTTATGGACGGCGGCGTGCCCATTAAGCGCCCGGTCTCCGGTATCGCCATGGGCCTGATCCAGGAGGAGGGTAAGACCGTGGTCCTGTCCGACATCCAGGGTCTCGAGGACTTCCTGGGCGACATGGACTTTAAGGTCGCCGGCACCACCGAGGGCATCACCGCCCTGCAGATGGACAACAAGGCCACCGGCCTCACCTTCGACATCCTGGCCCGCGCCCTGCAGCAGGCCAAGGAGGGTCGCGCCTTCATCCTGCAGAAGATGCTCGATGTGATCCCCGAGCCGCGCCACACCACGCGCAGCACCGCTCCGCGCATCGTCTCCATCCAGGTTCCGACCGACAAGATCCGCGACGTCATCGGTTCCGGCGGTAAGGTCATCCGCGGTATCCAGGATGAGACCGGCGCTTCGGTCGACATCCAGGAGGACGGCACCGTCTTTGTCGGCGGCACCGGCGAGTCCGTGGACCAGGCTGTCGAGCGCATCAAGCTCATCATCAAGGTTCCCGAGCCGGGCGAGGAGTACACCGGTCGCGTGGTCTCCATCCAGCCCTTCGGCGCCTTCGTCAACCTGCTGCCCGGTAAGGACGGCCTGCTGCACATCTCTCGCGTCGCCAAGGGCCGCGTGGAGAAGGTCGAGGACGTCCTCAACGTGGGCGACGAGGTCAAGGTCGTCGTCATCGAAGTCGATGATCGCGGCAAGATCTCGCTCGATCGTCTTGACAAGCCCGAGGCCCCGGCTCGCGCCGAGGGTGCTTCCGAGGGCGACGGCGAGCACTTCCAGCGCCGTGAGCGTCCGCGTCGCGAGCGCTCCGAGCGCAGCGACCGTCCGCGCCGTC